>NC_014158.1:0-625702 GCF_000092225.1 Tsukamurella paurometabola DSM 20162
AAACGGCCGAAGCAATCGGCCGAAACACCCTACACTCGGTTCTTCCACACCTGTGGATAGACCTGTGGAGTAGAGTGCTTTCGCAGGTCGGGTGGGGTGTATTTGTGCACAACCCGACGACGAACATGTGGACGATAAGCCGGGCGAAAGCCGGAAGCAGCAGCTCCCGGGGCCGGCGCGGAGGACCTGATGACCGTTGATCCACTCATCGAGACGTGGACAGCCGTCGTCGACGATCTCTGTGGGGAGAGCACCGATCGCACCCTCACGATGCAGGAGAAGGCCTGGCTGCGCCTGGTCCAACCGCTGACACTCACCGAGGGTTTCGCCCTGGTCGCAGTGCCCTCGCAGTTGATGAAAGACGTCATCGATCGAAGCCTTCGCGACCCGATCATCGACGCCCTGTCCATGCGCCTGGGCCAGGACGTGGAGCTCGGTGTCCGGATCTCCCCGGATGCCACGCCGCCGGTGACGGTCGCCGCCGAGCCGGATCCACCGGCCGGCCCGAGCACCGCGGACCTTCCCGTACCGAACCTCCCCCCGGCTGCGGCGCCGTTGGAGGCACCGTCGGTCACGCTGCCCCCGCCGATGACCGGACCATCGTCGAAATCGAACGGCAGCTCCGGGTCGAGCGGCTCGAGCCTGAACCAGAAGTACACCTTCGAGACCTTCGTGATCGGCGCCTCGAACCGGTTCGCCCACGCCGCCGCCTTCGCCGTGGCCGAGGCGCCCGCCCGGGCGTACAACCCGCTCTTCATCTGGGGCGAGTCCGGGCTCGGTAAGACGCATCTGCTGCACGCCGCCGGCCACTACGCACAGCGACTGTTCCCCGGCATGCGGGTGAAGTACGTCTCCACCGAGGAGTTCACGAACGACTTCATCAACTCGCTCAAGGACGACCGTCAGGTGCAGTTCAAACAGCGCTACCGCGATGTGGACATCCTGCTGGTGGACGACATCCAGTTCCTCGAAGGCAAACTGGGTATCCAGGAGGAGTTCTTCCACACCTTCAACACGCTGCACAATGCCAACAAGCAGATCGTGGTCTCGTCCGATCGTCCGCCGAAGCAGCTTGCGACGCTGGAAGATCGGCTGCGCACCAGGTTCGAGTGGGGCCTGATCACCGATGTCCAGCCGCCCGAGTTGGAGATCCGGATGGCGATCCTGCTCAAGAAGGCGCAGATGGAGCGGATTCACGTTCCGCACGATGTGCTGGAGCTGATCGCCACCCGGATCGACCGGAACATCCGCGAGCTGGAGGGCGCCCTGATCCGCGTGACCGCCTTCGCCTCGCTCACCCAGACCGACGTGACCTACGAACTCGCCGAAATGGTGCTCCGCGATCTCGTTCCGGACACCACCACCATCGAGATCTCTTCCAGCACCATTCTTTCCGTGGTGGCGGAGTACTTCGAGATCACGGTCGCCGATCTCAAGGGCACCGAGCGCGCCCGTGCTGTGACCCATGCCCGCCAGATCGCCATGTACCTGTGCCGCGAGCTCACCGAGCTCTCCCTGCCGAAGATCGGCCAGATCTTCGACCGCGACCACACCACGGTCATGTACGCGGAGCGCAAGATCCGCAAGGAGATGCCCGAGCGGCGCCGCGTCTACGACCAGGTGCAGGAACTGACCACCCGGATCAAACGACGCAGCCAATAGGGCACCGCGACAACCGGCGCCGCGGTCTCCGCCCGGTCAGCGACCCGAGGTGCAGATCAGCGGTCCGCCTCCGCTGGTCTCGGCGCTCGACTTCTGTTCTGAGACGACGGTGCCGTTCCGCTTGATGGTGCAGGATGCGTCGCCTGTGTAACCGATCACCGTGATGGTCACCAACGGTGCATCCGACGTGAACGACTTGGACCACGGAAGTGGTTGGGAGCCGAAGAGACTGGTGTCCGGGATGCCGATCGTCACCAATTGAGCGGATCCGCTACCGGTGACCTCGACCGTCCACTGCCGCGCATTGGGACCAGTGGTCGACCCGCCGCCGAAGATGGGTGGCACGGAGATCGACGGGATACCGCTGGGCATCGTCATCCCACCGGTGGTGGTCCGGGTCGTGGTCGGCGCCGTCGTCGGCGTCGGGGTGGCCGCGGTGTCCTTCGACCCGCCGCCGCTCGTCGCGATGCCCACCACCACGCCGGCGAGTACGAGCACGAAGACCACGGCGGCCACCGCGATCCAGATGGCCTTCTTATTGCCATTGCCTCCACCGTCGTCACCCGAACCTCCACCGGGCCCGTACGGGTCGCCGGGGACCGGCGGTGGTCCCTGCGGCGGCTGCTGGCCGTCATAGGGCCCGTACGCGCCCTGGGTGTAGCCGAGCTCGTAGCCGCCGGTACCACTCGCGGCCTCATCGCGCCCCATCTCACGCGTCGGTTGATAGCCGCCGGGCTGCGGCGGGTATGGGCCACCCGGCTGCACGGGTGGGTACGGGCCGGCCGGCGGATTCGGGCCGGCCGGCTGCGGCGGGTAGTTCTGTCCGCCCGGGTGCTGTCCGGGATTCTGCTGCGGATCGGGGTATCCCATGGTCACAAGGTACGCCAGGGCGTGTCGTCCGCCACGTGCGAACAGATCCCCGGGCCTGTGGATGAATCACTGAAAATGCAGGAACAACCTGGGGAGAGTTCCTCCACAACCGTCCACAGGAAGGCTTCATCACCAATCACACGAATGTAGTTCCACATTCGGTGCGGCGCGTCGTCAACATCCCGACACGCCAGCGGCGCTGCGCGGACACCGTCCATCCACAGCATCCACAGGGCCTATCACTACAGGTTATTTCTTCTCTAGATACTTCTTTTGAAAAGAGGATGTGGGGAAGCAGGCCCCGCGGGTCGGAGCGGACACCGAGTTCAGACGGGCGTACACCGACCGGACCCACCTCCTATAGCATCGAAGCCCTGACGGCAGAAGCCGCCACGCCCTGCCCGCATGTCCCTACCGAAAGGCTCCGTCGGCATGAAGTTTCGCGTCCCGCACGAGGAGTTCGCCGAATCCGTCGCGTGGGTAGCCCGCAGTCTGCCGTCGCGTCCTCCGGTACCGGTCCTCGGCGGTGTCCTGCTGACCGCGGGTGACGACGGGCTCACCGTCTCCGGATTCGACTACGAGGTTTCGGCACAGGTTCGGGTCGGCGCCGAGGTCGCCGACGAGGGCCAGGTCCTGGTGTCCGGGCGCCTGCTCGCCGACATCACCAAGGCGTTGCCCAACAAGCCGGTCGATGTGGAGCTGGACGTGACCCGGGTCGCGATCAGTTGTGGCAGTGCGAAGTTCTCGCTGCCCACGATGCCGGTCGAGGATTACCCGCAGCTGCCCGAGCTGCCGCAGCAGACCGGTGCGATCGAGCGCAGCATGTTCGCCGAGGCGATCTCCCAGGTGGCCATCGCGGCCGGTAAGGACGACACCCTGCCGATGCTCACCGGTATCCGGGTCGAGATCGAAGGTCAGCGTGTCGTTCTCGCGGCCACCGACCGGTTCCGCCTGGCCGTGCGCGAATTCGACTGGCAGCCGCAGTCCGGCGACGTCAAGGCCGCCGTCCTGGTGCCCGCGAAGACGCTGTCCGAGGCCGCGAAGACCTTCGCCGGTGATTCCGAGGTAGGAATCGCCCTGGGCGCGGGTTCCGCGGTGGGTGCCGATGGCCTGCTCGGTGTGGTCGGGCCGGATCGCCGCACCACCACCCGCCTCCTCGACGCCGACTTCCCGAAATTCCGCCAGCTGTTGCCCGCTTCGCACACCGCGATCGCCACGATGGAGATCGCGCCGCTGCTCGAGGCGATCAAGCGCGTGGCCCTGGTGGCCGACCGCGGCGCCCAGGTGCGCATGGAGTTCGGTGACGGCACGTTGCGGCTCTCGGCCGGCGGAGACGACGCGGGGAAGGCTGAGGAGGAGCTCCCCGCCGATTTCCAGGGCGAGCCGCTCACCATCGCCTTCAACCCGGGCTACCTGCAGGACGGCCTCGCTGCCATCCACACGGATTCGGTGACGTTCGGTTTCACCACACCGTCTCGGCCTGCGGTGCTGCGGCCCACGGTGGAGAATGCTTTCCAGCCGGACGACTCGGGGGCCTTCCCCGCGCCGCAGAGCGCGTACACGTACCTGCTGATGCCCGTGCGTCTGCCCGGCTGAGCGAACCGTCGACATCCACCACACGGAAGGCGTGACCAGCATGCAGTTGGGTCTCATCGGTCTGGGCAAGATGGGCGCGAACATGCGCCAGCGCGTGCGCGCCGGCGGGCACGAGGTAGTCGGTTACGACCCTCGGCCCGAAGTGACCGACGTGCCGACCCTCGAAGCACTCGTCGAGGCGCTTGAAGCACCCCGGGTCGTCTGGGTGATGGTGCCCGCCGGTGAGCCCACCCGGGAGACGGTGCGCAAGCTGGCCGACCTGCTCGGCGAAGGCGATCTGGTGATCGACGGCGGTAATTCCAAGTACACCGACGATCAGCCCAATGCCGACCTCTTGGCGGAGAAGGGCGTCGGGTACCTCGATTGTGGTGTCTCCGGCGGTGTCTGGGGTCTGGAGAACGGTTACGGCCTGATGGTCGGCGGTTCCGACGCCGATGTCGAACGGGCCATGCCGATCTTCGATGCGCTGCGCCCCGAGGGCGATCGCGCCGACGGTTTCGCGCACAGCGGTCCGGTGGGCGCCGGCCACTACGCCAAGATGATCCACAACGGCATCGAGTACGGACTGATGCAGGCGTACGGCGAGGGCTACGACCTACTCGAGGCGGAACCGCTCATCGAGAACGTGGCCGGTACCCTCCGAGCCTGGAGCAAGGGTACCGTCGTACGCTCATGGCTCCTCGACCTCCTGGTCAAGGCCCTCGAAGAGGATCCTGGCTTACAGGAGATCACCGGGTACACCGAGGATTCCGGCGAGGGCCGGTGGACCGTCGAGGAGGCGATCCGGCACTCCGTGCCGGCGCCCGTGATCGCGGCGGCGCTGTTCGCCCGGTTCCAGTCCCGGCAGGACGATTCCGACACCATGAAGGCGGTCTCCGCCCTGCGCAATCAGTTCGGCGGGCACGCCGTCCGGCGCGCCGACTAGTTTCCCCGCGCTTCCTTGTACGTTCGCCGATTACGCCTGCACGACTTCCGGTCCTGGGACGATGTGGACATCGAACTGGGGCCGGGTGTCACCGTCTTCGTCGGGCGTAACGGTTTCGGTAAGACCAACCTCATCGAGGCGTTGAATTACCTGGCGACTCTCGGCTCGCACCGGGTGTCGACCGATCAACCGCTGATCCGGGTGGGCACGGAGTCCGCGACGGTACTGGCGACGGTGCACAATGCGGGCCGCGAGCTGACCGCGGAAGTCGACATCGTGGCCGGTCGCGCGAACAAGGCCAGAATCAACACCGCTCCCAGCCGACGCCCGCGGGATCTCCTGGGCATCCTGCAATCGGTGCTGTTCGCTCCCGAGGATCTGTCGTTGGTGCGCGGAGACCCGGGCGGCAGGCGACGGTTCCTCGACGAACTCGCGATCCTCCGAACACCGCGGATCGCGGCCGAGAAGGCCGACTACGACCGGGTGCTCAAACAGCGGACGGCGCTGCTCAAGACCGCGTACGCCGCCGCCCGTCGCGGGGGACCGGACGCCGAGTCGATGCTCGCGACCCTCGATGTCTGGGATGTGCAACTGGCGCGCTTCGGCGCCGAGATGCTGGCGGCGCGATTGGAGGTGGTCGCCGCGCTGCAGCCGCACCTCACCGTGGCCTACGGCGCGCTGGCACCGCATTCGCGGGCCGCCACCATGGAGTACACGAGCGGCCTGTTCGATGACGAGTTCGGAGGCGATCCGGCCACCGCCACCGTCGCCGAACTGGAGGAGGCGATGCTCGCCGGCCTGCAGCGTGCCCGGTCGCGGGAGATCGATCGGGGAGTATGCCTGGTGGGGCCGCACCGCGACGACCTCGACCTGCGACTGGGTAACGAGCCCGCGAAGGGATTCGCCTCGCACGGTGAATCCTGGTCGTACGCTTTGGCTCTGCGCCTGGCATCCCTCGAGCTGTTGCGCGCCGGTGGCAGCGACCCGGTGTTGCTCCTCGACGACGTCTTCGCCGAACTCGACACCAAACGGCGCACCGCGCTCGCCGACGTCGCGGCCGAGACCGAGCAGGTGATCGTGACCGCGGCCGTGCCCGAGGATCTGCCGCCGACGCTGCGGGCCCGCACCTTCGAGGTCACCGTCGAGGGGCCGGCCGATGCCCGGATCTCACGGTTGCGGAGCGCACCGGACGACGACCGCCCCGATGAGACCGCGTCCTAGCGGTTCGGCGGATCACGACAGCAGGCCGTAGAGTGCCTCTGTCATCGCAATCGGGGGCGAGGAATCAGAACATGTCGAGATAGAAACGATGGAGAGGCGACCACGGTGCGCATTGCGATCGCTTGTATGGGTTCGCGCGGCGATATCAGCCCCCTTCTGGCAGTGGGCCGCGTGTTCGCCGACCGCGGCGACACCGTGACGATCGGCTGCACGGTCGAATCCCGGGACTTCGTGCGCTCGCACGGATTCGAGCCGCGCATTCTGACCACCCTCAATCTCAAGGAATTCCTCCAATCGCCTCTCGGGCAGGAGAAGTTCTTCGGTACCGGCACCGCCACGCAGCTACGGGCCGTGGGCAAACTGGCAGACTCGCACGCCGACGAGTTCGACGAGCACCTCGCGCAGTTGTGCGCGGACGTCGACTGCGTGATCAGCACCAGGATCATCGAAGAGCGCGCGGCCCTGGTCACCCACCGGAACGGCACACCGCTGGTGATGCTCGAGTACTTCCCGGGCGATGCGCACAGCACCGTGCCGAATCCCTTGCTCGGACCGCGGCTCCAGGACATCACCGCCACGATCCCGGTACTGCTGCCGCTCACCTACCGGATCTTCGATATCGGCTGGGCCCTCAGCATCGCCAAGAAGACTCTGCACCTGGCCAAGCGCGTCGGCTATCCCCGGCGGATCATCAACCCGCGGTCTGTTCTCAACGGCCGTGACATCCTTCGCGTCGAGGCCTTCGGCACCGCGCTGGTACCGCCGCGCACGCGGAGCGACGCGCGGCAGCCTCGGATCGGATTCATCCGGATCGAGGGCCGTCCCGCGGATCGCGCCGCCCGTGACCGGGCGGTCGAGGCGTGGATCGACAGCGACGACCGTCCGTTCGTCTACCTGGGTTTCGGCAGCATGCCGATCGTCGACTTCGACGGCGTGGTGACGGAACTCGCCGCCACCCTGGCCGGTGAGGGACTACGCTTGATCGCCGTCCCCGGATGGTCTGCGCGCACGGGCGACGAGGTCGTCGAGACGCCGGACCTGCTGGTGCTGCCGGATATCGACCACGACGCGGTTTTCCCGCGCTGCGCGGCGATCGTCCATCACGGCGGCGCCGGGACCACCGCCATCGCAGCGGCCTCCGGTCGGCCCTCACTGGTCTGCAGTCAGGCCTTCGATCAGCACTTCTGGGGTCGGCGGATCGAGGCAGCCGGTGCCGGTGCGCTGCTCTCGCGCCGTCGGATGTCGGCGCGCACGATCGCCGAGGCAGTGCTCTCGCTGGTGCGCGACGATGCGGTGGTGGCGGGTGCACGCCGGCTCGGCGAGGTAGCGGCGGAAGACCTGCGCGGGCGTGACCAGTTCATCGAGGCCTTCGACGCGTTCGTGGCCGAGACCGGTCGTTGAGGTGAGCGCATCGTCCGGTGCGCTGAGCGCGCCGAAGCGGTGGATCTCACTGGCCACCGTGTGTATCGCGGTCCTGATGACCGGTATGGACAACAGCATCGTCACCATCGCGCTGCCCACCCTCAGCAATGAGTTCGGCGGCGGCATGAGCGCCCTGCAGTGGATCGTGGATTCGTACACGCTGGTGTTCGCGGGCCTGCTGCTGGCCACGGGCTACTTCGGGGACCGGATCGGCCGGCGCAAGGTGCTGGTCGCCGGACTGGTGTGCTTCATCGTGATCTCGGTCCTGGCGACCCGGTCCACATCGCTGGCGCAGTTGATCACCGCGCGTGCGGCATTGGGCGCCGCCGCGGCGCTGATCTTCCCCGCGACCCTGGCGATCATCTCCGTGCTGTTCCCGGAGAAGCAGGAGCGGACGAAGGCGATCGCCGTGTGGTCGGCCGCGGCCGGCGCGTCGATCGCGATCGGTCCCGTGGTCGGCGGCTATCTGGTCGAGCACTTCGCCTGGTCCTCGGTGTTCTGGATCAATGTGCCGATCTCGGTGATCGCGATCATCGGATGTCTGACGTTGGTGCCCGAGTCGTTCGGTTCCGAACGCCCGTCCTTCGATCTGTTCGGGGTGCTGCTGTCGATCTCGGGTATCACCCTGCTCGTGTGGGCCCTCATCGAGGCGCCGAACTTCGGATGGGGAAGCGCTCCCGTGGTCGGCGCGCTCGTGGCGGCGGCGGTCTTCCTCGTCACTTTCGTGGTCTACGAGCGGCGACAGGCGAATCCGGTCCTCGATGTGACCCTGTTCCGTTCGCGCGGGTTCGCGATGGGCTCCTTCGCGATCTGCGCCGGCTTCTTCTGCCTCCTGGGGTTCGTGTTCATCACGATCATGTACTTCCAGGCGGTGCTGGGATACGGACCGTTGGAGACCGCGGTCCGGGTGATCCCGTTCGCGCTGGTGGCGGTCGCGGTGACGCCGCTGGCGGCGCTGGCCAACACCGAGCGCCGGATGCGGTTCGCCATTTCGACCGGCCTGGCCATCATGGCGGCGGGTTTCGTCTTCACGTCGCGACTGACCGAATCCGCCGACTACCTGACACAGATCCTGCCGTCGATGTCGGTGATCGCCGTGGGTCTCGGGTTGCTACAGGGGCCCGCCACCACATCGGTGATGACCTCGGTGCCATCGGGTGAGGCCGGGGCGGGATCGGCCGTGAACGACACCACCCGGGAGGTCGGCGGTGCGCTGGGCGTCGCGATCCTGGGTTCGGTTGTCGCGCATCTCTATTCCGCTCGGGTGGCCGAGGACGTCGCCCGGCTGCCGGTGGCACCGGGAATCCGAGCCGAGGCCGAATCGTCCGTCATCGGGGGCGTGCGCGCCATCGGTGCGGCACCGCCCGAGCTGCAGGCCGCGCTCGGACACACGGTGCAGCAGGCCTTCGTCTCCGCGATGCAGTCGGCGAACCTGGTCGCGGCCGGTGTCGGCGCGGTCGCATGCGTCGTGGTCGCGGTCTTCCTGCGGACCCGGCCCGAGGCGCGGCACCGTCGTTCGACGTCGCAGACGCAGGTCAGCGTTCACGACCTGGTGGGCAGGCGCGCCGGCGAGTGATCTCCCGGTTCGGGACGCGCCGACACTGTCGGTGGCCGCGGGTAGCCTGGGGACACCGGATCGAGCCCGGCACAGGGAGGTGTCATGACGGGGCCGAACAACGACGGTCAGCTGCACGGCTCCGATATCGCGCGCCGCGCCCTCGAAGAGGCGCGCGCTGCGGCGAAGGCGGCGGGCAAGTCCGTCGGCCGCGGTAATTCCGCCCCGATGACCGGCGGCGTCCGGCGATTGCGCCAAGGTTCGAAGCGATGGTCCGGACCGGCACCCGATGGCCGCGATCCGCAACGTTTCGGCGCCCTCATCGGAGGCATCGCGAAGGCACGTGGCTGGGATAAGAAGGTCAGTGAGGGAACGGTTCTCGGTTGTTGGGACACCGTGGTCGGCGCTGATGTGGCGGCCCACGCCCAGGCTGTGAGCCTGCGTGAGAAGGTGCTCTACGTGAGTGCCGAGTCCACCGCATGGGCCACGCAATTGCGCCTCATGCAACCGCAACTGCTCGCCAAGATCAACGCTGCCGTGGGCCAGGGCGTGGTCACCTCGCTCACCATCACCGGCCCCTCCGCACCCAGCTGGCGTAAAGGCCCTTTGCATGTGCCGGGGCGCGGTCCGCGCGACACGTACGGGTAACCGATCCGCGGCCCAGCAGGGCCGTGCGGCGGACAAGGATCGATCCGGAGTGATCGCGCCGAAAAGGCGTCGGATTCGTCTGCGACGCGTTCAGGGCGTGGCAACCGCATTTAACGTCCTGAAGAAGAGTAGACTGGAACGGCAAGAGCGGTTCGCCCCGGTGGCCGCTGTCCGTTCACCATCGACCTGGCTCGTCGGGTAGCGCCCGGACGCGCCGGGCGGTGGTATCGACGAAGGAGCGCCAACACATCGTGGCGGCTGACAACAACGCTGGAAAGTCCGGTTCGGGCAACTACGGCGCCGATTCCATCAAGCAGCTCGAGGGCCTGGAGGCGGTGCGCAAGCGCCCCGGTATGTACATCGGTACCACCGGACCGCGCGGCCTGCACCACATGATCTGGGAAGTCGTCGACAACTCCGTCGACGAGGCCATGGCCGGCCACGCGACCCGGGTCGACGTGAAGCTCCGAGCCGACGGCGGCGTCGAGGTCATCGACGACGGTCGCGGCATCCCCGTCGCGATGCACGCCAAGGGCATACCCACCGTGCAGCTGGTGCTCACCTCGCTCCACGCCGGCGGCAAGTTCGACTCCGATGCGTACGCCGTCTCCGGCGGCCTGCACGGCGTCGGCATCTCGGTGGTCAACGCGCTGTCGAGCCGCGTCGAGGTCGAAATCGACGTCGACGGCTTCCACTGGCAGCAGAACTTCCACTGGGACGACGCGAAGCGCGACTCCGTTGCCGAGGATCTGATCAAGGGCGAGCCCACCACCCGCACCGGTACGACGGTGCGGTTCTGGGCCGACCCGAAGGTGTTCACCGAGACCACCCACTACGACTTCGAGACCGTCTCGCGGCGCCTGCAGGAGATGGCCTTCCTCAACAAGGGCCTGACGATCACGCTCACCGACGAGCGCCCTGTCGCCATCGAGGTGCCCGACGAGGACATCACCGAGGAGGCACCCTCGGCGCACGAGGAGGACGTCGCCGCCGCGCTGGCCGAGGTCGCGCCCAAGAAGCGCGAGCGGATCTTCCACTACCCGGACGGGCTCGTCGACTACGTCAAGCACATCAACGCACGCACGTCGAAGTCCCCGATCCACGCCTCGATCATCTCCTTCGAGGGGAAGGAGAAGGGTCACGAGATCGAGATCGCGATGCAGTGGAACTCCGGCTACTCGGAGTCCGTGCACACCTTCGCCAACACCATCAATACGCACGAGGGCGGAACCCACGAGGAGGGATTCCGCACCGCGCTGACCGGCGTCGTCAAGGCCTACGCCAAAGACAAGAAGCTGGTGAAGGAGAAGGACGGCGAGCTGTCGGGCGACGACATCCGCGAGGGCCTCGCCGCGGTGATCTCCGTGAAGGTCGCCGAGCCGCAGTTCGAGGGCCAGACCAAGACGAAGCTCGGCAACACCGAGGTCAAGAGCTTCGTACAGAAGGTATGTCGGGAGCAGCTGCAGTTCTGGTTCGATTCGAACCCGGCCGACGCCAAGACCATTGTGCAGAAGGCCGCCGCCTCGGCCCAGGCCCGTCTCGCCGCGCGGAAGGCACGAGAGCTGGTGCGCCGCAAGAGCGCCACCGATATCGGCGGCCTGCCCGGCAAGCTCGCGGATTGCCGCAGCAACGACCCCGACAAGTGCGAGGTCTACATCGTGGAGGGTGACTCGGCCGGTGGTTCCGCCAAGAGCGGCCGCGACTCGATGTACCAGGCGATCCTGCCTATCCGCGGCAAGATCATCAACGTCGAGAAGGCGCGAATCGACAAGGTGCTCAAGAACACCGAGGTCCAGTCGATCATCACGGCTTTCGGCACCGGTATCCACGATGAATTCGACATCGCTAAACTGCGCTACAAGAAGATCGTGCTCATGGCCGACGCCGACGTGGATGGCCAGCACATCTCGACGCTGCTGCTGACGCTGCTGTTCCGATTCATGCGGCCGCTGGTCGAGCACGGCCACGTGTACCTCGCACAGCCGCCGCTGTACAAGCTCAAGTGGCAGAAGGGTGCCGAGCCCGAGTTCGCCTACAGCGATGCCGAGCGCGACGCGCTGCTGGCCGAGGGCCTGAAGTCCGGCAAGAAGATCAACAAGGACGACGGTATCCAGCGGTACAAGGGCCTCGGCGAGATGAACGCCAAGGAGCTCTGGGAGACCACGATGGATCCGACGGTGCGCGTGCTCAAGCAGGTGACCCTCGACGACGCCGCCGCGGCCGACGAGCTGTTCTCGATCCTCATGGGCGAGGACGTGGTGGCCCGCCGTTCGTTCATCGCCCGCAACGCCAAGGACGTGCGGTTCCTCGACGTCTGATGCGCCGGCCCGGACCACCGGGCCGTGCACCGTCGAACCGCCTGAAGTCGAAGGAATTCCATGACTGACACCACCCCGCCCACCGAGACCGGTGGTCACGACCGGATCGAACCGGTCGACATCCAGCAGGAGATGCAGCGCAGCTACATCGATTACGCCATGAGCGTGATCGTGGGCCGCGCGCTGCCCGAGGTGCGCGACGGTATGAAGCCGGTGCAGCGCCGTATCCTGTACGCGTCGTACGACGCCGGCTACCGCCCCGACCGCAGCTATGTGAAGTCGGCCAAGCCCGTCGCCGAGACCATGGGCAACTACCACCCGCACGGCGACTCCGCGATCTACGACGCGCTGGTCCGGCTCGCGCAGCCCTGGTCGATGCGGTACCCGCTGATCGACGGACAGGGCAATTTCGGCTCGCCCGGTAATGATCCCGCGGCCGCCATGCGCTACACCGAGGCTCGCCTCACCCCGCTCGCCATGGAGATGCTGCGCGGAATCGACCAGGAGACCGTCGATTTCGCGCCCAACTACGACGGCAAGACGCAGGAGCCCACCGTGCTCCCCGCGCGTGTGCCCAACCTGCTGATGAACGGCTCCGGCGGTATCGCCGTCGGCATGGCCACCAACATCCCGCCGCACAATCTGCGCGAGATCGCCGAAGCGGTGTTCTGGTGCCTGGAGAACTACGACGCCGACTCCGAGGCCACGCTCGAGGCGTGCATGGAGCGAGTCAAGGGCCCCGACTTCCCGACCCACGGGCTCATCGTGGGTGGCCAGGGCATCAAGGACGCCTACTCCACCGGCCGCGGCTCCATCCGCATGCGCGGCGTGGTGGAGGTGGAGGAGGACTCCAAGGGCGCAACGGAACTCGTCATCACCGAGCTGCCCTACCAGGTGAACCCCGACAACCTCGTGCTGTCGATCGCCGAGCAGGTCCGGGACGGCAAGATCGCCGGCATCAGCAAGATCGAGGACCAATCCTCCGACCGCGTCGGCATGCGGATCGTGGTGCGGCTCAAGCGCGATGCCGTCGCCAAGGTGGTGCTGAACAACCTCTACAAGCACAGCCAGCTGCAGACCAGCTTCGGCGCCAACATGCTGTCCATCGTGGACGGTGTGCCGCGCACCCTGCGGCTGGACCAGATGATCCGCTACTACGTGGCGCACCAGTTGGACGTCATCGTGCGGCGCACCAAGTTCCTGCTCCGCAAGGCGGAGGAGCGCGCCCACATTCTGCGCGGCCTGGTCAAGGCGCTCGACGCCCTCGACGAGGTGATCGCGTTGATCCGCGCCTCGCAGACGACGGAGATCGCACGCACGGGCCTGATGGAGCTGCTCGATGTCGATGAGCTCCAGGCCAACGCCATCCTCGACATGCAGCTGCGCAAGCTGGCGGCCCTGGAGCGGCAGAAGATCATCGACGAACTCGCCGAGATCGAGCGCGAGATCGCCGACCTCAAGGACATTCTCGACAAGCCCGAGCGGCAGCGCGCCATCGTGCGCGACGAGCTGGGCGAGATCGTCGAGAAGTTCGGCGACGACCGCCGCACCAAGATCATCGCGGCCGACGGCGACGTGACCGACGAGGATCTCATCGCCCGCGAGGACGTGGTCGTCACGATCACCGAGACCGGCTACGCCAAGCGCACCAAGACCGACCTGTACCGCAGCCAGAAGCGCGGCGGAAAGGGCGTCAAGGGAGCCGATCTCAAGCAGGACGACATCGTGCGGCACTTCTTCGTGTGCTCGACCCACGACTGGATCCTGTTCTTCACCACCAAGGGTCGCGTCTACCGGGCCAAGGCCTACGAGCTGCCCGAGCAGAGCCGCACCGCACGCGGTCAGCACGTCGCGAACCTGCTGGCCTTCCAGCCCGAGGAGCGGATCGCTCAGGTGATCCAGATCAAGGGCTACGACGATGCGCCGTACCTGGTGCTGGCCACCAAGAACGGTCTTGTGAAGAAGTCCCGCCTGGAGGACTTCGACTCGAACCGCAGCGGCGGCATCGTCGCCATCAACCTGCGCGACGAGGACGAGCTGGTGGGTGCCGCGCTGGTCTCCTCCGAGGATGATCTGCTGCTGGTGAGCAAGAATGCCCAGTCGATCCGGTTCTCCGCGACCGACGAGGCCCTGCGCCCGATGGGCCGCGCAACCTCCGGTGTGCAGGGGATGCGGTTCAACGGCGACGATCAGCTGTTGGCGCTCAACGTGGTCCAGGAGGACACCTACCTCTTGGTGGCCACTTCGGGCGGTTATGCCAAGCGCACCGCGATGGACGACTACCCTGTGCAGGGGCGTGGCGGCAAGGGCGTGCTGACGATCCAGTTCGACCCGAAGCGCGGTGACCTGGTGGGCGCGCTCATCGTCAACGATGAGACCGAGCTCTACGCGATCACCTCGGGTGGCGGAGTCATCCGCACCGCCGCGCGGCAGGTCCGCAAGGCGGGTCGCCAGACCAAGGGTGTCCGGCTGATGAACCTCGGCGAAGGCACTACGCTTCTGGCCATCGCGCGGAACGCCGACGAGACCGACGAGACGAGCGACGAGACCGAGCAGGCGACCACCGAGGAATAAGGTCGCCGCGACTCAAAAGGAGCGCATGTGAGTACCCCTGGAACCGGCCCCGGGCAGCCCAGCGAGCCCGGGCCGGAGCAGGCGGGTCGACAGCCCGTCCGGATCCCGCG
Organism: Tsukamurella paurometabola DSM 20162; assembly: GCF_000092225.1. NCBI lineage: Bacteria > Bacillati > Actinomycetota > Actinomycetes > Mycobacteriales > Tsukamurellaceae > Tsukamurella > Tsukamurella paurometabola. The sequence goes on from NC_014158.1 coordinate 14,902, forward strand.
ACGGGACACCGACCTCGGCCGCGTCATCGACGCACCCACCGAGGGCGTGGAGCGGGACGAGCTGCCGAAGGATCTGCCCGATCTCGACAAGATCCACCATGTGACCCCGGCGGACGCGCCCACCACTCCGGTGGCCACGACGCCGCCTCCGGCGGCCACCGCGCCGGCGGAGCCCGAGCCCGAGGCCGCACCGTCGAACCTGCACACCGTGGGCAGCACGCCGGCCCGCGCCGCGGGTGTGAAGACGCAGGCCGCAACGGGACCCGTGCGGGCCGCGATGCAACTGCGGTCCATCGATCCGTGGACCACGTTCAAGCTCGCGGGTGTGGTCTCGGTGGTGCTCTTCTTCGTGTGGATGATCGCCGTGGGCGCGCTGTACGTGATCCTCAACGGCATGGGCGTGTGGTCGAAGATCAACGACAGTTTCCAGACCCTGGTCAACGAGCAGGCCGGATCGTCGATCCTCACGGCCGGCGACGTGTTCCTGTACTCCGGGCTGGTGGGTTTGGCGAACGTGGTTCTGCTGACCGCCCTCGCCACCGTCGGGGCGTTCATCTACAACCTGTGCGCCGACCTCGTGGGCGGCGTCGAGGTGACCCTCGCCGATAGGGATTGACCAGCAATTTTGTAGAACCCGAGGTGCACTGGTAATCTTTCACCTCGGTTCACGGGCCTATAGCTCAGGCGGTTAGAGCGCTTCGCTGATAACGAAGAGGTCGGAGGTTCAAGTCCTCCTAGGCCCACCACACCCCGACCCGGGGCCTTAGCTCAGTTGGTAGAGCGCCGCCTTTGCAAGGCGGATGTCAGGAGTTCGAATCTCCTAGGCTCCACAAAGTTTCGCGATCAAGGCGGTCTCGTATCAGCGAGGCCGCCTTTGTTGTCCTGCCCGGCGGCGGCGCCGCGCACCTGCCTTCGGCGCAATTCTCTGCGCGTTTGCAATCCGCGGGCTTGTGCCAGGCCGAGCCACAGCGAACCGGCCACGACCACCAGCCCGACGATCACGCGCCCCGGGCCTGCCACACGGTTGAACGACTGCTGCTGAGCGTAGGTTCGGTACTTGCCGTCCGTGGGAGGGGTTGGCGCGGCGTCGACGAGGAGCTGCTCGTCGAGTAGCTTTCGGCCCGTTGCGCACACGTCGGCAGCTGTCATCGTCTTCATGTCGCACGTCGCGGGCCCGGTGATTATCACGGCGCCGGTCCACACGGCATAGAGCCCGAAGAGGAGACACAGCGGGTTAGCGACGAGGAGCCATGCGGAGACGTCCGGCGACTCACGCGTCGACGAATGCTTGCCCATCCCCGCAACCTTAGATCGACGTACCTGGATCCGGGTGCACGATGGAGCGCGGCGTCACAGCAGAATGCACAAAGTTTACTGATATGGAATCATGGTATTCATGATCGCACTCAAGACTCGTACCGCCCTCGCTGCCGTCGTCGCCGGAGCTTCCGTCGCCACCATGACCGCCGCTCCCGCCGTCGCTGATCCGGCCCGCGTGGTCGCGGGTCCGTTGTCGATCGATCGCGGCACCCTCGCGGGTTGGGAGATCACGGCCCCGGATGCGGAGGGCACCGTCGTGGCCGGAGTGAAGCTTGCGGGCAAGAACTGGGGTTCGCAGATCGAATTCGGCCCCTCCCTGGTGAAGGGGGCATCGACGGACGCCGTGGCTCGCACGATCGTCACCCGGAGCCTCGAGTCCGACGGCTACAAGGGCCTCAAGGGCCGCGTCGTGGGCGTGCAGGTGACGCCCACCTCCGTGTCCGGTGTCCCGGCCACTCGGGCTACCGCCGAGGTGCAGTTCGACGGTGCCCCGGTTCGGGCCGACCGCCTGCGGGTCGTCGTGGTCGACACCACGCCGCAGACCTACTTCCTCTCGGCCGTCCCCGTCGAGGCGCCCGACCGCCTGGGGCAGGCCGACGCCGCCGAGCGCAGCCTCGTCGCCGCACGCTGAGCGTGACCGCCGCGCCGGGTACCGACCAACCCGTCGGTGCCCGGCGCGGCGTCGTGACGGCGATGTGGATCGTCGAGAGGTTGCGGACCTGACATGTCGACGTGGGACATCGCGCGGGCCGTCGTCGCCGCCGGCTGCGCTCTGCTCGCATTCCGGCAGTTCGGCATCGGTTTCCGTGCCGCCTGCGAGTGCGATGAGGTGTTCGGAGACGAATACCGCGCCCTGCGCCGGACCTACTGGCGCAGCGGCGGCTACCTGGTCCTGTGGGCCGGTGCCGCCGGACTCGTGGGCTTCAATCCCGCCATCGGGGCAGGCTTCGCCCTCATGATGGGGCCACTCCTGGTGGCGAACGCCTTCCAGATGACGGACTTCCTGCAGCCAGTCGAGATTCACGAGGCGAAGCGACCCAAGGACGACTGAAACACCGCCGACGCGGCGGTGCGATTTGCCCTATTCTGGTGGGGGTACGGCATTGACGACCCCGAAGGAATGATGAGACGCGCCTCGCGCAAACGCCGAAGACCCGACTCGCCCGCCCAGGGCCCTGACCGTTCGCTGCGGGGGTGTCACACTCCGTGCTAGCCGTCCTGAGCATCCTCGCGGGCATCGTGGTGGTGCTGCTCATCACCGCCTTCACCGGCTACTTCGTAGCCCAGGAATTCGCATACATGGCCGTCGACCGGTCGCGCCTGAAGGCGCGGGCCGAAACCGGCGATCCCGCAGCGAACCGCGCTCTGTCCGTCACCAAGCGGACCTCGTTCATGCTCTCCGGGGCCCAGCTCGGCATCACCGTCACCGGCCTCCTGGTCGGCTACGTGGCCGAACCCCTCATCGGTCAAGGCCTGGGCACACTGCTCGGCGGTGTGGGCGTGCCGTCCGCCGTGGGCATCGCGATCGGCGCGATTGCCGCGGTGGGCCTGTCGACCGTCGCGCAAATGGTGTTCGGAGAACTGTTCCCGAAGAATCTCGCCATCTCTCGGCCGGAACCCGTTGCGCTCCAGCTATCCCTGTCGACCACGATCTACCTGAAGGTGTTCGGCTGGCTCATCCGCTTCTTCGACGCCGCCTCCAACGTACTGCTGCGCGCGGTGCGGATCGAACCCGTGCACGATGTGGAGCACTCGGCCACCCCGCGCGACCTCGAACACATCGTGGCCGCCTCCCGTGATGCCGGTGAACTCCCAGCCGAACTGTCCACACTGCTCGACAGGATTCTCGATTTCCCCACGCACACAGCCGAACATGCCATGATCCCGCGCTCGCGGGTCGACGTGGTCCCTGCCGGTGAACCCGCGGGAGCCGTCCTCGATCGCATGGCGGACGGACACACCCGGTACCCGGTGGTCGGTGCGACGTCCGACGACCTGATCGGTGTGATCACCCTGCACGACCTGCTCACCGACACTTCAGGCACCGCGGCCACTCGCTGCCGGCCGGCGGTGGTGGTCCCCGCCTCCCTGCCGTTACCCGCCGTGGTGGCCCAGCTCGCCGACGCGCGGCAGGAGATGGCGCTGGTGATCGACGAGTACGGCGGTTTCGACGGTGTGGTGACCGTCGAGGACATCGCCGAGGAGCTGGTCGGTGAGATCGACGACGAACACGATCCCGGAGCCGCTGATCCGGCGGTTCCGGAGGGCGAAGGCTGGCTGGTGCGCGGAGACCTGCACATTGATGAGCTCGAACGCCTTCTCGACCTCGACCTCGAACCCGGAGATTACGAGACGATCGGCGGCGCGGTGATCACCCGCCTCGCCGCCCTCCCGCGACCGGGCGACACCGTCGACCTGCCGGTCGTACCCGAACCGCCCAACCTACTCGACGACGCACCGCCGCAACGATTCCTGCGAGCAGAGGTACGCACCGTCGAGCGGCGCGTACCGGACCGCGTGCACCTGACCGTGCGAACCGAGGAGGCCGGCGATGGATAACCCGTGGGTGATCGTCGCGATCACGGTGGCACTCATCGGTGCCAGCGCGTTCTTCGTGGCGGTGGAGTTCTCGCTGATCGCGGTGCGCCGCAATCGACTCGAGGACAACGCCGGATCGAGCCGGTCGGCGCGGGCCGCGCTGCGCAGCTCTCAGGAACTGTCGCTGCTGCTCGCCGGATCCCAATTGGGTATCACGGTGTGCACCCTGGCGCTCGGCGCCATCACCAAACCCGCGGTCGACACATGGCTCACACCGGTGTTGGAGAGCACCGGAATGCCTCCGTGGACGGCCGATGTCGGTGCCTTCCTGCTGGCGCTGTTCATCGTGACCTTCCTGCATCTGGTGGTGGGCGAGATGGCGCCGAAATCGTGGGCGATCGCGCACCCGGAACGGTCGGCGGTAATGCTGGCGCTGCCCATGCGGGGCTTCATGACGGTGACCCGGCCGCTGCTCGTGGTGCTCAACAACACGGCGAACGCGTGCCTGCGGAAGGTGGGCGTGACCCCGGTCAACGAGGTGGAATCGGGTCAGGACCCGGCCGCACTGCGTCAACTGGTGCAACATTCCGCCACCGTCGGCGCCCTGAACGAGCAGTACTCCGGACACCTCACCAGTGCATTGGAGCTGGAGGCACTGACCCTCGGCGACATCGCCCGGTGGGATGTGCCGCCGTCGGCGGTTGCGCCGTCGGCCACGCCGGAGCGGATTCGCGCCGTGGCCGATTCCACCGGTCACCTGCGATTGCTCGTCGGCGACGGTGCCGTGGCGCTCGGCATGGTGCACGTCCGCGACAGCCTGCATGCACCCGACGACGCCACCGCCGCAGAACTGATGCGCCCAGTGCTGTTCCTGGCCGCCGATGAGCCCGCCTACGCGGCACTCGGATTCATGCGGGAATCGCGAACCCACCTGGTCGTGGTGCGGCGGCAGGACGGCGACACCGCGGTGGTCACGCTCTCCGATCTCCTCGGGCGGTTGATGCCGGCGGCATCCTAGGAGCCCGCAGTCGACGCCCGGTCACTTGAAGCGCTCGACGCGGCCGAGCCGGTGGAGGCAGGCGACGCACCCGACCCGGCGGACTCTCCCGTGCCGGACGGCGACGACGCGGCGCTACTCGTGACTCCGGTTCCGCCCGAGGGTGATTGCGGAGAGTCCGCGTTGCTCCCGGTCGTTGCGGAGGAGTCCGACGGGCGCGCGATCGTGTCCGCCGGGGTGCTCCGTTCCGGAGTCGTCCTACCCGGGGTCGCCCGCTCCGGCGTCGACGCGGCGGCATCGTCGGGCGCGGAGACGGACGGCGTGGGCACCGCAGCTGCGGTCGCGGCACCGTCCGTCGTGAGCGCCTCCGCGCCCGCGCGTCCCGAATCAGCCCGGGCCACCGCACCGGTGAGGGCCGGCCCACGCGCTGCCGCGGCGGACACCACCGGTGCAGGCGAGCCGGTCGAAGTGCTCCGCTGAGTGTCGGCGCCGGGCGTGCTCGGGGCGAGATAGCGGGACGCGTCGCCGGTGCCGGTGACGGCCGCGCGCACACCCTCGCCGACCGCGTTCGACAGGCGCGCGAACACGTCGATGGGGCCGAGCGGATTGCCGGTGGCAGTACGTGCGGGATCCAGGAGCACGCGCACGAACGGCGATGTGAGATCGATCAACGGGCGGACGAAGGCGATCGTGCCCGTCGCCGCGCCGAAGTCCAGTAGCGGCAGCATGATCGGAAGAATCTTCGCGGGGAGCGTCACGTACCGGGTGCCGTCGCGAAGCTCACAATTCGTCGTGGGAGAGCACGAGTCCTTCGCGGCTTTCACCGCAGCGGCGACCTCGGCCGGGCTGTAGCCCGCACGGGCGGCCGACGGCGCGTTCTCGATCCGCGCCGAGCGGTACGCGCCGGGGAGAGTGCGCTGCGCGATGAGGCGGTTCAGCGCTGCGAGGGGCTCCACGAGACTCGGGCGGGCGGCACCGTCCTCGTTGTATTGGAACTGCACCATGGTCGCCGTCCGGTATCCCGCGACCACCGGCATCGTCTTGGCGAAGACCGAGGCGATGTCCGAGGGCCTGGTGCCGCCCCGCTGCCCGAAGGGGAGGCCGCCGACGGTCACGTCCGGGTTGGAGTAGTACGGCCGACGGCTGCACGAGTTCGGTGCGCAGAGCGATGAGTTGTTGTACGCCATGACGTCGACGAGGCCGGCCGGGTTGACGTAGCCATGGCGCTCGGGGTTCGCTCCGCGGGTCGCGGGTGTCGTTCCCCAGTCGTGCAGGGCTCCGAGGTTGTGACCCAGCTCGTGCGCGAACACTCCGGCCTCGCCACGCTTGAGATCCGGGGCGAGCCAATCGTTGCCCACCACACTCCAGGCCTCGTTGCCGGACACCGTGGTGAACGGCATGGTCGGGTTGCTGGCGATCCCGGCGCCGCCCGCGACCACGACGGAGACCAGGTCGGCGTCGTAGGTGTTCCGCAGACTCTGGGTGTTTCCGGCGAGCCAGTCGATCGCAGGCTTGCCCCGGCCGACCGTCGACCCCGGGGCCGAGGTCTGCTCGACTCCCACCACCCGGATCCGGCCCGCGATGTTGCTGCGTCGGAGGGTGTCGTTCATCGAAGCGATCCCCTCTTCGACCGCGGCCCGCACCTTGGCTTCGCTACCGCGCGCCTTGAGCACCTCCGGTGTGTACAGGACGAGCAGGTCGATGGTCGGGTCGGGCCCGGTTGCAGCGGTGGCGGGAGCGACGCTGCCGAGGGACAGCAGCGCCGCAGCGGCGGCGGCGAGGCCGATCATCGAGGACCGGTGACGAGGCAGGTTCCGCACGAGAGCACCTTTCAGCTTTGCGATCACGAACGACGGTCGGAAGGTACCCCGCCGCCGCAGTCGTGCCATGCGCTCCGGCCGAACCTTCACGAAACCTTCTCACCTGCGACGATCCAGACGGGTTCGGTGATGTCCTGGCCATCGGTCGCGATGGATGTTCGTCCGGGGATATGCTTCGGCGGCCGGAAGCGGAATCCCTGCGGGGAGCGGTCGCGCCACTGTGAAGCCAGACCCGCCCCGGCACCCGTTCACTATCCGGGCGCGAAACCCCGGACGAAGGAGTCGACAATCATGGCGAACCTGAGCACCGCGCACGCGGGTGATCTCTCGCTGGGCATTTCGCGACGAGCCGTGTGGCTCACCGTCGCCACCCTGCTGGCCGTTCTGGCCTACTACTTCATCGGGATCGACCAGGGCGCCGTCTCGGTGTTCGGCAACGACACCCACATCCACGAGTTCTTCCACGACGCCCGGCATTTCCTGGGCTTCCCCTGCCACTAGGGGTCGACGTGGAGAAACTCGTCATCGCCCGCGGCGCGGCCGCGGGCGCCCTGTCCGGGCTACTGGCGTTCCTCTTCGCCCGCTTCCTGGTGGAGCCCATCATCGAGCGCGCGATCGCGCGGCAGGATGCCGCGGATGCGGCGCAGCATGCATCGATGCCGGGCATGGACATGGACTCCGCCGAGGTCTACAGCCGGGCGGTGCAGCAGAACTTCGGTCTCGGCGCCGGGATCATCGTGTTCGGGCTCGTGCTCGGCACACTGTTCGCGGTGGCCTACTGCGTGGCCGCTCCGAAGTTCCCGCGGTGGAGTCCGCGTGCGCTCGCGCTGGCCGTGGCCGGCTCCCTGTTCGCCGGCTTCTACGTGATCCCGTATTTGAAGTACCCGCCCAATCCGCCGGGGGTCGGTGATCCCGATTCGATCGGCGAACGCACGGGGACCTACCTACTGATGGTGGCGATCGGCCTGGCGTTGGTCGCCGTGGCGTGGGTGGTGGCGCTCGCTCTCACACCGAGGTACGGGGGCTGGGGGGCGGCCCTGATCGGCGGTGCGATCGTGGTGGCGGGTTCGGTGCTCGCCTACCTGGTACTCCCGGCGCCGTTGTCCGCCAAGGACTTCCCGGCAGACGACCTGTACTGGTTCCGCACCTACTCCTTCCTCGCGCAGGTGATCCTGTGGGGCGGGATAGGGCTGATCGGCGGAGAGTCGATCCACCGGCTCACCCTCTCGCGTGGGCGGGCTGCGGAGTCCGTGTCGGTCTAGAGACGAAACGCGCCGGCGGGTCTACCCTCGTGGGTATGACCCGCCGTTGCGTTCTCTGCTGGGTGGTCGCGGTGTTCTTCCTGATCGTGGCCGGGGTCGCCTTGTACCGGGGCGGACCCGGTGGCATCGACGGCCTGTTCCTCGTGATCGCCCTCGCCTGGGTGCTGCTCGCCATCCAGGCGCACCACCCCGTCGGCTGGCGCGGCTGATCGTTCGCCGCGCCGCCGACCGGGTGTGCGGCTATTCGCCGATCTTGCGCGGGTCTTCGTCGGCCACCACGGCCGCGGTCTCCTCGTCGGAGGCCGCCGGAGCGCTGTCGCCGGTGGCGCCGCTCGCCGGACGCACCCGCGGCGGTTCCGGCGCGACGGGCGGGGCCTTCGGAGTGCGCAGCAGCTTGAAAGCGGTGCCGCCTACGGCCAGCACCAGCGCTACGACCAGGGTGATCAGGAGCGGCTTGCGCACGCCCCCGCCCTTCACCGGGAGCGACGGTGCCGCATCGTCGGCCGGCGCGGCCGGGTCGGACGAACGGACCGTGTGCACGACCTTCTTCGCCAGAGCCAGAGCGATGGTCTTGCGGGTGAGGTTGAAGAAGGTGTGCAGCACGTGGCTGGCGATCGAGAGGCCGATGCCGGTGAGGCCGCGGGCGATGTTCAGCGGGCCGGTGAAGCTCTGGCCGAAACCGGTGGCGACGCGCTGGGCGTTGGAGGGAGCCTGCGACGTCTCGTCGGCGGGCTGGACGTCGTCGAGCAGTGGGGTGGCCATGGTGGCGGAATCCTTTCGGCGGACGTGTGACAGTGTGCACCGCCGGTTCGCCCGATTCGTGAACCCCGACCGGACGGCTCCGCCGCAATGGCAGAATGGCGGTGTGACCAACTCCAACGCTACCGCTCACGCGACCCTGCACACCTCCGAAGGCGACATCCGCATCGCCCTGTTCGGAAATCACGCCCCCGTGACCGTGGCCAACTTCGTCGGACTCGCTCAGGGGACGAAGGAGTACACCACGACCAACGCGTCGGGCGGCACCAGCGGACCGTTCTACGACGGCTCGATCTTCCACCGCGTCATCGACGGTTTCATGATCCAGGGCGGCGACCCGACCGGCACCGGAACCGGCGGCCCCGGCTACGACTTCGTCGACGAATTCCATCCCGAGCTGAAGTTCGATCGCCCGTACCTGTTGGCCATGGCCAACATCGGCCGCCCCGCGACCAACGGGTCGCAGTTCTTCGTGACCGTCGGCAAGACGCCGCACCTCAACAACCGGCACACCATCTTCGGTGAGGTCGAGGACGAGGACAGCAAGCGCGTCATCGATGCCATCGGCCAGGCCCCCACCGATCGTGCCGACCGGCCGATCAAGGAGGTCACCATCAACTCGATCACCATCGAGCCCTAACAGCACGTCCCGCGAGAGGCCCGGCCGGATTCCGGCCGGGCCTTCGTGTGTCTTCGGGCGGAATCGCCGTTGGTGAAGATACTTCCTTAGCCTAAGACGTCCACGGTGGCGGATCGACGCAGCGCCGGAATTGCCGACTAGTCAAGAAAACCTGTGGTCCAGGCCACCGCTGGTGGCCGCGGGTGCGCAGATTCACCGGTATCGAGCCGCTCTGAGATGGACACCCGGTGTCCGTCCTTCGTAACCTTGCCGTGATCTTCAGGAGATGTTGGCGTGACCATCACGCCGCTCCGGAGGAACCGGGAGTGTGAACGAAAGTGACCAGCGACAGTACGAAGACCACCAGCCGCACCCGCGCCGCCTTCGGCGCCTCCGTCGCAGTGATCGGACTCGTCGCTTCACCCGCGGTCGCCCTCGCCGCCCCCGCACCTCAACTGCCCGCCCCGCAGGCCCCCGCGCCGCAGGCGGCCGCCGCTCCCGACCGCGGTGCCGTGGTTCAGGCCGCACTGACCCGCGTGGGGATGCCCTATCAGTACGGCGCGTCGGGCCCGTCGTCCTTCGACTGCTCGGGCCTCGTCAGCTGGGCCATGAATCAGGCCGGTCTCAGCGTGCCGCGCAGCAGCTACTCGCTGATGAGCGCCGGCGTCCCCGTGTCGCGGGGCGAGCTACGCCCCGGCGATGTGGTGATCACCAACGGCGGCGGTCATGCCGCGCTGTACGTGGGTAATGGACAGGTCGTCGAAGCCGTCACCTACGGCACCCCGGTGCGCGTCTCGGACATCCGCGGCTTCGTGACCGCGCGCCGATTCTGAGCCGCCCTAGCGGGGGCGCAGTTCCTCGAGCTGCTGAGCCACCAGCGTGGGTGCCTCGCCCAGTTCCCATCGACCGAGGAAGAGGAGATCGTCGCCGCGGGTGAGTTCCAGCAGCACGGACTCGCGTCCCCAGTGCTTCGTACTGGTCCGCTTGATCTCCAACCCGTCCCACGGGAAGTGCTTGCGGCCGAACGCGCCGCGATAGGTGACGCCCGCGGCGTCCGCGGCGAGCCGGGGTCGCAGCACCAGCACCGAAGCCCCCAGGTAGCACAGGAGCACGGCGCCGACACCCACCAGCACGATGCCGACCGGATCGTCGATCACGCCGAGGGCGGTGGCGGCGCCGAGCGCGATGCCCGCGATCAGCAGAACCACGCCGACGCTGCGCGGAGCGCTCCAGTTATCCACAGGTTCGTCCACAGCTGGGGATGAATGACATCAATGTGTTTCGCCTGGTGGGGCTACTTCCACCACATCGTCATCAACAGGCCGACGATCATCAGGCCGAAGCCGATCGCGAAATTCCACGGGCCCAGCTCGACCATCCAGTTGAGCGCCTTACCCGGTGCGCCCATCCCCGACTCGTCGGCGCCCAAGTAGTACACGAGCAGCCAGGCCAGGCCGGCCAGCATGAACCCGAGGAACAGGGCCACGAACCACCGGCCGGACGGTGCGCTGACCTTGACCGGCGTCCGCGAATCGGTCGACGCGTTGATCGTGTAATCGGTCTTCTTACGGACCTTCGACTTCGGCATGGCTTCCTTCTACCTGGGTGCTTTTCACCAGCCAGGTTATCGGATGTGCCCGGGTGACCCCACCCCAGTACGCTGAGCGACGTGCGAATCCTCGTCGTCGACAACTATGACAGCTTCGTCTTCAACCTGGTCCAGTACCTGGGCCAGCTGGGTGTGGAGGCCGATGTCTGGCGCAACGACGATCCGCGACTGGACGATCCGGCCGCGGCCGCCGCGCAGTACGACGGTGTACTGCTCAGTCCCGGGCCCGGTACCCCGCACCGCGCCGGCCAGACCATGCCGATGGTGACCGCCGCCCGCGCAGCCGGTTCGCCGCTGCTCGGCGTATGCCTCGGCCACCAGGCGATCGGCGCCGTCTTCGGCGCCACCGTCGACCGGGCGCCCGAACTGCTGCACGGCAAGACCTCGCTCGTGTATCACAACGGCCACGGCGTGCTCGCCGGCCTCCCCGACCCGTTCACCGCCACCCGGTACCACTCGCTGACGGTGCTCGAGCCCACCATCCCCGACGAACTGGAGATCACCGGCCGCACCGAATCCGGTGTGGTGATGGCCTTCGCGCACCGCGAGCTGCCGATCCACGGCGTGCAGTTCCACCCGGAGAGCGTGCTCACCGAGGGCGGACACCGGATGCTGGCCAACTGGCTGGCCGTATGCGGTTTCGAGGTTCCCGAGGCCCGCGTCGCGGAGCTGGAGCAGGAGGTGGCCGCCGCGCTCGCCTGAGCCCGGCGGCACCGTCGCTGCTAGCGGCGGACCTCGATGGTGATCGAGGCGGAGGTGTCCACGCGCGCCCCCGCATCCGGCGTGGTCTTCCAGACCTTGTTCTTGTCCCACGGCAGGTTCGACGGTGCCGTGGCCATCACCTGGATATTGCTCTCGGAGAAGCCCATCGCGATGAGCGCCGCCTTCGCCGCGCTCGGATCCTGGCCGACCAGGTTCGGCATCACGACGGCCTTCGCCTTGGACACGACGATGGTGATGTCGCTGCCCTTATCGGCGGTGGTTCCGCCCGCGGGGGTGGTGCGGAGCACCGTGCCCGCGGGTGCGGGATCGTCGACCTCCTGAACCTTGGTGGTGAAGCCCAGGCCCTTGAGATTCGCCTCCGCCTGCGAGAGCGCCGTGTTGGACACATCCGGGACCCGGACCTGCTCCTTGCCGGTGCTGACGGTGAGCACGATCGGCGTGTTCTGCGGGGTGTTGGCGCCGACTGCGGGGTTCGTGGAGACCACATCGCCCGCCTTCACCGTGGGCGAGGCCTCCTTCTTCGGGTCCTTCGCGACGGTGAATCCGGCCTTGGTGAGGATGTCGCGGGCATCCTTCTCCGAGCGGTTCACCACATCGGGCACGGCCGCGATCTTCGGACCCGACGAAACCTCGACGATCACCGTCGACCCCTCGGTGGCCTGCGAATCCGGGCCGGGGATCGTGGAGATCACCTGCTCGGCGGGCACCGTGTTATCGGGGACGCGCTTGATCTGCACGTTGAAGCCGAGCTTCTGCAGCGCGACCTGCGCGTCGCTGGCGTTCTGTCCGATCTGCGAGGGGACGGTCACCTGCTTCGCCTCATCGGGCCCGGCCAGCAGGTACGCCGTGGTGCCGCCCACCAGGATGATCGCGATGATCGCGGCCGAGATCCACAGCACCAGCCTCGAGCGGCCGCCCGAAGCGGTGGAGTGCTTCGCCCGGCCGCTCGCCGCCGGCACGGTGGCCACGGCCTCCGTGGGCCGGTCGTCGTCGCCGGTCGGTTCACCCGGCGTCCCGGCGGCGGCCGCGGGAACGGCTGCCGCGGCCGCGGCGGCTGCGGGAGCGGCCTTCGCGGCCCGACGGGGCTTCGTGGGCTCGGTGAGCAGCGCATCGCGCTCCTCGTCGCTGAGCACCATCGGCGCCTCGGGCTTACGCCCCGCGAGCACCCGGATCAGGTCCTGCCGCATCTCACCGGCGGTCTGGTACCGATTCGCCGGGTTCTTCGACAGCGCCTTGAGCGTGATCGAGTCCAGCTCGGGCGGCACCGTGTCCAGGATCGACGACGGAGTGGGCGGGTCCTCCCGCACGTGCTGGTAGGCCACCGACACCGGTGAATCACCCTGGAACGGCGGCTGTCCGGTGAGCAGCTCGAACAACACGCAGCCGGCCGCGTACACATCCGAGCGGGCATCGACGGACTCCCCCCGCGCCTGCTCGGGCGAGAGGTACTGCGCGGTGCCGATCACAGCGGCCGTCTGCGTCATCCCCGCCGACGGATCGCTCATCGCGCGGGCGATGCCGAAGTCCATCACCTTGATCTCGCCGGTGCGGGTGAGCATCACGTTGGCCGGCTTCATATCGCGGTGCACGATCCCGTTGCGGTGGCTGAAGTCCAGCGCCGCACACACATCGGCCATCCAGGTCATCGCCGCCTGCGGGGCGATGGTGCCGTCGCGACGCAGCACATCGCGCAGCGTCTCGCCGTCGACGTACTCCATCACGATGTACGGCAGGGGCCCGCCGGGAGTGTCCGCCTCGCCCGTGTCGTACACCTGCACGATCGTCGGATGATTCAGCGAGGCCGCGTTCTGCGCTTCGCGCCGGAACCGCTCGTAGAAGCTCGGATCCCGCGCCAGATCCGCGCGCAGGATCTTGATCGCCACGTCCCGCGACAGCCGGGTGTCCCGCGCCAGGTGCACCTCGGACATGCCACCGAACCCGAGCGTTTCGCCCAGGTCATAGCGGTCGTTGATGCGACGCGGCGGGGTTGTCATCGGTTGTCGTCCGTTATCCGTTAGTTCCTGCAGGGGAGGGGGATTCCGAGGATGCCGGTGCACGTCGGCGTGGTCGTCGGCTCACCGCCGGTGATCGGCGGATCCGAGGTCGTCGTCGGCGGCGGAGTGGTGGTGGGCGGCGGGGGCGGCGGGGATGCCGTCGACGTCTCCGTCACCGTTCGGGTCGGCGGCGGGGGAGCCTGTGTGGTCTGCCGCGCCGAGGTGGCCGCACCCGTGGGCGGCGGCGCCGTCAGGGTGGGCTCCGTCGGCGTGGTCGGGGCCGGATCGTCGCCCCCGCCGCTGATCAGCAGGTAGCCACCGATGATCGCGGCCGCGGCGAGCAGCAGCAGCACCGAGACACCGAGGATCGTCTTCTGGCTCCTGGTCCAGCCGTCGCTGTCGTACTGCGTGGGCGTCGCGGCGGCTGCGGCCCGCGGAGTCGGCGACGAGTTCCGGTTACCGGTGACCGGCTGCGGACCCGGGCGCGGCTGCGGGGGAACCACCGTGGTGGCGGCGGTCGCCGCCTCCCGCGAGGCCGCGGTCGCGCCGCCGGTCCAGCCGCGCGGCATGGGCGGACGCTGGCCCGCCTTCACCGTGGCGACGGCGTCGGCGAACTCGCCGCCGTTCGCGTAGCGCTGCCGAGGATCCTTGACCAGCGTCAGCGTGATCAGCTCCCGCACCGGTGCGGGCAGGTCCGGCGGCAGCGGGTCGGGCTGGTCCCGGATGTGCTTCATCGCGACCGTGATGGCACCGTCGCCCGAGAAGGGGCGCTTTCCGGCGAGGCATTCGTAGCCCACCACACCCAGCGAGTACACGTCCGACGCAGCGGTGGCGTCCTCGCCCGAGGCCTGCTCCGGCGAAATGTACTGGGCGGTGCCCATCACCATGCCGGTCTTGGTGACCGGTGCCGCGTCGACCGCCTTGGCGATACCGAAGTCGGTGATCTTCACCTGGCCGGTCGGCGTGATCATGATGTTGCCCGGCTTGACGTCGCGGTGCACCAGACCGGCGCTGTGCGCGACCTGCAACGCGCGACCGGTCTGCTCCAACAGGTCCAGGGCCTGCGCCTCGCTGAGGTGACCCAGGCGCGAGAGCACGGCGTTGAGCGGCTCGCCGTTGACCAGCTCCATCACCAGGTACGCCAGCGGGGCGCCACCGGCCTGGTCCTGCGTCTCGCCGTAGTCGTAGACCCCGGCGATACCGGGGTGGTTCAATGCGGCCGTGGTGCGCGCCTCGTTGCGGAACCGGGCCAGGAACTCCTGGTCCTCGGAGAACTCGGCCTTGAGCACCTTGATCGCCACGCGGCGGTCCAGCCGCGTGTCCATCGCCTCCCACACCTGACCCATACCGCCGGTGGCGATGAGCCGGAGCAGTTCATACCGGTCGGCGATTATGGAGCCCGTCTGCAGACTCATCAGTTCCCCTGCCCGTTCACCGCGGCGCCTATCACCGCACGTCCAATGGGCGCCGCGAGCGACCCACCGGTCGCCTGCTCGCCCTGATTTCCACCGTTCTCAATGATGACCGACACCGCGACCTTCGGGTCGTTGACCGGGCCGTACCCGATGTACCAGGCGTGCGGCGCCTCGCCGCCCTTCTGGCCCTCGGAGTGCTCCGCGGTGCCCGTCTTCGACGCGATCGAGACGCTGCCTCCCGAGCCCTTGGTGTTGCGCTCCGAGGCGACCATCAGCTCCCGCATCTGCGCCGCGACCTCCGGGCTCAGCGCCTGTCCCTGCCGCTTCGGGGAGGTGGTCGCGATCGTGGAGAGGTCGGGCGACTGCAGGCTGTCCACCAGGTACGGCTGCATCCGGATACCGCCGTTGGCCAGGGTCGCCGCGATCACCGCGTTCTGCAGCGGGGTCAGCGCCACGTCGAGCTGACCGATCGCCGACTGCCCCACCTGCGCGGGGTAGGACAGCGGGCCGGTCACCGACTGCGACACGGGCAGCGGGATGGGTTCGGGCGAGCTGTTCACGCCGAAGTTGTTCGCCATCTGCTTGATCGCCTCTCCTCCGTCCTGCATCTTCTGGGTGGACAGGTCCACGAACGCGGTGTTGCACGAGTACTGGAACGCCTGCAACAGGCTGACGGTACCGCCCGACGAATCCGGGCACGTCATCCCTGCGTAGTTCTGCAGAGTGGTGCCACCGCCGCCCGGGAGGGTGATCTGCTTGTCGGCGGTCAGGCGGGTGTTCAGATCGATCCCGCGGCCCTGGCTCAACGCCGCCGCGGTGGTGATCACCTTGAAGGTCGAGCCGGGCGGGTACAGCTGCGATGTGGCCCGGTTCAACATGGGCTGATCGGGATCCTTGGTGAGGTTCTGCCAGGCCGCGCTGACCACGCTCGGATCGTGGGAGGACAGCGGGTTGGGGTCGTAGCTCGGGGTCGAGACCATCGCGAGGATCTTCCCGGTCTGCGGTTCCATCGCCACCACGGAGCCGTGGCAGGGCCCCTTGGCGCCGCACGCCGAGATCAAGCGCTCGTAGGCGATGCGCTGCATCACCGGGTTGATCGTGGTGACCACGTTGCCGCCGCGCGGATCGCGACCGGACAGGGTGTCGACGATGCGCCGGCCGAACAGGCGGTCGTCGCTGCCGTTGAGGATCGATCCCTCGGCGTGCTCTAGCGCACCGGCGCTGTAGACCATGGAGTAATAGCCGGTGACGGGGGCGTACGCCGGCGCGAGGTCCTTCGGGTAGGTGCGCAGGTACTTGTACCGGTCGTCGGTGGGCACCGACTGGGCCATCACCTGGCCGCCCGCGAGGATCGAGCCCCGCTGGCGCGAGTACTCGTCGAGCAGGACCCGCTCGTTGCGCGGGTCGGAACGGAGCTCGTCGGCCTTGAAGACCTGCACATAGGTGGCGTTCGCGAGGAGCGCGACCACGAGCAGGACCACGACGACGGAGACGCGGCGGATCGGTGTATTCATACGCGCTTCACGATCTCGGTGGGCCGGTCGGGGACCGGTGCACCGGGCTTGCGCGTGACCTTGGGTTCACGAGCCGCGTTCGAGATCCGCAGCAACAGGGCGATGAGTGCGTAGTTGGTCAGCAGCGACGAACCGCCGTAGCTGACGAAGGGCGTGGTCAGACCGGTCAGTGGGATCAGCTTGGTGACGCCGCCGACCACCACGAACAGCTGGATCGCGACAGTGGACGCGAGTCCGGCGGCCAGCAGCTTGCCGAAGCTGTCGCGCACCGTCAGGCTGATCCGGAAGGCGCGGAAGATGAGGATCAGGAACAGCATCAATACCGCAGCGAGACCGATGAGGCCCAGCTCCTCACCGATCGCCGAGATGATGAAGTCGGTCGACGCGAAGGGCACCATGGTGGGCCGGCCGGAGCCGAGGCCGGTGCCGGCGAGACCGCCCGTGGCCAAGGAGAACAGTGACTGCGCGGGCTGGAAACCGATGTCCTCGTAGTGGTCGAAGGGGTGCAGCCACACTTCCACGCGCACCCGCAGGTGGCTGAACAGGAAATACGCGGCTACGGCGCCGACCACGGCCAGTGCCAGGCCCACGACCACCCAGCCGACGCGCTCGGTGGCGATGTACACCATCGCGAGCACGGTGAAGAAGATCAGCAGCGGGGTGCCGAGGTCGTTGGCGTAACCCAGCACCGCGAGGGCCACGATCCACACCAGCAGGAGCGGTGCCAGGTCGCGGGGGCGGGGTAGATCGATGCCGAGCACGCGCCGTCCGGCGGTGGTGAACAGGTCGCGCTTGGACACCAGGAAGGCCGCGGTGAAGATGATCAGCAGGATCTTGCTGATCTCGCTCGGCTGGATGCTGAACAGCGGCGTCTTGATCCAGTTCTTGGAGCCGTTGATCTCCGACAGGCTGGCGGGCAGCAGCGCGGGCAACGCCAGGAGGATCAGGCCGACGAGGCCGATCGTGTACGCGTATTTGGCCAGTGTGCGGTGATCGCGCAGCAGCGCGAGGATCGCGACCAGCACGGCCACACCCATCAGCGTCCACAGGATCTGCTGATTGGCTTCGTTGATCTCCTGGATCCGGCCGTTCTCGCCGTGCGCGCGACCCAGGTCGAGCCGGTGGATCAGTACCAGTCCGAGCCCGTTGAGCAGGGCCACCACGGGCAGGATCAGCGGGTCGGCGTAGGGCGCGAACCGGCGCACCGCCACGTGCGCCGCGGCGTACAGCACGACGAACGCGACGACGTACTTGGCGAGATCCCAGCTGATGGTCTGCTTCTGGGCCCACTCGACGATCGCGAGCGACGCGCCGGTGATCACCGTCGCGGCACCGAGCAGCACGAGTTCCCGTGAGCGGGATCCGCGGTTCGGGTCGAGCGCGAGGCCGCTTCCGGGGGTGTTGGTAGCGGTTGCGGACGTCACGACGGGCCCCCACGGCAGGGCTCGTCGGGCGTGGAGGTCTGCGTGACCACCTTGGTCTCCGGCGGCGGCGGGGGCGTGAGGGTCTCACCGCCCGGCGGGGGCGGGGTAGCGGCCGGAGGCGGCGCCGGAACGGGGATGATCTCGGTGCTCACGCGGCACCGGGGGATCAGGTTGTCCTTCTCGGTGAGTGCACGCGCCTGGTTGCGGGCATCGTCGATCGAGCTGGCGTAGGGCAGCCCGTCGAGGTTGGCGCGGCCGCGCGGGGTGAGGTCCTTGGTGGTGAGGGGGGTGCAACCCATCGATGCCGCGCCCGCGGTCCCGTCGCCGCCGGGGGAATCGGCGAGGCAGACGACCTCCTGCTGGTCGTGCAGCGATTTGCCGAGGAGGCTGACCTTCACACCGCGATAGATGGCGATGGTGCCGTTGTCGGTGGCGCCCACGTAGTAGTTCGAGTTCACCACGGAGCGGGTGGCGATCACGCCGACGGCGCCGCCGATGAGCAGCACCAGCAGTACGCCGAGGGCGATCCACTTGCGGCGTGGGCCGCGCTCGGGTTCGTCGTCGACCTCCTGTGCCACCACCCGACGGGGCGCCTTCCGCGGGGGGCGCAGCGCGGCGGCCCGTCCGGCGGCGGTGTTCGACGGCGGTACGTAGTCCTCGTCGTCCTCGTTGGCGGCGCCGCCCACGATGGGACGGCTCTGGCCGAAGCTGGTGTCCTCGACGCGAGCCACCACCACGGTCACGTTGTCGGGGCCGCCGGAGCGCAGCGCCAGTTCGATCAGCTTGTCGGCGGCGGCGGAGCAGTCTTCGACGGCGAGCTCGAGGGTGTCGCCGATGGTCTCGTCGCTCACCACGTCGGACAGACCGTCCGAGCACAGCAGGTAGACGTCGCCGGCCTTGGCCTCACGGAGAGTGAGGGTGGGTTCGACCTCGTGGCCGGTGAGGGCCTTCATGATCAGGGAGCGCTGCGGGTGCGTGTGCGCTTGTTCGGCGGTGATGCGGCCCTCGTCGACGAGGGTCTGGACGAAGGTGTCGTCCTTGGTGATCCGGGTGAGCTGGCCGTCGCGCAGCAGGTAGCCGCGGGAGTCGCCCACATGGATCAGGCCCAGCTTGGAACCGGCGAACAGGATCGCGGTGAGCGTGGTGCCCATACCGTCGAGCTCGGGATCCTCGGCCACCTGATCGGCGATGGTCTCGTTGCCGGCGACCATCGCCTCCTCGAGGGTGCCGAGCAGGTCGCCGCCGGGCTCGTCGTCGTCGAGCGGGGCGAGCGCGGTGATCATCAGCTGCGAGGCGACCTCGCCGGCGGCGTGGCCGCCCATGCCGTCCGCGAGCGCGAGCAGACGGGGACCGGCGTACACCGAGTCCTCGTTGTTGCTCCGCACGAGGCCGCGGTCCGAGCGCGCCGCATAGCGCAGGATCAGACTCACGGGCGCAGCTCGATCACGGTCTTGCCGACGCGCACCGGGGTGCCCAGTGGCACCCGGGTGGGCGTGGTGACCTTGTTGCGGGCCAGATAGGTGCCGTTCGTGGAGCCCAGATCCTCGACGTACCAGTCGTCACCGTCGCGGGCGAGCCGCGCATGCCTGGTGGACGCGTAGTCGTCGTTGAGCACCAGCGTGGAGTCGTCGGCCCGGCCGATCAGCACCGGCTGCTGGCCGAGTGTGATCCGGGTGTTGGCCAGAGGTCCGTGCGTGACCACCAGGTATTTGGCGGTCTTGCTTCCGCGCTGGAAGAGGCTGCCCCGCGGCGGCTTCGCTTCCTTCTGCTTCGGCCGCAGGCCGGAGGCGAGCCGGGCGTCCGACCGCAAGGCGTTGATCACCAGCCAGACGCACAGCCACAGCAGTAGTAGGAAGCCCGCGCGAGTGAGCTGTAGGACGAGTCCTTGCACGGTGCCTCCCTCCGGGCAATGATGCGCATATTCGGCTGGCGCCGCCCGGTCGAGCGGCGCGTGGACGGGTCGGCTGAGGCGAACCCGAGGTGAAATCTACTGGAATCGCACCACGATGTCGGAGTGCCCGACTCGGATGCGGTCACCGTCGGCGAGCTCCCAGTTGGACACCGGAACGTCGTTGACGGAGGTGCCGTTGGTGGAGCCGAGGTCGTTGAGCACGGCCGCGTAGCCGTCCCAGCGGATCTCCACGTGCCGGCGGGAGACGCCGGTGTCGGGGAGCCGGAACTGTGCGTCCTGGCCGCGGCCGATCACATTCGCCCCCTCGCGCAGCGCGAAGGTGCGGTTGGAGCCGTCCTCCAGGTACAGGGTCACGCTCTGCGGCTGCTGGTAGCCGCCCTGCTGGCCGTAGCCACCCTGGTCGTAGCCGGGCTGGGCGTAGTTCTGGTCGTAGCCGGGCTGCTGCTGGTAGCCGCCCTGGTCGTACGCGGGCTGCTGGTAGCCCTGGTCGTACCCGGGCTGCTGCTGGTAACCCTGGTCGTAGCCGGGCTGGGCGTAGTTCTGACCGTAGTTCTGGTCGTACGCGGGCTGCTGGTAGCCCTGGTCGTAGCCGGGCTGCTGCTGGTAGCCGCCCTGGTCGTACGCGGGCTGCTGGTAGCCCTGGTCGTAGCCGGGCTGCTGGTAACCCTGGTCGTACCCGGGCTGCTGCTGGTAGCCGCCCTGGTCGTACGCGGGCTGCTGCTGGTAGCCGCCCTGGTCGTACGCGGGCTGCTGGTAGCCGCCCTGACCGTAGTTCTGGTCGTAGCCCTGCTGGGCGTAGTTCTGGTCGTAGCCGCCCTGCGGAGGCTGCTGACCGTATCCCTGCTGGTCGTAGCCCTGCTGTTGGTAGCCGCCCTGGTCGTCGTACTGCTGTCCGCCGTGCCGACCCTGGTCGTATCCGGGGTTGTTGGTCATCGAATCGGCTCCTGATTCTGCAGGTGGTCGCTGGGGTACAAGGTTCTGTGGGACCGCATCGGGATCGACGGTGCCGCGCGCCCGAAATTGTCCGGTATGCAGTTGTGGTGACTGCTCGAAGTGAACGACCACGTCACCATAAGTCTGCCAGCCGTTGTCATGGATGTATTCGTCCAGGTGCTTCGAGAACGCCCGGATGGCGAGATCGCGGTCCGCTTCGAAGGTCTGTTGGTCGGTGGGTGAGACCGCGATGACGTACTTGTTCGGGACCAAGTAGGCACCGTCGCCGAGTGGCTGCAGCGCGTCTTCCGCCTCCCGCTGGAGGGCCGCCTCAACTTCTTGGGGGACGACCTTCCCGCCGAAGACGCGAGCGAAGCCGTCTCCGACGGCGCCTTCGAGCTTGCGCTCGAACCGTTGCAGGATTCCCATACGACTTCCTCCCTTCCTCAGCGTGTCGTGTGCCGGTTCTGACCAATCGATGATAGCGGCGCAGACGGCACGACGGAGTCAGCGTAACCCCATTCGTCCCAACCGTCCCTTTGGTAGCACGGCCGCGAGGGTGGGGGCAAGGGATGTCCCCGCTGGTAGCGAACCGATTTCGCGCCGTGAGAATCCTCGTGTTAGTCTTCTTCGGTCGCTCGGGCGAGTGGCGGAATGGCAGACGCGCTGGCTTCAGGTGCCAGTGTCCTTCGGGACGTGGGGGTTCAAGTCCCCCTTCGCCCACCACGAGCAGTTCCACGAACTGCCGGACCCGGGGTCACGAACGCAGAAGAGTTCGCGGCCCCGGGTTCTTTCGTTTCCGGTCGCCCGCGGTCTCCGTGTCTCCTCGGTTCTCGGAATCCGGCCGGACACACCAGACTACTGTCACTGATCGTCGCAGTTCGAACGCGATGTGCGGGTACTCCCATTGACAACCCATGTATCCGGCGTGTGCTCAGTCCATGACTCCGAACCGATTGACCGCACCCCCCGATATCCACACCGATTTCGCGGCACTTCTGGCCGGAGTCGGCCTGAACGCCGCCGATACCGGCGGCAGGGTCTCCTTCACCGGCGCCGACCCCATCGTCCCCAGCCGGCACCGATTGGGCGCCATCATGGCCATGGGAATGATGGCCCCCGCGGTCGCGACGCAAATCCTCTACCGCATGCGCGGCGGATCGGCGCAAGATCTTTCCGTCGACCTCAGACAGGCCGTCGCTCACATCAACCCGATGTACAACTTCACTCCCACCGCCGGTGGATACCCCTACTACTCACCGGTCGCCACCATCGGCAAGGCTCTGGGCTTCGGCATCTATCCCACCAAGGACGATCGCTGGTACCTCCCCACCGCGGTCTATCCCCACATGTTCCGCGACTGGGTCGCGCTCCTGCAGACCGGTGTCGACGCCGAGTCCGTCGCCCGGGCCATCTCCGGATGGAACGCCCAAGACCTGGAGGACGCTGCCGCCGAGCGCGGCATGGTCGGCACCATGATCCGTACTCCCGAGGAATGGCTCGCCCATCCGCACGGCGCCTACCTCAGCGATGTCCCGCTCATCGAGATCATCAAGATCGGTGACAGCGCGCCCGAGCTACCGCTCCTCGCCGATCCGGCTCGCCCTCTCTCCGGCATCAAGGTCGCCACCATGACCCACGTGATCGCCGGTCCCGTCGCCGCACGCACGCTCGCCGAACAGGGCGCCCAGGTACTCGATCTCGCCCGTCCGGACCCCGAGATCGACCTGATCCTCCTCGATACCCACCTCGGATTCCGCTCCACCTACAGCGATCTCCGCCAGCAGAGGTATCTCGATCAGACGCGCAGGCTGATCGATGACGCCGATGTCGTCATCGAGAACTACCGCGGCCGCAAGATCGCAGACTTCGGTCTCTCGGCCGAAGCGATCGCCCAATCCCGGCCCGGAATCGTTTACGCGTCGGTGCGCGGATTCGGTTGGGACGGACCATGGTCGGATCGCGGTGGATTCGATATGGATGCCAATTGCTGCACCGGATATGCAACTCTCGAAGGCGGCGATGGGCCGCCGAAGCTTCCGCCGACGGTGATCCTCAACGACTACCTCGCCGGGTACCTCACGGCGCTCGGTGTGTTGGCCGCGCTCAAGCTCCGAGCCGAGCGCGGAGGCAGCTACCACGTTCGTACGTCACTGTCCCGCTTCTCCATGTGGTACTCGCAACTCGGGGTCTTCGACCAGTCCTACGTTGACGAGATGACGCAGCATCCCGATCACCAGCCCGTACCGCCGCAGACCTACGACTTCACCGGCGCGTACGGGCGGCAACATCGTCTGGCGCCGGGAATCACCTACGCCACGACACCGGGAGGTTGGCGTATTCCGGACCACCCCGTGGTCGTCCCACTCGGAGCATCCGAGCCGACGTGGTTGCCGCCCTATTGATGCCGGTTGCCACACGGTTGCATGATCAGCCCGGTCAACCGGCGGTGGCCGTGTAGGCGTCGCTGTCGGACGGTCCCGTCCCGGTCAGCATGATCTGGTCCGCCACCGCGTCGAGATCCACTCCTGGTCCCGCGGTGGCGGAATGGGCGATCGTGATCAGGGCGGCCAGGTGGGCAGCATCGTCGGCATAGGCGGTCACCTCGATGGCGATCACATCGGTGTTCGCCTTGACGATGTGCGATGTCAGTCGTGCGCCGAAGCTGATCCGCTGGCCGATCCGCAGGGGCCGGACCGTGGTGAACTGCTGCGCGGCGTGGACGATGCGGGACAGATTGCAGTTCGGGATCGCCCGGCTCACGAGGATGGCGGCCGCGTCGAACATGGGGCCCGCGAGCAGTGTGATGGGGACCGGGGTGTCGGTGGCCAGGATTCCGCGGGCTCCGAACGGGACGTGGGGATCGCGAACGGCCCGGGCGAACCCGCGCACGCCCTCCGCGCTGATCTCGTAGGCATCGGGATACCAGATGTCCCAATCGACGGTTTCCGATCGTATCTGCGGCGCGGTCACACCATGTTTCTAGCCGATTCGAGCGACGATGGCACCCCGAAGAATTGTCGTACACAGAAATCTAATAACTCACGGCGCGAACGGTGTTCGCGTCGTTTACCGTGGGCCACGATCGTATCGGCGAGACGCCGATGAGCGACAAACCCGTATCGTTTCGACGCCCTAAGGACGTGGCCATGCCGAACCTCGATCCGCACTTCGACGACGTCCAAGCGCACTACGATTTGTCCGACGACTTCTTCCGCCTATTCCTGGACCCGACGCAGACGTACTCGTGCGCGTACTTCGAGCGCGACGATATGACGCTGGAGGAGGCGCAGCTCGCCAAGGTGGATCTCTCCCTCGGCAAACTGGATCTCAAGCCCGGCATGACGCTGCTGGACGTGGGGTGCGGCTGGGGAACCACACTGATCCGCGCCCTCGAGAAGTACGACGTCAACGTGATCGGCCTGACGCTGTCGAAGAACCAGTACGAGGCGGTCAGCCGCAGGCTCGGCGAGGTGCAGTCCGAGCGTTCGGCGGAAGTCCGCTTGCAGGGCTGGGAGGAGTTCGACGGTGCCGTGGACGCGATCGTCAGCATCGGCGCGTTCGAGCATTTCACCCACGAGCGGCACCTCGCATTCTTCGACCGCGCCTTCGACATCCTCCCGGCCGGAGGCCGGGCCATGATCCACACGATCATGACCTTCGGTATGGACACCTTCCGGGGCGAGAGTCGGGTGACCCGTGCGGATTTCGACTTCTTCCGGTTCATCCGGACCGAGATCTTCCCCGGCGGGGAACTGCCGATCACCAAGTA
Organism: Tsukamurella paurometabola DSM 20162; assembly: GCF_000092225.1. Taxonomy (NCBI): domain Bacteria; kingdom Bacillati; phylum Actinomycetota; class Actinomycetes; order Mycobacteriales; family Tsukamurellaceae; genus Tsukamurella; species Tsukamurella paurometabola. The sequence goes on from NC_014158.1 coordinate 39,513, forward strand.
CTTCCCGCTCCTCGCGGAGATGGGTGGGTTCGACGTGACCCGGATTCAGAGCCTGCAGCCGCACTACGCGAAGACCTTGGACATCTGGGCGGCGAACCTCGAGGCGGCACGCGAGCAGGCACTGCACATCCACCCGCAGTCCGTGTACGACACGTACATCAAGTACCTGACCGGATGCGCCGATGCGTTCCGGCGCGGCCTCATCGACGTGCGTCAGCACACCTTGGTCAAGCCGGAGCACGATGCCCGGCACAGGACCCTCGACGAGGTGCTGGCCATGCATCCGGAGGTCGACGCGGCCGCGGGTACCACCGCGGCGCGGTTCATCCCCTCGCGCTAGGAGCCGCCGCGCCCGGTCCCGGCACGGACGCGAGCGCCCGCCTGACCCAGAGCCCCGCGCAGACGGACATGCTCCCGAAGGATACGAACGCCACGGTGGGCACCGGGGAGCGTCCGGAGATGAGCAACGGTGCGGCCCAGGACAATACCGCCGTTGCCACCCAGTTCGCCGTGGTCGCGGCGCCGATCGTCCGCCCGGGCCGTTCCGGCGGAGCCAGGTCGGTGATCGCGGTCCAGGCGAGCGCGCCCCACGTGGCCGGAAAGACGATCAGGACCACCGCGGTAGCCGCCGCGAGGCTCGCCAGCGATTGGAACTGGAAGGCTAATCCGATCGCGGTCATCGAGACCGCGAGAGAGATCGCGCCGGCCTGGAGCAGCGGCACCCGTCCGTATCGATCCGCGAGGTGGCCGGCCGCGACACACGACGCGATGCTCACCATGCTGATGCCCAGCAGCAGGGCGGTTGCCGTCGTCTCCGAGGCACCCACCTGCTGGAGGACGGTCGGAGCGTAGTAGACCAGCACGCTGATACCGGTGAGCTGCTGCAGGACCGCGATGGCGACCGCGGGCCACCTGATCGTGCCCCCACGCCCCGTGGGCACGCCCACCGGCCTGGTCGGGATCCGGGCGGCGATCGCCTTGGCGTTGAACAGCACGATCGCCGGGGCGATGGACCCCAGTAGCAGAACGATCACGGTGGCGTCGGCGCCGAAGGCGATCGTCGCAGCGGTCGCGCCCGCGTAACCGGCGGCGATCATCGCTTGGTGCAGTGCGGTGTAGCGCCCGGTGGCCCCGGGCGGAGCCAGGAGTCGGAGGAACAGCGGTGTGAGGGCGGCCATCGCCCCGATACCGGCGCCCAGAAGCAGGCGCGCCCCGATCATGACCTGATAGTTCGGTGCGCAGGCGGAGGCGACGGAGCCGGTGATCAGTGCCAGGTTCGACACCGTGAGCGCCGTGATCGGGGTGACCCGGTCCGACAACTCGCCCGCCACCAGTGCGGAGACAGTGGCCGCGGCCGGTAGTGCGGCCGTGGTGAAGCCGAATTCCGTGGCGGTGAGGTTCCATTGCCTAGCCAGGTGCCCCAGCGCAGTAGCGGTCGAGCCCAGGTCGTATCCGAAGGTGAACGAGCCCAGAGCGACGATCAGAGCGATTCGCGCAACCATGCCAGTGCCTTGTCGAATTCGCGGTCGAAGGTCTCATCGTCGGCGTCGCCCGTCGGTGCTACCCGTATCCCCATGGTGGAGAGCGCCGTCATGCTGAGCGGTAGTTGGGGGTGTGTCATGTTCGCCTCGTGGAATCGGGGCACGAGTGCGACGGGGAGTCCGGATCCGGCCAATTCACAAACCTTGCCGACGGGGATCGTGTCGGTGACTCCGGTCGCGATCTTGTTCAGCGTCGCGAACGTCACTGGAACGCCGACCGCCGCGTGCGCAGGCGGCAGGGGATCGGGCTCGAACGGTGAGCGTGGACCGGACCGGACCGGGTGTCCGGTGCTCTCCTCCAGATGCCGCAGTTGGTCGGAGGTCAGCCACGTCGCCGCCGCTTCGCTGAGGATGACACAGGCCGCCCACCCGGCCTCCTGTGCGCGATCGACCCACTCGTGCATCTGCAGTACCGGAGGTGAGGCACAGCCGATCAGATACAGCGTGGGGCGACTCATGTGAGGGATCCTAAAAGGTTGCGGCAGAGGCGTTCGAAGTCGGCGGGTACGGAGCCCCCGTTCATGAGTGTGCGCATCAGGGCCTGCGCATCCGGATGCAGCAGCTGCGCCGGAGCGATACGCGATACCTCGATCAGGTGCGAGCACGCAGCCGCCGGCTGCTCGTTCGCGACGAGGAGTGCCAGGTCGAGACGGAAGTGGGCCTGCCGTTCCCGCGACAGCTCACCGAGGGCGGGTGAGTCGAGCAGCCGCTGGGCCAGGTCCCGGCTCTTTCCGTACCTCCCCAGCCGGGAGTAGACATCCATGTAGTGCAGTCCCACATTGGCGGTGCAGAATCCGGTGCCGGCGGTGTCGTCGCGGGGAAGCCGTTGCGCCGTCGCATCGGCCCGGGCCAGAAGCGAGAGGGCGCGGTCGCCGTCGGCGGCGGCCGCCGCCGCCACCGCACCCTGCAAAAGAGCCGCGCCGTATACGGAGCTGGAATCCAGGTCGCGCCACTGCTCGCTGACCGTGGTGACCAGGGTGGCGGCCGCGGCCGCCGATTCGGGGATCCGGGAGAACGCAAGGGCGTAGGCCTCGACCGCGAGAAGCTGGGAGTGCCGATCGGTGGCCGATTCCAATGATCTGTCCGCCGCCCTTCCGGCGAGATGGATCGCACCGTGCTTGAAGGCCGTGTACGTGACGAGGCGATACACCTCGGACTTCAACGCCGATGCACCGCTGGTTCGGTGCACGTCGCGGATCAGTCCGGGCAGCGCATCGGCCAGCTGTACGTACTGCGCGTTCGCGTAGGCGTGGTGCGACCACCGCAGTTGTTTGCGAATCGGTGTCACATCGGAATCCTCCGGTGTCGACAGCGGCGCGCACGCAATGCTTTCCTCGATCTGTTCGAGGTTCCGACCGGCGGACCGGTCCGGTTCCTGATCGTTGCGTATCAGGATCGAGAGGGGAACGCCCAAGGCCTCGGAGACCTCGCGGAGGACGCTCAACCGTGGGTCGCTGTGGCGTTCGCTTCCCTCCAGTTTCTGGATCCACGACTTCGACCGGGACATCCGGTCCGCCAGATCCTGCTGCGACATGCCCCGTCGTAAACGCCAGGCTTTGATGCGTTCACCGAGAGTGTCGACCGTCATCGCCGCCCCCTCTCGCTCATCGTCCCCCGCGCGCGTGTCGTGCCGTCGAGGCCATCTTCCCCGGAGCGGACGGGGCACGCAGAACGAGCAGGATCCGGAGAGCACACAGAACGTGTGTCCGGGCCCGCGGGCGGGCCTTTAGGCTGGTCACTGACGGCGGCCACGGTGCTGGGGTCCTGTGGCGTCGTGACCGCGGATCGGAGACGCGTGCTGTGACCCGTTCGCCGGAATGGGGCGAACGGTTCACGGCGGCGGATCTACTCCGACCCGATCTCCCGACCCACGCGCCGCGGCCGCACACGGACGAGCCTGCCGGCGAGATAGCTCTCGATCGTGTCCGTGAGCCCGCCGGTCGGGGCAGCCCGAGACCGGGTCATGGCCTCGCCGACGACGATCCGCCAGATCCAGCGCACGGTCTCCGCCGTCCCTTCCTCGTCGAAACCGAGCTCGCCGATACTGCGGGCCAGACCGTCCAGGTGGTTCGCCATGAACTCTTCGACCCGGATGTGGCCGTCGAGGATGCCCGACAGCGCCCAGGCGTGGGCGCAGAGGAACCGGACCATCGCCTCGGAGGTCTGCACGGTGCGCTCGTAGGGATCGTTCGACGGTGCCCCCTGCAGGTAGGCCGCCACGCTGTCGTGCTCGCTGGCGATGAAGCCGAGCAGCTCGTTCTTCGATTCGAAGTAGTAGTAGATCCCCATGGGGCTGGTGCCCAGTCGGTCGGCGAGGCGCCGCATGGAGAGCTTGGTGTATCCCTCGCGCGTCACGATCTCGATCGCCGTCGCGACGATCTTGTCCCGGTTCAGCCGAGGCGGCCGGCCTGGTCGGCCCGTCGTCGTCTCCATCGCCCGCATCGCCTCCTGGTCGCGGATCCGCTATCACCCTGTATTCGGTGCCGAAGCGGCGATGGATGGGAGGAGATGTGTTCGGTCGCGCTCGCGACGAAGCCGCCGGCAGACCGTCGTACGTCGGTGGCGTGCTCCGGGCGTGAGCTGGACGTAGCATCGGGGCGGGCGAAAGGGAGGGTGGATCCGATGGGTGACGAGATGCGGGCGATCGTGGTGGACGAGCCCGGTCCGCCCGAAGTGCTGCGACTTCGTCGTCGTGCGGTGCCGGTCCCGGCCGCGGGCGAGGTGCTGATCCAGGTGGAGGCGTTCGGCCTCAATCGGTCGGAGGTGCACTTCCGAAGCGGTGTGGCCACGAGTGGATCGTTTCCGCGGATCCCGGGCATCGAGGCGGCGGGAATCGTCGTCCTCGCGCCGGGCGGGGAATTCGCCGTGGGCACCCAGGTGGTCACCATGATGGGCGGAATGGGCCGGGAGTTCGACGGGGGCTACGCCGAGTACGTGTGCGTGCCTGCGGGCCAGGTCATTGCGTTCGTCAGCGATCTTCCGTGGGAGCAGATCGGTGCCGTGCCCGAGATGGTGCAGACGGCCTACGGTTCCCTGCACACAGGGGTACGGGCTCGACCCGGGCAGTCGCTCTTGGTGCGAGGGGGGACCTCGTCCGTGGGAATGGCACTGATCGTCCTGGCCAAGACGGAGGGGATGACGGTGTACGCCACGACGAGACGAGCCGGGGCGCGCGAGCTCCTCCTGGACATCGGTGCCGACGAGGTCTTCGTCGACGACGGCGAGGTGGCGCCCGCGGTTCGTCACGTCGCGGTCGACGGGGTCGACGGAGCGGTCGAACTCGTCGGTGTGAACGTTCTGAAAGACACGTTGCGTGCTGTCAAAAGCGGTGGAACGGTGTGCTTCACCGGCATGGTGTCGGGCCGCTGGACGATACCGGATTTCTATCCGATGGACTGGCTTCCCAATGGCGTACGACTGACCTCCTATTCGGGCGAGTCGTCGGATCTGCCACCGTCGATCCTGCAGGACTTCCTCGCGGCAGCGGAGACGGGCGCGGTCCGGATCCCCGTCGGAAAGGTGTATCGCCTGGAGGACATCGTGCAAGCGCATCGCGATATGGAGGCCGGTGTCATCGGGGGGAAGGCCGTCGTGCGGGTCGACCGCTCCGACTAGTTCGCTCACCTTCGTGATCGCGTTCGAAAGTGCACCTCAGATTCACTACGTACACGTAAGCAAACTGCGCAAAAATGCAGTGCAGCAAGCGATATCGTTCTTCCGTATGATCGCCTCCGTGCCAGGCGAAGGAACCTCCCGAGTGCGTACCGCGGTCGCTGCGACCGTCGGTGCGGCGTGGGCGGTATCCGGGACCGCACTCATCGCCGTGCTCATTGCGATCGCAGCCGGCGGTGCCACCTACGCACTCACCGCACCGTCACCGGCGCCCGCTGCCGCGCCGGCTACCACCACGGGGACGAGCAACGACGAGAACGTCCGGGTGGCGCTCAAGGCGGCCGATGATTCGCGCACCATCTTCGGGCTGCTGTCCAACGCGGTCACCTCGTCGTCGTCCGGTCTGTCGGCCGCGATGTCCGGGGTTCCACAGATCTTCGACAGCGTCGACACGGCCCGGGCGGGCGCCGAGCAGGTGGCCGCGGGGCTGGAGGAAACGGCCACCACCCAGAATGCACTCAATGAGGTCTCGCAATCGGCCGGCGCCTGGGCGAACACCCTCGACCAAGTCGAGGGCATCTCGGGACTGTCGGTCGCGGTGCGCTCCAGCTCAGTCCAACTGCGCAAACAACTGATCGACAATCCGACTCCCGGGTCCGAAGACACGGTGGCGCAGCTCGATCAGGTGCTCGCGGCCACCGATGGCTTGAAGACCTTGGAATCCGTCGACCAGCTCAAGGGATCGCTACGCTCGCTGACGTCGCTCTCGGACCGGTCCGCGACGGCACTGGAATCGGCGCGCAGCTCGGCGCGGCAGCTCCGCGACGGCCTCACCACCATCTCGCGAGCCCGGCCGAACGCCGAATCGGCGGTGGGCAACCTGTCCACCGGTATGAAGCAGCTCGGCATCGCGCTCAAATCCATCGACGATCAGCTCGCGCTCATCCAGACCCGGCTTCGCGACGAGACGCGCGATCAGGTGGAGCCGGTGGCCGCAGCGGCACCGGCGATGGACGGTTCCGCGCGTATCGGCTGGGCGCTGTTCGCCGCCGGTATCGCGGGTGTTCTCGCCTATCTCCTCGCGCTGGTCGTCCATCAGCGGGTGCGCCGGGTTCCGGCCGCCCAGTCCCCGGCGCCGTTGGCCGACCTGGCCCGCGCCATCAGCGAGATCCCCACGCCCTCACACGGATTCCCGCGGCCGGACACCCACAACACCGATCCGTGGTTGCCGGTGCAGTTCGCCCGCGAGAAGTAGCACTGCGCGCGGCGTGTACGGGGACCGATCAGCGCCTCGGCGCGGTCACCACGAAGTCCCGATCGTCCGGTGCGGACAACATGTCCACCATGGTCTTCCGGTCGAACGGCCACAGATCGATGGTGCCGCCATCGGTGAAGTACCACGAGTTACAGCCGGTGTTCCACACCGTCGGGCCCATCGCTGCGGCCACCTTCTCGGTGAACGCCGCGGTCGCTTCCTCGGTGACCTCGACGGCCGTCAGTTCGCCGCGCCGGAACCGCTCGAGCCACTGCGCGATGTACCGCGCGGTGAGTTCGGCGGAGAATTGCAGCGAGATTGAGCCGGTGGGGGAGTTCGGGCCCAGCACCGTGAACAGATTGGGGAAGCCCGGGATCGCGGTCATCCGGTAGGCACGGGGCCCGTCGGCCCAGGCATCGTCGAGCTTGATGCCCTCCCGGCCGGTCACCTGCATCGGGCGCATGTAGTCGTGCGCGCGGAAACCCGTGGCCAGCACGAGTACATCGGCCTCGTGCAGCGTGCCATCCGCGGTGCGCAGGCCTTCGGCGGTGATCTCCGCGATGTCGTCGGTGACCAGCTCCACGGTGTCGCTCTGCAGTGCGCGGTAGTAACTGCCGGAGACCACCTGCCGCTTGCACAGCGGTTCGTAGTCCGGGGTCAGTCGGGTGCGCAATTGCTTATCGCGCACCTGCAGACGCAGCGATGCGCGAGCGTAGGCCTGGACCGCCCGTCGCCGCCACGAGGGTGTGGTCACGATGTCGGCGAGGATGCCCGAGCCCCACAGCAACCCTCGATGCACCGAGTCCAGCAGCCCGGGGACCCGCTCGAACAGGGTCGTGACGGCGCTGAACTGGGGTATGCGCATGGGTGCCCACAGCACCCACTGCGGCGAGCGGACGAAGTGTGTCACCGACCGCGCGCCGGAGTGCAGGGCGGAAACCACCTGCACCCCGGTGGAGCCCGTGCCGATCACGGCGATCCGCTTACCGTCGGTCACCAGGGCGTCGTCCCAGCGAGCGGTGTGCACCACGGGGCCGTCGAACTTTGCCAGACCGGGGAGGTCGGGTATCGCGGGGTTCTGCAGCACTCCGGTCGCGCACACCACGAAGTCCGCCACCAGTGTCTCGCCAGTGTTCAGTGTGAGCGTCCAGGTGTGCGAGGCGTCGTCGAATTCGGCTGCGAGGACTTCTGTGTCGCAGCGGATCCGGTCCGCCAGACCGAGCTCGTCCACCACGTCGCGGTGGTATCGCTGGATGTCGGGGCCGGTGGCCCAGATCCGCTCCCAATCCGGTTTCGGTGCAAACGCGAATTGGTAGATCTGCGAGGGGACGTCGCAGGTGAGACCCGGGTAGTGGTTCCAGTACCAGACGCCGCCCACATCGGCGCCTTTCTCCAGCACCACCCAGTCGGTGAATCCCTGCTGTTGCAGTACGTACGCGGTCGATATGCCGGCGACGCCGGCCCCGATGATCACCACGCGGGGTTCGGTCATCGCGGCACCGCCTCCCCGGATAGGGCCCGGCGTACCGTCTGCGGTGCGGTCCGCTGCGCCGCGGCGAAGGCCGCGGCCCGCTTGCCACGGGCCATGAAGTTCGCGCCGAGCCCGGCGAGATCGGCAGCGTCGGGCGCGATCACAGTAACCTTCTGTCCCCGGGCCCGTGCCACGGCCACCTCACGCCAGAACACCGAAGACATCGGCCGGCGCAGCAGTGCCTGCTCCATCAGGCCGCCGATACCCGGACCGCGGACGCCCGGAGCCGAGGCCATGGAGACGATCGCGTAGATCTCGTCCGCATCGTCGGGAGCGATCAGATCGAGCGAGGCCGTCGAGGCCGCGCCGCCGTCGACGAAGGTGCGCCCGCTGATCGTGACGGGTGGCATCCAGGCCGGAATGGCCCACGAGGCGCGCAGTGCCTCGCCCGCCGTGGCCGACGGTGCGCCCGCCGCGCCGAAGGCCACCCGCTCACCGGTGGCGGGTTCGTAGGCCACGAGCCGCGCGCGCTCGGGTACCGGGGCACTTACGCCCAGAACGGAATCCGCGAGTTCCTGCAGCCAGCGTGCGTCACCGCGTCCGCGTGGTGCCACACCGGTCAGCGGAGCGTGCCCGCCGGTGCGGCTCCACAGGGTGGAGGGCTGCGACGGCAGTGAGATCGGGATCCGGGGCAACGAACCGGGTGTCGCCGCCAGATGCCGGGTGAGCACGGGATCGGCACTGCGCTCCTCTTGCATCGAGACCAGCTCGTGCGGCGAATACCCGCCGGAGAGCAGGGTTACGATCTCGGCGCCGGCCGAGGTGCCCTGGAGCACAGCGGCCTCGCGAGGGTCCCAGTCCAGCTGATCGGCGAGCGCCGCGAGCGCGGCCATGGTCCAGGCGCCGCCGATGGTGCCGCCGCAGCCGATGACGAGTGCGCGGCTCACTGGGCGACGCCCTCGGCGTGCGCGCTGGCGTGCCGGTCGAGCCGGTCGGTGTACGCCCGGCGGGCGTCCGCGTCGAGGTCGAGGCCGCGCCGATCGCCGGCGAGGCGCCGCGCGAGTCGTTCCACCGGCTCGGGCACGAAGGCATCCACCAGGCTCCAGCCGGGGGCGACCCATTTCGGCACCGATGTCCGGGCGGCCCGGGTGCGCATCGTGTCGACCACGGCGGCGGCGACGTCCTCCGGATCGACGGTGGGGAGTGCGCCGCCGAGCTCGGCGCCCGATGAGAGCTCGGTGCGGACGGCGGCGGGCAGGATCGCGCACACTGCGACGCCGGTGCCGTCGTACTCGCGGCGTGCGCCGAGGGAGGCGCCGAGTGCGGCGAACTTGCTCGCGTTGTAGGTGACCATTCCGGGGAGCGGGATCATGCCCGCCATCGACGCGACGTTCACCACGTGTCCGTGTCCGCGGTGCACCATCGCCGGGATCGTCGCGCGCATGCCGTTGAGCATGCCGCGCACGTTCACGTCCAGGATCAGATCGGTGGTGGCCTCGGCCTCGGATTCGAAGTGGCCGAGAGGCATCACACCGGCGTTGTTGACGAGCACGTCCACCGGTCCCGCTGCGGCGGTGACCTCGGTGAGGAGGGTGTCCCACGAGGCCCGGTCGGTCACGTCGAGGTACCCGGCGCGGGCGCCGGGGATCGTCTGAGCGGTCGTGTGCGCCACGTCCGGGTCGATATCGCCGATCCAGACCCGTGCGCCCTGCTGCGCGAACAGCCGGGCCGTCGCCGCTCCGATGCCGCGCGCACCACCTGTGACGACGACCACCGCCCCGTTCAGGTCGGGGCGGCGCCTGCCGCCGATCGGGAGTAGCCGGTCGAGAAGCGTCATCGAATGTCCTTCCGTCGGGTCCGCGAGGACCAAGTGAAACTCACGGTATCTGAATACCGATAGTTTTTGAATACCCGGTACCGCTATCCTTCTCTCCATGGCGAGGCTGACGCGGGCGGAACAACGCGCCCAGACGCGTGCCGACCTGTTGATCGCGGCGCGCGAGCGTTTCCTGGCCGTGGGGTACGCGGCCGCGAGCCTCGACGACATCGCCGACCGGGCCGGCTACTCCAAGGGCGCGGTGTATTCGAACTTCGTCGACAAGCCGAATCTGTGCCGCGAGGTCCTGCATGCGCTGCATGCCGACAAGATGGCGGAGATGGCCGCGCTCATCACCGGACCCGGCGAACTGCAAGACCGGATCGACGGCCTGGCCGAGTGGGTCGAGCGCACCGTGGGCGACGTCGGCTGGACCATGCTCGAGCTCGAGTTCGTCATCGTCTCCCGCACCGATCCGAAGCTGCGCGAGATGGTGGTGGAACTGCGGACCGCGGCGCACTGCACCGTCGTCGACATGCTGCGCGGGCTCCTCGGTGTCGACGGTGACGATGCCGACGTGGCCGCCGCCGAGGCGGAGCTGTACGAACTCGAATCCACCGCCGACTTGCTGCTCAGCGCCGGTATCGGCCTCGGCATCCAGCGTGCTGTCGACCCCACGATCTCGGCGGAGCCGGTGATCGACACCATGCGCAGCACGCTCACGCTGCTCGCCGTCGGCGCCCGCTGACCGCGGCTACAGCAGCAGGAGGTCTTCCCGCGCGACCGCGACGGCGCGGCCGTCATCGAGCTTCACCGACACCGCTTCCTCGTCCGTGCGGAGCACCGTCCCGTAGGACAGGGCCTCGTCGCGGAGTTGCACTCGATCGCCAGGGGTCACGGCGTTCACCTCTATCTGCTTCTGGAAGCAGCAAAGGTAGCCCGCCGAAGCAGTTCTTGAGGCCGGTTCATCGGATGTTCACCATCGTTGAATGGGACAGATTATTCAGATTTGTCCCAAAGCCGTGTATGGTCGCACGGACCGCCGAATCAGGAGGACTGTCCATGACGGCCGTGACCACGCGCCTCGAGACCGCCGAGCAGTGGCCCGCACCCGCGGAGCCGCAGCAGGTGGGCATCGACCCGTTCTTCGACGCCCCCGAAGGATTCGCGGACGTCCCCGCGGGCACCGTGCTGCGGTACCGCGACGTCACCGTCGGCTTCCTCGGCCGGATCAAGCAGCGGGTGCGTGCCACCCAGCTGCTGTACCGCACCGTGAACATGCACGGTGACCCCGAGGTCACCACCACCACCGTGCTGCGCCCGCGCCGCGGCGCGAAGCCCGGCGCCCCGCTGGTGTCCTACCAGTGCGCGATCGATTCGCTGCACCCCAAGACCTTCCCGTCGTACGTGCTCCAGCACGGCGTGCGCACCGAGGACGCCTCGTTCCCGCAGATCGAGTACCTCTTCATCGCGGCCGCCGTCGCCAAGGGCTGGACGGTCTCGGTCCCCGACCACGGTGGCCAGACCGGCCGCTGGGGCATTCCTCGCGAACCCGGCCACATGGTGCTCGACGGTCTGCGTGCCTGCCTCGCGCATGCGCCCTTCGATCTGGCACCCGACACCCGGATCGGTGTCTGGGGCTACTCCGGCGGAGGCCTCGCCACCGTCTGGGCCGCGGAGACGGCACCGTCGTACGCGCCCGAACTGAACCTGATCGCCGGCGCCGTGGGCGCTCCCGTCTCCGATCCCGGCAATGTCTTCGTCTACCTCAACAACACCCTGTTCACCGGCCTCCCCACGCTCGTGATCGCCGCGCTGGCCCGGGAGTATCCGACGCTGCGCGAGGTGCTGGCCGAGCACGTGGACGACAAGGGCCGCAAGCTGTTCTACGAGGACGCCCTCGAATGGTCGCCCGAGCGGGCCATCCGGAAGATGGCGCACAAGGACTTCGGCTACTACTGCGACCTCCCGTTCGAGGAGATCGCCCGGCTGCCCAAGCTGCTCGAGATCTTCGACGACATCCGCCCCGGCCAGTCGGCGCCCGCGGTACCGATGCTGGTGGTGCAGTCCACCAAGGATCAGATATCGCCCGCCGACGATGCCACCGCGCACGTGCAGCGGTACGCGGCCGGCGGCACTCACGTCGAATACCGCACCGACCAATGGAGCGACCACTTCTCGATGCACTTCATGTCGGCGCCGATGCTGCTCGGCTGGCTGACGGACCGGCTCGACGGTAAGCCGGTCGGCGCCGCCGGGCATCGGCACAGCCGCTCGATCATGGCCTCGCCGAGGCAGATCGGCCGCACCCTGCGGCTGGTGGGCACCGCGGCGCGGGTCGCCGCCGGCGGCCGCTTCTGATTTGCAGCTTCGCAATGATCGGCCGGTAGTCTTGCGGCCGTGTCGAAGGTCAAGATAGCGATCTGGAGCACGGCCGTGCTCGTGGTCGTGTTCCTGGGTGCCGTCGCCGCGGTCGGCTACCCCGTCTTCGGCCAGGCGAAGCAGGATCCGCTGGAGCGGGTCGATGCCGTGGTCGTGCTCGGCGGTGAGCACGACGGCCGCGAGCAGTACGGGCTGCAGCTGGCCAAGGAGGGCTACGCCCCGACCCTCGTACTCTCCAACCCCTACGAGCCGGACGACCACGTGATGGCCCCGCTGTGCGACCGGCGGGTCGACGGCATCGAGGTGCTCTGCGAGGTGCCCGACCCGTCCACCACCCGCGGCGAGGCCCTGTTCACCGAACGGCTGGCGCGAGAGCGCGGGTGGAAGAAGGTGATCGTGGTCAGCTGGCGCTACCACCTGCCGCGGTCGCGGTACATCTTCGGCAACTGCTTCGCGGGCGAGACGGTGATGCGCGCCGTCCCCCGCGAGTACGCCTTCGGCCCCGCCGACTGGGAGCTGATTTACCTCTACCAGAGCTTCGCCATGGCGAAGGCGATGGTCCAGGGCGGCTGCTAACCGACCTTGGGCAGCTTCACGGAGGCGAGTCCGAGCAGATCGGATGCCAGATAGCCGAGCATGGCCGCGGCCACCGACATGCCGACGATGATCGCGACCGCCAGGACGGCCCGCACGGGGCGCTCGGCCCGCACCAGGCACCACGCCAGCGCGGCGAAGGACACCGCTGTTCCGCACAGTCCGATGAGGAAGGCGCCCGCCGGCGACCCGTGCGCGATCGCCCCGGCGCGGGCGATCGCCCCGAGTACCAGGGACGCCGCGGCGGTCACCAGCAGCAATGCGGTGGCGCGATTCTCCGGCGCGAGCCGCGCGGTCCGGTAGCCGATCGCAGCACCGAAGGCGCCGCCGAGCGCGGCGAGGAGGGGATTGATCATGCGGGCGTCTCCCCGGGCTCCGAGTGCTGGGCCGCGCCGCGACGGGTCACCAGGGAAGCCGCGAAGTATCCACCCGTCCCGGCGACCAGTGCGACGAGCGGAGTGCCGATGAGAAACACCGCGCTGGCGGTACCCGAACGCACCGTGAGGCCCACCGCCGCATACGTGGCCAGCGGAGTGATTCCCCCCGCGGTGCCGATGAGCAGGGCTCGGACGGTGCGGGGGAGGAGATCGCCCACGCCGCCCAGGAGTGCACCCATCAGCAGGCACCCCACGCCGGCCAGAACGATGGTCAACAGGGGCACGGCCGCGGCGCCCGCACCGGTGTCATCGCCATGCAGCTGAACGGAATAGGTGACGGCCGCTCCCACGGCGCCGCCGACGGCGACGGCGGTGAGCTCAGGGCGAGTGGGACCGGTGGAGTGCGTTGCCGACATTCCGTTCAGTATGCGCCACTCGATCCGACCACGGTGCCCACGGTGCGAGCCACGATCGACAGGTCGGTGAACAGCGACCAGTTCTCGACGTAACCCACGTCGAGCCGGACCGATTCGTCCCAGGACAGGTCCGAGCGACCGCTGACCTGCCAGGCTCCGGTGATTCCGGGTTTGACCAGGTGCCGCCGCCGCATCACGGGCGGATACTGGGCGACCTCGGCGGGGAGTGCCGGTCGCGGTCCGACCACGGACATCTCGCCCTTGAGGACGTTGATGAACTGTGGAAGCTCGTCGATGCTGTAGCGGCGCACGATGCGACCGATCCGCGTGACCCGGGGATCGTCCGGGATCTTGAACAGCACGCCGGCACCGATGTCCTTGTCGGCGAGTGCGTCCCGGTAGCTGTCGGCACCGTCGACCATGCTGCGGAACTTCACCATGTGGAAGGTCTTCCCGCCGGCGCCCACCCGCTCGGCGCTGTAGAACAGCGGGCCCCGGGAATCGATCTTGACGGCGATCGCCACGGCCAGGGTGACCGGAAAGGTGAACAGGAGGGCGATCGTGGCGAAGACGATGTCGAAGGTGCGCTTGGCCATGCTGTCGGCCCGGCGGTGCTGGGGCCGCGCGATCGACAGCATCGGCATACCGCTCACGGATTGGTACACCACGCGATGTCCGGCCACGTCGACGACGCCGGGCACGAGGACCAGCTCGACCTGCTTCTCATCGAGTTCCCAGATGAGCTTGCGCAGATCGCCGGGGCCCAGGGTGTCGGTCGGGGTGAGCGCGACGGCGCGAGCCCCCGTCCGGTCGATCGCGGCGAGCAGGGTCTGGTCGGACCCGACCACGGGTATCGCGGTCCCGTCGTCGAGCGGAATCGACTCGTAGAGTTCGGATTCGCCCTCCGGCAGGCACGCGCCCACCACCTCGGCGCCCGACCGCCCCTCGCGCAGCAGGGCGGCCGCGGTGGCCCGCGTCGCGAAGAAGCTGCCCACCACGAGCGTCGGTGTCCGGAACTCCTGGTCGGTCTGGGTGCGCACGCGGCGGCCCCACAGCATCCGGCACAGCAGTACTCCGCCGAGCGCGACGGGAAGCGATGCGCGGATGACCGCCTGTAGCAGCGGCACGTGCAGGTACGCCTCGACGATGCCGGTGATACCGAAGACCACGGCGGTCGCGCGGAGGACGTGCCGGAACTCGGCCGAGCCGAGCCGCAGTAGTGGCACGGCGAGGGTGCGCGACGAGCTCAGCGCCCCCACCCAGACGGCGTGGATCGCGATGATCACGGCGACGGCCGTGGCCGCGGGTACACCGGCGGCGATCGCGGCGACGGAACCCGAGGCAGCGGCGACGGTGGCGACGACGATGTCATCGGTGAGGACGGCGCCGCGCGGCACGCTCCTGGAGCCGGTCGTGGCGGGCGGTTCCGGCGCCGCGCCGGTGTCCGCCAGGCTCGCGGTATCGGGTGACACGGGGGGTGCGGCGGGCACATCGGAAGCCGGTGCCGTGGGGCTCGTGCGGGGCGGATGAGGCGGCAGGGTCGGGTGTGTGGTGACACCCCGATGAGCGTGGGGTCCGGACGTCTCGGACGACAGTTCGGTCATACGTGCGCGCACCTCCTATCCGACTCTCAGGGTGGGCCGCTCGAATACCCGCGTCACGATACCGTGTGCAATCGCGTAGGAGAATACTCTTACGTTGTGCATAAGAGTGGATTGTGAGGCGCCCGGAGGGGTCCGTTCCCGGACGGGAATCTCTGATCAGCGCAGACCGTGCTGGAGCTCGGACCAGGACCCGGCCGCTGCTTCCCGAGATGAGACGACCGTCACAGGCAGCGGCCATGAAATAGCCAAATCGGGGTCGTTGTAAACAACCCCGAGGTCCTCATTCGGATCGTGCGGGCGGTCGATCCGGTAGCAGACGTCGGCGACGGGCGTCAGTGCCTGGAACCCGTGCAGGAACCCGGGCGGCACGTACAGGTGGTGGAAGTTCTCGTCGTCCAAGCGGAAGCTGGCGTGCCGCCCGAACGTCGGTGAATCGGGCCGGATGTCGACGAGCACGTCGAGGACGGCACCGTGCGCACATCGCACCAGCTTGGCTTCGCCCCGGCCGGACCGGCCGTGCAGACCGCGCACCACACCGCCGTGCGAGCGCGATTGCGAATCCTGGACGAACGACGCCGACGCCCCCGGCACGCCGAGGTGCGCGTCGAACTCCTCGGCATCGAAGGTCCGGGTGAACAGGCCGCGCTGGTCGCGGTGGGGCTCGGGGACGAGCAACACCACGTCGGAAAGATCGGTCGCCTCGATGCGCATGCAAACATGGTGGCATGACCGCTTCCTCGCCGGGCGACACCGTGTACCGGATCGTCGCCGATTCCTGGTACGCACCGCACCTGCGCGGCGCGGTCGCGCTCGACGATCTGCTCCCGCGGCCGGTGCGGAGCGCCGCAGCCCGCAGTGGGCTGCTGCGCGGGCTGCTGCTGGCGGCGGCCGGACTACGTGCCGACGCGGTCGTGACGACGAATCCGAGCCCCGGCGCAGCGATCTGCCTGGCCCTGTACGGACTGCTCGGGCGGCGGCGTGTGGTGCTGCTCGAATACATCGTGCATCCGCCTTCGGGACGGTTCGGCCGTCTGCGATTCACCGTGTTGCGCAAGCTGCTGCTGCGGCGTGCGCTGCTGCGGGCCCAGGTCCTCACCGATGCCGAGGTTCCGGCCTACGCCGCTCTGCACGGTGTCGGCCCGGACCGCTTCGAGGTGGTCCGGTGGCCCGCCCGGTTCGACGAGACGCCGGCGCCTGCGCTGCGTGCGGGCCGGGTGGTCGTGGCCTCGGGCCGCAGAACCGACTGGGACACCTTCCTGCGGGCGGCCGACGGCGCCGACTGGGACGTCCGGGTGGTGTGCACCGGAGCCGACCTCGCCGCAGTGCAGAGCCTTGCGCCACCGTCAGCCACTGTGCTGCACGATATTTCGGCGGATGAGAACCAGGCCGTCGTGAACCAGGCCACCGTGTACGTGATTCCGGTACCGGAGACGGGCGCGAGTATCGGGCAGATCCGCGTGATGAACGCCGGTCAGGCGGGTGTGCCCGTGGTGGCCTCCGATGTCTCGGGATTCGCGGGCTACCTCGACCAGGAGGTGGCGGTTCTGGTGCCGCCCGGGGATCCCGCCGCGCTGCGCGCCGCCGTGGACGCGCTGCTCGACGATCCGGCGCGCCGGGAGGGGTTGCGCAGCGCTGCGCGGGCCCGCGGGGGCACCATGGACGAGTATCTGACCCGGATCGACGAGCTGGCCCACCGCGGAGCCGGCCCGGAGCCGGTCACCGACGGCGTGGAGAGGATCAGCTGAGTGCGCGGAATCATTCTTGCGGGCGGTACCGGCAGCCGGTTGCACCCGATCACGCTGGGGGTGAGCAAGCAGCTGGTCCCGGTCTACGACAAGCCGATGATCTACTACCCGCTGTCCACGCTGATCCTTGCCGGGATCTCGGACGTACTGGTCATCACGACCCCGCACGACCGGGAGGCCTTCTCCCGGTTGCTGGGCGACGGCAGCCAGTTCGGTATCGCGATCAGCTACGCGGTGCAGCCCGAACCCGATGGTCTCGCGAGCGCCTTCCGTATCGGGCGCCAGCACATCGGTGGCGACCGCGCCGCACTCGTGCTCGGCGACAACATCTTCTACGGTCCCGGTCTCGGTTCGCAGCTCCAGAGGTTCTCCGAGATCGACGGTGGCGCGGTGTTCGCGTACCGGGTCTCCGATCCCGAGCGGTACGGCGTGATCGAATTCGATGCCGCCGGGAAGGCGCTCTCCCTGGTGGAGAAGCCCGAACGACCGCGGTCGAACTACGCGGTGCCGGGCCTGTACTTCTACGACAACGACGTGGTGGAGATCGCCGCGGGCCTGCGACCCTCGGCGCGCGGCGAGCTGGAGATCACCGACGTCAACCTGGAGTACCTGCGACGCGGCACACTCCAGGTGCAGGTGCTGCCGCGCGGCACCGCATGGCTGGACACCGGCACCGTCGACTCGTTGCTCGACGCCGGTACGTACGTGCGCACCATCGAGCAGCGGCAGGGCCTGCGGATCGGCGTCCCGGAAGAGGTGGCCTGGCGCCGCGGTTTCCTCACCGACGAGGAACTGCGCACCCGCGCGGAACCGCTGGTCAAATCCGGGTACGGGGCGTATCTGCTGAATCTTCTGGCCGCGGAACGGGGCTGATCACGGCGGGGGTCAGCGACCAGACGGTGAGGTACGCGAGCCCGTAGAAGGCCGCTACCGCGAGCGCGACGCCGGTCGATTCGACGTGCGAGAAGGGCGATCCGATCCACCCCAGGGTGGCGGCGACCACGTCGTCGGGCCGGGTCACCAGGTCCCACGAGTTCCAGCGCTGGAACCGTCCGATCACCACACCGATGGCGCACAGGCCCACCGAGACCGCGACCGCGAGCCATCCCCAGCGCGCTCCGAACTCCCGCTCCAGCCGGCGGTGCACCAGCAGCAGCGAGACCACGCCGAGCAGGATGCCGGTCCAGGCCGCGAACCCGTACTGCAGCACGTGCCGCCACATGTTCGCGCCCTCACCGAGGTGCACCAGGTCGGTCACCAGATACGGCGAGTTGGGCAGGAAGGCGAGCCAGCCGACCCCGAGCGGCACCAGCGCGCCGCGGGCGCGGACCGTGGCGAAGCCGAGCGCACAGAGCATCGGGATCCAGGCCAGGAAGAGGTTCCACACCAGGAATCGGGTGGGGTAGGACATCGGTGCCTGCGCGTCGGTCACCCCGAGCGCGACGGTCAGCGCGGTGGTTGCGAGCAGGGACGCCACCAACAGGACGCCTCGGGCCGTGGTCATCGAACCAGTGTGCCCGCTGCGGCGTCATGCCGGGAGGGTCGCGCGCGGACAGCGCAGCATCCGACACCGGAACACGGTGGCTCCGGGCGGTGACGGTCCCTCGGTAGGATTGCAACGACGAAAGGGTGTGACGGATGGCTATGCGGGCACGAGGGTTGACGGTTCCGGGTGCGTTCGAGTTCACGCCGCAGCAGTTCGGAGACGACCGGGGCCGGTTCCTGGAGTGGTTCAAGGCCTCTGAGTTCGAAGAGGCCACCGGTGCGCCCATGCCGGAGCTGCAGCAGGCGAACTGCTCGGTCTCGGCCGCGGGAGTACTGCGCGGCGTGCACTACACGCTCACCCCGCCGGGGCAGGCGAAGTACGTGACCTGCGTGCGCGGCGCCTTCCTCGACGTCGTGGTGGACCTGCGCCGCGATTCCCCGACCTTCGGTACCTGGGACACGGTATTGCTCGACGATGTGGACCGCCGCGCCGTGTACCTGCCCGCCGGCCTGGGCCACGCGATCCTGTCGCTGGAGGACCGATCGACGGTGATGTACCTGTGCTCGGTGGAGTACGCACCGGACGTGGATCGTGAACTCGACGCCTTCGACCCCGATCTCGCGATCGACTGGCCCACCGAGGGGCGCGACGGGACACCGCTCACCTACGTCCGATCGGCGAAGGACGAGGCGGCACCCTCGCTGCGCGAGGTGTTCGGGGGGCGATGAGGGTGCGTCCCGCCAGTCGCCGGTGCCTCAGGTGATGATCGTGTCCGAGCCGCTGCGCGTCCTTCTCGTGGGTCCCGCCCCACCGGGGCCGCACAGCCGCGGCGGTATGGCGACCGTGATGGGTCACATGGCCGCGCATCCCCATGCCGCGATCACCGTGGTACCCACCTTCGTCGACGCCGGCCCGGTCGAGCGGATCCGCGTCGGCGTCGTCGGCATGCTCCGCGCGGCGGTACTGGTGCTGGCCGGGCGGGTCGACGTGCTGCACGTGCACCTCTCGCACGGCGGCAGTGTGATCCGTAAGGCGCTCCCGCTGTGGGCGGCTCGCCTCCGCGGTGTCCCCGCGGTGATACACGGCCACAGCTTCGATTTCGGCGGCTGGTTGGCCGGCCTTCCCGCACCCGCGCGGGCCGTGGTGCGCGCCGCGCTCCCCGCCGACCGGTGGCTGGTCCTGAGCACCGGGCTCGCCGCGGAGTACCGCGCCGCGCTCCACCTGCCGGCCGACCGCGTCCAGGTGCTGCACAATCCGGTTCCCGCTGCGGCGACCGCCGCTCCCGATCCCGCCGAAACCACAGTGCTGCAGGTGGTCTCGCTCGGTAGGCTCGGTGAACGCAAAGGGACCTACGGTCTCGTCAGCGCCCTCGCCGCGCTGCCGCCCGACACGCTGAACCGGCTGCACCTCACCCTCGCCGGCGACGGCGAGGTCGACGAGGTCCGGGCGGCCGTCGCCGCCGCCGGATTGGGCGAGGCGGTGACGGTGACCGGGTGGATCGACGCCGCCGGACGGGATCGGCTGCTGGCCGCGAGCCACGTCTTCGCGCTGCCCAGCCATCACGAGGGCCTGCCCATGGCACTGTTGGAGGCGATGGCCGCGGGCCTGGCGCCGCTGACCACGCCCGTGGGCGGCATCCCCGACGCCGTCTCCGACGGCATCGACGGTCTCCTGGTGCCGCCCGGCGATCCGGCGGCGCTCGCCGCGGCGCTCACCGCGCTGGTCGACGACCGGGCGGCGACGGCGGCGCTCGCCACCGCCGCCCGCGAGCGAGCGCAGGAGTTCGACCTCGAAATCTGGTATTGGCGACTGGAATCCGTGTGGTCCGAGCTGGCCGGCGTCAGATCCGTGCGACGCGGCTGAGCATCTCCTCGAGCCGTGCGGCGGATTCGTCGGCGCCGTACCTCGCGAGGTAGTGCGCCCGAGCGACGGCGCCCCGGCGTGCCGCGGCCTCCGGATCGGCGAGCGCGTCGAACGCGGCCGCAAGACCCGCGACGTCGTCCACCCCGATGGCCGCTTCGCCCGGCGGCTGGAACTCGGGCAGCGCACCCCGGTCGGAGACGATGGGGGTCACCCCGAGCTGCATCGCCAGCACTTGGACCCCGCTCTGCGTGGCCCGGCGGTAGTGCGCCACCGATCCCTTCGCGGCAGCGAGGGGGCCGATCACATCGGCGTAGGAATACGCGCCCGGCACCCGGCGCACGTGCGGCGCCGCCCGCAGCGGGGCATCACCGTCGCCGATCAATACGAGTTCGTCTCCACGCCAACCGGGCCCGGTGGCGTGCCGTTCCCAGGCGTCGAGCGTGACGTCCAGGTTCTTGTAGCCGTTGAGCCGGCCTACGGCCACGAAATCGCGTCGCTCCGTGGCCGGAACCATCGGCGGCACGAGCATTTCGGCGAGATCACTGGTCAGCGGTGCCAGAGCGTCCGCGCCGATCTCGGCCCGCACGTACTCGCTGAACGCCACCGTGGCCGCTGCGGACCCGTTCCAGCGATCGAACAGCGCGCGTTCCCATCGGGGTACCTCCTCCGCGGCGTCGTGCGGGCGGTCGTCGTGCACGAGCCGGACGCGGGGGGCGCTGCCGGCGAGGGCGATCCACCGCGGGTCACGCACCAGCTCGGTGACCACGACGTGCGGGGCGAACCGACGCGCGTCGCGCAGGCGGCGGGCGAACGGCGCCCAGGTGGAGGGTGTCTTCGGCCGTGGATTCAGCACCCACTCGTACGGCCGGGCGGCATCGGATTCGGGGTGCTGGTCGGAGGTAACCAGCACTACCTCCCAGCCCCGGTCCTCAAGCGCCTCGCAGTAGACCCGGGCCAGTGGACGCATCCACGGGGAGAGCCACAGCAGGCGCCGGCCGCTCACGGTGCGACCCCGGCGAAAGCGGCCTCGTACGCGTCGGCCATCGCCTCGATCGTGTACCGCTCTCGCATCCGGTCGAATCCGTTCTCCCCGAGTGCCGCCCATTCCTCAGGGCGTTCGAGCAGGGCCGCGAGCGCATCGCGCCACCCGGTAACCGAGACGTCGTCGACCAGCGCCCCGGCCCGGCCGTGGTCGAGCATGTCCGGCACTGCGCACACCGACGATGCGACCACCGGCACCTTGCGCGCCATCGCTTCGAGGATCACCAGCGGGAAGGCCTCGGACCGGCTCGGGACGCACAACAGATCCGCCTCGGCGAGCGCGTGATCGGGGCCGGGCGACCAGCCGCGCCAGTGCACCCGGTCACGCAGATCGTCCGGGGTGAGTTCTTCCAGGCGCGCGCGGTCGGGACCGTCGCCGTAGATCGACAACTCCCAGGGCATCTCGCGCAGGCCGGCGAGCGCCTCCACCAGAAGGTGCGGGTTCTTGTGTTCGACGATCCGGGACAACATCGCCAGGCGCGGCGGATCGCCGACCGCGGGGCGTGGTGGGACGCCGCCGAGCGAGGCCGCCGAGGCCACACCGTTAGGTGCGGTGAAGTGGCGCGACCCCAAGTCCTGATGGGCGGTCGCCTCGGTCCAATGGCGATCGGAGAGGGCGATGAAACCATCCGCCCGGCGCATCGCGGCCGCCAGTCCGGTGGAGTAGGTGGGTCCGTCGAGCGCGGGTGGAATATGCGCGGCCACCAACCACTTCCGGTTCCGTCCGGCGGCTCGCCACAGGGTCGCGAAACCGGTCTCCGTGTTGGTGTCGCCGCTGATCAGGATCTGTGGCCCCGCGGGCAGTTCGAGCGCGGGTGCCCACCACGGTTGGCGCACCACCCGCACTCCGTGCGGTATCTCGCGCACCAGTGGCCCGAATCGCTGCATACACGCGATCGTCACGTCGTGCCCGCGGCGGGCCAGTTCGGAGGCGAGGACCACGTGCTGACGCTCGGCACCGCCGAACACCAGGCGGTTGGTGGTGATCACGATCGACGGTGTCGTCGCCCGCGTGCGTGGGCGCCGTTTCGATCGTTGCACCCGGTCGAGCGCGGAATGCCCCACCAGGAAGGCGCCGGCCACGCGCGGCCCGGCTGCGTGTTCGAGGTTCAGAGCGACATTGGCGCGCAACAGGTCTGCGGAGCGCCTGCTTGCC
Organism: Tsukamurella paurometabola DSM 20162; assembly: GCF_000092225.1. Taxonomy (NCBI): domain Bacteria; kingdom Bacillati; phylum Actinomycetota; class Actinomycetes; order Mycobacteriales; family Tsukamurellaceae; genus Tsukamurella; species Tsukamurella paurometabola. The sequence goes on from NC_014158.1 coordinate 61,872, forward strand.
GAACGGTCGTTGCGGACGGTGCCGTGGCCGGTGTGATCGACTCCCGGATCCTCGGTCAGTACCAGGCGCCAGCCTGCATCGGTGGCCCGCGTCTGCCAGTCGGACTCCTCGCCGTAGAGGAAGTACTCCTCGTCGAACGGTCCGAGCGCGTTCCAGGCGTCGCGGGAGATCGCCAGGCACGCACCGGTCAGATAGCCGGATACCGAATCGGGTCGTGTCGAGTACAGATCCGAGAGCGGTGTGCCGCGCAGTCGCTCGGCGTAACCGGCATGGGAGACCAGGCTCCGAACCAGGCCGCGTGGCCGGTGCGCCACGTCCCACGGCCGGCGCAGACCGTCGTGGTCGTCCGGGTCGCGGACACCGGGCGCGGCGGCCGCCACGCCGGCCGTGCCGAGCGCGGCCCGGGTCCGGGCGAGGTCGTCGCGGAGCACGGCGTCCGGATTGAGAAGCAGGAGATCGTGATCGGGTGCCGCTTCGGCCAACCGGTTGACGCCCGCCGCGAATCCCAGGTTCTCGCCGGTCGAGTACCAGCGGACGTCCGGGAACTCCGCGGCGAGACTCGCCATCTCGGGTTCGGCGGGAACGGAGTTGTCCCACACCAGCACCGGAAGGTCCGGCAGGTGCTCGCCGACGGACCGCAGGCATGCCCGCAGATCGGCGGGGTTGCGGTAGGCCACGATCAACACCGCCGGGGTGCGGGGCGTCGGGGCGGCCGGCGGTGGGCCGGACTGGAGGCCACCCGGGAGGTAGGCGCGTTCGGCGTCGCGGGTCACCGGGTGTTCCCTTCTGACGAGGTCGGCTCTGATGAGGTCGGCGGGGCCTTGCTGGATTCGTCGTCACGGGCGTCGGGTTCGCCACCCCGCGCCAGCAGCTCGCGAATGGCGGAAGCGTGCACGGGCCCGAGTGCCAGATTCACCGCCAGGAAGACCACGCCCGCGATCATCGCCGTGACGAGCACCGGCAGAACGTCGTCGAGTGCCAGGCATACGCCGACCGTCGCGCCGAGCGGGACGAGCAGGTGCAGGCAGAACCGCCAGGGGGTGCGGTAGGGGCTGCGACGGGTCAGTCGCCACGTCGCGACCAGGAGCCCGACGGTTTCGCTGGCGATCAGCGCGATACCTGCGCCCGCCGCGCCGAAGGGTGGGATGAGGATGACGTTCAGCACGATGTTGCCGATCAGGTTCACCACGTTCAGGCGCAGGAGGAAGACCTGGTCGTGGGCCGCGAACAGCGCCTGACTGAGCACGGCGTTGACGAAGCGCAGCGCCACGGCGATGAACAGCAGACCCAGTGCCACGCTCCCGATCTCGACGAACTCGGAGTCGCTGATCAGGTGGATGATCCCGGGTGCGAGAGTCAGGCCGATCGCCACCATCGGAGTACCGAGGAAGAGCATCGCCTGCATGCTGCGCACCGTGAATCGCGCGAACTCGTCGCGGTCGGTAGCCCACAGGTTGGTCATGGTCGACAGCGCCGATGCGAGGTACGTCGCCGAGATCACCGTGGCGTTGAAGGCGATGCCGTAGGCCAGGCTGTAGGCACCGAGTTGCTGCGGCGTGCTGAGAATACTGAGCAGGAAGGCGTCCGAGCGCCAGTACAACGCGGCGATGATCAACACGCCGGTCTGCGGCAGGCTCTCCCGGATCAGATGCCAGCTCTCGCCGACGGAGAACACGGGGGAGATCTCCACCAGCCGGCGTGCCGCGATCGCCTGGATCACGAGGGCCACCAGCGGCGGCACGATCTGCACAGCGGCGAACCACACGAGCGGTGCGTCGATCGAGATCAACCAGACGGTTCCGGCCAGCGAGAGCACGCGCCCGACCACGTCCGACGCCGCCACCGCGCCGAACTGCACGTTGGTCATGAAGATCGGTTGAAAACAGCTGCTCAGAGTGGTGAGGATCAGGCTGACGGCGACGATGGCGATCATCGCCACCACCTCGCTGCCCTGGCTGGAGTAGATCCCCCACCCCATGAACAGGGTCAGCGCCCCGAGCGGGACGCAGTAGGCGATGGACAGTCCCACGCTCACCCGGACCAGCTGCGACAGGTCCGCCAGTCCCGACGTCACCCGCCGCACGATCACGGCGCCGATGCCCAACTCGGTGAAGCTGGTCCACAACCCGACGAAAGCGATCGCCGCCTGGAGGTGGCCGTACGAGGTGAGACCGAGATGGCGACTGGTGAGTGCCATCGTGACGATCGAAGCCATCAGCCCGACGACGCGTGCCACCATCTGCACACCGAAGGCGCGGGCGATACGGCCCGATGAGGCCCGTCCCTGCGCGGTACCGGACTCACTACCGCTAACCTCTGTTGCAATCGAATAGTCGGGCACTCCCGATTCCGGGATGAGGTCGAGCGGAGGTTCAGGTGCGGGTGACGGTGCCGCTGGCCGGGGGTCTGTCGGAGCAGGACTGGGCCCGTCGTCACGCCGCGGGAGAGGTCCCGGATCGGTCACCGTACGGCCTCCATCGGCTGGACCGACACGATATGAGCGTGCGGTTCGCATCGGCGGACTTCGGTGCCGGCCGGGTCGGCCGCGCGGCCGCACGGGTGGCTCGTTCCGTGCGTCACCGCACCGGAGGCTACGAGTTCGTCGAGGCCTTCACGTCGGGCGGGCGCATCGGAGAAGCGGATGCCGTCCTCGCCTACGACGAACGCACCGCGGTACCCGCCCTGCTGACCGGCCGCACCCCCGTCGCCGCAGGGATCGGATGGTTGAATCGCCGTGCCGTGGCGGGAGGTGTACACGGAGCGCTCGCCGCGCGTGCGCTGCCGCGGGCGGGTGCGGTGTGGGCGCAATGTTCGGCGGTGCTGCCCGTGATCGGCGCCGAATGGGGTGTGCCCGCGTCCCGGCTGCAATTCGTTCCGCTGGGCATCGATACCGAGTTCTACGGTGAGCAGCCCCTGCCCGAGACCCCCGGACTGGTGATGAGCGCGGGTGAGGACCGGTTCCGCGATCACGCGACTCTGATCGGTGCCGTCGCCGCCGTACGCCGGAACCGCCCCGAGACTCGCCTGGAACTGGCGTCCGCGTTGCCCTTCGACGCGCCGGACGGGCTCGTCACCGTGCATACCGAACGGCTCAACGGGCGCATCCGTGAACTGTACCGCCGCGCGAGCGTCGTGGCGGTCGCGCTGCATCCCACGGTGACCGGGTCCGGACTGACCGTGGTGCTGGAAGCGATGGCCAGCGGACGCCCGATCGTGGTGACGGATAACCCCGGCGTCGACGACTACGTCGAGCACGGCGTCACCGGCCTCACGGTTCCGGCCGGCGACTGCGCCGCGATGGCCGGGGCGATCGAGTCGCTGCTCAGCGACGACGGTATGCGGATCGAGATGGGGCGAGCGGCGGCCAAGCGCGCCCGCGAGCAATTCACCTCGGCGATCATGGTCGATCACCTCGCGCGGATGTTGCGTCGGATGTGACCAATCGGGCTCCGCGCAAGCGCAGCAGTGCCGGCGGGCCTTGGATCAGATAGCGGCGCGCCAGCCGACGCGGCTCCTGCTTGAGCCGGTACAGCCACTCGAGGTCGGCCCGTTGCCAGGCCTCGGGTGCGCGGTCGACGGTGCCGGCGATGAAGTCAGCGGCGGCACCGAACGGCAGCAGGACTCCTGCGCCGGTTTCCGCGCCCCACGTATCGATCCATTGCTCTTGGCGCGGCTTACCCAGCCCCACCACGAGTACGGTCACTCCGGCGGTGCGCAGCTCGGCGACGAGCCGGGCGTTGGCGGCGGGGTCTTCGAGCTCGTCCCGCTCGGGCGCCCAGTAGCCGGCGATGGCCAACCCCGGGTGGGTGCTGCGTAGCGTGGCGTCGAGCGCCCGATGCGCCTCGGGCGTGCCTCCGACGAACCCGATCCGGAAGCCGTGCTCCGCGCACACTGCGATGACATCGGGCAGGAGATCGGCGCCGGTCACGCGCGGCCAGCGCTCCCCGGTGAGCCGCTCCCCACGGCGCACGACGGGCGCTCCGTCGGCGAGGGTGACCCAATCGACTGCCGAACCCAGGTGGTTGCGGCCGGGGCGGAAGTGGTGGAAGTGGTCGAGGTTGGCCGAGCATAGGCCCAGAGGCCGTCGACCGGGAGCCGCGGCCCGTCGTTCGACCAGGTCGAGGGCCTCGGCGTGCGACAACCGGGTGATCACGGTGCCGGCGACCAACATCCGCTGGGTGAGTGCGGTCACCGCGTGTACTCCCGCGGTGCAGCGCTGCACGGGATCGGAGTACCGCCGGAGGGAGCGAGCGGCTGTCGCTTGTTCCGGAGCGGAGCCAATAGCGCTCGCCTCCGGGCGGGAGAAAGCAAATTCATCGTGTATGAACCTTCGTCTACCTGCGTGATCGCAACGAATGACGGCGATGTGCCGCTGTCGCGATTGCGAAGATCCTCGTGCATTACCCCATAATAGAGCGTGAATGGTTGCAGTTGCACCACGCAAGCGGCGCACGGTAGGCAGGGCAAGACCTGTGTTTGAGCAAAGGAAGTAACGGATCGTGAATGTAGCAGGGTTCGTCCGTACCGTCCTTCTCAAGCCCGTCGTGCTCATCTTGTTGTTGGTGGTCGGCACGGGAGCAGGAGTCGTGGGCTGGAATTCGGCCACGACGCACTACGAGAGCACGGGCTCGGTTCTCGTGATCCCCCCCGGGGCCGGGGCCACCGATCCGGGAAAGAACCCCTTCGCCAACCTGGGCGAGGGGATCGCGCAGCTGGCGAACGTGGTGGCCTTGGCCGCACAGGCGCCGGAGGCGCAGGAGCGCGTGGCCGCGACCGGGGCGCAGACCGGCTACACCGTCTCGACGATGGCGGGCGACTCCTCCCGATCGACCCAGCTCTCCCCGCAGATCACCTTCGTGGTCAGCGGTCCCGACGCCGAGACCGCGCAGCGCGGCGCTCGCGAGTTGATCACGGTCATGCGGGACAAACTGCGGCGCCTCCAGGTCGACGCCGGTGTGACGGTGCCCGGGACCTTCGCCGACCTGCGCGTCTCAGTGGAGCCTCCGCTGGGCGCCGAAATCCCTGCGGCGTCGGCCCGCGATGCAGCGTCGTACGCGATGGGCGCGATGGGATTGGTGACCGTCCTGATCCTGGTCGCGGTCTCCGCGAAACAGCTGATTCGCCGACGACCGGCCCACGGTGAGGTGGCGCCGGTCCCCGTCAGTACCTCGGGCCCGCAGGATGGCGACAGTGTCGGCGAGAACGCGGTGGCGGATGAAGAGGCCGGAGCGCAGGCGACGTTCCCCATCACCGAGGCGCCGCCGCGCCCACCTCGCCCGCGCCAGATAGCCCCGACCGAACGGCCCCTCCGGCCTCAGCGCGCGCTCAGCGAGGATTGGGCGACAGCGGAGGAGCCGCTCCCCGAGCCGCCAGGCGACGATCGCACGCCGGTGCGATCGTCGCGACGGGTGCCGCCGCAGGTGCGGTGGGCCCGGCCGGCGAACCGTGACGATCCGGCCCGGCCTCGGGCGTGACCGCCGCGACGCAGGACCGGCCCGGCGCGGTCCGTGATCACGGCGCTGCCTTCGAGAACGAGAGCAGAGCGCCGTCGGGGCGCCGTCGGGTACTGCTCCGCAGGTGGCTGACGTTGATCCTGTTCGTCGTCGTCGCAGTCGTCGGCGCGATGATCGGCTCGAAGACCACCACCCAGCAGTACGAGACGTCGGGCACGGTGCTCGTGATCCCGCCGGGCGCCGGCAGCCCAGTGCCGCGGGACAATCCGTTCTACCGGATCAACGACACCGCGCAGTTCGCCAATGTGCTCGCGAGCATCGCTCTCGGGCCTGAAGGCCGGGCCGTCGTCGCGAAAGCCGGTGCCTCCCCGGAATACGCCGTGCGCGGCTTCATGGGAGCGACGGAGCAGAGTACGAAGTTGTCCGCGCAGATCACCCTGTCGGTGCGAGCGCCGAACAAATGGGTAGCGCGTGAGGCGGCCATGGGCCTGATCGCGCTGATGCGGGAACGACTGGTCTCGTTGCAGCGTGATGCTGGGCTACGCGACCGCACGTATGCCGATCTCCGCGTCGTCGTGGAACCGGACCCCGGAGTTCCCGTCTTCGGGAACGCTTTTCGTGCGGCGCTGGGGTATGCGATTGCGGCGATGCTGGGCGTTGCCGCGATTCTCGCTTTGCATGCCTCGCGCGCGGATACGCGCGCGCGACGCACCGCTGGCGGAAATGGCTCACTGCGGGATGCCGTGCACGAACGGACGGCCGCGTGAACGGCGTGATGTCGCCTCGGGCAGGTCGCCGTCGTTCCGGCAGGCTGGGTGTTCTCGGGCGCGGATTCGAAGTATCCCGCGAGGGCGTGGAGCGATTGGGGCTGAACCGGATCGCTGCGCCGGGAGCGCTGTTCCTCGGCGTCGCCGGCTTCTTCCTGCTCAGTATGCGACAGGTTCTTACGGTCCCCGGTACGTTCGGCTACAGCCTCGCCCAGACACTGTTCATGGGCGGCGCCCTTCTCTGGTTCGCGACGGTACTCACCGGTCACACCCGTCTGGTGCGAGATTGGGCGGTGATCGCCGCCGTGCTGGGTTACGTCTGCGCGTCGTTCATCTCGTATGCCGCGGCAGCTGCTCGCGGAATTCTGCCGATCTCGCAGAGCGCTGTCGATCGGTATGTCCTTACGGACCTGATGCTTGCCGGCACTGTACTGCTGACTCTCACCGTGCTCCGCACCCAACACGCCCTGCGCGTGATGCTCGGTGGGCTCGTGCTCGGCGGCACGGTGAGCGCGCTGTTCGCGTTGTTGGACTCGAGTACAGGCATCGACATTGCGGCGCAGTTCCGGATTCCCGGGCTTACCAAGGGGAGCGATTACGTCCTCATCGAGAGCCTTGATCGCGCCGGCGTCACTCGGCCGCAGGGTAGTGCCGGGCATCCGCTGGAACTCGGCGCGGTTCTCACGGTGCTCGCGCCGCTCGCGTTGGCTCTGTACTTCAACGCAAAGAGGCGGGCGGCGGACCCGAGAGTGGTTCGCCTGTGGCTGGCATGCACTGTGATCATTCTGACCGCCGATCTGGCAACCGTATCCCGGTCGGCAGTTGCGGGTGGCCTCGCTGCGATCGCGGTGATGTGCTGGCGCTGGCCGGTGCAGCGGCTCGCGGCGATTCTCGGAACCGCTACGGCCGTGGTGGTCGTCGGTGTGGTCGGCCAATTGACGTTGGTGACAGCCCTGATTGAGACCTTCGCCGGCTCATCGAAGGATCCGTCGTTGCAGTCCCGGGAGGTCGGGCGGAACTTCGTGGCGGAGAATCTCGCCGACAACTTCTGGTTGGGCCAGGGCGTCGGCGCATACCCGACCCTGAAACAGCCCGTGCTCGACAACCAATACCTGTCCAGGCTGATGGAAGCGGGAATCTTTGGCCTGCTGAGCTTGTGCATGGCACTCGTTGTCACCCTGTATCTCGCCGTGCGCGCTTCGCAGTCGAAGGATGATGCGCTGGCCGAGCTAGCCGGCGGCATCAGCGGATCCGCGGCGGCGCTGATCGTCATCTGCCTGATTCTCGACACCTCTGGCTTCGGGCAGATTTGGTACTTGACCTGGATCCTGCTGGCCCTCGCCGGCGTCGTCTATCGGCTGTCGCGGGTTCGCGAGGGCGAGCTCGCCGCGCCACCGCCCTGATCATCGCGCGGCGGCCGGAATCGCACGGGTCACGGGGGGCATCCGAGTTTGCCCATCACACTGTGTGCGATAGCATTTTGCACGTAACCGAGATGCGGCAGACATCGAGATCGCACTCATCATCGAGCGGAAGAGCTGGACCGTCAATGACCTGCAGTGTGTGTGGTTCCGATCGCCTGCGCAGTGTGGTGGACCTCGGTGCCACCCCGCCGTGCGAGAAGTTCCTCCAGGCCGATGAGCTGGACCTGCCGGAACCGACCTACCCATTGCACCTACGGTTGTGCGAGGACTGCCTGCTGTTGCAGATCCCGGCGTTGATCCTGCCGGAGGAGACGTTCTCCGAGTACGCCTACTTCTCCTCATTCAGCGACAGCTGGGTGGCGCACGCGAAGCGCTTCGTCGATGAGGCGGCCGACCGGCTCGAACTCGGCCCCGACAGCTTCCTGGTGGAGGTGGCCAGCAACGACGGCTACCTGCTGCAGCACGCCGTCGCCCGCGGCATCCCCTGCCTGGGCATCGAGCCCTCGGTGAACGTCGGCGCGGCGGCCCGCGACAAGGGCGTGCCCACGCTCACCGCCTTCCTCAACGAGGAGACCGCTGCTCAGGTGGTGGCCGAACACGGCAGAGCCGATCTGATCGCCGCCAACAACGTCTACGCACACGTTCCCGATGTGCTCGGCTTCACCCGCTCGCTGCGGACCCTGCTCGCCGACGACGGTTGGCTCAGCATCGAGGTGCACCACGCGCTGAACCTCGTGCAGCTGGGCCAGTTCGACACCATCTACCACGAGCACTTCAGCTACTACACCGTGTACTCGGCGCAGCGCGCCCTGGCCACCGCCGGGCTCGACGTGGTCGACGTGGAGCTCATCCCCACCCACGGCGGATCCATCCGGGTGTGGGCCCGCCCCGTCGAGGCCGGCGCCACCCCGTCGCCGCGCGTCGCCGAGGTGCTCGCGCTCGAGGCCGAGGCCGGGCTGCACGAAGTCTCCGGCTACACCGGCCTGCAGGCGCGCGCCGACGCCACCCGGCAGGACCTGCTGCGCTTCCTGCTCGACCGCAAGGCCGAGGGCAAGCGCGTGGTGGGCTACGGCGCTCCCGGCAAGGGCAACACCCTGCTCAACTACTGCGGCGTGCGCGCCGACCTGCTCGAGTACACCGTCGACCGGAACCCGTACAAGCACGGCCGGTACACCCCGGGCAGCCGCATCCCGATCCACGCGCCGGAGCGGATCGACGAGGACCGGCCGGACGTGATCGTCGTCCTGCCGTGGAACCTCGAAGCCGAGATCACCGCCCAGCTCGCTCACGTCGCCGAATGGGGCGCCGAACTCGTCTATCCCCTTCCCACCCTGCATTCCGCCGACCTGCCCGCGCGCGTCGGCTGAGAAGGAGCACACCATGAAGGTCGTTCTGTTCTGCGGCGGGTACGGCATGCGAATGCGGGGCGGTGCCGACGATACGGTGCCCAAGCCGATGCAAATGGTCGGTCCGCGGCCCCTGATCTGGCACGTGATGCGCTACTACGCGCACTTCGGCCACACCGAGTTCATCCTGTGCCTGGGCTACGGCGCAGGGCACATCAAGGACTACTTCCTCAACTACCGCGAGACGGCGTCGAACGACTTCGTCATCCGCGGCGGCGAGGTGGAGTTGCTGTCCACCGACCTGTCGGACTGGACCATCAACTTCGTCGACACCGGCCTCGAATCGGCGATCGGCGAACGTCTGCGGCGCGCGCGGCCGTTCCTCGACGGCGACGAGTACTTCCTCGCGAACTACGCCGACGTCCTCAGCGACGCCCCGATGAACACCATCATCGACAAGGTCAAGGCCGAGGGCGCCGCGGCATCGATGCTGTTGGTGCCGCCGCAGTCCTCCTTCCACTGCGTCGATGTGGACGGTGACGACAAGGTCACCGGTATCACCCCGGTCTCCGAGTTCCCGATCTGGGAGAACGGCGGCTACTTCGTGCTCACCCAGGAAGTTTTCGACCATCTCCCGGAGGGCGGCGATCTGGTGGCCGACGCGTGCGGAGCGCTGCTGAAGGAGAACCGGCTGATCGGCTACCGCCATCGCGGCTTCTGGAAACCGGCGGACACCTTCAAGGAGCGCGCCGAGCTCGACGCCGGCTACGCCCAGGGACATCGCCCGTGGATGCTGTGGGAGAACGGCCACTCGTGATCGGACTCTCGCCCGGGGCGGTGCGCGAGGTCGCGGTGCTCGGTGCCCACTGCGACGATATCGCGATCGGTATGGGCGGTACGCTGCTGCAGATCGCCGAGGCGAATCCGGGTGTCCGCGTGCGCGCTTTCGTCGGTAGCGGCGGCGGGACCCCGCGCGAGGCCGAGGAACGCGCCGCGCTGGCGGCGTTCGCTCCCGGCGCCGACCTGCGAATCACGGTCTTGGATCTGCCGGACGGTAGGTCGCCCGCGTACTGGGAGCGGGAGAAGCAGGCGCTCAGCGAGTTCCGTCGTTCGACCGACCCGGATGTGGTGTTCGCGCCGCACCGCGGCGATGCGCACCAGGATCATCGGCAGCTGGCCGAGATGGTGCCGACGGAGTTCCGCGACCATCTGACGCTCGGGTACGAGATCCTCAAGTGGGAGACCGATACACCGCGTCCGACGGTGTTCAATCCGCTCACCGTGTACGCCGCGATGACCAAAGCGCGGCTGCTCACCGAGTGCTACCCGTCGCAGACGGCGCACGACTGGTTCGATGACGAGTCCTTCCTCGGCCTGGCCCGACTGCGCGGGATCCAATGTCGCGCACCCTATGCCGAGGGATTCATGCTGGAGAAGGCGATCGTGGAGTTCGGAGGATTTCGATGAAGGTTCTGGTTACCGGCCACCAGGGGTATCTGGGCACGGTCATGGTGCCTCTGCTGCAGGCGGAGGGTCACGATGTGGTGGGCCTCGATTCCGGCCTGTTCGCCGACTGCACGCTGGGTGCGACGCCGCCGGAGCCGCCGGACATCGCCGTCGACCTGCGTGACGTGACCGAGGAGCAGCTCGCCGGTTTCGACGCCGTGATCCACCTCGCCGCGCTGTCGAACGATCCGCTCGGAGCCCTCGATCCGCAGATCACCTATGACATCAACCACCATGCGTCGTCGCGGCTGGCCCGCCTGGCAAAGCAGGCCGGTGTCGCGCGATTCCTCTATGCCTCCACGTGTTCGGTATACGGCGCCGCGGGCGACGGTCTGGTCGACGAAGATGCTCCGCTCCGTCCGCTCACCCCGTACGCCGAGAGCAAGGTGCGGGTCGAGGACGATGCTGCGGCGATCGCCGACTCCGGATTCGCGCCCGTCTTCCTGCGCAACGCCACCGCCTTCGGATTCTCCCCGCGGCTGCGCGCGGACATCGTGCTCAACAACCTGGTCGGCTACGCCACCCTCACCGGCGAGGTGAAGGTGCTCTCCGACGGCACCCCGTGGCGACCACTGGTGCACGCCCAGGACATCGCACGCGCGTTCGCCACCTGTCTGACCGCGCCGGTGGAGAAGATCTCGTGCCAGGCGTACAACATCGGCACCGAGGTCAACAACGTCACGGTCGCCGAGATCGCGCAGTCGGTGATCGACGCCGTGCCCGGGTCCACGCTCAACATCACCGGCGAGTCCGGGGCCGATCCGCGTTCGTACCGGGTCGACTTCTCCCGTGCCCGAGACGGACTCGGTTTCGAAGCGCAGTGGACCGTGGCCGATGGTGCGGCAGAACTGTACCGCGAGTACACGGCCCGGGGGCTGACCTCGGAGGCCTTCTTCGAGCGCTACACCCGTCTCGCGCACCTCAAGTCGCGCCAGGAGGCCGGTACGCTCGACGACACGATGCGCCCGGTCTAGCCATGGCATGCCGGGGCTGCGGGAGCGGCGATCTTCACCGGGTGCTCGATCTGGGCGCGGTGCCCGCCGCCGACCACTTTCCGCCCGCGGAGTCCCCTGTCACACAGGAGGAATCGGCGCACCCGTTGGCGATGGATCTGTGCGGAGCTTGCGGCCTAGCGCAGCTCGCCGCCGACGACACGGTGACCGACGAGCCGCGCGGAGTGGAACCGCAGGCTCTCAAAGATCAGGCCGCCGATGCCGTGGCCCGCGCTGCGTCCGCCGGCTGGCTCAATGGAAAGACGGTGCGTGAGTTCGGCAGTCCGCACGGTGGCACCTGGCTGCCGCTGCTCGCCGAGCGCGGTCTTCAGCCCACCGAAGGCCCCGCGGATGTGGTGGTGGACTGTTTCGGCGTGATGCACGAGCCCGATCAGAAGGCGGCGTTCGCGCGCCGCGCCGCCGCACTGGCACCGGGTGGGGTGCTCCTGCTCCAATACCACGCATTGGGCGCCATCGTCGCCGGGGAGCAATGGAACGCGCTGCGGCACGGGCACTTCGCGTACTACTCCCTGCATGCGCTGAGCGGGCTCCTGGCAGGTGCCGGTCTCAGCGTCGCCGGTGCCTGGGAGTTCGATCTGTATGGCGGGACCGTGATGCTCGCCGTCGTTGAAGGCAGTGTGGCACCGGACGACACCGTGTTCCGCCTGCTCGACGAGGAGGAGCGCGCCGGGCTGCGTGACCCCGCGGTGGTGGGCACCCTCGGCCGGGCAGCGCTCCGGCAGGCGGCCGCGCTCCGGGCCTGGGCGCACGACGAGACGGCCGCCGGCCGGCGGCCGGCCGCCTACGGAGCCGCCTCGCGGGCGGTGGCGTTGTTCGCGCTCGCCGGTCTGAACCGTGCCGTGCTGTCCGCCGTCGCCGATGCCAGTCCCGGTAAACAGGGCCGTCGCATGCCCGGCACCGACATCCCCATCGTCGCGCCCGAGGTCGTGGCGGCAGGCACCGGCCCGGTGTTGCTCACCCTGCCCGACCTGCGCGACGAGCTGGTCGCGGGCTATCCGGCACTCTCCGACCGACTGGTGGTCGACCCGAGCACGGTCGTCACATCACCGGTCGCGCTCGAGCCCGACGACGGCCCGCCCCCGCGCGATTTCACCGAATCGAACCGACTACAGGCGCGTCTGCACCAGCTCGTGCCCGGCGGCGCCCACACCTACGCGCGCGCCTCCGACCAGTACCCCGAGAACATGGCACCGATCCTGACCGGCGGCCTCGGTGCGCGCGTGCAGGACGTCGACGGTAACGAGTACGTCGAATACGGAATGGGGCTGCGGGCCGTCACCCTGGGCCATGCGCATCCGCGCGTCGTGGCCGCGGTCACCGACGCGATCGCCCACGGCACCAACTTCAGCCGTCCCACCGCACTGGAGGTGGACGCCGCCGAGGACTTCCTCGCCCTGGTGCCCGGCGCCGATATGGTCAAGTTCGCCAAGAACGGTTCCGATGCCACGACCGCCGCGGTACGGCTGGCCCGGGCCGCCACCGGGCGCGACCTGGTGGCCGCGTGCGATCACCCGTTCTTCTCCGTCGACGACTGGTTCATCGGTACCACTGCCATGAACGCGGGCATCCCCGCCGAGGTACCCGCGAAGACTCTGCGATTCCAGTACAACGATCCCGGTTCCCTGCAGCGCCTGTTCGACGAGAACCCCGGCCGCATCGCCTGCGTCTTCCTGGAGGCGGCGACCGCCACGGCCGAGCCCGTGGACGGTTTCCTCGAACGCGTCCGGACGCTGTGCGACCGGAACGGAGCCCTGTTGGTCTTCGACGAGATGATCACCGGATTCCGGTGGTCCGAGCACGGTGCGCAGGGGCTGTACGGTGTGATTCCCGATCTGTCCTGTTGGGGTAAGGCCATGGGCAATGGATTGCCTATGGCCGCGCTCGCCGGCCGGCGCGAGTACATGGAACTGGGCGGGCTGAACACCGATCGCGACCGCGTCTTCCTCCTGTCCACCACGCACGGCCCGGAAACCGCCGGTCTGGCGGCCTTCCGCGCTGTGGTCGCCGAGTACGCCGAGTCCGATCCGATCGGCGCCATGGAGGCCGCCGGCCGCCGGCTCGAGCGGGCGGCCACCGAGGTGATCGCGGGGGCCGGGCTCGCCGACTACGTCCAGGTGATCGGACGGCCTTCGTGTCAGGTGTTCGTCACCCGCGACGCCGAGGGTGCACCGTCACAGGCCTATCGCACCCTGTTCCTGCAGGGATTGCTCGAGAACGGGGTGCTGGCTCAGTCCCTGGTGAACTCCGCCGCGCACACCGAGGCCGATGTCGATCACACCGTCGACGCGATCGAGGAAGCCCTCGTCGCCTACGGTCGGGCCGTCGTCGACGGCACCGTCGAGGGGCATCTGCGCGGGCGTCCGGTGGCTCCCGCGCTGCGCCGCTCCGCCGCCCCCCGCCGCTTGCCCGACGCCTGACCGCCGTCCGCGGCACACGACGTACGGTTTCGGCCGGGGCGTCGCCGCAGGTAGGATCGGGCGCGTGAACCACGCGCCGGCCGACGCCACCACCTCCTCGCGATCCCTGCGGATCTGGGGATGGGTGGGCGCCGCCGTCGCGCTGGCCACGTCGCTGGTGCACCTCCCGATGCTCGGCGATAAGAGCTGGGTGGTGTCGATCATCGTGGCCGCGATGCTCATCGGCTGCGCGCACTGCTCCGTGTGCCTGTTCCGCAACCCGACGGTGAGCGCCTGGGTGCGGACCGCGGCGATGGGCGTGATCATGATCGCGCTGCATCCCGTGCTCATGTCGGCGATGGGCCACGGCTCGGGGATGTCGATGGATCACGCTATGGCCGGTATGGACATGGGTGGCATGGAGATGGGCGGCATGGCTTCGATGGAGCCGTGGATGACCTTGATGATCGTCTTCGCGGCGGCCGAGATCGTGGTGGCCGTCGCCGCGCTCGGCGTGATCGCGCTCCGCAACCGCGGAACCTCACGAGCCGCAGGGTGACCACGATCACTCGGTGCTAACGCCCGGGCGATCAGAACAGATAGGTGAAGCGATGAACGCGACGACTGACTTCCACAAGCCCGCTGTGCGCCGGGCGGCGGCCGTGGCCGCCACCGGTGCCCTGATCGTCGGTCTCACCGGCGGCATCGCCGCCGCCGAGCCCGATGCGCAGACCACACCCACCACCCCCGCTTCCGAGCTGCTGCTCGAGCAGAAGGACTTCCCGGGCGGCTACTGGGTGGTGCCCTCGCCGCAGCAGCGCCTCGCCAACGAGCTCGGGGCCGATCCGCTGACTCTCGTGGCCTCGGCCAAGGTGAACCCGCCGGAGTGCAAGAACGTGCTCACCGCGGCGAAGAACGGCGGGGGCACCGACGCCAACACCGTCGCCGGCGTGCACGATCAGGACCGCAAATCGCTGAGTGAATCGCTGGTTCCCAAGGCCGCCGATGTGGACACCCTCAAGGTGGGTCTGCTCAAGCTGTGCTCCGATGTCACCATCGAGGCCAACGATCCCAAGGGCGGCGTCGTCAAGGTGCGCGCGAAGACGAAGGAGGTGGCCTCGGACAAGCAGAAGGCCACCTTCGAGATCGTCATCGACGGCACCCGGACCAAGGGCACCGACT
The DNA here is from genome assembly GCF_000092225.1 of Tsukamurella paurometabola DSM 20162. Lineage (NCBI taxonomy): Bacteria > Bacillati > Actinomycetota > Actinomycetes > Mycobacteriales > Tsukamurellaceae > Tsukamurella > Tsukamurella paurometabola. The sequence goes on from NC_014158.1 coordinate 76,959, forward strand.
CCTTCCCGGTGCAGCAGAAGGTGCTCTTCGGTGTCGCCTCGCTGCGCGGCTACACCGTGGCCGTGCAGGGCACCAAGCTCGGCGGCGATCCCGATCGGGGCGAGTTCGACTCGTTCTTCAGCAAGTCGGTGAACAAGGTCAAGGACGCGAAGTAGCGATGGCTGAGGCGGTCGCCCCCGAGCGCCCGTCGCCGACTCCCTCGGACCGCCCCGGCCATACGCCGCGGACCGGTGCGGTGGCGCTCGGCGTCGGGGCGGCGGTGGCGCTCGCCGTCGTCCTCTGGCTCGTGACGAGCGAGGGCGAGATCCGCTACGACATCAACGGCGACAGCTACCCCGGCGCGCTCACCGCGTACGGCGCATCGATCGGCCGGCTCGCGGGCACGGTCGCCGCAGCGCTGACATTCGGCGCCCTCGGCTACGCCGTGTTCCGGACCAAACCGCAAGACGGCGGTGAGCTCGGCCTGCGGGGCTACGTCACCCAGTTGCACGCCCGCCGGTACGCCGCCGTCTGGGCGGTCGTCTCGGCGCCGATGATCCTGCTGGCCGCGTCCGACAGCGCCGGCCAGGACTTGGTGGCCACCTACCGGGTGGGCGGGCTGTTCGCGCTGGTCTCGGCTTCCGAGGCGGCGAAGGGCTGGATCGTCTCCCTGATCTGCGCGGTGATCGTGATCATCGCGATGCGCAACTGCCTGACCTGGGTGGCGCACCTGTGGATCCTGCTCCCGGCGGGCATCGGCCTGCTCGCCACCGTCGTGACCGCCAATGAGGCGCAGGGTCCCAAGCACGATTATTCGACGGCGGCACTCATCACGATCGCGCTCGCGGGCGCACTCTGGCTGGGCGGTCTGTGGTCGTCCGTCCGGCTCCCCGAACGCCCCGAGAAGCGATGGACCGCACCCGCGTTCGCGACGCTCGTGCTCGCGAACGGTGCCGTCCTCGCGGTGGTCTACGCGCCCGGTTCGGACCTGTGGGTCACCTGGTACGGCTGGCTGTACATCGCCACCGCCGTGCTCATCGCGGCGGCTGCCTTGGCCCAGTACCTGCGCGCTCGTGCGCCGGCAGCCGGGCTGCTCACCGCCTCCATCGGCACCGCGCTGGCTGCCTCGCTGTTGACCCCGCCGCCGTTCCTGCGCAAGCGATTCACCGTCGGCGAAGTATTCATGGGCTACGACCTGCCCGATCCGCCGAACGCCCTCCGCCTGGCCACCCTGTGGCGCTTCGACCTCAACTTCGTGCTGATCGTGGCCGCGTTCGCCGTCGGGTACCTGCTGCTGGTGCGGCGCACCACGTCCTGGCCCTGGTACCGCACCGCATGCTTCCTGTTCGGCTGCTTCGCGCTGCTCGTGCTCACCAGCTCGGGCGTGAGCACCTATTCGAAGGCCATGTTCAGTGTGCACATGGTCTCGCACATGCTGATGACCTCGCTCGTCCCCGTGTTCCTGCTGCTGGGTGCGCCGATCACACTGCTGCGCGACACTCTCACCGGGGCGCCGAAGCGGTGGCTGGAGCTGTTCCTGGAGTCGAAGTCGTTCGTGGTGCTGATGCGGCCAGCCGTCCAGCTCCTGATGTTCGCGCTCATGCTCTACGGCCTGTACTTCACCCCGCTGTTCGACCGGATCGGCCGTTATCACTGGGGCCATCTCGGCATCAACCTGGCGCTGTTGTTCACCGGGTTCCTGTTCTACTGGCGCGTCTTCCAGATCGACCCGGTACCGAAGGAGCTGCCCTTCATCGGTCGCATCGGCATGCTGCTGGCGATGATGCCGATCTCGATGGTGTTCGCGCTGATCGTGATGACGATGGACGGCCTGGTCGGCTCCCGCCTGTACTACTACCTGGACCTGTCCTGGATGACGGATCTCCAGCGCGACCAGTTCGTGGGCGGGGTCGCCGCCTGGGCGGTCGACGAGGCCGCGATCGCGCTGGTGACGCTCGGCCTGGTGCTGCACTGGGCGTGGCAGAACCGCGGTGAGGATTCCGAGCCCGAGCTGCTGTGAATCCGGTAGCTCGGAATTCGGCCGGACGTCGGCTGCGGACTCGACTCGGCCGCGCTACCGCTCGAAACCGACGAGCGATCGGTGGCGACGGGAGCGGTGAGCGAATCGGCTCGGGATCCGGTGCAGCTTCGCCCAGCCCGCCCACGTGCGGAACTCGGCCCACGCCCAGCACAGTACGAGCACCGCGAGTGTGATCCCGGTGGCGGGACCCGGTCCCCACGGCTGTATCACCACCACGGGCAGTGTCATCAGGAGCAGTGCCTGCAGGACATACGAATCGAGTGAGCGGGTGCCGACCACCACGAACGGATGCGACGCCCGGCGAAACCACGGGTAGCGCAGCAACAGTGTCACAACCGCGATCACCGCGGGCAGGACGACCCATGCGGCGATGACTCGGGCCGGGCCGAACTCGATCTTTGCGCCGAGCATGTCGGCCGCGGGCGTTCGGCTGACCGCGCGGCCGCCGACGAACACGGCGGCAGTGCCGAGCAGGAGAACGACGACGACGCGCGATTTCACCATCACCTCGCTGACCCGCCAATCGTGCCACTTCCACCCGACCACGAGCGCGGGCACGAACAGCGCCTGCCACGCGCACCAGTCCGCGGTGGCGCCCGCGGCGTTCTCATTGGGCAACAGGAACCACGCGGGTGGCTGGAGCATCGCCCATATGTACAACGCCAGCGAGAACACGAGGATCGGCTTCCACCAGCCTTTGCGCAGTACCGGGATGAGGATCAGCGCGGCGCACATCAGAACGAAATAGAGCGCGAGAACGTCGCCGCCTGCGGGGAGATAGCGCAAAGTGACGATATCGAGTACGGGGTGGCTCGTCTCGTGGATCGGCCGGAGCCCGAGGTGAGTTGCAGGAGGCCAGACGAGGGAGACGATCGCGGCGAGGCCGGACAGCAGGACCTGACATACGTAGATCACGGTGATGCGTCGGGCCAACCGCTCGCGCGACGTACTGCATCCTCCATCGCGATCGACCCATCGGCGGTGGACCACGCCAAGGATCAGACCGGACAGCAGGACGAACGCGGAGGCACCGTCGAAGTAGGGAATCTCGTGGGTGGGCCACGACAGGAATGCACCCTCATCGAAGTGACCCGTGATCATGCTGAACACCGCGAGTCCGCGGGCAGCGTCCACGGCGGTCAACCTCTTCGTCACGGGCGAAAGTGTACAGAGTATTCACGTCGCGGTTATCGTGCGAGCCGATGCCCGTCGACGAACTCACTGTCGAAACATACGCTGAGCTGCAAATATGCTGCATCGCCAACCAGAGGCATCGCTGTGATATCGCATAGCAATGTTGTCTATGGGTGAAGCATAACGATGTCCGCCCGAGCCGCTCGCGAGTTCTCGAAGCTGAAAGGCTCCAATCGAGCTTGGCCGCCAACTCGCGAGCGCTAGCATTTTGCAGTGTCAAACAGGGTTAATGTTGCGTGGGGTGGAAAACCGGTCGAATTAGGCGCGGCGACGCCGACCGGGATGCACAAGCTCTGGATCGCGATTCCGTTGGCCGCGTTGGCATTTCTGGATTCCATGACCCTCGCCCGTAGTCACAGCGAGGCAGAGGACGCCGCCCAATACATCCTGAACGTCACTAATGGTGACGACCTCTTCCATTCGAACCACTTGTTGTACGGGCCGGTGAACTGGGTCAACTTCCGACTGTGGGAGGCGCTCGGATACGCCGGCGACGCGGTCGTCCCGATGCAGGTCCTCTCGGTCAGCGCCAGCCTGGTCTCCGTATGGCTGGTCTACCGGATCGCGCTCCGCGTCGGGGCGTCCCTCCCGCTTTCCCTCGCAGCAACCGGCTGGGTCGCGTTCTCCTTCGGATTCTGGGTCTACAGTCTCGAGGCGGATACCTACCTCCTGCCCATCCCGTTCCTCCTGTGGTCGGTCATGCTGATGCTCGACGTGATCGCGGCGGACGCATCATCGCGATCTCGGACCTTCGCGAGGCTATCGGGACTGGGCGCGGTTGCCGCGATGGCGGCACTCCTGCATCAGCAGTACGTTTTCCTCCTTCCGGTCATCGCGATCACCTTCGTCATAGTGTGGCGCCGCAGCTCCGAAAGGACGTCGGCACGGCTGCTGTTCGGGCTCGGAGTCTTCCTCGCGTCATCCTGGCTCCTGATCGCCGTCACCTATTGCGTAGTGGGCCGGCTTGCGATCGGATTGAGCTCGCCCGTGGACATCGTTTCGTGGGCTCGAGGGCATGCGAGTAACGGTATGTGGGAGGCGATCTCTGCGAAGACTCCGCTGATGATGCTGGTCGGATTCGGCAGAGCGGTATTCGCGATGAACTTCCTGTTTCGCTCGCCCCGCTCGTCCGATCTGATGTCCAGGGTGTTTGCGGGAAAGTCGCTCGTCGAAGAGCGCCACCTGGCCGAGCACGGGATCAACACCGTGGCCTTCCTTGCGATCCTGCTCGCGATGGCTGCGGCTTTGGCTGCCATGGCGTGGCTGCTGGTACGCCTCGTGCGACGGTCAGCACGACGCGATGGAGAAGAGAAGTTCGCTGCGAAAACGACTTTCATGATCTTCGCCGCCGTCTACCTGTTGGTCAACGTCATCGTGATCATGATCTGGGAGCCGGGCAATCTCGAGTTCTGGATCGCGGTCATGCCGGCGCTCGCTATCGCGCTCGCCGTTCTGCTGTCGGAGCGGACCAGGGCGGTAGCAGCGAGCTTCGTTCTGGTCGGCGCGCTGTTCGTCGCGAATCTGCTCGGCGCGGTGGTGCCGTACTCGCAGACGAGTAACGACTATTGGGCGATGCAGAACGGAGGGTTCCGCGGGCTCGTGGCGGAGGGCGACGTGATCGTCACCGACTGCCCGTACCTCTGCCGGGGGGACCTCGCCTTGCTCACCGATGTGCCGCCGATCGATGCATCATCGGACGATGTGGACGAATTGACCGCGGCGCTCGGCACACCCGGCACGGACGTGTTCGTGTCCTCGTGGACTTTCGATCCGCCTCCGCAAGCGGAGGCGCCGACGGGGAACGGTACCGTGCGTAAACAGCTGGACGAGCGCAGATCGCAGCTAGTAGAGGTGGGCAGATCGGGCGATCAGATCATCTATCGCCTTGAGCGCGGCTAGCGCGATCGGCGACGGGAAGCGCGCGACCCCCACCGAACACGAAACCCGGACATGAAGCCGGGCCGCCCCGCGCTGGGTTTTCGTTTCCTGTGACTTCCGCAGGGCGAACGGAGCGGGCTAGCATTTTGCGGTGACCGATTGCGATATCAACATTCCGGGTGCGCGCAGGCGCCGGATGATGCCCAGCGCGGCTGGAACCATCGCTACCGCGGTCGCTGCCGCGGTCGCACGGAGCGGGATCGTCGTCACCTCCGGCGCGGACGGCCAGAACTCCTTCCACGATCCGTCGGAGATGTTGCCGCGGCAGAGTTTCCCTGCGCCGAATCTCGCCAGACGAAGTCTGCCGAGTGGACTAGCGGAGTCGCTCGACGCGCACGATCGAGGCACCTTGTCCTCCAGGTGTCGTGCGTCACAAGGAGCCGGATGAGCCGCATCTTCCGACGGCTGATCCCTCTGTTCGTCGTGATCGTTCTGGTGGTGACGTCCGCCGCGCTACCCACACGTCGCGCGGTCGACGACAGCACCGACGGGCAACGCGGCATCAACGTCACCACACTTCTTTCCCAGGCCATCACGATCTCCGGCTACCCCGATCTGACCGATACGGGTGAGCCCCAGGCTAGCTACGATGCGCTGGCGGCGGTCGGGCATAGGCTGATCCGGCTCCCGATCGATTGGAACTTCCTGCAGCCGAACCTGGATAAGGGCGATGAGAGATTCTATTCGGCCTACTGGCGTGCGATCAAAGCTGAGATCGGAAAGATCAAGAAGGCCGGCCTCAAAGCGGTACTCGACCTCCACAACGGCTGCGAGTGGACTAAGCCGGGGTCGTCGGAGCCGCCGCTCGTCTGCGGCGCCGGACTGTCGCTCGATGTGACCACCGGGGTGTGGCGCACAATTTCCGAGGAGTTCAAGAACGAACCGGCCGTGGTGGCCTACGACCTGTTCAACGAGCCGACCAAGTTCACCCCGCCGAGCATTCCGAACGAGGCCGGTAAGCAGGCCTATTCCGTCTATCAGGCGCACGTGAACGCCATCGTCGCCGCGCTGCGGGCGCAAGGTGATCGCAAGGAGATCTGGGTCGAATCGCTGTGCTGTTCCATTGGGCTCGACATCAACAACACCGATCCGGACGGAGGCTGGGTCGTCGATCCGATCAAACGCATCGTCTACTCCCTGCATATGTATCCGGTCGGATTCGATGCCGATGCCGGCCTGGGGGAGGAGTTCAACCCTGCGAAGTTGGATCCGAACTACGAGGAGCCCAAAGGCAAGCCGTGGTCCAACCGTGGTTATGTGCGCGGATTCCTCCGCCGCCTCGACGGATTCGGCTCGTGGTGTAAACGCACCGGAGAGCAATGCTCGATCGGGGAAGTGGGGTGGTACAGCCGGGGACAGGCTAAAGACAGCGTGTCACGGTGGAACGAGCTCGGCGATGAGTGGTACAACATCGCCGACTACTACGGTCTGGCCGTCACCTACTACGGCGCGTCATCCGCCAGCGTGAGCCCCTTGTGGGTGTACGACGCGCCTGGCCCCTCCTCCTGGTTCCCCGCGCGCGGAATGACGCAGAAGCAGTCGCAGGCGTCCGTGATCGAGAAGCAGTCGCACCTGTCGAAGCCCTGACTGTGTGGCATGCCCGCAGACGGTTCGGGTCGGCCTGGTGGGCGTGGGTGAGCCGGCATTGCGTCGTAACCGATTGCGGTGTCAATCCCCGTCCAGGGGTGGAGAGATGGGCAACATCCGGTGGTCGCGGTTCCCGCGCTGTCACTTCGAGAGGTGCTGCGGTTTCTCGATGACGGTGGCCTGGGAGAAGCTGCGGGTAATGCCGGGCGCCGGGAATTGCCATCCCTGGAGGTTCGGGGGCTGTCCGACGGGGTTGGTCCCGTGCGTGCTGAGGGCGCCCTGAAGCCCGGTCGTGACGCCGAATGACAGGACGTCGAAGCCGTAGTAGTTGGCCTTGTTATAGAACTCGTCGCCGAGGTCGTTCCATCGCGCAGCGGTTTCGGGCTCTGATATTTCGTTGTGCCAGCCGACTTCGCCGATCGAGCACTTCACGGAGAACTGGCTGCACCAACCACCGAAAGTATCCAGTCGCCACAGGAACCCGGTGGTGTACCCGCGATCGGACCAGAATTGTCCGGGTGCCGAATCGTAGTTCGGATCGAGCTTCTTCTCTTCGAATTTCGAGGCCGTATTGGGGTCGCTGACGGGATACATGTGCTGCGAATACTCGATGCGATTGAGCGGATCGACGGCCCAGGGCCCGTTCGGGTCGGTGCTGGCGAAGTCGTGGTTGAGGGTGCAGCACAACGACTGTACCCAGACATACTTGTCGTCGCCGTTGTCACGAATGGCTTTGATCGAGGCGTTGATCGCGGACTTGTAGGCGCTGTACGGAGCCGGCCAGGTCCCCGGATCCTGCATGTCTGTCCGGATGGGATGCTGATAGGAGACGGGCTCGTTGACCAGGTCGTACACGGCGACGGCCGGCTCGCTCTTGTAGAGTGTCGAGATTCGCCGCCAGAGGTTGGCGAGGTGGGCGTCGGTCAGTCCTTTACCGCACAACAGGACTCTGCTGGGAGTGGGTTCCTCCCAATTCGTAGCACCGGTGCGGTCCTCCCACGTGCATGGATTGCCCAGCACGAGTACTACCTTCAGGCTGGCCTTCTTCGCCTTGGCGATCTCCGATGAGACCTTCGCTACGTATTTCGCGTCCAATGGTGCCCCGGTATTAGTGGCAGTGATTCCACGCTGCATCACGTCCCAGTTGAACCCGATGCGGACGTACTTGTGCCCTTTCGCCGCAAGGTAGTCGTATGTACTCTGCGGCTCACCGAATTTCGATGGCGATTCGTCCGGCCAGTCGTATGCGGTCTGTGATTGGACGAATAGCATGTTGGTGTTCACGCCGCGTTGGCCGAACCCATAGGAGCCGTTCGCCGACGCGGACGGCGGTGCGGAAAGCAATGAGGCTGCGATGACGAAGGAAGCCGCGAACGCGGCGAACCGTGCTTTCATGATGGTCTCCATATCGAGTTCCTGGGCGGTCAACCGCCTCATTTCCGAAGGGTGCGGCCGCAGCGTCGACGATTCGTCATCGTCAGTACTATGCGCACCATTGGTCTCACCTGAACGGAATGCTCGCCCCAGACGGTTGCCGCGCGATCGGAGGCGCCGCTAGCAACGCGGTGCCAAGCAGGATCGCCGCCGGTATCGCGGTCAGTCGTGGACGGTCTGAGAGGTACATCGTTACTCCCGTTATGTGATCGTGCCGAGTAGGGAGGATGAGTGGAACGTCGATCTGTTCGACTAGGGCCGTGAGAGATGTGACGGCTTCTCCAGGATCAGCGCCTGCGGTTGCTTGCGGCTGAATCCGGGTGCAGGATGCCATGCGGGGGTGGCGGAGTCGTAGGCCCATAGGCTGCCCGGCGATGTCGAACTCGCTCCGTAGTACGTCACCGCGAATCCGTGGTAATTGGCCTTGTTGTACCACTCATCGCCGAGCTGGTTCCACAACGCGGCGCTGTCTGGCGACTGCCCGTCGCCGTACCAGCCGACCTCGCCGATGGAGCACTGGACGTTGCTGCGATCGCACCACCCGGCGAACCTGTCGAGCCGCGAGAGAAAACCTCGGACGTAGCCCCAGTCCGCCCAGAAGTCGCCTTGAGGTTGTTCGTAGTTGGGATCGATCTTGGCCATATCGAACACTTCGCCCTTGGAGCTATCGCTCACGGGGTACATGTGCTGGGAGTACACGATCTTGTTCAGCGGATCGATGACCCACCCGCCGTTGGGATCGGTGCTGGCGAGGTCGTGTTCTCTATGGCAGCACAGCGATTCGACCCAGATCTTCTTGCTGTCGTTGTTGGCACGCAGAGCGGCGACGATCGAGTTCACGGCCGCCTTGTACGACGTGTACGGCTGGTCGGCGGCATTCTGGAGTTCGCTGCGAGTCGGGTGATTGAATCGCACCGGTTCGTTGAAGAGGTCGTACGCCACCACGCTGGGTTCATTCTTGAATTGATTGGACAATTGGAGCCATACGTCGTTCGTGTCGGCGAGCGTGAGTCCCGCGCCGCAGACTTTCACGGGTGCTGTCGTCTTTGGCTTCGTCCATTCGCAGCCGTTATGGAGGTCGAGCACGGTTTTCAGGCCTGCTGCCTTGATCTTGGCAACTTCTGCCTTGATCGCGGTCCAGTACGCGGCGTGAAATGTTCGGTTGCCGGTGTCGAGATTGGGCTGGAGAAAGTTCCAACTGATGGGCAGGCGGATCAGCTTGTGGCCGAGGCTCGCGAGATAGTTGTACGACGATTGAGGTTCGCCGGTGTTGGTGATGGTGGGGTGGTCAAATATGGTCACCGCCTGAATCTCCATCGTGGTGACGTTGATCCCGCGTTGCCCATCGCCGACGGGGACCGCCGCTCGCGCAGGCCCGATGGCAATCGCGGACATGGCGGCGACCAGCACGGCAACAACGAAAACCACCGCGGCGCGGTGGCTCGCGCGTCTGATTCGACGTGCCGATACGGCGAATTCTGCACCACCGGTCGAAGAGTTCATCGCCGTGCCCCGTTCGTCAACGGCGCCTCACGAGAGCGCCAACAGATCGCAAATCTAGCACCATCTACATCACCAGTAACATCCAACAGTCTGTGCGTCGAAGCGGAATCGGTGCGACGCCGAGCGCGGTAGTGTGCAATCACAAACAGGCTCGGAGGTGACGCCGGGCTGTCCTTCCTTGATCGGAGATCCAATGAAAGTCTCTGTTCGCACGTGGTCCTGCTCGGTGTTCGCATTGACGTTGATCGCCGTCCCCATGGGACCCGCGGTTGCCGGTGCCGATCCGACGCCCGCACCGCTGTGCGTCATTCCGTTCACGTCCGGATACACGGGTACTTTCAACAACTCCAGCGCCACTGCGACGGCGTCCGGGGACACCGGCGTTTCATCCGTAGCGATCGATGTCGTCATTCAAAAGAGTTGGCAACGCATGATGTTGCGAGTGGTGTGGAAGAACCTCGATACCGGGGCGTCCGGAGCCGTGAGTGATGGCTACGATGCCACGGGCCCCGCGCCGACGCGGAAGACTTTCGGCGCGCTGGCGACAGGTACCGGCCGTGTCGAGTTCCAGATCGGGCTCAACCTCCCGGAGGGGAATCACATGACTAGCTGGCAGACGTGCACCGCTGAGGCGACCCTCTGACGTCGAACGCCGCCGCTAGCGGGAGCCGAATCGACGTAGGCGCAGGCTGTTCCACACCACGAAGAAGGAGCTGAAGCTCATCGCCGCGGCGCTGATGAGGGGATTCAGTAGTCCGGCGGCCGCGATCGGAATCGCCGCGACGTTGTAGCCGAAGGCCCACACCAGGTTCGTCTTGATCGTCTTCAGTGTGGCGCGGGCCAGGCCGAGCGCATCGGGAACGGCGGACAGCTCCTCGCGCATCAGCACCACATCGGCGGCACCTTGGGCCACGTCGGTACCGGTACCCATTGCCAACCCGAGATCTGCTGCGGCCAGCGCGGGACCGTCGTTCACGCCGTCGCCCACCATGGCAACCCGGCGGCCCTCGGCCTGCAGCGCCCGGATCTCTGCCACCTTCCCCTCGGGCAGCACATCCGAACGGATGTCGTCGATGCCCACGGCCGCAGCCACTTTCGCGGCCGCGGCGGCATTGTCGCCGGTGAGGAGGACGGTGGTGATGCCGGCCTCGTGCAGCCGCGTGATCGCCGCCCGCGCATCGGGTTTGATCGTGTCGGCTATCTCCATGACGGCGGCCACAGCCCCGTCGACCTCCACCACGGCCACGGTGCGACCCGCCTCGGCCGCCGCATCGACCGCGGGCGCCAGCACACCGGGCGAGACGAACCGCGGATTGCCCACCCGCACCGTCCGCCCGTCCACCGTACCCGTGGCGCCGAGGCCGGGTACGGCCCGGAAATCCTCCACCGCAGGCAGATCGGCGCCCGCCCGCGCCACGACCGCCCGCGCGACGGCGTGCTCGGAGGCGGTCTCGACAGCACCTGCGAGGCGCAGCACCTGGGCCTCGGTGAATCCGTCCGCCACGGCGATCGCCGCCACTTCCAGCAGGCCCGTGGTCACCGTGCCGGTCTTATCGAAGACCACCGTGTCGATGCTCTCGGTGGCCTCCAATGCCTGATGGCCGCGTACGTACACGCCGAGCTGCGCACCCCGGCCCGAGGCCACCATGAACGCCACCGGGGTCGCGAGGCCCAGGGCGCACGGACAGGCGATCACCAGCACGGCGATCGCGGCCTTCACGGCATCGTCGATCGACCCGCCGAACAGCATCCAGCCCGCGAAAGTCAGGGCGGCGATGGCGAACACGCACGGCACGAACACCGCCGAGACGCGATCGGCCAGGCGCTGCATCCGCGCCTTCGTGGCCTGCGCGTCCTCCACCAGACGCAGCATCGCCGCGAACGTGGTGTCCTCGCCGACGGCGATGGCGCGCACCGTCAGTCGGCCGTCCTGGCACACGGTGCCGCCCACCACTCGGTCGCCCGGTCCGGCCGGGACCGGGCGGGACTCGCCCGTCATCGCCGAATTGTCGACGAACGCGCTGCCGGACTCCACCACGCCGTCCGTGGCGATCGTCTCGCCGGGCCGAACCACGAACACCTGGTCCTCGCGCAGCTCGCCGATCGGGATCCGCAGCTCGGAACCGTCGCGCACCAGCACGGACACGTCGCGGGCGCCGCGGGTCGAGAGGTCGCGCAGCGCCGAAGCCGCCTTGGCGCGTGCGGAGGCCTCGAAGTACCGGCCGGCGAGTACGAACACCGTGACGCCCATCGCGACCTCGAGGTAGATCGGGTCGGATTGCACGATCGCGTTCCACAGACCGTGCGGGTCGGGCCGCTGCCGGCCGGGTGTGAGCACGGTGACCACCGACCACGCGGTAGCGGAGATGATGCCCACCGAGACCAGGGTGTCCATCGTCGCCGCACCGTGCCGCGCGCCCTGCCAGGCCTTCTTGTGCAGCGGCCAGGCGCCCCACGTGACCACGGGCAGGCTCAGTGCGAGCAGCACCCACTGCCAGCCGGGGAACCGGGTCGACGGGATGATGGCGAGCACGATCGACAGATCGGCGGCCGGCACGAACAGCACCAGTGAGACGACGAGGCGGCGCAGCACGTCGCGCCGCTCGCGCTCCTCCGCCAGCATTGCGCGGCGCGGGTTCGGGGACTTCGGTGCCGCGGTGTACCCCGCCGCCTCGACGGTGCCGGTCAGCTGCTCGACGGTGACCGTCGGCGCATGTTCGACCGTTGCGGTGCGGGTGGCCAGATTCACTACCGCCCGCACCCCGTCGAGCTTGTTGAGCTTGCGCTCCACCCGGCCCACGCACGCCGCGCAGGTCATGCCGCCGACATCGAGGAAGGTGCGCTGCGCCTCAGCCGTGGCGTCCGCGGACTCGTCCGCGGAAGCGGGAGGCGCGGCCGATTGGAGATCCGTCACCCCTCCAGTATCCACGCGGCGCGAAATCGGTCCGGAAACGTGAAAGGCCTTGATACCGGCTCCCGGAATGGGGGGAGGAGGGGGAGCCGGTATCAAGGCTCAAACACGCAGCCGTCGACGTGGGGGGAGACGTCATATGACGGCCGCAGAACCTACGATACGTGGTGTACGCGTACGCCCGCCACCTTTCGTGACATGCGTGTTCGCATGGCAGTGCAATGTGCCTACAAATGTTGTCAAGATTTCGCGACGAGCTCGTTCCGTAGCACGTCAAGGGCGGTGTCCACATCGACGCGTGCGTCGGCGCTCACGCCGACCGAATTCAGGAATCCGTGCAACGCGCCGGGCGCGAGTTGTGTCGTGGCGTCCACTCCGGCCTCACGCAAGCGCTGTGCGTAGGCCGCGCCCTCGTCGCGCAGGGGGTCGAATCCGGCCACCACGACGTGCGTGCGGCCCACGCCACCGAGGTTGTCGGCGTGCAGCACGTGGAACTTCGGATCCTCGTCCTGCCCCGGCTCGGGGAGGTACCGCTCGCGGGTCCACTCGATGTCAGCCTTCGTCAGGAAGTACCCCGTGGCGAAGGTGTCGCGGCTGCGGTTGCCCGGATCGGCCCCCGTCACCGGGTAGAACAGGAGCGCGACACGCGGTTGCGGGCCGCCCCGCAGCGACAGTTCGCGGCAGGCGACCGCCGCCAGATTGCCGCCCGCGCTGTCTCCGGAGACGGCGACGCGGACCGGATCCGCACCGAGCTGATCGGCGTGCTCGATCGCCCAGGCCGTGGCCGCGACGGCGTCGTCGGCCGCGGCGGGGAAGACCGCCTCGGGAGCGAGCCGGTAGTCCACGGACAGCACGCGCGCCCCGACCCGGTCGGCGATGTACCGGCAGGGTGCGTCGTGGGATTCCAGATCGCCCAGGACGAAACCTCCGCCGTGGAAGAACACCACGAGTGGCGATCCGGCAGGGAGGTCCTTCGGGGTGTACAGCCGTGCGGGCAGGGTGCCCGCGGCGCCGTCGACCAGGAGACCCCGCGTGGCCACGTCCGGTGCCGTTCCCGCGCCCACGGCCTGTCCGAGGCGGCGCATCCGCACGCGAGCCGTCGCGACATCGGTGCCACCGATACCGGTGATTCCTTGCGCCTTGAGCAGGAGCAGGGTCAGCTGGGAGTCGACGTCCATCTCATTGCCGTCGACCCGCGGCGCCGGACCGACGATGCGTCGCTTGAGGTGAACCGGAAGGCCAAACAGGGCGCGTGCCCCGCCGGCGACCACCGGGCTGGGAACGGCGAGCGCGACCTTCTGCACGAGATCTCTGAGTGCCATGCTCCGATAGTAGGACGTACGTCACAATCCGCGCGCACGGCGCATCTCGGCGCCGGCCCGCGGGTCGGCGCTGTCGAGCGCTGTCTGCACGCCGGCGATGTCCTCGGCGCTGCGGCCGCGACTCCATTTCTGTTTGGCCGCCACGGCCGTCACCTCGACCGTGAGGCCGACGATCGCCTTGAGCTGTTGCTCGATGTATGCGGGCGGGGCGTCGTCCAGGCCCCAGGGCTCGGGCCGGTTCCGTTCGTGCCGGGCGGTGAGCCGGGCGACGATAGCGCGGCACGCCGCTGCGTCCTCGTGGATGCTCGCGCGGCCGCGAAGCTGTACCTCGCTGTAGTTCCACGTGGGCACGGCGCGACCGTGCGCGGCCTTGGACGGGTACCACCCGGGCGAGACGTAGGCATCCGGCCCCGTCACCACGATGAGGACCTCGGCGCCATCGAGCCCGCGCCAGTGGCGGTTCGCCGTGGCGAGGTGAGCGATCACGGTATCGCCCTCCCACAGCAGCGGTAGCGTGCTCGCGTGCAGCCCGCCCGAGGCCGAGAACACGGTGCCGATGCCGGCGGCGGCCACCATGGCGCGGGCTCGCTCGTCGTCGGAACGGTCGGGTGCGGCGACGTACATCAGTGCTCCCTCAACGGTCGCGGGGACCGTACTTCTCCAGGTACTCGCGATGCAGATCGGCCTCCCGGATCCGGGCCCGCTGATCCACCAGATCGGGGTCGAGGCCGTGCCAGCGCAGCCGTGCCCGACGGTAGATCTTGTTCAATGCGATCGAGAAGTACACGAACGGGATGAAGATCGGCAGGGTCATCGTGGCCTTGACCAGGAAGTCCGCATCGACGAACCAGAACGGGACCAGCATCAGCACACACGGGATCGAGAACCGGATCACGGTACGCGCGCCGGCCCCGGCGCCCGCGAGATCGTGCGCCACCCAGTCCCGCATCGAGGCCGGGAGCGTCTTCCCGTAGGAGTACAGCAGGTACTGCACCGGGTTCGGCTTGGTCGGGCTCTCGGTCATACCGCCCATACTCTCACCACGCACCTGTCGGGCTCGAGCCGCGGGCGCCGCGGAAACCCGAGGTGATGGCCCCTTCACCCGGGCGGGTTCCGCGTGCGGCCGACCGTGGATGGGGCATGAACGAACCATAATTCCGGGCGGTTCTTGCCATCATGAACGTTTCCGGGGCCACCACCAGCCTAGAATCGGACGTTGTGAGTCCCGGCAGAAACGATCAGACCGCGCAGAGCATCCTGTCTGCGGCGGTGGCGAGCATCGGCAGCGTCGGTATCTCGCGTACCACGATGGAGCATGTGGCGAACCTCGCCGGCATCGGCGTGGCCACCGTCTACCGCCGCTTCAACCGCAAGGACAACCTGGTCCAGCAGGCGATCCGGTACGAGGCCGAGCAACTGCTCAAGACCATCGAGCAGCAGATCGCGGGCTTGCCCACGGTCGAGGAAGCGCTGACCGAGGGATTCGTGGCCTTCCTCCGCGAGGCCCACCGCCGGCCCTTGATCCGCGGTATCGGCGACGGCAACGTGGTGGTCGGCCTGCCGATGATCGCGCAGGGCGGCGCGATGCTCATCGAGATCGGCCGCACCTTCGCGGCCAACATCATCGAGGGCTTCCAGGACAAGGGAGACCTACCGGAGTTCGACCCGAAGCCTATCGCCGAGATCTTCGCGCGCGTAGGTCATTCGGTGCTGCTCGCGCCCGACGGCCTGATCAGCTTCGACGATCCGTACGCCGCGGGCCGGGTGGTCCGCGAGTGCCTGATGCCCGCCATCGCCGCGCAGACCGCCGCGGCCGCCACCGAGGGAGCCTCATGATCCGGCCCGCGACCCCCGCCGATGTGCCCGAGCTGCTGAAGATGATCTCCGAGCTCGCGGCCTACAACAAGGCGCCCGACGCGGCCGTGGCCACCGAGGACCAGCTGCACGAGGCGTTGTTCGGCGAGCACCCCGCGGTGTTCGCGCATTTGGCCACCGAGCCGGGCGAAGACGGCGCCGAGGTAGCCGTCGGCATGGCCGTGTTCTTCCGCACCTTCTCGACCTGGACCGGGGGCTACGGCATCTGGCTCGAAGACCTGTACGTGCGTTCCACTTCGCGCGGCGGCGGCCACGGTAAGCAGCTGATCGCCTCGCTCGCCAAGCTCTGCCAGGATCGCGGATACCCGCGCCTGGAATGGACGGTCGTCGAGTGGAACACGCCCGCGATCGGCTTCTACCGGGCGCTCGGCGCCGTCCCGATGGAGGACTGGACCACACAGCGCCTGACGGGCGACGCGCTCGGCACCCTCGCGAGCCAGTTCGACGGGTCCTGATGGACGTCTTCGAGGCGATCCGTGCGCGCCGCGACGTGCGCAACGAGTTCAGCGGCGAGCTGATCGACGAGGAGCGCCTCACCCGGCTGCTGCGGGCCGCGCACAGTGCGCCGAGCGTGGGCAATACCCAGCCCTGGGACTTCGTGGTGGTGCAGGATCCGGCCACACTCGCGGCGTTCGCGGATCACGTCGGTCGGTGCCGGGAGGATTTCGCACGGTCGTTGCCGGCGGATCGTCGGGAGACGTTCAATCCGATCGTGATCGAGGGCATCGAGAGTTCGCGCACCGGTGTCGTGGTCACCTATGACCCGACGCGTGGCGGGAAGAACATCCTCGGTCGGCACACGATCGATGAGACCGGGCATCTCTCGGTTGCGCTGGCCATCCAGAACCTCTGGCTGGCGGCCACCTCCGAGGGCGTCGGCGTGGGGTGGGTGTCCTTCTATCAGGAGTCCGCACTGCGGGATCTGGTCGCCGTACCGGAACATGTTCATATTGTGGCGTGGTTATGTGTGGGACCCGTCACATGCTTCCAGGAGGTCCCTGACCTGGAACGATTCGGATGGCGGGATCGGCGCCCGCTGTCCGAGGCGGTGCACCGCGAGCGTTTCCGCACGGAGGTCGTCACAGAGGATCGTTAGACTGCGGTCGACGATGAGGGGATGTACGTGACGCGATTCAAACGTGCTCGGAGCGGCGGTCAGCGGCTCGTCGGGCGACGGACGGTGCTCATCGGAGCCGCCGCGGCGGTGCCGCTGGTCGCCGGGGCCTGCACCATCGGCGATACCGGTGGGAAGGGTGCCGCGCCGTCCACGCCGCCCAAGGATCCGGCCGAGGTCACCGTCACCCCTGCCGACGGCGCCAAGGACGTCAGCCCGATCGCGCCGGTCTCGGTCTCGATCGCCAAGGCCACGCTGGGCTCGGTCACGCTCACCGACGACAAGGGCGCGGTCGTCGAGGGCACACTCTCGACCGACATGCTGTCCTGGAAGCCCGCGGCACCGCTCGCCTACAACGGCGTGTACACGCTGGTGGCGAAGTACCAGACCCTGGGGCAGCAGCGCGAGCACAAGACCACGTTCAGCACCGTGGTGGTCGATGAGACCAACAAGACGCTGCCGTACTTCGAGAACACCGGCGGCAACTCACTCAACGACGGTGCCGTGTACGGCGTCGGCCAGGTCGCGGTGGTGCACTTCGACGAGCCGATCAAGGATCGGGCGATGGCCCAGAAGCTGCTCACGGTGACCACCACCCCGCCGGTGGAGGGCGCATGGAGCTGGACCACGGATAAGACCGTCGCGTGGCGGCCCAAGGACTACTACCCCTCCGGTACCAAGGTCGCGATCGAGGCCAAGGTCTTCGGCAAGCAGGTGAGCCCCGGCCTGTGGGGCGAGAAGGACATCGCCATCACGTTCAGCATCGGTGAGTCCCACGTCTCGATCGCCGACGACAACACCAAGCAGGTGCAGGTGTTCGTGGGCGGCCAGATGGTGCGCTCGATGCCCACGTCGATGGGGCAGGGCGGCACCGAGGTAGTCAACGGCACCACATTGCACTTCTGGACGCAGCGCGGCATCTACACGGTGCTGGACAAGGCCAACCCGGTGGTCATGGACTCCTCCACGTACGGCCTGCCGATCAATTCGCGGCTCGGCTACAAGCAGACCATCGGCTGGGCCACCCGGATCAGCAACGACGGCATCTACCTGCACGCGCTGGACAACATCGCCGCCCAGGGGGTGCGCAACGAATCGCACGGCTGCCTCAACCTGAGCCCGGCGAACGCGCAGTGGTTCTTCGGGATCAGCCAGCCGGGCGATGTGGTCGAGGTCCGCAACACCGGTGGCGCACCGCTGGAGCAGTGGCAGAACGGTGACTGGTCGGTGCCCTGGGCCACCTGGGTGGCCGGCGGCGCCCAGGTCGACGAGCCCGCACCCGGCCCCGGGGCGACGACGCAGGCTCCGGATCCGGCGCAGCCGCCCGCGTCCGGGCCACCGCAGTCTCCCGCTCCCGGGAACTAGGCGGCGGGCGCCGGGGCGGCGGCGCGGCCGCTGCGGACGCCGATCGCGGCGGCGATCAGGCACCCCGCGGCCACCGCGGCGGCGAACCACGGGAAGATCGCGGCGGTGCCGTACTCGGTGGCGAGGTAGCCGGCGATCACGGTGGGCACACCCATCGCGAGGTAGCCCAGCAGGTAGTAGGCGCTCATCACCTGGCCACGCGCGTGCGCCGGAGCGACCGACGCCAGGTGGCGCAGCGAGCCACCGAAGGCCAGTCCGAAGGTGGCGCCCAGCGCGACGGTGTCGGCCAGGATCAGCCAGGTCGCGCCGGAGCGCAGCGCCAGCACCGCGACGCCGAGCGAGAGCACCAGGCCCAGGTCGCCGACGATCGCCGTGGGCCGCGCGGGGTAACGGCCGCCGAGGTACTGGGCGATCGCCGAGGCGACGGCCATGACCGCCACCAGCATCCCGGTGAACAGGACCGAGCGGTGCCCCGTGACGTGCTGTACCAGTGCCGGATACAGGCTCAGGAAGACGCCGAGTACCGACCACGCGGTGACGATGCCGATGCCGGAGAACCAGAAGTCGGACGTGATCTCGCCGGGGACCCGTGGGCGGGAGAACCGCACCCGGCCGCCGGTTCGAGCGGCGTGCGGTTCGACCAGTGAGATCACGCCGGCGAGCACGGCCAGTACCACCACGCCCATGGCGATGAACGGGGTGCGCAGCGGGCTGGGCGCGTACTGCGCGACCGCGGCGGCGCCGAGCGCGGTGGCTGCGATTCCGACGTTGAGGAAGACGCCGGACAGCATCCCGTTACGGGCGCCTTCGGTGGGACGCACGTCCAGGAGTGCGGCGCCGGCGACCACGGTGATCGAACCGATGGCCGCGCCGTGCAGGAACCGCGCGAGGATGAGCTGCCACTCGGCGCCGGCGAAGAGGAAGATCACCAGTCCCACGAGGATGGTCGCCACGGCGACGAGGAGCACCGGCTTGCGGCCGATGGCGTCGGAGACGGGCCCCACCGTGAGCGCCGCGCCGAGCGCGCCGATGGCGTAGACGGCGAAGACGAGCGTGGTCGACAGCGCCGAGAGGTGCCACTGCTGTTGGTAGAGGGGGTAGAGGGGTGACGGTAACCCGGAGACGCCCAGAGCGAGTGCGAGCAGGGTGAGCAGGAGCGCGAACGACCAGGCCTGAGGGTGCGGCCGGGCGGTGGTGGTGCGCGGTTGCTCGGTGATGCTCATCGGCGGTCCCCTCCGGTAGCCTGGTTCGATGGACGTCGAACTCTGCCGAGCGTACAGTCAGGTTCGATCTCGATCAAACCGTTATCTCAGGGAACGAGAATGATGCCCGATACCCCCGTGGCTCCCTTGCAGACCGTGCTCGCCGCGCTCGCCGATCCGGTACGCCTGGAGATGGTGCGGCGCCTGCATCGTGAGCAGCGGCCGCTGGCGTGCGCGGAGCTGTACGACGGGGTCACCAAGGCCACTGCGAGCCACCACTTCAAGGTGCTGCGCGAGGCCGGGGTCACCCGCCGTGCCGACGAGGGCGCGCAGGTGCGCCAGCAGTTGCGGCTCGACGATGTGGAACTGGTGTATCCGGGCCTGCTCAGCTCGGTGCTGGACGCGGCGGATCGGGCGGTGCAGAACGTTTCCCCACCGGCAGGGCGATGAGCACCAACCACGACGTGATACCGGCGATCTGGAGCCGCTGCGCGAGGCCCAGGTAGAGCTCCGGGTCGGTGATCGCCATCGCGGCGAGTGTCCACACCGTGGTGATCAGGTAGGTCATCCCCGCGCCGAAGGCGGCCACGGTGAGCGGCCGGGCCGTGCGCAGCGCACCGTCGTTCCCGCCGCGCAGCAGCCACGCCGCCCAGGCCAGCACGGCCACCGCGCCGCCGGTCCCGGCGATTCCCGACGAGTAGGCGTGCGCGAGGTGGGTGAAGGGCACCTCGCCGTTGGCCTCGCGGAAGGCGCATGCGGCGTCGGAGGTGGGTGTGCAGGACAGCGGCAGGAGGGCGTCCGAGATCGTGCCGACGCCGAGCATGATCATCCCGGCCATCCAGCCCCACGCGAACCGCGAGGACGGGCGGGCGGCTCGCCACCACAGCGCGGCGCCGACCACGAAGCACGTGCCGGCCAACAGGTCGGTGCCGCGGAAGAAGTGCGCGTACGGCTGGCCGGTGGCCGCCACCTCGCTCACATAGGACCGCAATCCGTTGAGCCGGGAGCCCATGGTGGGAGCGAAGATCCATGCCGAGTAGAAGATCGCGCCGGCGATGATCACCAAGCGGGCGCGCTGCATGCCGACCAGGTTACCGGCCCCTGAGCTGCTCGAGGTACGCGTTGTACGCGGCGCGCTCGTCGTCCTCGCGGACATCGGCGCCGGCGCGCTCGGAGTCCTGCTTCTCGGCGCGGCGCCAGCGCAGCGCGAAGATGCAGACGGTCACCATCGCCACCGGCTCGCCGTACGACCAGGCCAGAGCGCCGGCGATGGTCTGATCACGGACCGGGTCGATACCCCATTCGGGCGGCGGGAACGCGAACATCGTGATCATCGGTGTGGTGGCCATCATCAGCGTGACGCCGATGAACACGTGGAGCGGCATCTCGATGAAGATGTCGAAGAATCGCATCAGCCAGGAATCGCGACCGGGTAGCGGGCCCACCGACATGATCGGCAGGATGAACAGCAGCCCGGCGCCCAGGAAGAACACCTGCAGCCCGGTGTGACCGAACCAGTTGCCGCCGACCGCGTCGATGATCCCGGTGAGGTACACCCCGTAGTAGCTGATGAGGAACAGCGGGATGGTGAAGCCGGAGTGCAGCAGGATTCGCGGCGCGCGGCTGCGCAGCAGGCCGAGTGCCGCACCGAGCACCACCTTGCCCAGTCCGCGGTGTGGAGTAGCGCGCAGCAGTAGCACCCCGGGAGCGCCGCCCACCAGCAGCGGCGGGATCAGGATCGACAGGGTGAGCTGCTGGAACATGAATGCGCTGAACAGGTGCCACGAGTACGCCTCGATCTTCAGGCCGGTGACCGCGGCCAGCGCCAGGCATCCCAGCAGGAAGCTGATCACCCGGGCGACCGGCCAGTGCCGGCCCTGCGCCCGGACGCGCTTCACGCCGATCAGGTACACGACCACCGCGATCGCGGCCACGAGTGGAAGCAGCGGTAAGGACGGCGGCTGCCAGCCGAGCATCCCCAGGATGGTGGGCGGCGCCGCCGGAGGTGGAGGCATATGCACATGCGCATATTACAATGAATGACATGAACACTGAAAGTGTCCTCGTGATCGAGGACGAACCTGCCCTCGGACGCCTGGTCCGGGACTACCTGACCCGCGAAGGCTTCGACGTCACGGTGGCCATGGACGGCGAGCGCGGGCTACAGCTCGCCCGCGAACTCGACCCGGCCGTGATCATCCTCGACATCGGTCTGCCGCGCATCGACGGACTCGAGGTGTGCCGCTCACTGCGGCGCTTCTCCGACGCCTACGTCCTCATGCTCACCGCCCGCGGCGATGAGACCGACAAGATCGTCGGGCTCTCCGTCGGTGCCGACGACTACCTGGTCAAACCCTTCAGCCCCCGCGAGGTGGTGGCCCGGGTCCGGGCCATGCTGCGCCGTCCGCGTCGCATGCCTGACGGTGCCGGCACCGACCGCACGTACGGCGATCTGGCGATCGATCTGCTCGGCCGCGAGGTGCGGATCGGCGAGAAGGAGATCGACCTCACCGCCACCGAGTTCGACGTTCTGGCAGTGCTCGCGCGCAGCCCCAACGTCGCCTTCTCCCGTAGCCAGCTGATCGAGGCGGTCTGGGGTGCCGGCTGGGTCGGCGACGAGCGCCTGGTGGACGTGCACGTCGGCCGCGTGCGGCGCAAGCTCGGCGACGATGCGGGCGATCCCCGCTACGTCCGGACGGTGCGCGGAGTGGGATACCGAATGGGACAGGGGTGATGCTCCTGGATTCGCTCGTCGAGCCGATCCGGGAGCGTCTCGCACGGCAGGGGATCGGGACTCGGATGGCGGGCCTCTTGGTCCTGGTGTCGCTGGTGACGCTCGCCGTCACCGCCCTGGTCGACTTCGTGCTCTGGCCCATGGTGCTCGAAGGGCACTTCGCAGGCATCCGGTTGCCCGATCCGCAGCAGCACACCCGCGACTCCTGGACGCCTGCGAACCTCCTCGCGGTGGTCCTCGGCTTCGGCAGCGCCGTAGTGGTCTCCATCGGCCTGAGCCTGGTGATCGCGCGCCGGCTCAATCGCTCGGTGGAGCGGTTGGCCACGGCGGCGCAACAAGTCGCCGACGGACGGCCGGATGTGCGGGTGGCCCCGGTCTCGCTCGGGCCCGAAGCGGGGGAGTTGGTGTCGGCCTTCAACGAGATGGCGACCAAGCTCGAATCCACCGACCGCTCGCGGCGTCGGCTCCTCACCGATCTCGCGCACGAGATCCGCACCCCGGTCAGCGTTCTCGACGGATATCTCGAGGGGATGCAGGACGGTGTGGTGAGCGCCGACGAAGAGACGGTCACCATGCTCCGCGAGCAGACCAACCGCCTCGCCCGGCTCACGGAGGACGTACTCGCGGTCTCCCACGCCGACGAGGGTGCCCTGGATCTGCGCCCGTCGGAGGTGGACGTGCGCGAACTCGTGGAATCGTCAGTCGCGGCGGCTCGCAAGGCGTACGCGGATAAGGATGTCGCGCTCTCATCTCGGGTCCGCCTGGGGAGGACGATGATCCGGGCCGATCGGCAGCGCCTGCAGCAGGTGCTCGCCAATCTGTTGGCGAATGCGCTGCGGCACAGCCCTCCGGGCACGTCGGTCGAGGTGGTCGCCGAGGTCGCCTCGCACCGGCGGGTGAAGATCAGCGTGATCGATCATGGCGACGGTATCGATGCCGAGCACCTGCCGTGGGTCTTCGAACGCTTCTACCGGACCGATGTGGCGCGCGACCGCGACAGCGGTGGAAGCGGTGTCGGGCTCACCATCTGCCGGAGCATCGTGGCCGCGCACGACGGCCACCTGTGGGCGGAGTCCGCAGGGGTGGGATCAGGCGCAACCTTCGCAATGACTCTGCCCGCCCGATGATTTCGGTACGGAAGTAGTGGTCTGAGCCACTTCACCGAACCTTCACGGCAGTGCGGCGGTGCGGACACATGTCGCCCGCACAGTGGATCTGGTAATGAACAGTTCGATCCGTGAGGGAGTCGTCGTGCAGGAGAAGTTAAGAGAGGTGGTGCGTTTCGACGTACCGGCCTCGATCGTGGTGTTCTTGGTAGCGCTTCCGCTATCACTGGGCATCGCGCTCGCATCGGGGGCACCGCTCATGGCGGGTCTCATCGCCGGTGTCATCGGTGGCATCGTCGGCGGCCTCATGGGAGGCTCGCCGCTGCTGGTCAGCGGTCCTGCAGCCGGATTGACCGTGGTGGTCGCGGAGCTGATCAACAAGTTCGGCTGGAAGGTGACCGCCGCGATCACCGTGGCGGCCGGCCTGGTCCAGATCGGACTCGGCATGAGCCGGATCGCCCGTGCCGCACTGGCCATTTCGCCGGTGGTGGTGCACGCCATGCTCGCGGGCATCGGTGTCACCATCGTGATCCAGCAGACCCACGTGCTGTTCGGTGGTACCTCGCGAAGCTCGGTGCTGCAGAACCTGATCGACCTGCCGGCCCGCATCGGCTCGATGCACTGGCCCGATTTCGCGGTCGGCGCCATCGTGATCGCCGTGATGCTCCTGTGGCCGAAGCTCCCACCGAAGTGGCGGCGCGTCCCGGGTGCCCTGGTCGCGATCGTGGCCGCCACCGTCTTCTCGCTCGTGGTGCCCATGAACGTCGAGCGGATCAAGTTGAACGGCTCCATCATCGACGCGATCGGGCTGCCGCAGCTGCCCACCGGACAGTGGGCCGCGGTGGCTCTGGGTGTGCTCACCGTCGCCCTCATCGCCAGCGTCGAGAGCCTGCTCTCCGCGGTCGCCGTCGATAAGATGCACGACGGTGCCAAGTCCAACCTCGATCGTGAGCTGATCGGTCAGGGTGCGGCCAACTCGCTCTCCGGTCTGCTCGGCGGGCTGCCCGTGACCGGTGTCATCGTCCGCAGCGCGACGAACGTGACCTCGGGGGCGCGGACTCGCTGGTCGGCCGTCCTGCACGGCGTGTGGCTGCTGCTGTTCTCGGTCGCGCTGTCCGGCCTGGTGGAGAAGATCCCCACCTCCGCGCTGGCCGGCCTGCTCATCGTGATCGGTGTGCAGCTGGTCAAGACGGCGCACATCCGCACCGCTCGGCGCACCGGCGACATCGCGGTGTACGCGGTCACCATCCTCGGCGTGCTGTTCCTGAACCTGCTCGAGGGAGTGCTCGCAGGCTTGGTCGTGGCCATCCTGCTGGTGCTGTGGCGGGTCGCCCGCGCCTCGATCGAGGCCTCGCAGGACAGCGCGGGCCGCTGGCACGTCGCGATCGACGGCTCGCTCAGCTTCTTCTCGCTGCCGCGCCTGTCGCGCGTGCTCGCCTCGGTGCCGCCCGGCGGCGATGTGGCCATCGAGCTCACCGTCGACTTCCTCGACCATGCCTCGGCGGAGGAGATCACCGAATGGGTGCGTCGCTACCGCGCTGGCGGCGGCACGGTGACCATCGACGACCTCGGTGTGGCGCAGATCCACGCGGCCGGTGATACCTCCCCGCGGCGGACCACGGAGCGTTCGGCCGAGCGCGGCCTCCTGCCCTGGCGGGCGCACGCCCGCGGTGGGCTGGCCGACGGCATCGCGCGGTACCACCGCCGGCACGCGTCGCTGCTCAGCGACGATTTCGACGGGCTGATCGATGGTCAGCGGCCGGAGGCACTCTTCTTGACCTGCGCCGATTCGCGGGTCGTACCGAACGTGATCACGGCCAGCGGGCCGGGCGATCTGTTCACCGTGCGCAACGTGGGCAATCTGGTCCCCGCGGGTGGGGTCGACGGTTCGCTGGAGGCCGCCCTGACCTACGCGGTCGACAACCTCGATGTGAATCAGGTGATCGTGTGCGGCCACTCGGGCTGTGGCGCGATGGGAGTCGCGCTCGACCGCCCGGCCGTCCCGCCGAGCATCGAGCAGTGGATCGAGCACGCGGACGCCTCGGTCGAGGCCTACCGCGAAGGGCATCCGGTGCGGCGTGCGGCCGAGGCCGCGGGCTTCGGCCCCGTTGATCAGCTCGCGGTGGTCAACATCGCGGTGCAGCTGGAGAACCTGCGCAACCACCCGCTGCTGCGCGAGGCCGTGGCCGAGGGACGGATCGACGTTGTCGGCCTGTTCTTCGACATCGGCACCGGGCGGGTTCTGCGGGTCACCGACACGGCGGTCGTCGAGGCGGACACCCTCACCCACGTCTGACGGCAGGCCGGCGCGGCGCCACGGGTCCCTCACCCCGGTGGCGCCGCGCACCCCGTTCCGATCTGCGGAACGACTACTGTGACAGAACTGTGACACGGATGAGGCGCGGAGGCGGCCGACGCGGGACTTCCGCGCCGGAGGCTGAGGTCATGCTCATGAATCCCCGTCTCTGGGCCGCGGCCAGTGTCGCCGCCGGTTCCTTTCTGGCGCTCGCCGCGCTGTACCTCGTGCTGGTCGGCACGGCGACCGGGCAATACGTCGACCACGAGGTGATGCTCCGCGTGTCCGCCGCCTTCGGCGTCGAGTTCCCCACCTCCGGCTGGTTCGGCGATATGCAGATGCCGCTGCTGCTGGTGGGCTTCGCCACCACCGCCGTGCTCGTTGCGGCGAGCCGGTCCGTGCGCACCGCCGTCGAGGCGGCCGCCGTCCTGCTGCTGACGCTGGGCGGCGCGTACGTCCTCAAGGCACTGCTGGAGCGGCCGTCGTTCGGGGTCGGCCCGATGATCAACTCCTTCCCCTCGAACACGGTCGCCGTCTTCGCCGCGCTCGCCGCCGTCGCGTTCATCACCGCCCCGTCGGCCCTCCGGTCGATCGTCCTCAGCTACGCGCTGGGCGTCGGTGCGGTGGCCTCGGTCACCGTGATCGCTCTGCAGTGGCACCGCCCGGGCGATGTCCTCGGCGCGTGGTTGGTCGCGGCATGCGCCGCCGGCGCGGTCCGGGCGTACGGTGCCGCGTGGAGCGCCGAGACGATCCTGAGGAGGCCGGTCGGTGGTCGCACTGCTGCTCATCGAGGATGATCCTGCGATCGTCGACGCCCTGACCCTGTCGTTGCAGCGGCTGGACTATCAGGTGGCGCACCTGCCGAGTGCGCCGGACGATCTCGACGACCACGTCAGCGCGGCCGATGCGGTGATCCTGGACGTGGGCTTGCCCGGCGAGGACGGATTCGCGGTGTGTCGCCGGATCCGCCGCACCAGTCAGGTGCCCATCCTCATGCTCACCGCGCGGGCGGACGATATCGACACCGTCGCGGGATTGGAGTCCGGGGCCGACGATTACGTCGTCAAGCCGGTGAGCCCGCGCGTCCTCGATGCCCGGATCAAGGCCGCACTGCGGCGATCCGCGCCCGCCGGTGCCGCACCCGAGACGGTGGTGGCCGAGCCGGCCGTGCCGGCGGTGGCCGTACCCGGGACCGGTCTGGTCGTGGACCGAGCCGCGGCGGAGGTGCTGCGCGACGGGGCGCCGCTGCCACTGACGCCCACGGAGAAGCGCCTGATGTACGTCTTCGCCGATCACCCCGGTCAGGTGCTCAGCCGCGAGCAGTTGCTGACACTGGTGTGGAACCAGGACTTCCTCGGGGATTCGCGACTGGTCGACAATGCGATCCTGCGGCTGCGGCCCAAGGTCGATCCGCCCGGTGAGCCCAGCTGCATCGAGACGGTCCGCGGCTTCGGCTACCGGTTCCGGGCGGGCTGATGGCCGGGAGCCTGCGGGCGCGGCTGCTGGTGATCATCGTGCTGGTCACCTCGTTCACGGCTGCGGTGACCGGGGCCTCGGTGGCCTACGTCGTGCGCGACTGGGTCTACGAAGACGCGCAACAGGCCGTGCTGACCGCGTTCCGACACGATATGGAACGGTTCGACGATCAGCCGACGATGGAGAACCTCCTCGGCGACTATCTGGTGACGACCTCCGACGGAGGGGTGGTGCAGCCGGGGACGGTGCCGCCCGGCACCGTGCCGTCCTCGATGTCGGCGGATCTGCGGGCGACGCCCAGCATCTACCGATTCCAGCGACTCGCCGACGGCCGCCTGCTGGTCGGGCACAGTTCCAGCAAACATCCGTATCTGATCTATTCGGTGCAGCCCTTGGAGGGCGTGCAGCAACGGCTGCGGCAGCTGATGACCTTCGTCGCGCTCGCCACCCTGGGCGGGGCACTGCTCGGCGGACTAGCGGGGGTGCTGGTGGCGCGCGCCGTGACCCGGCCCCTGCGGCGGGTCCAGGATGTGGCGTCCGCCGTGGCGGCGGGCGACTCCACCGCGCGGCTCCCCGAGACCTCGCTGGCCGAATTGCGCGAGCTCTCGGTGAATTTCAACGGCATGCTCGACCGGCAGAACGAATCCCTCGATGTGCTGCGCCGCCAGGACGAGCGCTCCCGGCGGTTCGCCAGTGACGTCTCGCACGAGCTCCGCAGTCCGCTGGCCGCGCTGGTGCCGGCCGCCGAGGTCCTGCGGGAGGAAGCGGATGCGATGGCCGCCGAGTCGTCGGGTCATCCGGATCTGGCGCGCGCGGCGCGCATGGTGGCCTCCGAGGTCGACGGCCTGGCCCAGCTACTCGACGATCTGCTCGAGATCACTCGCCTCGACGCGGGTGTGGCGCAGGTGCGGGCCGAAGAATTCGACCTGGTCGCCACGGTGCGGGAGGCGCTGGACGCACGCGGATGGTCGGGCGTGCGGATCGACGGGCCGGGCGAGCTGTGGGTGAACGCGGACCGGCGCCGAGTGGTGGCCGTGGTGACGAATCTGGTGGGGAACGCTCTGCGCCACGGCGCGCCTCCGGTGACGGTGTCGATGCACCGCTGGGCGCAGCAGGGTGATGGCGGAGCCGTGGTCGAGGTGCGCGACCACGGTGGCGGAGTGCCCGAGGGGCACGAGGACCTGATCTTCGACCGCTTGCACAAGGCGCAGGCGGCGCGCTCGCGCGGCGCAGGCGGCGGTGCGGGCCTGGGCCTGGCGATCGCCCGGGATAACGCCAGGCTGCTCGGCGGCGATGTCGACTACCGGCGCGACGGCGCCACCACCGTCTTCCGGGCCTGGTTCCGCGGCTAAACTCTGAGACCATGCGCGTGGCGGTGATCGACTCCGGTTTCGGCATGGTCAATTACGCCGACGCCCTGTCCCGGCTGCGCCCGGACACCGAGCTGGTGCTGGCCCGCGATCCCGACAACATGCCCTACGGCCTGCTGCCACCGGAGCGGATATCCGAATGCATCGTGGCGATGGCGGGGGCCGCCGCGCGATACCGGGTGGACGCCATCGTGGTCGCCTGCAACACCGGGTCGATGTACGCCCTGGAGGCGGCGCGGGCCCGGTTCGAACCCGCCGTGCCGGTGATCGGGGTGGTGCCCGCGATCCGCCCGGCGGGGGCGACGGGGCGGCCCTTCGCGGTGTGGGCCACCGCGGCTGCCACGGTCAGTGACTACCAGACATCGTTGATCGACGCCTTCGCCGATCCGTCTCTGGCGCATCGTATTCCCTGCTATGGCCTGGCCGAGGCCATCGACTCCGGCGATCTCGACCGGGTCGCGGACGCCGTCGCCGCGGCAGCCGATGCCACGCCCCCCGATATCGAATCGGTGGTGCTCGGCTGCACGCATTACGGGTTGGTTCGCGAGCAGATCGTCGCGGCGCTGCGGGCACGCACCGGCGTCGATCTCACGGTCTTCGACTCGCCCGAGCCGGTGGCGCGTCAGGTGCTGCGCCGACTGGGTGTGGACCCGGGCGGCCCGCAGCGCCTCGGCGCGGTGGTCGCCGTGCTGGAGTCCGGCCGGCCGGGCGCGATGCCGCCGGTCCTCGCGGCCTATCCCGCGGGGCGCGATCTGTTGGACCGCTGCGATCGCGGCGAGATCAAGGCATGACAAAAAGATCGCGATGAGATATATGCATGATCGCAACTCTCCTGTTATCCTGAGAGTGCACTGACCGCAGCTGACTCGCTCGCTGCGGTCAGTAGTCATTTGCAGGGCTTTTGACCTCCGGGCGTCTTCCGGTTTCTCTCAGGTGCGACTCCACGGCAGCGTGCGCTGCTGCAGCTTCGAAGGCACACGCGAATTGCGTCGCTAGGCGGCCAGATCGCGCCGGGATTCGGCGGTGGCGGCGGCGATCAGGCCCACCGCGGAGATCGCCACCAATGTCACGGTCGCCCCGGTCACCAGCGCGGCACCGGGCTGAGTGGCCACGTGGGTGAACGGCGACAACGTCGACACCCAGTCGGGCAGCCGTAACACGTCGGCCACCATCATCACCACGCACAGCGCCAGGGCCACCCATCCGACCGCCGACCATTGGGCGTGAATCGCACCCGCCAGGGCGGCGATCGCGGTGATCACCCAGACCGCAGGCAGGGCGCCGAGGGCCGGTCCGATCAGCTCGCGGCCGGCCGTGAGTGAGACTCCGATGCCCAGGGCGAGGGTCGCGACGAAGGTCGCGATCACTGCCACCGTCAGGTGTGAGACGTACCAGCGCAGCCGCAGCACGGGTGCCGATAGGAGGTATTCGGCGCGGCCCGAGAGCTCCTCGGAACAGGCGGTGTTGACGATCGAGATGCCGAGCGCGGCGGTCGCCATGCCCATCACCGAGAACTCCGCGCCGAAGAAGATGTCGAGCAGGTTCGAGCCGGAACCCCCCAGTCGTTCCAGCATCTCCCGGGTGCCCTCGTTCCCGGCGAGCGAGTCGATCGCCGAGCCCATCCCGCCGAACGCCGCGCCCACGGCGAGCATGCCCACGGTCCATCCGATCACCTGGCCGCGGTGCAGCCGCCAGGTGAGCGCCTCCACGGAACCGAGCAGCGGTCCGGCGTGGCTCCGGCCGCGGCCCACGGGGATCAGTCCGGCGCCGAGGTCGCGGCGCGCGGCGATCCGCAGCGCCGCGGCGGCGAACACCACGGTGAGTACCACCAGGGGGAGTGCGGGCCACCACCGGTCGTCGGCGAAGGGCCGGATCTGCTGTGACCAGCCGAGCGGCGAAAGCCAGGACTCCCAGCCGGGTTCCGCGGGCAGCGTGCCATCGATACGGAGCACAGACACATCGCCCACGGCGCGCAGCAGGTACGCACCACCGAGGCCGACGGCGAACAACCCGCGCGCGGCCCGGGCGCCTTCGGTCAGTTGTGCGCACAGCAGCGCGAACCCGGCGAAGACGATGCCGGTCAGCGCCCACAGTGCCCCGAAGGCGACACTGCCCGGTGCGTCGGCGCCCATCCCGATCAGGACGAGCGCGCTCACCGCGCCGATGGCCAGACTCAGCCCGACCGACTCGATCAGTGCGGCCAGTGGCGGCGCGATCCGATCGATCGCGGAGGCGCCCAACATCTCCCGGCGACCGGACTCCTCGTCGGCGCGGGTGTGCCGGATCACCAGCAGGCCGGTGAGCAGGCCCAGAGCGGCCGCCATCATCACGACCATCTTGATCATGCCGACAGCACCGACGGTGGCCGAATAGACGGGGCCGAACATCGCGACCAGAGAGGGGTTCTCGCTCGCCGCGCGGGCCGCGGACTCGAGCGCGGCCTGATCGCCGTAATTGACCTTGGCGGTGGAGTAGGCCGATGCGGCCATCGCCACGTACAGCAGCAGCCACACCACCAGTTGAACCCGGTCACGCCGGACCACCAGCCGCAGAGTGGCACCGAGCCCCGTCATCGCGTGCCCCGTTCGGCGGTGTCGTAGTGCCGCAGGAAGAGCTCTTCGAGTGTGGGCGGGCGGCTGGTGAGCGAGGTGGGGGAGGCGGCGGCGAGTTCGCCGAGCACCCGGCCGAGGTCTGCGGTGTCCACGCTGAACGAGAGGCGATCGCCGTCGGTTCGCAGGTCGTGTACGCCCGCGGTCGCGGACAGGTCCGTGGGTCGCGACACGGTGGCCTCGACCCGGGTGCGGGACAGGTGCCGCAGCGAGGCCAGGGTGCCGGTCTCGACGGTCGCGCCGTCCTTGATGATCGTGACGGCGTCGGCGACCCGGTCGACCTCGGACAGGATGTGGCTGGAGAGCAGGATCGAGGCGCCGCGGGCCTTCTCCTCCTCGAGGCACTGCGTGAACACCTCCTCCATGAGCGGGTCCAGGCCGGAGGTGGGCTCATCGAGGATGAGCAGTTCGGCGCGGGCCGCGAAGGCCGAGACCAGTGCCACCTTCTGCCGGTTGCCCTTGCTGTACGTGCGGGCCTTCTTTCCGGGATCGAGGGCGAAGCGCTCCAGGAGTTCGTCGCGGCGCACCTCGTCGATGCCGCCGCGCAGGCGACCGAGGAGGTCGATGATCTCGCCACCGGACAGGTTGGGCCACAGCGTCACATCGCCCGGTACGTAGGCCAGCCGCCGGTGCAGTTCGGGGGCCTGGCGCCACGGGTCTCCGCCGAGTAGTTCGACGGTGCCGCTGGTCTTCTTCAGCAGGCCCAGCAGGATTCGGATGGTGGTCGACTTACCCGCGCCGTTCGGCCCGAGGAAGGCGTGCACTTGTCCTGGCAGGACGTGCAGATCGAGCGCGGTGAGAGCGTGAGCGCTACCGAAAACCTTGGTCAGGCCCTCGGCGCGGATGACTTCGTTGGTCATACCGAGGACGCTATACCCGTTTCAGAAGTTTGTGAAGTGTGTGAAGACTGTATATCCTGTGTGCGTGGACGCGCCGAACTTCGTCGAGAACATGGCTGCCGCCCTGGTGGAGGCGGGTATGCAGAGAATGGCCGCCCGCGTCTTCTCGGCCGTGTTGGCCTCGCCCGATGGCGCGCTCACACCGTCGCAGATCGCGAAACAGCTCAGGGTCTCGGCCGGGGCGGTCTCGGGCGCGGTCGGTTACCTCGAACAGGCCGGCATGATCCGCAAGTCCCATGTTCCCGGTTCGCGGCACAGCCTGATCGAGCTGGGTGATGACATCTGGTACGAGGCGCTCACCTCGCGTAATCCGATCCTGGAGCGGTGGCTCACGGTGGCCGACGAGGGGCTCGAAGAGCTCCCCGACGGTGGGCCGGCGGCCGAGCGGGTGGCGGTGATGCGCGACTTCTTCGCATTCGTCCTTACCGAGCTGCCCGATCTGATGGAGCGCTGGCGGCTGACCAGGCTCGAACGGCACGGGCACTGAGCAGCACGCGGGGCTGAGGTTCGCTGCGGATAGCACGGAAGCTTCGGAAAGTGAAGTTTGTTTGCAATAACAACATCTAATAGCCATCGAATGTTTCTTCACTTCGTTAGTTTGCAAACGCAGAATTAGCGCCGGACGGGGTCACGTCCTTCCCGTCTCGAACGTTCGACAGTGAAGTCCAACGAAAGGCTCTACCGTGAACACTCAGGTTACGAAGTCCGTCGCGGCCCTCGTCGGGGTCGCCGCCACGATCGCCCTCGGATTCTCCGGTGCCGCAACGGCATCCGCATCCCCCAAGCCGTATCCGTCCGGCGGTGCCAACAGCGTTGATCTCGTGGAGGTGACCGCGCAGGCGTCGGCGATCGGCAAGGACAACGGTTTCACCATCCGCAACGTCGCCGATCGGGCCGATCCGAACGCGGGCCAGGCGCAGCGCGCGCAGGTCCTGCCGGCAGGTACCCAGTTCGTGTTGAGCTCCAACAACTTCGGCAACGTCGCTCTGGGCGACACCGAGGGCTATTCGGTCACCCTGCTCACCGCCAACGGCCGGGACAAGGTGATCACGCTGAAGAACGATATCCAGCCGGGTGGCTCGATCCCGGTGACGCTCGGGAAGATCCAGGTTTCGGTGGGCACCACCTTCAATCTGAAGCTGGCGGACTACTCGGTCCAGCCCTTCCGCACGAAGGGTGCTCTGGACTGGACGGAGCGCGCGAACCCGAACCAGACGCAGTACCTCGCGAACAATTCCGCCGGGGTGTTCTGCCTCGCGGCGGTGGCGCCCGTGCTCAGCTTCTGCTCGCCGGCGTAATCCGAAGAGCAGCAGCGCTTGCCGTCCCTCGGTCCGGGAATGCCCGGGCCGAGGGACGTTCTGCTCAGCGTGAACGGCGCGAGGCGTCGGAGACCATCGGCGCGCATTGCGCGCCGCTCTTCGCTTCGAAGTGCCACATCTCGTTGGCGTACACCCGGCACAGCCCGTAGTCCTCACCGAACCGGGTCATCCAATCGGCGGCGTCGGTCGGACCGATGTCGACGGCGTCTCCGGCGACGTGCTCGGACGTGGTGCCGGCCACCACACGTTCCGCTTCGGCGGTCGACCCGTATCGCCGGACCGCATCGTCGAACAGCGACTGCTGGTACCGGGCAGTGCGCCACCCCGAGGTCACGAGTACGTCGATGTCGCGCTCCGCCTTCGCGGCGCGGGCAGCGCCCTGCAGGGCCTGCCGCAGTGCGGGAGACAGATTGGTGATGGCGGGCGTGTCGGTGGTGACCGGGACACCCTCGGTGAGGGCGCCGTCGGCCGCGCCGATCGGACCGGACGGTGCGGCCGTCGGACGGCCTGACGGGGTGGGGTCGCCGGGAGCCGCAGAGCCGGGCAGCGACGGCGAGCAGGCTGACAGGAGTGCGAGCGCGGCCAGTGCGGCGATGGCAGCCGCGGCGGTGCGAGCCTTGCGGTGGTTCGACATGCCCCCACGGTGGCGGCCCACTGTCGCCGGGGAGTCACCGTTGCGCTCCGGCGTCGTCCCGATCGGGTCACGGCGCCGGGCTCGGCCCGATCACGCGCGGATCATTCCCAGTAGGCTCGCCAATCCCGCTCCTCCTGCACCTTGTCCTGGTGGAGGGCCGCCGACGCCGGTGTGAGGGTGACGTCCGGGTGCGGTTCGGCGAAGAAGTCGCCGGAGCCGCGGGCGGATTCGTGCGCGCCGGTGTCGATGTAGCAGTAACCACGACCTGAGAGGTGGGCGCCGGCGCTCTCGAGTCCGAGGTACTGCAGCAGGTTGCGGGCCACGGCGGCGGCACCGTTCTTGGCGAAGATCGCCGCCTTCGGGAGCGGCCGGTCGGTGGGCGAAGTGACGGCGGAGAGGTCGCCGATCGCCCAGATCCCATCCTGGCCAGTGCTCATCGACTCGCGGTCCACAGGGATCCAGCCGGGCCCGTCGAGCGGGACCGCGGCCTCGTGCGGCGGGACGAACACCAGCAGATCGAATGGCACGCTGGCGCCATCGGCGAAGTGCACGATCTTCGTCGCGGGATCGACTCGCTCCACCTGGTGCAGTGGGTGCAGGGCGATTCCGGCGGCCCGGACGCGTTCGGCCAGCTCGAGTCCCACGTGCGGTCCGGCGGAGGGCATGGGCTGCGGCTCGGGGGTGTAGACCGCGATCTCGGTCTCCTCGCGCACACCCCGCTCCGCGAGGAGATCGGCGGCGAGGAAGGCTCCTTCATAGGGCGCCACCGGGCACCGGAAGGGCATGGCGGCCACCAGGAAGACCAGCCGTCCGCCCGGGAAGTCAGTGAGCGCGCGGTGGGCGCGTGCGGCATCCGCGGTGGCGTAGTAGTGGACGGCTACACCGGTATCGGCGGCCTCCTGCAGTCCGGGGACACGGTTTGTGGCGTTCCGGGCGCCCAGGGCCATCACGAGGGCGTCGAATCCCACGCGGTCCCCGTTGTCGAGAAGAACCGTCTTGCCCGGGCCGTCGACTCCGGCGATCGTGGCCCGCACTGCGCGGATGTCCTTCAGGGCAGCCTCGGACGGGCGGATCGGGATGCTGTCGGCCGTGCGCCAGCCGCGCATCACCCACGGCAGCGTGAATCCGAGGTAGTGCTCGAAGTTCTCGTCGATCAGGGTGATCTCCACGCCGTCCAGGGCGACGCCGGACTCGCGCAGCTCCTTGATCACGCTCAGCCCGCCGATGCCGGCGCCGGCGATCACGATTCGCTTGTTACCCATGCTTGTTCACCTGTCTGTTCGGGTATTCACTGGTCGGGGCGCAGCCGCTGGACCGACGTGAACGCGTCGACGGCCGCGAGAGAGCGGAGTCCGGCGAGCAGCGCCGCGGCGGCTTCCGGCTCGGGGACGGTGGTCAGGACCGGGCCGTGGAAGGTGGCCTCGCCGATGCGGACCAGCGGGCTCCCGGCGCTGCCGCCCGCCGCTTCCTGGCTGCGGGCGTGCTCCGCGCGGACGGCGACGTCCCAGGAAGCGTCTGCGAGTGCGTCGGCGTACCGGGTGGGCAGGCCCAGATCGGTGAGCAGCCGCGCCACGGGCGCGGCGTCGAGGGCTGGTGCGTCGTGGTGGTACCAGGCACTGAATGCGGCCAGTGCCCGCCATCGGGCCGCATCGTCGAGTTC
Source organism: Tsukamurella paurometabola DSM 20162 (assembly GCF_000092225.1). Classification (NCBI taxonomy): domain Bacteria; kingdom Bacillati; phylum Actinomycetota; class Actinomycetes; order Mycobacteriales; family Tsukamurellaceae; genus Tsukamurella; species Tsukamurella paurometabola. Next base: position 112,527 of record NC_014158.1, read on the forward strand.
CGTCCCGAGCGCGGCGAAGAGCCGGCCCGCGGCGCCCGAGTCCCGCATCCGTGCGCGGGCCCGTTCGGGCAGGTCGCGGCCTTCGTTGAGCAGTGCCAGGCTCATCAGTTCCCAGCGGAGCGCGTCGGGATCGTCGACGGTCTCGCGCAGCCACGCGGCGGTCTGCCAGGAGTACGGGCACACCGGGTCGAGCCAGATCGTGATCGGGGTGCGGTGCTCCATCGCCCACCTCCGTGGCTGGTATCGGCTGGAACCGTCGTGGCCGCAGGCGGATTGGTTCCGTGTTCGTACGACGGGCGGGGAGCGTCCCCGCGATTTCGTATCCCCCCAGGGGGATACGGTTCACGGTAGCAGCCGGGAACGGCGGCAGCAATGCCCGGCCACGCGGTCGACCACGCCCGGTGACGGTCGGGTGGTCGGGTACCAGGGGCGGTCGGCCGACCGATCCGATCAGCGAAACCCGAGGTCAAGGCCGGTTAGGATGGCCTTTCATTTGGTGATCGGCCAGCGGGAATCTATCGTTGCGGGTACAGCCAACGATGCCTGAGGTGACGCATGTCGTCACCGAACCTTCATATCCACGTTCCGCCGTGAGGCGCTGCGCTAAGGCAGGTATTCGATGAGCCGTTTCGTCCCCCCGGGTCCGCAGGGGCTGTACCACCCCGCGAACGAGCACGATGCGTGTGGCGTCGCGTTCGTGGTGGACATGCACGGCCGCAAGTCCCGCGACATCGTCGACAAGGCCATCACGGCGCTGGTCAACCTCGAGCACCGCGGTGCCGCCGGCGCGGAGCCGAACACGGGCGACGGTGCGGGCATCCTGATCCAGGTCCCCGATCGCTTCTTCCGCGAGGTCGTCGACTTCGACCTGCCGCACCAGGGTGCATACGCGACCGGTATCGCCTTCCTTCCGCAGGCCGCCGCCGAGGCGGGCAAGGCCGCCGAGGGGGTCGAGCGGATCGTCGCCGAAGAGGGCATGACCGTCCTCGGCTGGCGCGACCAGCCCACCGACGACGGCTCGCTCGGTGCGCTCGCCCGTGACGCCATGCCCACCATGCGGCAGGTGTTCATCGCCGGGACCGATGCGGAGGGTGCGCCCCTGTCGGGCCTCGACCTTGAGCGTCGCTGTTTCGTGATCCGCAAGCGCGTCGAGCGCGAGCTCGGGACCGACGGTGCCGGCGCGGGTTCGCAGGGCGAGGAGTCGGTGTACTTCCCGTCGCTGTCCGGTCAGACCTTCGTCTACAAGGGCATGCTCACCACCCCGCAGCTGCGTGGGTTCTTCGTGGACCTGCAGGACGAGCGGGTGGAATCGGCTCTCGGCCTGGTGCACTCGCGCTTCTCCACCAACACGTTCCCGAGCTGGCCGCTGGCCCATCCGTACCGTCGCGTCGCGCACAACGGTGAGATCAACACCGTCGGTGGCAACGAGAATTGGATGCGAGCGCGCGAGGCGCTGCTCGACCCGTCGGTCTTCGGTGCCGATGCCGAGAACAAGATCTTCCCGATCTGCACCCAGGGCGGTTCCGACACCGCACGATTCGATGAGGTGCTCGAGCTGTTGCACCTCGGCGGGCGAAGCCTGCCGCACGCGGTCCTGATGATGATTCCCGAGGCGTGGGAGCGCCACCAGGACATGGACCCGGCGCGTCGCGCGTTCTACGAGTACCACTCCTCGCTGATGGAGCCCTGGGACGGTCCCGCCTCGGTGTGTTTCACCGACGGCACCGTGATCGGAGCCGTGCTCGACCGCAACGGCCTTCGTCCGTCGCGTATCTGGGTCACCAAGGACGGTCTCGTGGTGCTCGGATCCGAGGTCGGCGTGCTCGACATCCCGCACAGCGACGTGGTCTTCAAGACCCGTCTGCAGCCCGGCCGTATGTTCCTCGTCGACACCGCGCAGGGCCGCATCGTCTCCGATAAGGAGATCAAGGACGAGCTGGCCGCGGCCGAGCCCTACCAGGAATGGCTCGACGAGGGTCTGCTGCGCCTGTCCGAGCTGCCCGACCGGCCGCACCCGGTGATGCCGCACGACCGGGTCACCCAGCGCCAGCAGATGTTCGGCTACACCACCGAGGAGCTCAACCTGCTCCTGACGCCGATGGCGAAGACCGGCGCCGAAGCGATCGGCTCCATGGGTACCGACACTCCCGTCGCCGTGCTGTCGCTGCGCCCGCGCTTGCTGTTCGACTACTTCCAGCAGTTGTTCGCCCAGGTGACCAACCCGCCGCTGGACGCCATCCGCGAGGAGATCGTCACCAGCCTCGGCGGCACGATCGGCGGCGAATCCGACCTGCTGAACCCGTCGCCGGTGAGCTGCCGCCAGATCCACCTGGACCAGCCGATCCTCAACAACGACGAGCTGATCAAGCTGGTCAAGGTCAACGATGACGGCACGCTGCCGGAGTTCCGCTCCGTGGTGATCCCCGGACTGTACGCCGTGGCCGAGGGCGGCAAGGGCCTGCGCGAGGCACTCGATACCGTGCGGACCCAGGTCTCCGAGGCGATCGCCGGAGGCGCCCGCCTGATCATCCTGTCGGACCGCAACTCCGACCGGCTGCTGGCGCCGATCCCGTCGCTGCTACTGACCGCGGCCGTGCACCACCACCTGGTGCGTGAGCGCAGCCGCACCAAGGTGGGGCTGATCGTGGAGTCGGGCGACGCCCGCGAGGTGCACCACATGGCCGCGCTCATCGGATGCGGTGCCGCCGCGGTGAATCCGTACATGGCCTTCGCCACCATCGAGGACATGCACCTGCGCGGTGAGCTGAACGGCTTGCCGCTGGAGAAGCTGAACGCCAACTACGTCAAGGCCGCGGGCAAGGGCGTGCTCAAGGTGATGTCGAAGATGGGCATCTCCACCCTGGCCTCGTACACCGGCGCACAGCTGTTCCAGGTGATCGGTATCGCGCAGGATGTGGTGGACGAGTTCTTCTCCGGCCTGCAGAGCCAGCTCGACGGCATCGGTCTGGACGAGATCGCCGACGACGTCGCCGCACGGCACAAGCGGGCGATGAACGACCGTCCCGAGGAGCTGGCGCACCGCGAGCTCGAGGTGGGCGGCGAGTACCAGTGGCGCCGCGAGGGTGAGTACCACCTGTTCAACCCGGACACGGTGTTCAAGCTCCAGCACGCCACCCGCACGGGCCAGTACAAGGTGTTCAAGGAGTACACGAAGCTGGTCGACGACCAGAGTGCGCGGCTCGCCTCCCTGCGCGGATTGTTCACGTTCGTGCCCGACCGGGAGCCGATCCCGCTCGACGAGGTGGAGCCCGCCAGCGAGATCGTCAAGCGCTTCTCGACCGGTGCCATGAGCTACGGCTCCATCTCGGCGGAGGCGCACGAGACCCTGGCCATCGCCATGAACCGACTCGGCGGCCGTTCGAACTCCGGTGAGGGCGGCGAGGATCCGGCGCGGTTCACGCCTGACGAGAACGGCGACCTGCGCCGGTCCGCGATCAAGCAGGTCGCATCGGGCCGGTTCGGCGTCACCTCGCACTACCTGAGCAACTGCACCGACATCCAGATCAAGATGGCGCAGGGCGCGAAGCCGGGCGAGGGTGGCCAGCTGCCGCCGCACAAGGTGTACCCCTGGGTCGCCGAGGTGCGCGGTTCGACGCCGGGCGTCGGTCTGATCTCGCCGCCGCCGCATCACGACATCTACTCGATCGAGGATCTGGCGCAGCTGATCCACGACCTGAAGAACGCGAACCCGTCGGCCCGTATCCACGTGAAGCTGGTCTCGGAGCTGGGGGTAGGTACCGTGGCCGCCGGCGTCTCCAAGGCGCACGCCGATGTGGTGCTCATCTCGGGCCACGACGGCGGCACCGGAGCCACCCCGCTGACCTCGGTCAAGCACGCCGGCGCCCCCTGGGAGATCGGCCTTGCGGAGACTCAGCAGACGCTGCTGCTCAACGGTCTTCGCGACCGGATCGTGGTGCAGGTCGACGGCCAGCTCAAGACCGGCCGGGACGTCATCGTGGCCGCGCTGCTCGGCGGCGAGGAGTTCGGCTTCGCCACCGCGCCGCTGGTCGTCTCCGGCTGCATCATGATGCGCGTGTGCCATCTGGACACCTGTCCCGTGGGTGTTGCCACCCAGAACCCGGTGTTGCGGCGCCGGTTCACCGGCAAGCCGGAGTTCGTGGAGAACTTCTTCCTGTACATCGCGGAAGAGGTGCGCGAGCTGCTCGCCGAGCTCGGCTTCCGCACCCTGCAGGAGGCCGTTGGCCAGTCGCACGTGCTCGACACCCAGGCGGCACAGCAGCATTGGAGCGGTGCCAAGGCCGGCAAGCTCGATCTGGCACCGATCCTGGCGCAGGTCGACTCGCCGTTCATGAACCAGGATCCGTACTGCTCGCAGACGCAGGAGCACGGTCTGGAGAAGGCGCTCGATCAGCAACTGATCACGCAGGCGCGGGTGGCCATCGACACCGGTGCGCCCGTGTCGATCCAGTCGGCGATCTCGAACGTGAACCGCACCGTGGGCACGATGCTCGGTCACGAGGTCACCAAGGTGCATGGGGCCGACGGGCTTCCGGACGACACCATCGACATCACCTTCCGCGGCAGCGCGGGCAACAGCTTCGGCGCCTTCGTGCCGAAGGGCATCACGCTGCGGCTCGAGGGCGATGCGAACGACTTCGTGGGCAAGGGCCTCTCGGGCGGCCGCATCGTGGTCCGCCCGGCGCAGGACGCACCGGAGGGCTTCATCGCCGAGGAGAACATCATCGCGGGCAACGTGATCCTGTTCGGTGCCACCGCCGGCGAGGTGTTCCTGCGCGGTAAGGCGGGTGAGCGGTTCGCGGTGCGTAACTCGGGCGCGATCGCCGTGGTCGAGGGCGTGGGCGACCACGGCTGCGAGTACATGACCGGCGGCCGGGTGATCGTGCTCGGCGACACCGGGCGCAACTTCGGCGCCGGTATGAGCGGCGGCATCGCGTACGTCTACAACGCCGACGGCCAGTTCGAGCGCGATCTCAACACCGAACTGGTGGAGCTGGAATCCCTCGACGAATCCGACATCGAGTTCGTGCGCGCCACCGTGACCAAGCACTACGAGGCCACCGATTCCGCCATCGCGGAACGGATCCTGGCCAATTGGGCCCGGGAGCGCCAGCTCTTCGCCAAGGTGATGCCGCGTGACTTCAAGCGCGTGCTCACCGCCATCAAGCGTGCCGAACTGGACGGCCGCAACATCGACGACGCAGTGATGGAGGCCGCTCGTGGCTGATCCCCAGGGCTTTCTGAAGAACAATTCGCGCGAACTGCCGGTACGCCGGCCGGTTCCGCTCCGCCTGCTGGACTGGAACGAGGTGTACAAGCCCTTCGACGGCGGCACTCTGCGCAAGCAGGCGTCGCGGTGTATGGACTGCGGCATCCCGTTCTGCCACAACGGTTGCCCGCTCGGGAACCTGATCCCCGAGTGGAACGATCTGGTCTACAAGGACCGGTGGCGTGATGGCATCGACCGACTGCACGCGACGAACAACTTCCCGGAGTTCACCGGGCGGCTGTGTCCCGCGCCGTGCGAGGCCTCCTGCGTGCTCGGGATCAATCAGGATCCGGTCACCATCAAGCAGGTCGAGGTCGAGCTCATCGATCACGCCTTCGATGAGGGCTGGGTCTCCCCGGAGCACCCCACGAAGCTGACCGGTAAGAAGGTCGCGGTCGTGGGCTCGGGGCCTGCGGGACTGGCTGCGGCGCAGCAGCTCACCCGCGGCGGACACACCGTCACCGTGTACGAGCGCGCCGACCGGATCGGTGGCCTGCTCCGCTACGGCATCCCCGAGTTCAAGATGGAGAAGCGGCACATCGACCGCCGCCTCGCCCAGATGAACGCCGAGGGAACGATTTTCAAGACCGGTGTCAACGTGGGTGTCGACGTCACCGTCGAGCAGCTGCGTGAGGACTACGACGCCGTGGTCCTGGCCAATGGCGCCACCCTGTGGCGCGACCTGCCGATCCCCGGCCGTGACCTCGACGGCATCCACCAGGCGATGGAGTTCCTGCCCTGGGCCAACCGCGCCGCGGTGGGCGACGATGTGGTCGATGCCGACGGCCTGCCCCCGCTGCACGCGAAGGGCAAGAAGGTCGTCATCATCGGCGGCGGTGACACCGGTGCGGACTGCCTCGGCACGTCGCTGCGCCAGGGCGCCGAGACGGTGCACCAGTTCGAGATCATGCCGATCCCGCCGCGTGAGCGCGCCGAGTCCACCCCGTGGCCGACCTACCCGCTGATGTATCGCATCAGCTCCGCCCACGAGGAGGGCGGCGAGCGCGTCTTCTCCGTCAGCACCGAGGAGTTCCTCGGTCACGACGGCACGGTGACCGGGCTCAAGGCCTACGAGGTCAAGATGGAGGGCGGCCGGTTCGAGAAGGTCGAGGGAACCGACTTCACCCTGGAGGCGGATCTGGTACTGCTCGCCATGGGCTTCGTCGGTCCCGAGCGGGGTGACCTGCTCGACAAGCTGGGCGTCGAGTACAGCGAGCGCGGCAACGTGGCCCGCGGTGACGACTTCCAGTCGACCGTGCCGGGCGTCTTCGTGGCGGGCGATGCGGGCCGCGGTCAGTCGCTGATCGTGTGGGCGATCGCGGAGGGCCGCAGCGCGGCCGCCGCCGTCGACCGCTTCCTCATGGGCGAGTCGGCGCTGCCCGCGCCGATCGTGCCCACCGCCGCCCCGCAGCGGTAGTACACCGACGACGAAGGGCCGGCACCCGAGCGGGTGCCGGCCCTTCGCCGTGTGGGCTACTTGCGGTTGAGCAGACCGCCGAGGATGCCGCCGAGCACGTTGCCGGCCGCGCTGCCGGCGCCGCCCGCGGTGTTGCCCCCGCCGAGCATGTTGCCGAGGATGCTGCCGAGCAGGTCGCCATTGCCTGCCGGCGCCTGCTGCTGCGGCTGCGCAGCGGTACCGCCCGAGAGCTTCTTCATCACGAAGCTGATCACGATCGGTGCGAGGATCGGGAGCAGTTGCTTGACCAGGTCGTTGGTGACGCCCGAGGACAGCGGTGCGGCGGCCGCGGCGGCCACGTCGTCGGTCTTCTCGCCGAACAGGCTGGAAACGATCTGCTGGCCGTCGCCGTTGTCCGCGGCCTGGGCGAGATCGGACGGGGCCTCGGTGGTGTCCTGGGCCTGGAGGCCTGCGAGCAGGGTCGGAACGGTCTGGTTGACGGCCGCGGAGGCGACGTCCTGCGAGACGCCGAGCTGCGCGGCGATATCGGCGAGCGGGATGGACTTGAGCAGATCGTCAAGATCGGACACGGTACTCCTCGAGAGATGTGCGAACGCAACAGTGAGACGGAACCCGCTTAGCGTAACCGTGTGCGCCGCGTCGGTCCCGGGAAGATCGCTGCCCGCCCGGCCGCCGGTGTAAGTCCGGTCACGACTAGCGCGTGCCCACTGGACGGGACCGCGATGGAGCAATACAGTATCTGTAACCAATCGTTCCGCATCGATAGACACCATTCTCGGAGAACAGTCGTGAAGCAGCACCGCCGGGCCGTCAACCTGGGAACCCGAACCCTCTACCGACTGCGGAATCTACGCAGGCGCAGCGTCGCTGCCCTCGGGGAAGACGGTGAACGTCTCGTCACCCCTGCGGATCTGCGCATTCTCAGCGCGAGCTAGCCGCCGCCCGCATCCAGGATCAGCGCCGCCACCTGGGCGGGCTGTTCCACCATCACGTGGTGGCCGCTCGGCGCGATCACGGCGAATCGTGCATCCAACCGGTCGGCCAGGCCGCGCTGCTGTCGTAGCCAGGACGCCGCCCAGGGTGTGGGGCGGCCGGTGTACGCGGCGGCCACGGTGACCGGAAGCCCCGGCTGTAACGGTTGCTTCGTGCGCAGATCGACCAGTTCGTGGGCGAGCACGGGATACTGACCGTTCTCGAGCATCGCGGCCCGCAGGTACTGCTCCGAGGACAGGATCTGCGCGTGCTCCGCGGGCGGTTCGGAATCGACGAGGAGCTTGTGGACCGCGGGGCCGATCCGGCTCAGGCCCGACGCCGCTGCCACATCCGCCGAACGGAGCAACAGGTCGGCGCGCAGGTTTGTCGGGAGCACCCAGCGGGGTGAGTCCTCCACGCTGCCGTCCAGGATCACCGCCGCTGCGGTGCGCTCGGGGTGTTCGCGCGCGAACGCTTCCACGTAGAAGCTCGCCATCGAATGGCCGCAGATCACCCCACGCTGGATCTGTAAGGCGTCCAGTAGGTCTCGATAGCGGCGTACTTCGCCGTCGAGGGTGGGGACGGTGTCCTCCGGCCAAGGGTCGGAGAGCCCGTACCCCGGCCGGTCGAAGCGGATCACGGTGCGCTCGGAGCGCAACAGTTCGATGCACGAATCCCAATCGAACCAGTTGCCCGCGAGGCCCGACGACAGCACGACAGGAGGCCCGGTGACCGGGCCGGTCGGTTGGTCGATCACCACGTGGGTGCGCACATTTGCGAGCTCCAACAACACGGAGCCGAGAGTAGTACTCTTCGTAGTCCAGTGAGCGGGGAGGACGACCATGCGGTTCGTACATTGTGCGGTGGTTGCGGGGGTGGTGGTCACGGTGGCGGGGTGTGCCACCGCCGACCCTCCGGCCCCGTCGGGTCCGTCGTCTGCGGTCAGCGGCTCGTCGGGTACCGCCGCCGCAGAGAGGACGTATCCGGGGCTTAGTCCCGAGTATCGGGCGAGTTTCCGGCCCGACCACACGGATCTGGGCGGTCGGAGCAATGCTGAACTGGCGCAACTTCTTCCGGCGTCTTCCACGTTCCCGCCCGAAGGCCGGGCGCAGCCGCCGAACGTGGCGGCTGAAGACGGTTCGGGCCTCGGGCTCCGCGGGCAGACGGCGGGGGAGACGAAGCCTCCGCAGTGCCTGTACACGCCGTTCGGCAAGAATTTCTCCCGCGCATCCGATGGTTCCGACTGGAATCTGTACTACGCAGCGAGCGTCGGATATACCGGTCCCGACGGGAGCCGGGTCACGGTCACAGTGGACCGGCAGCGGGTGGGCTCGGACGTGGTCGCGCTGACCACCAGCTGGATGTCGACCTGCGGTACCTACGACAGGGCCTTTCCCACTTTCGCCAATCCGCAGGTTCGCAATCAGCGGGTGACCACCGCGTTCACACGGGAACAGACGACGAGCGGCGTGCAGACGTATCGCTTCGTCGCGTCCAGCCGGTCGCTCGACGATGCGACCACGGGGAAACCGTTGCCCAGTGGCGCCGGCGTGACGCGCGTGCTCCTGGCAAGGGTGCGATCTGTGGTCTTCACCGTGGAAGCCACCGGAAAGATCGGCTACGCGGATCTCGACGCGATGCTGGCGACGGCGATCGCGAACGCCGAAGCGGCACCCCGGTGACATGCTGCGGCATGATGGACCAGTGAGCGAGGCAATCGACGTGGAGATCTCCGACGAGGTGATCCGGCTGGGGCAGTTCCTCAAGCTCGCCGGCCTGATCGACTCGGGAGCGGAGGCGAAGGGCGTGATCGCCGACGGCGAGGTGAGTGTGAACGGCGAGGTCGACACCCGCCGCGGCCGGCAGCTCGCGGTGGGTGATGTGGTGGAGGTGTTCGGGCGTTCCGCCCGTGTCGCGCGCGGGTAGCGGGCTCGTCGCGGTGTGAACCGTTCGGGTGCGCAGTGCCGCCACTGCGACATAGCCTCGCGCCATGGAGAATCCAGCTTCCGAAGTTCCTTCCGTCACTGAATCGCATCCGCAGGAGGCGGTTTCGACCGCCGAAGTGCTCGGGCGCCGTCGTCTCTTCCAGGCGGCCGCGTGGGGCACCGTCGGTGCGGTCGCCGTGGGCGGGGCTCGTGCGGGCACAGCAGATGCCGCGGTCGCGCTGCCCGGATCGGTCTCGTACCGGATCGGCGAGATACCGATCCCGAGGAACAAGGTGGCCTGGCAACTGGATCCGCGCCGCGCGGTTCTGCTCGTCCACGATGTCCAGCGCTATTTCATGCGGATCTTCGACGAGCGGACCCGCGGTGAGCTCCTGGGGAACGTCGCGCGCGGACAGGACTGGGCGCGGCGGTCGGGGGTCCCGGTGATCTACTCGGCGCAGCGCGGCGGTGCCACGCGCGAGCAGCGCGGCCTGATCTACGACTTCTCCGGCGCCGGGATGACCGCCGACGAGTCCGACCGCGGCATCGAGCCCGCTGTCGCGCCCCGGCCCGGGGAGCGGGTACTCACCAAACACAAGCTGTCCGAGTACTTCCGATCGGACCTGCTGCAGTACCTGCGCGACCAGGGGCGCGATCAGCTCGTCCTGGCCGGTGTCTACGCCAACACCGGAGTGCTGCTGACCGCCGCGGATTCGATTCAGAACGATATCCAGGCGTTCGTGATCGGCGATGCAGTCGCCGATCAGACGCCGGAGGGACATCGGGGCGGCCTGGCCTGGGTGGCAGCCCGTGCAGGGCGCGTGATCAGTGCGGCTGAACTTCGCTGATCGTCGTGCTGGCCGTCGCCGTCAACGCAGGACGATGCCGTCGTCGTCGCTGAAAAGCGTATCGCCCGGCGCGAAGGTGACCCCGCCGAAGCTGAGGGGCACATCGCGCTCGCCGGCACCGGTCTTCGTGGACTTGCGCGGGTTGGTGCCCAACGCCTTCACACCGATGTCGAGGGTGCCGATCACGGCGGCGTCGCGGATCGCGCCGTAGGCGACGATGCCCGCCCACCCGTTGCCCCGACCCAACTCGGCGATGATGTCGCCGACGAGTGCGGTGTGCAGCGACGGCACGCCGTTCTCATCGGAACCGTCGATCACCAGCACCCGGCCTGCGCCGGGCTCGCCGAGAACCGACTTGAGCAGGGCGTTGTCCTGGAAGCACTTCACCGTGACCACCTCGCCGGCGAAGGCGCGGCGGCCGCCGAACTGCCGGAACTGGGTATCGCAACTGCGCACCTCCTCACCGATCTCATCGACGAGGTCTGCGGTGGGGGTGAACTGAACGTCGCTCATGAGGCGATCCTAACCGTCACCGCTATTGAGGCACCATCAACAAGCGGGTAATCTGGCGGCATGCCAGCACCCACTCAGGCCACGTTCGACCGTCTCCGTGCCCTCGCGGCGATCGATCACCCCGAGCAGCGCGAGTCGCGCGATGTGCTCGAGGCGTTCACCGGCGAGAAGGTCACCACCATTCCCGTCGGCACCGTCGAGGACGTGGAGCAGGCCTTCGTCCGTGCCCGCCGCGCTCAGAAGCAGTGGGCGGCGCGCAGCGCGAAGGACCGTGCCAAGGTGCTCCTGAAGTTCGCCGACCTGGTCAACGAGCGCCGCGCCGACCTCATGGACATGGCGCAGCTGGAAACCGGCAAAGCGCGCCAGTACGCCCAGGAGGAGACCCTGGACGTGGCGATGACCGCCCGCTGGTACGGCAAGAATGCGCCGAAGCTGCTGGAGCAGAAGAACACTGCGGGAATGCTGCCGGTGTTCACCAACACGCGGGTGCGCTACCAGCCCAAGGGCGTGGTCGGTGTGATCGCGCCGTGGAACTATCCGCTCACCCTCGCCGTCTCCGACGGCGTCGCGGCCTTGGCCGCAGGCAATGCCGTGGTGCTCAAGCCCGACAGCCAGACTCCGTACTGCGCCCTCGCCGCCGTCGAGCTGCTCTATCAGGCCGGCCTCCCGCGCGACCTGTTCGCCGTCGTGCCCGGTCCGGGCGGCGTCGTGGGTACGGCCATCGTCGAGCGCGCCGACTACCTCATGTTCACCGGCTCGTCGGCGACCGGTGCCACCCTGGCAGAGCAGTGCGGCAAGCGCCTCATCGGCTTCTCCGCCGAACTCGGCGGCAAGAACCCGATGGTGGTCACCAAGGACGCCGACATCGCGCACACCGCCGACGGTGCCGCCCGCGCCGCGTTCTCCAACTCGGGCCAGCTGTGCATCTCGATCGAGCGGATCTACGTCGAGCGGGAGATCGCCGACGAGTTCGCCCGCGCCTTCGCCGAGCGCACCGCCAACCTGGCCCTGGGTGCCGGGTACGACTTCACCAATGAGATGGGATCGCTCGCCAGCAAGTCGCAGATCGAGACCGTGGCCGCGCATGTCGACGACGCCGTCGCCAAGGGTGCGACCGTGCTCGCCGGCGGTAAGGCCCGCCCCGATCTCGGCCCCTTCTTCTACGAGCCCACGGTGCTCAAGAACGTGCCGGAGGAGGCGATCTGCTTCGCTTCCGAGACCTTCGGTCCCGTGGTCTCGATCTACCCCGTGGATTCGGTCGACGAAGCGGTCGAGCGCGCCAACGACACCGAGTACGGCCTCAACGCGAGCGTCTTCTCCGGCAGCACCAAGCAGGCGCAGGAGATCGCCGACCGGATCAACGCCGGCACCGTCAACATCAACGAGGGCTACGCCGCGGCATGGGGCTCCACCGCCGCGCCGATGGGTGGCATGGGCATCTCCGGCGTGGGCCGCCGGCACGGCGCCGAGGGCCTGCTCAAGTACTGCGAGTCGAAGACCATCGCGCAGCAGCGGATCATCGGCATCGGCGGTATCAAGGGCATCCCGCGCACCGTCTTCCTGGGTGTGGTTCCCCCGATCATCAAGGCCCTCAAGTTCATCGGTCGCTGACCCCTCCCCGATTGAACACCGTTACCGCGAAGAAAAGTCCAGGTCGCGGACGCGGTAACAGTGTTCAATCGAGGAAAAGCGGTTGCGGTGGAGGCGGAGGGCGTCCGATTCTGAAGGTATGGACGTCACCTTCATCAAGCGCGCCGGCGGGTACGACGTGCGGGTGCGTCGCGAGAGAGGGCCGGAGCTCGCGCCGCGCGGCGGCCCCGGCGGCAGCCCGACGGTGCCGCACGACGCGGCGCATCTGATCGTCGAGATCGAGGCGGGGCTGCCCGGTGGCGTCTACGGCCGGATCGCCGACGCCAACGGCCTCGACGGCCTGTTCTGGCCCGCCGACCCGGCGGCCCGGCGTCGGGCCACCCGGAACCGCAAGCAGCCCAGCGCAGCCCAATCGGCCGATATGGCGCGGTCGGAGTACCTCGCTTCGCTCACCGTCGCGCTGTGGGAGGTGGAGCGAGGCCTGCGGGCGCCAGATCCGGCGTGGCCGGGTTCGCTCGACGATGCCGAGATCACCGACGAACTGCGCGAGCGGATCTTCGCCCGCTACGACGAATTCGCGCCGCGGTGGCGCGCGCTCAGCGATGGCGGCGAGCTGACCGTCGCCTGGCCCGCGGCGGCGGTCAGCGGCCGACGGCCGGGCCGGAAGCCCGCACGGCGCGGGTGATCGCCGCCGCCACCGCTTCGCCCTCCTCGGGGAACGGGTGCATACCGGCGGCGCGGGGGACGTCGGTGACGCCGTTGATCCACGGCCGCGGGCTGCACACGTCGCGGCCCTTCGATGCCGGCTCCATGTCGATGTACTCGGCCCGCTCGGCGACGGCGGCTCGCTGCACCGCCCGGTTGAGTCGCTCGGTGAGGATGCTGCGCATCCACGGAATGCTCTCCGGCCGGTACGGCGCGATCGCGGCGCAGGTGCGGTCGGGCCCGAACACCGACGGATAACCGATCACCAGGATCCGCGCCTGCGGCGACCGCTCGCGCACTGCGCGGATGATCCGCTCGTTGGCGGCCGTGATGCGCCCCAGGCGGTCCGCGACCGCCGCATCGGACAGAGTCGCCGGACGCGACGCGGGATCGGCGGTGCAGCGCGGTGCGGCGGCGCGGGCCACCGTCGCGCAGGCCTTGAGAATGCTGGAGTAGAGGTCGCCGTCGTTGCCGCCCAGCGAGATCGTCACCAATCGGGTCTGCGGGACGATCCCGTCGAGTTGCGGTGCGGCGTCGTAGTACCCCGTCTTCGCGTCACCGGCGCGCTGGCTGGAGAAGGCATCGTCGGTGTCGGCGCCGCCGCAGGTGTTGTCGCGCAACTGGACCCGCGGCACACCGAGTGCATCAGCCACCAGCTTCGGGTAGTTCCGCGTGGACCGCCCGCACGACCGTTCCTGCTGCGAGTCGCCGACGGTGGCGTCGGCGGGCAGCGAGGAGTACGAATCGCCGAGTGCCACGTACGTGGGCGCGGGCGGGGCCGCGTTCGCCGGCAGGGCCGGTGCCGCGGCGACGGCCGCGACAAGACTGAGGAGCAACGTTCGGAAGCGCATCGTCGAAGCCACTCGACGACGGTAACGCCCCCGCGGCCGCCCCGCAGTTCTAGGAGCTGACGCCGAGACGGTTGAGCAGATCGGCGTCGATGCCGTCGAGCTCGCGCGCGATCGCCTGATGCGCCGGCCGGCGCCGGGCGGGCGGCATGGACTCGGACGCGGTGATCGCCGCCGACAGATCGTCGAGGCGCTGTGCGACGGCCGCGACGAAGGCCTTGGTCTCGGCGTCCGGATGTGCGGTCGCGAGCTGGTCCAGGGACCGGCGTGATGCCGCCACCCGGGCGGCCAAGCCGCCGCCGAAACCGGCGAACTGCGCGACCTCGTCGACCGGGACGCCAAGCCGGGTGGCCCGCGCCGAGTCGAGCTTGTTGCGCCCGGCCTGCGCGGCCCGGTAGGCGAGCGGCACCACGACGGGCGCCAGCAGGCGTGCGGTCGAGACGTAACGCTTCAGTCGCGCCTCCGACAGCAGCTTGCCGTCGACCGCCGCGCGGGCGTTCGTCTCGGCGATCTTGAGGTTGAGCTTGTCGGACTTGCCCTGCATCCGCGCGATCACTTTCGCCCGCGCCACATCCGACTTCTGCGCGCCGCGCTCGGACTTCACGGCGTTCTTCGCGGAGCGCTTGGCGCTCTTCGCCGTGTTCTTCGCGGCCAGCTTCGCCTCGAGCCGCGCCTTCGACTTGAGCGCCTTGGCCTGCGCCCGACGCTCCGCGCGCGAGGACTTCTGCTTCTTGCCGAACAAACCCATCAGTGCACGTCCTTATAGGTCAGTACTGCTTTCGCCTACAGCATTGCACAGCGTCGTTACCGGAGCTGTCAGTGCCGCCCGCGATAATGCATTGCAGTGGACATCGACAAGGGCATCACGGCACCCCCGGTGAGCGCACGAGCGCTCACCGGGTGTCGCCATCGGTTGGCACTCGACGCTCGGGCACCGCTGACCGATCCGGACCCGTCGATGGCCCTGCGGATGGAAGCGGCAGCGGTGTTCCGGGCCTCGATCCGCGATCGGCTGGCGGCGCTCGGCCCACTCACCGTGATCGAACCGGGGGAGGGCGCCGTCACTCGCACCCTCGCCGCGCTCGGCGCCGGCGCCGAGCGGATCTGGGGCGGCGTGTTGCCCACCGCGAACGGGCGCCGCGGGCACAGCGAACTGTTGCTCCGGGTGCGTGACGGCTACCTGCCGGTGATCGTGGTCAACCACAAGGTGTCGGACCCCGGTTCCGGGGCGCTCACGTCGCCGCTGGACCGCTGGGCACCGGTGCCCGACGAGACGGTCCGCGCCCGCCAACATCGGGGCGACCAGATGCGCCTGGCGCATCTGACCCGGATGCTGCAGGACGCCGGGTACGCCTCCGCATCGCTGTCCGGGGGCTCTCTCGGAATCGGCGGCGACCGGATCGTGGTGCACGATGTCGCGCCGCTCCTGCCCGCCTACGACGAGCGGTTCGCGGACCGTCGGGACGTGCTCTCCGGTGCGGTCGTCACCGCCCCCGTGCGGGTCGCGGAGTGCCGGCGGTGTCCCTGGTGGCCGGAGTGCGAGCGCACCCTGGCCGCCACCCGCGATGTGAGTCTCGTGGCGGACGGCCGGTCGGCGCCCGGACTCCGCGAGGCGGGCATCGTCACCGTCGACCAGCTCGCCGAGTACACCGGTCCGCAGCCCGACGAGGTGTCGGTGCCGATCGCCGACCTGCGCGCGATGGCCCGGGCCTGGCAACGTGGTCAGGTGCTGGTGCGCAGGCGCCCCGAGGTGAAGGTGCGCCGCGCCGATGTCGAGGTCGATGTCGACATGGAGAGCTACCAGGAGTACGGGGCCTACCTGTGGGGCACCTGGCTGCGCCGTGACGGTGTGGACCTGGGCTACCGCCCGTTCGTCACCTGGGAGGCGGTTCCCACTCGCGACGAGGGCCGCTCCTTCGCTGAGTTCTGGGCCTACCTGATGGACCGCCGCGCCGAGGCGCACGCGGCGGGGAAGACCTTTGCGGCGTACTGCTATTCGCAGCAGGCGGAGAACAAGTGGCTGCTCTCGTCCGCCGACCGCTTCGCCGGAGACCCGGGTGTGCCCAGCCGCGCCGCCGTCGCGGAGTTCATCGCCTCGCCGGAGTGGGTGGACATGTTCGACGCGGTGGGCGAGGCCTTCCTGTCGCTGGAGGGACGCGGTCTGAAGAAGGTGGCGCCGGTGGCCGGATTCCATTGGCGCGATGCGGAAGCCGGGGGCGAGGCCTCGATGCTGTGGTACCGGGTGGGCGTGGGCATGGACCCTGGTTACGACGCCGCCGAGCGGGAGACGCAGCGGCAGCGGATCCTCGAATACAACGAGGACGATGTGCGCGCCACAGCGGCTCTGCGCGCGTTCATGTCCAGTGATGCCGTGAACGACCTTCCCGTCGTGCACTAGCCGTGGCGCAGCCGCTCAGGCCGCGCAGTCGATCAGGCCTGGGCCTGGCCCAGATGCGCGCGGCGCAGCGAATCGACGAACGTGCCGCTGCCGAGCAGTGCCACACCGCCGAGTACGGCGAACAGGGCAGGTGAGAGCTGCTTGGCCGTCTCGGTGGCCACCGGAGTGACTCGCTGCGCGGACGAGTACGCCGCGGTGAGAAGCGTGGGCTGGGAGCGCGACGAGTCGGCCGCACGCTGATCTTTCGCGGCGGGATCGGCGGCGTCCTTGCCCTCGTCGCCGGCGCCGGGCTTCGGTGCGGCGGCCGGCACCGGTGCCGCGGGCGCTACCCGCGGACCCGCGACCAGTACGGGCGGGGCCAGTACGGGCGGGGCGATGACGGGGACCGCGACGACGGGAGCCGCCGGAGCTGCGGGTGCCGCCACGGCGGGAGCGCCCGCCGGGCTCGCGTCGACGGACCGGCCGCCGGCGGAGGACGCCGGAGCGGGGGCGGGATTGCCGCTGCGCACACCCGCGCCGCCAGCGCTGGCACCGCCCTCGCGGACGCCGACGCCCTGCGGCTCGGGGTTGCCGGAGCGGATACCCGCGCCCTCGAGCGCGGCGCCACCCGAACCGGTGCCCGGGCTCTCGATGGCGGCGGCGGCGCCGGCCGGACCGGTCGCGCTGCCGCCCGCGGAACTGGCACCTGACGACGCACCGCCGCCGGCACCGCCGAAGATGCCGCCGAGGATCTCGCCGATGCCGGGCAGGCCGTGCTTGTCCTTGCCCTTGTCGTCCTTGTCCTTGCCGTCCTTGTCCTTGTCGTCCTTCGCGCCGCCGGTCGAGCCGTCGGAATCGCGGCCGTCCTTCCCCTTGTCCTTATCGGACTTCGACGAGCCGTCGGCGGCCTTGTTCCGGTCCTTGATGGAGAAGTCGAAGGAGGTGCCGTTGGACGAGGTGCCATGGATGGATTTGCCGTCGGACGACGACTCCACCGAGGAGGATCCACTCGACGATGAGCCGCCGGAACCGGAGTCGGAATCGGGTGCGGCGAAGGCCGGAGCGGCTGCCATCGTGCCCACGGCGAGCGAGACGATCACGGCGGCACGGATACGTGCCGAGAGGTGCGTTGGAGCGGACACGCTACCCCTTCCGTTGTATCTGTGCGCGCGTAGGTAAGAATACATCACAAGCGTACGCAGCCGATAGTCGATCCCGAATAGGGTGTGCGTATTGGCAAACTACGCTATAGTGTGAGACAAGCTTGGACGTCGTGCAATCAGCACCGGCGGACTGGTGGCAGGTCGTGCCGGAATAGAGAGGGATGGCACAAAGTGGACGCAGGTAACACTAAGTACGACAGCGAGGCTCTGGTCGGCCAGGGTCTGTTCGCAAGTCGGCTCGAGGAGCTGTTCCGTACGGTGCCCGGCCCTAACGGCCGAGCGTTCACCGCGAAGGCCATCGCTCAGCGTTCGACGGCCCTGGGCTTCCGCCTGGGCGAGTCGTACCTGAGCCAGCTCCGTTCGGGCAAGGCGAAGTCGCCGTCCTTCCGCACCGTCGAGGGCATCTCGGCGGCGTTCGGC
Organism: Tsukamurella paurometabola DSM 20162; assembly: GCF_000092225.1. Taxonomy (NCBI): domain Bacteria; kingdom Bacillati; phylum Actinomycetota; class Actinomycetes; order Mycobacteriales; family Tsukamurellaceae; genus Tsukamurella; species Tsukamurella paurometabola. The sequence continues at coordinate 130,574 of NC_014158.1, forward strand.
GTGGACGTGCACTACTTCCTCGAGGACGAAGCGGCGCAGCGCACCCGTGACCAGATTCACCTCATGCGGCTGCAGGCCGACACCAAGGTGCAGATGGCCGCGTTCCGGCTGGCCGGGCTCTCGCCCGACTCGGTGAACATGGTCAACGAGCTGATCAAGGTTTTGCGCGTGCAGCAGGGCTTGCCCGCCGATCCGCCCGAGCTTCCCGTAGACTCGCGCGAAGCTGAGGGGCAGTAACCTTCGGAGTTCGCTCCGCATCATCGAGGACGCCGCCCTTCCGTCGAACGACGAAGGAGGGGGCGTGCGTACTGCCAAGGCGCTTCGTCGTCTCTGCGAGAACGAAGTGCGCAGTCTCGATCTCGACCTGCCCTTCGATGCCGTACAGCTGTGCGAGAAGTACGGTCGGCGCCGAGGCCGCGACATCCTGGTAATCAGCCAGCCGCTCCCAGTCGGCATGCCGAACGGGCTGTGGCTCGTCGGCGACGATGCGGACTACTTCTTCTATCAGGCCAACACGTCCCGGACGCATCGTGACCAGATCATCATTCACGAGTTCGGTCACCTCATCGCGGGGCACCAGCATGTCTCGGCTGCGCCCGATGCCGCCCAGATGCCGCCTGAGGAAGCCGCCGCAGCGCTGCATCGCACCTGCTACGACGACGAGAACGAGTGGGAGGCCGAGATGATCGCCTCCATCATTCTCGGCTGGGCCGCGCAGGCCGGAGCCAAGGCGGGCCGTACCGCCAGACACGACAGCCTGCGCGGGATACAGCGCGCGTTGGGGGGCCACTCCCGGTGGCTGTGAAGCTCGTCAACGTACTGGGCGTCGCATTCTTCACCATCGTGTTGTGCTGGCGCATCGATCGGCTGTACCGCTCCAAAGCGGGGGTACAGGCGGTCGCCGTCACCGTGGCCATCGCGGCGTTGACCTTCGCCGTACTGCTGCTCGGATCGCCACTAGCTTCTACCGTCGACGGCACGCTGTGGAAGGGTGCCTCCCGGCTCGGCGGCTACGTGGGACTCGCCCTGGGGGTCGCGGCGCTCGCCGTCGCGTTCTTCTACGGCCCCACCGAGTCGGCGCGGCAGAAGCGGGCTGGTATGGAGGCCATTCCGCTGATCGCGGCCGTGATCGGACTGTCGGTCGCGATGACGGCCACCCCACCCGCGATGCGCGACGCCAGTCTCGACTCGCTCACCGTGCAGGAACTCGGGTTCGCGGTGTTCTTCGCCATCGCGGGCGCCTACCTGATGTACGGACTGGCCGACTGCGTGCTCTCGCTGACCCGTCTGATGCCCTTCGCCGACGGCTACCTCGTGACCTCGCTGCGCATGATGGCGGTGGGACTCGGCTTCACCGCGCTCGGCTCGCTCACGCAGGTGGTCTTCGTGATCACCAGCGTGCTGAAACTGGTGTCGTGGCCGGTGCTGCTGACCGTCTCGCAGGTGTGCACCGGCCTGGGCATCGTGCTGTTCGTGCTCGGTATGAGTTACCCCGGTGTGCGCGGCTTCTTCGTCGAACTCACGGTGCGCAGGAAGCACCGCGAAGACTACAAGCGGCTCGAACCGCTGTGGGAGCTACTGACCACCGCTGTGCCCGAGGTGGTGCTCGACGCCGGTCGCGCGGGCCGCGACCCGCACCTGAAGTTCCAGCGGCGCATCGTCGAGATCCGGGACGTGCTGGTGCAATTGAGCCCGTACCTGCCCGACGATTTCGGTGACGGTACGCCTGAGGAGAACGTGCACAACCTCCTCGTCGCGATCGATCTGCGGGCCGAGGCCGACGGGGCCGCGGCACCGTCGGCCATGGTGCTGCCGCCCGACGGGCCGACGATCGACGACGACGCCGCCCCACTCCTCGTCCTCTCGGACGCGGTCAGGGCGACGCCGGCGGAAGAACTGCAGATCTAGTTAGCGCGGAGCCATCCGGAGAGCGCCGTCCATGCGGATGGTCTCGCCGTTGATGTAGTCGTGCTCCGCGAGGAAGTACGCCAGCTGCGCGTACTCGGCGGGCTCGCCCAGGCGCTGCGGGAACGGGATCCCCGCCTCCAGCGTCTTCTTGAACTCGTCGGTGACGCCGGCCAGCATCGGGGTGTTGATGGTGCCCGGTGCGATCGTGTTCACGCGGATGCCGAACTGCGCCAGGTCGCGCGCCGCGGTGATCGTCATGGCGTGCACGCCGCCCTTCGAGGCCGTGTAGGCGATCTGGCCGATCTGGCCCTCGAACGCCGCCACGGAGGCGGTGTTCACGACGAGCCCGCGCGAGCCCTGCGCGTCGGCGGTTTCCTGCTGGCTCATCTGTTCGGCGGCCAGGCGCATCACGTTGAACGTGCCGACCAGGTTGATGTTGATCACCGTCTGGAACAGGTCGAGCGGGTGGACGCCCTTCTTGGACAGGATGCGCTGCGCCCAGCCGACGCCTGCGCAGTTGACGGCCACGCGCAGCGGACCCGCCTTCACGGCCTCGGCGATCGCGGCCTTGACCTCGTCCTCCTTGGTCACGTCGGTGGCGATGAGGTGCACGTTATCGACCGGGGCGGCTTTATCGATCGAGGGCTGCAGGTCGAGGCCGAAGACGGTGGCACCGGCCTCGGCGAAGCGCTTGGCGGTGGCGGCACCGAGGCCCGAAGCGCCGCCCGTGACGATGACGGAGGAGCCGGAGACGTCCATGCTCGATTCCCTTCTTCTTTGGCGCCGCCGACTCGGTGCGTGGGGCGCGACGCACCTCACACTAGTGAATCGGGGTTCTTCGCCGTGGCCGGGTTGGCGAGAGCGGTGTGATGTGCCCGGCGGACCACGAACAGGCCAGCGGCCACGGTCACCGCGACCACCGCGCCGGTCACGATCCGCGCCACCCCGTCGAGCTCGGGCCAGGCCTCGAACAGCAGCCAGCCGCCGAAGCCGAAGAACAGGATCGTCGCGCCGATCGCCACCGCTCGCTCGGGCAGCCTCGAACCCAGCACGGCGCCGACGGCGATCGCCAGTGCATCGGCGGCGACCATGCCCACGGTGGAGCCCAGCCACACGCCGAACCAGTTGTACTGCGTGGTGAGGGTGACGGTGGCGAGCATCGTCTTGTCGCCGAGTTCGGCGAGGAAGAAGGCCGAGGTGACGGCGAGGAACACCGAGCGGGTGACCCGGTCGGCGGTCGTCGATTCATCGTCGGAGAGCGCGTCTCCGCGCCAGGTCCAGAATGCGAACACCAGCATCGAAATGCCCGCGATCGCGGTGATCAATTGGGTGGGGATGCTGGATCCGAGCGCATATCCGATGCCGACGGAGGCGATGTGGACGACCGCGGTCGAGACCGTGATGCCGGCCAGCACGATCCACCATTTGAACTTGGCGGCGAACGTCATCGCCATGAGTTGGGACTTGTCGCCGAGTTCGGCGACGAAGACGACGGCGAAACTGACGAGCAATGCATTCAGCACGGCGGAACCTCCCGAAAAGACCTGTGCCACACGGATCCGACGGTCGGACCGCGCAATGGCACAAAGGTCTCGCCCACCGGAGTGACGGCTACGCGACCTCGCGCAGCGATTCGGGTGGTTCCGGTTCGCGGGCCGGGCGGATTCGCCAGTATGTCGACCGCGCGATTGGGGGCTACTCCCCTTCGTGCGCCTCCCAGATTAGTCGGAGAATCCCGAATCTGCAAGCGCTGCTTAAGTTTTGGAAACCGCAAGCGGTAGTTGGCGGCTCCTGTGGTGAGTTTTCGGGTACCCGGAAAACCGCAGGTCGGGCGGCCTACTTCCGATCCGGCGCCCCGACGTCGGTGATCAGCCAGCCGCGATTCTTGTCGACGGTGACGATGTACTGGGTCAGGGAGTCGCGCCCCTGGGAACAGGTACGGGAGCCTGAACGCCGAAGCCCCGCCGGCGACGGTGCGCGGGCGGGGCTTCGGAGGCGGTGCGGGGGATCAGCCCTTCGCGGCGGCGTAACGCGCGGCCACGTCCTCCCAGTTCACCACGTTCCACCAGGCCTTGACGTAGTCGGCCTTGACGTTCTTGTACTGGAGGTAGAAGGCGTGCTCCCACATGTCCAGCATGAGCAGCGGGGTCAGGTTGATCGAGATGTTGCCCTGCTGGTCGGTGAGCTGCTGGATCACCAGGCGCTGACCGATGTGGTCGTAGGCCAGGACCGACCAGCCCGAGCCCTGCAGCGAGTTCGCCACGGCGGTGAAGTGCGCCTGGAACTTGTCGAAACCGCCGAAGTACTCGTCGATCGCGGCGGCGAGGTCGCCTACCGGCTTGTCGCCACCGTTGGGGGACAGGTTCTTCCAGAAGATCGAGTGGTTGGTGTGGCCACCCAGGTGGAAGGCGAGGTTCTTCGAGAGCAGCGGCGCCTTGGTGGCGATGGAGCCGTCCTCGCGGGCCTCGGCGAGCTGCTCGAGGGCGGCGTTCGCACCGGCGACGTAGGTGGCGTGATGCTTGCTGTGGTGCAGCTCCATGATCTCGCCCGAGATGTGCGGCTCCAGCGCACTGTAGTCATAGTCGAGATCCGGCAGAGTGTAGACGGCCACGGCATTCCCTTCTGTTGCGGGAGCGATCGCCCCCTCGGTGATCCTTCGGTACCGCTCCAGCCTTTCTTATCTGGAATGGTTCCGCAATAAGGACGGACGAATGCGTATCAAGCGCAGTTGAGGTTCTGCGGCGCGCAGTCAGCGCAGCAGGAGGATGAGCACCAGTGCGGCCGCGAGCACCGCGACGGTCAGGCTGGTGCGGGTGAGCGACCGGGAGAAATGGACCGTGGTCGCGTGCGTGGGAGACGAGGTCGCGCCAGCGTTCGTGTGCTTGACAGTCATTGCTCGCCTTCCCCAGCGCGTGGCTGTGAATCCGGTCACAAGTGTGATGGCGACCACCATAACGTACCTACTCGCGAGTAGGAAATCGGATCGTCGAATCGGAGGCCGGGGCGAAAGTCCGGGGTCATATGTCCGATGTTTATTGTTCATGTGCGCCGCTGTGACGAACTAGACCGCGAGGGCGATTTCCGGTCGCACGCTGGGACGGTACGACCGGTAGCGATAGAAACGATCGACTTCTCTATCGAAAAGGCTTGGAATCCGCGGGCCGGCATCGGATCATTGCTGGCATGACCGAATTCAGCGTCGGGGTGCGCGAGGCGTCTCCCCAGGCTGGTCGGGCGACCCGGCTTCGGACCCTCGTCGGCGGGCGCCAGACCCGCACCGATGTCGTGGTGGCGATCACCCTCCTCGCCATCTCGATCGGTGCCACCATCACCAACCTGTACCTCACGGTGCAGGCGCTCCCCTCGTTCCGGGAGTGCGCGGCCATGGCCTGCACCTACGGCTCACACTTCGACGTCTTCGCGATCACCTTCGTGGTCTCGCTCCTCGTGGGAACCACCTTCGGCGCCCACGCGGTGCTCAATCTGCTGAACCGGCGCAACGCCTGGGGTTATGCGCTTCTCGACGCGATCATCTCGGTGGGCAGCCTGCTGGCCGGCCTGCTCTGGGTGTCCGCGGTCTGACGCTAGCCTGGACGCTATGACCGTCGGCACCGTGTCCGGCGGCGACCGTCTACGGGCGGCCGCCGGACCCATCCTCGCCGCCACCGGCGTCGGTGGCCTGGTGCTCGCGCTGCACCTGCGCGACCCGCACGTCGAATACAGCTGGGGCGTGTGCCCGCTGTACGCCATCTCCGGCGTCTACTGCCCGGGCTGCGGCGGGTTACGCGCGGTGAACGACCTCACCAACTTCGACTTCGCCGGCGCCTTCTCGTCGAACCTGTTGGTGTATCCCATCGCCGGGATCCTGATATGGCTGTGGTTGCGGTGGCTGGGCAGCGCGGTGGGATTCGACGTTCCCGCCGTACCGAAGAACAGGTGGCTGTGGATCGGGGTGGGCGTCGCGATCGCCGTCTGGTGCGTCGCCCGCAACGTCCCAGGTTCGCCGTTCGCGCCCTGACCTCACCCGCGCTGGGCGCTACCTTCGAGGGTATGAGTGCACTCGTCACGGAATTGCAGGACGCGGCCAAGGCCGCCAGCCACCGCGTGCGGAGCGCGCTCGGCCAGGCCGGCGGGGTGGTGCCCGTGGTCCGGCTCGAGGGGCCGATCGCCGCACCTGCCCTGTCGGGCGGGCTCAGCAGCCGCGGCGTGCTCAATCTCGCCGGCGTCGAGACGGTCCTGCGCAAGGCGTTCGAGACCGACGATGCCGTCGCCGTCGCTCTCGCGCTCAACAGCCCCGGCGGCTCGCCCGCACAGTCCGAGCTGATCGGGGCTCGCATCCGGCAGCTCGCCGAGAAACACGATCTCCCGGTGCTCGCCTTCTGCGAGGACGTCGCCGCGTCGGGTGGCTACTGGCTCGCCTGCGCCGCCGACGAGATCTTCGTGACCAGCACCTCGATCGTCGGCTCCATCGGCGTCATCTCCGCGAGCTTCGGCGCCAAGGACCTGATCGAGAAGATCGGGCTCGAGCGCCGGGTGTTCACGGCCGGTGAGTCCAAGCACCGACTCGACATGTTCGAGGACGTGCGGGAGGCGGATGTGGAATGGCTGCACGGCGTGCAGGGCGATATCCACAGCGCCTTCCGCACCTGGGTCACCGAGCGCCGTGGGGCCCGCCTGGGTGACGATCCGGCACTCTTCACCGGCGAGGTGTGGATCGGTGCCAAGGCCGTCGAGCTCGGTCTCGCCGACGGTGTGGGCACCTTGCGCGGCACCCTCGCCGACCGCTTCCCGGAAGCCGAGATCGAGACGATGCACACACCGAAACCCCTGCTTGCGAGGCTGCTGAGCGGTGGAACGTCGATCGCCGACGGTGGGCTCGCGGGCGCCGCGGCCGCCCTCACCACGGGTGCGCTCGACGGTGCGCTGTCCGGCCTGCACCGCCGAGGCCTGTGGGCGAGTTACGGTTCGTGATTCCACATGGTCCACAGGGTCGTGAATCCGCGCTGGTGAACGCCGCTACGAATCAACCTCAAGCTGTGGATGAGCCTGTGGAAACTGTGGATGAAACCGATGCCTTCGCTTACGGCCGTGCCAGACTGGTCGCATGATGGACGCGCGTGGATTCCCGACCGACGACGGGCTGATCTCGATCGACGCCCTCCCGGAGGTGGCCACCATCACCCTGCTCGACGTGCGGGAACCCGATGAGTGGGAGCTCGGGCACGCCCCCGGCGCCCTGCACATCCCCCTGTCCGACCTGCCGCTGCGGTTCGAGGAGATCGACCTCGACTCCGATGTGTACGTGATCTGCCGCGGCGGCGGCCGCTCCGAGAGCGCCGTCCGCTACCTGGAAACCGTCGGCGTCGAGGCCGCGGTCGTCGACGGAGGCATGATCGCCTGGGCCGCGGCCGCGAAACCGGTGGTCCGCTCGGACGGCGGCCCGGGAGTCGTCTGATGCAACCCGCTTCTCGCACGCAGCCGCCCGGCCGCCGCATCCGCTGGCTCGCCCGGCGCCCGCCGGAGACTCTTCCGGAGCCGCGCCGCGCACCGTCGGGCGAGCAGCCCACGCCCCGCTACGACGATGTACCGCGCTGGGGTCTGCGCCAAGAGTTCGCCCCTGCGCCGACCCGCGAGGAGGGCCGCGCCGAGGCAGCGAGCTCGCTGCTCTACTCGGTGCTGCAGGGCGCGACGGGAATCCTGATCCTGGCCGGGCTCGCCGAGGCCGGCGCGTATCTCCTCCTGGTGATCAACCGCGCCCGCACCGTCTCGAAGTATCTGGCCTGGGGTGCCGACGTCTCGGTCTTCGCCCTCGGCTGGCTCGCGGTGATCGCGCTGATCGGCGTGTACGTAGCCTTCGCCCGGTGGTTGCACGCCGCGCGTGCAGCCGCCTACGAGGGACTCGGCACGCTCGATCCGCGACCCACCTGGCAGCTGTGGGTGTACTGCCTGGTGCCCGTGGTGAACCTGGTCGCCGCCCCGGTTCTCGCGCTGGAACTGGTGCGCGCGCAGGATCGCGCCGCCGGGCGGGAACCGTCGACCGATGGCCGCACGGAATTCATCCGCAGGTGGTGGGCAGGCTGGGCCGCGCTCAGTATCGTCACCGTGGGCTGCGTGGCGTACGCGCAGGCCTCCGGTGGACTGCAGCATCGCGCCGACGCGGTGCTGTACACCGCGATCACGTACGTGCTCGGCGCGGCCTTCCTGGTGCTCACGCTGCGGTTGGTGCGGATGATCGACGCCGGTCCGGGGTCTGAACACGAGGTCGAGGAGGGCCGATGGCTGGCGGTGTAGCGGGGATCGTGGCGCACCGCGGCGCCAGCGGCGAGTACCCGGAACACACCATGAGCGCCTTCGAGGCGGCGGTCGCCGAGGGCGCCGATGCGATCGAATGCGATGTCCGGCTCACCCGCGACCACCACCTGGTGTGTGTGCACGACCGCACCGTCGAGCGCACTTCCGATGGCACCGGCGCCGTCTCCGAGCTCGACCTCGCCGATCTCAAGGCGATGGATTTCGGTTCGTGGAAACGGCCCGGCCATCCGGAACCGGTGGTCACTCTGGACGAGTTGATCGACCTGGCGCGCACCGCCGACCGCAAGCTCTTCATCGAGACCAAACACCCCGTTCGGTTCGGTGGCCTGGTCGAGCAGAAGCTGCTGGCCACGCTGCAACGGCACGGGCTGTCCCGGCCCGACGATCCCGCGTCGGCGCCCGTCACCGTGATCTCCTTCTCCGGGTCCGCGGTGTGGCGCGTGCGCCGCAACGCACCCGGCGTCCCCGCCGTCTTGCTCGGCGAGGCCTCCCGGTTGCTCGGCGGCGGTGCGGCCACGGCAGTGCGCGCCCAGGGCATCGGGCCGTCGGTGGAATCGCTGCGGGAGCGGCCCGACACCGTGGCCAAGGCGCGTGCAGCGGGCCGGTTCACCTACTGCTGGACGGTCGACACCGAGGCCGACGTGGCCCTGTGCCACGGCCTTGGAGTGGAGTGGATCGCCACCAATCACCCGGCCCGCGCCCGCTCCTGGCTCTCCGGCTAGGTACCCTGCGGAGCATGGGTAGACGCGAACGCAATGCCACTCCCCGCGAGGGATCGAACCGGGCCGAGAAGGTCGCGGCGCAGCGGGCACGCTCGGCGGAATCGGCCGCCGCGGCGCGCCGCCCGTTCGAAGGCCTCGCCGCGGAATGCGATCTGATCGCGCTGCGCCAGTTCGTCCCCAGCGCGACCGCACCGCTCGCGGTGTCCGGCTCATCGCGCGAGATCCGGCTCGCGACGGTGCTGCCCGGTGCCTCCTTCGCGCTGGTGCGCGACGAGGCCGAGGGCACCGTCGGTTATGCGGCGCTACAGACCTCCGTGCGCCCGGAGGACCCGGCCGCGGCTCTCGCCGGCGCCGCCCGGTTCGCGGCTGACGCCGATACCGGTGAGGTGCTCTCCGAACCGGCCGGCGGCGTCATCACCGATGTGCTCGATGACGGTGCGGCCCTGGACATCACGGTGCACACGGACTTCAACTGGTGGCTTGCGGGCGAGCCGGACGCGCAGACCCGCCAGCTGGTGGACCACGCCAACTCGCTGATCACTCCCGCTGCCCGGCTCGACCTGGGCGCCGACGGCGTGGGCGCGCCGTGGTGGGCCGATACCGGCTCGAAGGCGCACCTGCGCTGGGTGCATCCCGCGCCCGAGGACGAACTCATGGCCGCCCTGGCGCGTGTGCACGCCGCCGGCGGTCTCACCCTGGGCGAGGGTTCGAAATTCGCTGGCTCGTTCCGCGCCGACGGCCTGCTCATCCCGGTTTTCGACCTCGACCGCGAATCGCATCCGGATGAGTGGGTGCCGGGCACCGTCGAACTCGGCAAGCGCCTCGCCGAGGCGCTCGCCGATGATTCCGAACTCACTGCGGCACAGCGACGCTCACGTGACGGCCTGCGTGACCGGCAGGTATCGATCTAGGCCGGCTGGCCGAGCTGCCCCACCAGATACGCACGGAGGGTGACCTCCACGTCGTAGGCGTTGATGCCGTCGTCGACGTTGCCGAGGGCCTGCATCAGTCGTTCGCGTTCGGTGACGTGGGCGGGCACCTCACGCTCGTACCACGGCTGGGTGGGGCGCTCGTTGCGCATCGCGATGTTGTTGCGCACCACCACCTCACCGACCACGATCCGCCAGATGCCGAACAACAGCTGGAGCGAATCCTCCTCGCCGATGCCGAGGCGATCCGTGGTGAGGAGGAATTCGTTGAAGGCCCAGGCGGAGAAGGCGTCGATGATCTCGTCGGCGGAAAGCACATCGATCACCCACGGATGGCGGGAGAGGTGGGTGATCACGGCCAGTGGCAGTTCCACCAACCGTTCACGGGGATCGTCGGATAGTTCGGGTACCGGCGTGTTCCACGCCTGGTGCTCCAATACCGCCCCGAGCAGGTCGTTCTTCGAGTCGAAGTAGTGGTAGATCCCCATTGCGCTGATGTCGAGGCGAGATGCCAGGGCGCGCATGGAGAACTTCAGCGGACCATCGTTGGTGAGGATGTCCGCTGCCGCGGCGACGACCTGCTCGCGGTTCACCTTGGGGGGACGGCCGATCCGGCCGCGCTCATCGGTCATAGCTTCAACCTTATCCGGAATTCCCAGGCCCGCTGAGGAGTCGGTCGGGAACCGGCTGGTCGGCGGCGATCAGGCTGAAGAACTCCGTGGTGTTCTTCCCCCAGATGAGGGCATTGCCCTCGTCGGTGTCGCTGCTGCCGCCGGTGGGGGTGGTGGTCGTTACCGGAGAGCTGCTCAGTGCCCATGCCAGCCGCCCCAGATCCCACAGGTGGGTGTCGGTGTCGACGGTGAGCGCGCCCACCGTCGCATCCGCCAGGCTCCACATCTCGAACGGGTTGAGCAGCGTCGTCGGCGAGGTCGCCTTGGTGAACAAGGCGGTCATGAACTCGCGTTGATGCACCACACGGTCGAGGTCGGCGTTGGGGGTGGCACGGGTGCGCACGTAGCCGAGCGCCTGCGCACCGCTGAGGTTCTGGCAGCCGGCCTGCAGCCGGATCCCGGCCTTGGGGTCGTTGATCGGGTACTTCGGGCACATCTCGATGCCGCCCAGCGCATCGACCATGGTCGCGAAGCCGCCGAAACCGATCTCCGCGTAGTGGTCGACGCGCACCTTCGCCTTCGATTCGAAGGTCTGCACCAACAGCTTCGGGCCGCCGAGGAAGTAGGCGGCGTTGATCTTGTAGCTGCCTTGGCCCGGGACCGGTACGTACAGATCGCGGGGGATCGAGATCAGCAGCGGGGAACCGGACTTGGGGATGTGCACCAGCATGATGGTGTCGGTGCGGGCGCCCCCGAGGTCGCCGCCGGTGGCCAGGTCCTTCTGCTGTTCGGGCGTGAGTCCCTCACGAGCATCCGAGCCGACCAGCAGCCAGTTGGTGCCGGGGGTGTCGGCGATGCGGCCCGCATAGGCGGCGAGCGCGTCGATCCGTGTGAGCTTGCCGTCGAAGTAGAAGGTCGCGGCAGCGGTGCCCACGATCACCAGTACGAGGAACGCGGTGAGCCAGCGCAGCGGACGTATGCGGCGCTTGCGTTTGACCTTCGGCGGTGCGGCGGGCTTCGGCGCCTCCGGTGCCGCCCTGCGGCGTGAGCGATCGCGAGGAGGGCGCGGGGGTGGCGGAACCCGGCCACTGCTGCCGCGCTCGCCCACTCTGCCGGCGCGGCGGCTCGTGCTCGCGGGAATCGGTTCGGGGGTCTGCGGCGGTGCCCACGTGCCCTGCGGGGCGGGGCGCTCGACCCGGGTGGGGCGAGGCTGCTGGTTGCCCGGGTTCGGCGGATTCTGCGGTCGGAAGGGCTGCTGGCCGGCACCGGGGCGTGGCCCCGACCCACGCTGGCCCGGTTGCCGACCGGGCTGCTGCGGGCGCGGCGGGCCCTGCCGGTTGCCGACGGGGCGTCGGGTCACCGACGGTTCCCCCTCGGGCACCTGGGACCAGGCGAGCGGTCGCTCGTCGCCCCGGCGTCGTTCGTCGTTCACGCATTCCGACTGTACGGGCAGTATCTGAGAGCGGGCGGCTACCGAACCCCGACACGGACGCGTGATTTCCCGAGCCGCCGTGGCGGCCGTCAGCGCAGGAAGCCGAGGTGGTCCTTGAGCAGTGCATAGCCGAGATAGGCCACCACATCGATCACGAAATGCGCGATGACCAGTGGCCACAGTCTGCGCCACCGGTCGTAGGCGGCACCGAAGACCACACCCATCACCACATTGCCCAGGCCCGCACCGAAGCCCTGGTAGAGGTGGTAGCTGCCGCGGAGCAGCGCGGATGCGGCGACCGTGCCCGCGCGCCCCACGCCGAGCTGCCGCAGCCGGGTCATGAAGTAGCCCACCACCACGACCTCCTCGGCGACGGCGTTCCCCGCCGCGATGAGGACGTAGGTCACCATCCGCCAGCCCGGATCCCCGCCCGCGGCCGGGAGCACGTTCGCGGTCACGCCCAGCGTCCGTCCGGCCACGTAGAGGACGAGGCCGGGGAGCCCGATGAGGGCGGCCAGGCCGGTGCCCAGACCGATGTTCCTGAGCAACTCGCGACGCGAGCCGCGCAGCGCGAAGCCGAGGTCGGCGAACCCGATCCCCGAACGCCACAGCAGGTACAGGGCGAGCGAGGCCCACGCGAACAACTGCACGGCGGTGAGCGTCTGGAGCAGGAAATCGATCGGGATGTGCGGGCTCCGCGAAGGATTGAGGCTCACCGTCGTACCGCCCACCCCCGGGCCGAGTTGGTAGCCGATCAGCCGGATCAGCGAATACATCCCCGACCAGCCGAAAGTCACGAGCAGAACGATCAGCACCTCCGCGCGCAGCGGTGTCTTCTCGCTCGCGGGAACGGGTTCGGGGGCGCTCACCGGGTCACTGTAGCGACGTGGCTATACGATTGCCCGGTCCCGCTCACGAACGCCGAGGTGAACGCCGTGTCTGCACCCGCCGAGCCCCGCCTGGGGCCGCTCGACCGCTACTTCCAGATCAGCGAGCGCGGCTCGACGATCTCGCGGGAAGTGCGCGGCGGCCTGGTCACCTTCTTCACGATGGCCTACATCGTGGTGCTCAACCCGATCATCATCGGCGGCATCGTCGGCAACAACAAGAACACCGATGTGCTCGGCAATGTGCTCCCCACCGCGCAGGTGGCGGCGGTCACGGCTCTCGCCGCGGGCCTGATGTGCATCGTTTTCGGCGCAATCGTGAACTACCCGTTCGGTATTGCCGCGGGCCTGGGCGTGAACAGTCTCCTGGCCGTGAGCGTGGCGCCGCAGGTCACCTGGCCGGAGGCCATGGGCCTGGTGGTGATCGACGGCATCATCATCGTGATCCTGGGCGTCACCGGCTTCCGCACCGCGGTCTTCCGCGCCATTCCCGCCGAGCTCAAGGCCGCGATCGCCGCGGGCATCGGCTGCTTCATCGCGTTCATCGGCTTCGTGGACTCCGGCTTCGTGCGGCGCATCCCGGATGCCGCGGGAACCACGGTGCCGGTCAGCCTGGGCATCGGAAACTCCGTCGCCTCGTGGCCGACGGCGGTGTTCGTGTTCGGCGTGCTGTTGATGGGCATCCTGGTGGTGCGCAAGGTACCCGGCGCGATTTTGCTGGGCGTGGTGATCACCACGATCGTCGCTCTCATCGTGCAGAAGGTGACGGGCCTCGGACCGTCGATCAAAGATCCGCACGGCTGGAGCCTGAACATCCCCGAGCTGCCGTCCTCGCTGGGTGGCCTGCCCGACCTCTCGCTCGTCGGCGAGGTGGATGTGTTCGGCGCCTTCACCCGGATCGGCGTGCTCGCGGCGTCGGTGCTCGTGTTCGCCTTGGTGCTGTCGAACTTCTTCGACGCCATGGGAACCATTACCGGCATGACCAAGGAGGCCGGCCTGATGAAGGCGGACGGCAGCGTCCCCAACATCGGTAAGGCGCTGGCCGTCGAAGGCGCCGGCGCGATCGTGGGCGGCGGCGCCTCGGCATCGTCGAACACGGTTTTCGTGGAGTCGGCCGCGGGTATCGCCGAGGGCGCGCGCACCGGCCTGGCGAACATCGTGACCGGCGTGCTGTTCCTGCTGGCGATGTTCTTCACGCCGCTGTACGAGGTGGTGCCGTCCGAGGCGGCCTCGCCCGCCCTGGTGATCGTGGGCGCCATGATGATCGGTCAGCTCAAGGACATCGACTGGACCCAGTTCGGCATCGCACTGCCCGCCTTCCTCACCGTGGTCACCATGCCGTTCACGTACTCCATCGCGAACGGCATCGGGATCGGCTTCATCACCTGGGTCGTGCTCGCTGTGGCGCAGGGTAAGGCCAAGACGGTGCACCCACTGCTGTGGATCGTCGCCGGGCTCTTCCTGGTGTACTTCGCCAAGGCGCCGATCGAGGGGTTGTTCGGGATCTAGGTGCCGCTCGGGCCGGTACCGCCGCCGGACGGTGCGGACGGCTCATCGTCGAGGCTGGACGCTGCGTGGCCGCTCTTGAGCGCCTTCTCGGCAGCCTTGGCGTCCTTTTCCGCCTGCTTCTGAGCGGCCTTGGCTTCCTTCTCCAGCGCCTTCTGCTGCTTCTTCTTCGCTCGCTTACGGCGCTGCACCTCGAGGAAGATCGCGAGCGCGATCGCGGCGATCACACCGATCACGACACCGATCAGGGTGGCCCACCGGAATCCGGCGGCGTTCTGGTCGATCTTGGTGCGCGCGTAGCTGGCACCGCTGCCGGTACCGATCGCGACGGCGAGGGTCATGAGATTGGGGACGGTCGCGATCACTGCGATGAGGCCCAGCACGGTGGCGATCTTCGGGTGGTTCGCCGCCCGCTTGGCGGCGAACCACAGCAGGAGCAGGGGGAGCCCGGCGCAGAGGAAGCCGATGCCCAGCCCGAAGACGGTGCCCTTGAGAGTGCCGCCGTCGGTGCCGACCCAGCCGACCAAGAGATCTGCCCACTTGCGGGGCAGGTACGCGGCGAGCGCGAAGTAGGCGGCGACGAGGACCGCGACCACAATGGCGGCGACGATCGCGCGGCGCAGCCACCGCTTCGCCGCCTCACCGGCGCGGGATGCCGCATCACCGGCCTTGGTCTTGGCGCGGGTGGCCGCATCGTCGGCGTGTGTCCTGGCGCGGGTGGTCACGTCGCCGACGTGGGCTTTCGTACGCGAGGCGAGGTCGGGCTTCGGCTCGCCCTCGTGCTGCTGAGGCGTGGGGTCGTCCGGTGTGGCGCTCATCGCACCAATCTAACCCGTTCGGGCTGCAAACGTGTGCCACGACGGTGAAGAATCGACAACGCCGGTGTCTCATGTACAGTTGTACATGTACAAACGTACATAAGGAGGTAGCCATGTCCGACGGACCCCGACGGCGCGACCCCGAGCGCCGGCGCCGCGAGATCGTCGACGCGGCGGCGGCACTCGTACTTGAGAGCGGGGCCGACGCCCTCACCCACCGGAAGGTGGCGGCGCGTGCCGGTGTACCCCTGGGCTCGACCACCCAGTACTTCGCCACCCTCGACGACCTCCGCGAGGCTGCGCTGCGCAACCTGATGGACGAGGCGGAGCAGTGGCTCGCCGATCTGGAGGCGGAGTTCGTTCGTGACGGGGCCTCATCCGCCGCGTACACCGGCGCACTGCATCGCTATCTCAGTGACCCGCAACTGGTTCGCGGCGATTTCGCGATGACCTGCGCCGCTGCGTCGAGTCCCGATATGGAAGAGCTGGCGCGACACTGGACCGCCCGTCTCGTCGAGGCGCTCGCTCGGTACATTCCCGTCGAGAACGCCCGTGCTGTGGCGACTTTCAGCGACGGTGCCACCATGGACGCGGTCATCGCCGAGCGACCTCTGGACCATGCCCTCCTCGCAAGCGCCATCGCGGCGCTCTGGAGCGCGCCGCTGGGCGCGACGAAAGGAACTGCGACATGACCGATCTCAGAACCGATCACCCGTCCACGATGCCCTTCGCGCGGCGGTGGGCCTCTGCGGCGGTGCTCTCGATCAGCCTGCTGGTGATCACCGTGGATCTCACGATCCTCAACATCGCGCTGCCCGACCTCTCCGCGGACCTGCGCCCCACCGCGGCGCAACAGCTGTGGATCATCGACGCGTACTCATTGGTGCTGGCCGGCCTGCTGGTCTCGACCGCCTCGCTCGGAGACCGGTTCGGCCGCAAGCGAATGCTTCTGCTGGGCTACGCCGTCTTCGGCGTGGCCTCGCTACTCGTGCTGTGGGCGGATTCGCCCGGAGAGGTGATCGCGCTGCGCGCGCTGCTGGGTGTGGGCGGCGCGATGATCATGCCCACCACGCTGTCCATGCTGCGGGTGATCTTCACCGATCCCGCCGAGCGGGCGAAGGCGCTCGGCCTGTGGGCCGCGGTCTCCGGCCTGGGCGCCGCGATCGGTCCGATCGCGGGCGGTGTTCTGCTGGAGAATTTCTCGTGGCGTGCCGCCTTCCTGGTGAACGTGCCGTTCATGGCGGCTGTGCTGATCGCCGGCCTGCTGATCCTGCCCGAGTCGACGGTGCCCAGCCCGGGCCGCTGGGACTACGTGGGCGCGCTGCTCTCGATCACCGGCATGGTGGCCCTGGTGTGGTCGATCAAGCGGTTCGCCAAGGACCACACCTTCGCATCGACGCCGGCCCTAGTGGCGCTGCTGCTCGCGGTGATCGCGTTGTCGCTCTTCGTCTACCGCTCGTTGCACCGCCCGGATCCGCTGCTCGACGTTCGGCTCTTCGAACGTCGCCAGTTCACCGCCGCGATTCTCGCCGCGCTGGGTGTCATGTTCGCCATGGCCGCCGCGCTCCTGCTACTGGCGCAGTGGATGCAACTGGTGGAGAACTACTCGCCGATCGAGACCGGCGTCCGGCTGCTCCCGGTGGCGGTCGCGGCCACCGTCGCGTCGATCGCCGCTCCCTGGCTCGCTCGTAAGCTGAACGCGCGGATCGTGCTCGCGGGTGGGCTTGCTCTGGCCGGCATCGGCATGGTGCTGATCGACGCCGCGGACCAGCTCACGTACACCGCGATGATCGCGCCATTGGTGCTGGTGGGCATGGGCATGGGATCGATGACGGTGGCCTCCGCGATGGTCATGTCGGGCACTCCCGAGGAGAAGGCGGGTAATGCCGCCGCACTCGAAGAGACCTCGTACGACCTCGGCAACGTACTGGGTGTCGCGGTTCTCGGCAGCATCGCCGCGATGCTGTACACCGCCGACGCCGATTTCGCGGCGATCCCCGGTGTGGATGCGGCGACCGCCGATGCCGCCGGCGAATCGCTCGGTGCGGCAATGGCTATCGCGCAGCAGGCGCAGCTGCCGGCGCTGGCAGAACACGCCGCTGCCGGGTTCACCGAGTCGCTGCAGACCACGGGTCTGGTGGGCGGGGTGCTGCTACTGGCCGTGGCTGCGGGGGTCTACCTGCTCACGCCGAAAGGCACGGACATCACCGTGCAGGCGCACTGAACGACTCAGCCCGCAGCGCGCAGGCCGTTGAGGAAGGGGCAGCCGAGCAGGATTCGGATGCCCCGCTGCAGGGCGGCCATATCGGTGGCGGGTTGCGCGAAGTTCAGGCGCACATCCACATCCGAGAGCTCGTGGTGTTCGGCACGCAGCCGGATACCGAACCGGTCGATGCCCAGCAGGCGGATGCGATGGTTGCGCAGCTTGCCGGGAATGCGCCGCGCCAGCTGGCCGACCATCTCCGGGTGGTCGTTCTCGACGTGCGCGAGCCACGCAGCCTCGTAGCCCGCGAACGGATCCGGATCGGCGGCGGCCAGTTCGTCACCCGACACCGATGAGGCGCCGGCGGTATCCGCGAGCACCGCGGTTTCGACCGGCATGGTCAGCAGGCGGGAGCCATTGCCCACGTCGAGGAGTGATTCCAGCGGATTCTCGATCGCTACCCGCGCGGCGAGGGCGGCACCGTCGGCCACCTCGGAGAGGTTGCCCGAGAGCCACACCAGCGACCGCGTGCGTTCGCGCAGCGCGAGCGGTGAGATGTCATTGATCTCCACCATGGCGCGTGCACCATCGAGCCAGGGGGTGTCGTCGGCGACGGCGATCACCAGCCGGTCGCCGAGCACGTGGTGGAGTGCGATGGTGATCGGTTCGTGGCCGTCGGCCACCAGAACGGCCGCGTGGGGCACGACGGCGACGGTGCGGACGCGCTCTGCCGGGGTCGGCTCGGCGATCGTGGGGGCGCTCATCTCGACTCCTCTCACTCGGTGTGTTTGTAGAAGGTAACCCTAACCTAATTGAGCGGGCGAGGCGGGGCAAGAGTTAGGGTCAGGATGATGGCGATCGAATTGGAGCTGCTGGCGCCGCCGCGCGAGCCGATGTCCCTGGTCGACGGCCTGGCGATCGCCGGTCCGTCGGAGTTGACGACGCAGGCCTACCACCCCGACGATCCGCGCGAACTGGTCGAATTCCTCGTTCGAGGAGTACATGAGTCGGGCCCCGGGTTCGCGCTCGAGGTCACCGGACCCGATGCCGCCGTCGCCGTACTGTGCGCCACCGTTGCCGCGCTCACGGGCGACGACATCGAGGGAGCGCTCGCCGACCCGGACGAGCAGCGCCTCGCCGGGCTCAACCCGATGGCGCAGGACGCCCTGCGGGAGCGGCTGCGGCACCTCATCGCCCCGGACCCGCAGGCCATCACCGACCGGCTGCACGCGCTCGGATTGCGCTGATAGTCAGGAGATTTGATCGACGGGGACGGTCCAGGCCGTGCCGCACGGCCCCTGGTTCGGAGACCGGGAGCCGCGGTCGAACCATGCGCGAGTGTTCGTGCGGGACAGCTGCGGAGCATCAGGTAGGTCGGCGACCATCGTGAAGGTCGCGGCATCCATCGCGGCCCGCTCCAGATCGCCCTCGGTGATCGCCGTGCCCACCAGCCGTGCGATGGTACTGCCGGACAGGCACAACGTCTGCATGTGTTCGCGGCGAAGGTATTCCGATCCCAGCGGGCTCGGCGCGCCGCCCGCGTCGCGGACCAGAGCCTCGACATCGGTGCCTACTCCGCTGCGCGACTCGGCCCGGCTCGCGACCGACAGCGAGAGCCACTGCAATGCCGCCGCGGCCTGATTGCCCGCCGCCGCGACGATCCCATCGCGGTTGACGAAGGTGGCCGAACCGCACGACGAGACCGTGCGAATCGTCCACCCCACCGGGCAATCGTTCCCGGGCGCCACGCCGTTCGGATCGGAGAAGACGCGCACCGTGTTCGGCGGGAGTCTCCACACCTGTTCCAGGCATCGCGTGCCTGCGCCGGAGAAGGCTTCGATCGCCGCCGGATCCGTCGACCAGGCAGGCAACGCGCAGCGCGGCGTCACGAGCGCGGTGGTGAACAGCGAACTGGTCGTGATCTGATCGACCGACGGCGGCGAGGGTGGCACGGCCGTATCGGCGCCGCGGGTCAGGGGTGGTACCGCCGAGGGAGACGAGTCGGGTCGGGAGACCGCCGCCCACCCGATCGCGCCCGCGATGAACACGACGGCCACGACGAGGATGACCCACCCCGAGCGGCCGCGACTGCGGCGACGCTTCGTGTGACCGGTGCCGTATCGGCCGTTCGCGTACGGGCTCCCCGTCGGAAGCCGGTTCGACCGCCACGGCTGCGGCCCCTGCGGCGCGGGACCGGAACTGATCCGGTCCAGCGGATTGTCGTACTCACCCATGCGGCTTCGCCTCCATCCCCCACAACGTCGAGATAACTATAATGAAGAGATGCTGGTACGGCTCTGTGTCGCCGGTCGCACCGGTCCGCTCCGATAGGCTCGGTGCGTGACGCGCATCGCCTATTTCGGCCCCGAGGGGACGTTCACCGAGATGGCGCTGCTGCAGTGCCTCGACCTCGCCGCGCAGGGCCGGATGGATGTCCCGGGAGTCCCGCTCGCCGGCGCCGAGCGAGTCAGCGCGCCCAGTCAGGTGGCAGCGCTCGGCCTGGTCGCCGACGGTGTGGTCGATCTCGCCTGTGTCCCCATCGAATCCTCGGTCGAAGGGCCTGTCACCCCCACCCTGGACACGCTGGGATTCGGCGGCGATCCGCTGCAGATCTACGCCGAGACCGATCTCGCCGTGTCCTTCTCCATCGTCGGTACCGTTCCGCTGGCCGAGGCGCGCACCGTCGGCGCCTACCCGGTGGCCTCCGCACAGGTCCGCGGCTGGCTCGCGGCGAATGCGCCGCAGGCCGACGTCGTGCCCGCCGCCTCGAACTCCGCCGCTGCGGTCGACGCCGCGCAAGGCCGCGTCGACGTCGCCGTCACCACCGCACTCGCGGCCGCGATGCACGGCGTCCCCGAGCTGGCCGCGGGCGTCGCCGATGTGGCCGACGCCCGTACCCGATTCGTGCTGTGCGGTCGCCCCGGCCCCGCGCCCGCCCGCACCGGTCAAGACTGCACGGCTGTCGTCCTCGACGTGCCGAGCCGGCCCGGCTCGCTGGCCCTCGTCATGGCCGAATTCGCGCTCCGCGGAGTCGATCTCACCCGGATCGAGTCGCGCCCCAAACGGACCGTCTTCGGCAGTTACGTCTTCCATTTCGATTGTGTGGGCCACATCGACGACCCTGCTGTCGGCGAGGCATTGCGCGCCCTGCACCGGGTGTGCGACGACGTACGCTTCCTCGGCTCCTGGCCCCGGCCCGGCGGCCCCGGCACGGCTCCCACCGACCCCGGTGACTCCGCCGAATGGTTCGACCGACTGCGCAGGGGAGAACGATGACGGGGCTGCTGCACCTGGTCCGGCACGGACAGACCACCGCGAACGTCGCCAAGGCCCTCGACACCCTTCCGCCGGGTGCGCCACTCACCGCGGAGGGCTCCGACCAGGCCCGACGGTTCGCGGCCGACCGGCCCGGCACGGTTCCGGCGGTGCTGCTCAGCTCCGTCGCCCGGCGAGCGCAGCAGACCGCCGAGCTGATCGGCGCCGGCTGGAACGTACCCGTCACCGTGATCGACGGCGTTCACGAGGTGCAGGCCGGCGACCTGGAGGGCCGCACCGACGAGGAGGCGGTGCGGCAGTTCCGCGATGTGGTCGAGCGCTGGCACTCCGGCGACCGCGCCGCGGCCCTCCCGGGAGGCGAATCCGCCGACGATCTCTTCGCCCGCTACCTGCCCGCGGTCGCCGCCGTCCGCGCGCAGTACCTCGACGCGGGCGACGTCTACCTGGTGAGCCACGGCGCCGCGATTCGGCTGGTCGCCGCGCAGCTCGGGGGTGTCGACGGGGAATACGCGCATAAGCATCACCTACCCAACACGGGCGAAATCGTGCTCCGGCCGTTGCCGGGACCGACCGGCGGATGGGAGCTGGTCAGCTGGGCGGACGCACCGTCGCCCGCGGACCCGATGGGCTAGGCCCAGCCCAATTCTTGCAGGCGCTGGTCGTCGATCCCGAAATGATGGCCGATCTCGTGCAGCACCGTCACCCGGATCTCGCGCCGCAGCTGCTCTTCCGTCTCGCACATGTCCATCAGCGGCTCGCGGTAGATGAAGATCCGGTCCGGCAGTGTGCCGAAGTAGGTGCTGGTGTCCCGCTCGGTGAGTGCGATGCCCTCGTACAGGCCCAGGATGGTGGGGTCCTCGTCGTTGCGGTCGCGCACCAGCACCACCACGTTGTTCATCGCCTCCGCGAGCTGCGGGGGAACGTCATCGAGGGCGTCGGAGACCCAATCCTGGAAGGCACGACGGGAGACGTGCACGGTTAGCGCCCCGGCTTCGGCGGAGCGGCACCCGGGAAGGTGGGCATGACGGGCTTCTTTCCGTCGATCAACAGGTTCGGCGATTTCGCGGAGCCCGTGACCGGGATGAACTTCTTCCCGTCGGACGCGGCGACGAAGCACACCGAGGTGCGCGCGCCCGCGGTCCACGCCTCTTGCGAGAGGGTGTTCCACTGCAACTGCAGGCCGGATTTGCGCAGGCCGTCCTGCGCACCGAACCACGCGGTGGTGCGGGCCGGGCAAGTGCCGCCCAGGTAGTCCTCCTGCTGCGCGAGCGTCGGCCAGGACGCATCCGGGAACTTCTGCCGCAGGTCCACGGTGGCGGTCACCTCGAAGGCGTGCGGGGCGCTGCAATCGACGGGGACGGTGGCTTGGCCGCGGTCGTTGATACCGATGCACGTGCCCACCGGCCAGGAGGTGGCCTTGTCCTGGTTGGCCACCTTGCCGGTGGAGTCGACGACGGCTCCGGAGCCGTCGACCAGTTGGACACCGCAGCGCATGGTGCGGTCGCCGCCCTCCCAGGCCTTCTCGCCCGCGGTGAGCAGGCCCATCTGGTAGCGGCCCTTCGGGTCCAGGCGTTGCCCCAGGTACTCGGCGACCACGGGGGTGCAGACCTGCTCGCGGAGCGCCGCGATCTGCTGCTCCGACGGGTACTTCGCGTCCGGTGGCAGGGTATTGGCCGGCTCGCCGGCGACTTCGAACTTGTGCGACGCCGAGCAGTCGACGGCCGCCAGTGCGCCGGCGGTGTCCCAGGTGATGCAGGATCCCGGCTTCGATCGTGCGAGGGTTGAGCCGTTGGCGGCGAGTCGCGGCCCGTGGTCTTCGGAGACCGGGTCGAAGTAGCCGGCCGCGTACAGCGTGCCACCGAGCGCGAGGGCTCCCACGATCACAGCGATCAGGACGGCGCGCAGGTTCGCCGCGCTCACCCGTCCTGCCCGCAGGTCGGTCACGTCGGCGTCGACCGGACCCGCCAGCGGATCGGGCTTCGCGGCAGCGGCGTCGTCGGAAGCCAGACGATCCGGCCCGTCCGGGGGCTGGACGGGCTCGGGCTGGGTATCGGTGTCGTCGGCCATCGAATCCATCATGCCTGGCCGTGTGCGCGAATACCGTGTGGGGCGCGGTACCGGCGGCGTAATAGGCTGGTCGGGTGATCGACGTCAAGCTGCTCCGCGAGAATCCGGACCTCGTGCGCGCCTCGCAGCGCGCCCGTGGTGAAGACGCCGCGTTGGTGGACGCCCTGCTGGAGGCCGACGCGCACCGTCGCGCCGCTGTCCTGGCGGCCGACAACCTGCGTGCCGAGCACAAGACGTCCTCCAAGTCGATCGGCAAAGCCGCACCCGAGGAGCGCCCCGCGCTCGTCGCGGCGGCCGGCGAGCTGGCGGCGAAGGTCAAGGAGGCGGAGGCCGAGCAGGCTCGCGCCGACGAAGTCTTCGACGAGACGGCACGCAAGATCGGCAATGTGATCATCGAGGGCGTGCCCGCCGGCGGCGAGGACGATTTCGAGGTGCTCGAGCACGTGGGCACGATCCCCGAGATCACCGACCCCAAAGACCATCTCGAGCTCGCCGAGGGGCTGGGACTGCTCGATATGGAGCGCGGCGCGAAGGTCTCGGGCTCGCGGTTCTACTTCATGACCGGTCACGGCGCGCTGTTCCAGATGGCGCTGCTGCAACTCGCCGTGCAGAAGGCCGTGGCGCACGGCTTCACGCTGATGATCCCGCCGGTACTGGTGAAGCCGGAGATCATGGGCGGCACCGGCTTCCTGGGTGCGCACGCCGACGAGATCTACCGGCTCGAGGCCGACGACCTGTACCTCGTGGGCACCTCGGAGGTTCCGCTGGCGGGGTACCACATGGGCGAGATCATCGATCTGAACGATGGTCCGATTCGTTATGCGGCGCAGTCGAGTTGCTTCCGCCGCGAGGCGGGTTCGTACGGCAAGGACACCCGCGGCATCATCCGGGTGCACCAGTTCGACAAGATCGAGATGTTCGTCTACTGCAAGCCCGAGGATGCCGAGGCCGAGCACCAGCGGCTGCTCGATTTCGAGAAGGAGATGCTGGCCGCCGTCGAGGTGCCCTACCGGGTGATCGACGTGGCCGCAGGCGATCTCGGCAGCTCCGCCGCGCGCAAGTTCGACTGCGAGGCGTGGGTGCCGTCGCAGGAGCGCTACCGCGAGCTCACGTCGACCTCGAACTGCACCACCTTCCAGGCCCGCCGCCTCGGCGTGCGGTACCGGGACGAGGACGGTCGGCCGCAGATCGCCGCCACGCTCAACGGCACGCTGGCCACCACGCGCTGGCTCGTCGCGATCTGGGAGAACCACCAGCAGCCCGACGGTTCCGTGCGGGTCCCCGCCGCCCTGCAGCCGTTCCTCGGCACGGACGTCCTGCGCCCGTAACTCCGGGGCTACTGCGGTGGCATCACTGCCATGGCTGCCGCAAGGCCGACCGCCGTCCCGACGATTCCGGTGATCGGTGCGATCACGTACCAAACGCTGACCGTGTGATTGGTCAGAAGGAGCATCGAGCGCACCAGCCAGGCCCCGATCGCGATCGCGCCGAGCCCGATCCCGGCCGCGGCGCAGAGGATGGTCCCCATGGGCAACTCGTCGGATCGCCCGATCGTCGTGAGCAAGGCCGCCCAGAACAAGATCTGGCCCACGACGGAGGTGATCACAATCGCCAGGTCCAGTCCCCACAGCCGGTGTCGAGTGATCGACGGACGAGCGGGTGCGAGCCCGGGCGGGTAGTGCATTGACGAGGTCACGAAATGCAATATAGCAAATAGATCGTGGCCGTCGGGCGGCGCTCGAAACCGCCGGTTCCCTCATGCCGGGATGATGATCGCTCCCGAGTCGTCCACGAAGGCGACGTAGGGCGCGCCGAGCGCCGGCGCCCGGCGGTGCCGCCACCGGCCCTCGTAACTGCGCGTGAATACCCGGGCCTCGCCGGTGCCCGAGTCTGTTCCCGTCATGGTGGCGACCACGGCCCTGCGCGTGTTTCCGTCGTCGTCGCGCCACTCGCTGTCGCGGAGATCGGTGACCGTCAGCGGGATCCGGGCGCCGTGGAACGCGGTCCGCTCCCGCTCGCCCTGCTTGCGGCGGGTCCAACGCTGGATCGCCGCGAACAGTGCGGTCCACAGCACGCCGAAGATGATCGCCAAGGGGCCCAACCACTTCCGCATGAAGGCATCGATCATGGCGTGCTGCGGATCGTCGGGGTCGTAGTACACGGTGACCGCGTCACCGATCGCCGGCTCGCTCGACGATGCCCCCGATTCCCGCTTGCGGTAGTCGACGCCGTCCACGGTGTACCCGACGATGCGCTGGTAGCTGTACTCGGTTCGCCCGTTCTCCTTGGGGGACGCGCTCTCCTCGTAGTCCACCACGCGCCCCTCGGCGGTGCTTGCTGACGCCAGGAACATGGTGTCGACCACGGTGAAGTAACAACCCGCGGCGATGGTGAGCACGCCGAGGGCGATGAAGAGCCGGACCATCAGGTGTGATTCACGCACGGAGCGGGCGGCGGCTCGTCGTTCCCGGTCGAATTCCGGCTCGGACATCAGAAGACCTCGTTGACCAGCCACCACTGCCCGTCGAAGTGTTCCACGGTGTTGCGATGGCGCTCCTCGGCGGGCCGCACGGCGTGCCCCACAGGGGAGTGGACGAGGTACTCGGAGTTGAGGAACCCGGCGTCGACGACGCGGAACCAGATGTTGCCGTCGGCGCGGTCGTCGTAGCTGAGGGAGTAGCTACCGATCCGCAGCGACTCCCCGCTCCGCACCGGCATTGCCCCGGAGCGGATCGCCGCCGACGTGGCCTCCAGGCGCGGTTTGGCGTACGTCCAGCGGGCCTCCCGGGGCAGATTGAACACGGCGGCAGTGAGCCCGAGGGCACTGATCGTCGGGATCACGAGGAACCGCCAGTCCCACTGTGGCCCGATCGGCCGGGCGAGCGCGATACCGACCCGGACGATCCACACCAGGGCGAAGGCAACGGTGGGTCAGAACGCCAGCAGCAGCACCATGAAGTCGCCTCCGGGAAGGGAGATCCCCCAGCACAGGGTGAGCACCAGCGCGGTAGCGGCGAGGGTCATGGGAAGTCCGGGCGGTCGTTGCCACCAGGGGCGCACTGGGGCATCGATGTTCTGCATGATAGGTACGGTAGCTCGAAGATGGCGGGTCAGTACATGTCGATGACCCGCCACCACGGACCATCGAAGTGAGCCACCCGATCGTGCTCGGAGGGCGGGCCGTAGGTGTGCGGCCTCCCAGCGGGGGAGAACACGATGTAGTGGGTATCGCCGATCGCGCCCGTGCCCAACCGAAATCGGACGGTGCCCTCGACCGTGGACCGGGTGACGGAGAAAGTGCCCAGTCGCAATTGCGTGGGGGTGGGCTGCGCATCAGCGAGCGCAGCGTGGGCGGCGTGCTCGAACGCGGGCTTCGCCTGGATCCAGCGCGCAGCGAAGGGGACGTCGAGGTACACCAGGCCGAGGGTGATCAGACCGATCAGCGGTACCGCCGCGTACCGCACGCTCCAGCGGGGCCGGTGTGCGAGTGAGATCATCGTCCGTCCGATCCAGGTGAATGCGATCAGGCTCAGTCCGGCGAGGATCGCCACCCCGAGCGTCGGACTCCCGTCCTGCGGCGTACTCGCCTCCACCATCCACGTACCGCACGCGATCAGGCTCGCCAAGGCCAGAGGCAACCCCGGCGGCCGGTGCCACCACGCCCGGGGCGTGAGCGCAGTGGATGCAGAGGTGGTCATCGCATCGATGGTAAATCGATGATTTACCAAACGAGGATCAGACTTCGATTTGCTCTTCGAGCTTGGTGAGACGGAATCGAGCCATCGCCAGGTTGGCCCGCGCCCGGTCCAGCACCAGGTACAGGAACAGGCCTTCGGCGCCCTGCCGGATGGGGCGCACGATCTGATACTGCGAGCCGAGGGTGATGAGGATGTCTTCGATGTGATCGTCGAGGTCCAGGTCGCCCAGCGTGCGGCTCATGGCCTGCACCAGCGCCGAATTGCCCGCAGCGGCGACTTCGAGGTTGAACTCCTTCGGGTCGCCCGCGGTGGCCAGCGCCATGCCGCTCTGCGAATCCACCAGGGCCACGCCGAGCGCACCCTCGATGCTCATCGCCTCCGTCAGCGACTCGTTGAAGTCGGTCATATCACCGCGCTCCTTCGGTTCGGGCAGCACCGTCGGGTCCACGTAGGACTCGTCGATCTGGGTGTACGGGAACGCGTCGATCGCCAGGGTCTCACGGACGGGCGGAGGCTCGTGGTCGACTTCGACCACATCGACCACCTCGACATCGATGTAGCCGTCCGGGTGATCGGCCAGGTCGATCACCGGCTCGTGCTCCGCGGCCGATCCGGTGGACTCCTGCCGGCCGTTCTCGGCGCGCGGCTCGAACCGGGGAGGCGCGAACTGGTCGAAGCCGCTGTCGAATCCGTTCGATTCCGGTGGCACGTCGGACGGCGCCGGCCGCGATGACGCGCTGTACCCGAACATGCCCGCCTCGAAGGTGTCGGACTCGGGCTGGACGCCGAGGAAGGTCTCCGAGGTCAATGGATCGTTGAGCGGGTCCGGCTTGCTGCGCTGCTCCGGTTCGGGCCGACGGGGCTCGGGCCGGGGCTGCGACGGTGCCTGGGGAGCGGTGGGCGGAGGAGCCTGCTGGCCCCGCGACGGTGCGCCGGCCGGTGGTGTTGCCGGCTGGGGACCTGCCGGCGGGGGCTGCTGCGGCGGAGGAGCTGCGGGCCGCTGCGGCGGGGCCTGCGTGGCCATGCCGGTGTCGTGGACGCCGTAGTAGTCGTCCACTCGCTTGCGGTTGTTCCGCGGGAACCTCGGAGAGTTCACGTCAACCTCTTCGCGCGCAGTTCGTGCCCGCTCGACGTGAGGCAGCGGCCCGATTCCAGGTCCCACTGCCAGCCGTGCAGGTTGCAGGTGAGCTTGCCACCCTCGACCACGCCGAACTTCGACAGGTCGGCCTTGAGGTGCGGGCAGCGGCGCTGCACCTCCCAGCCGTCGAGTTCGGTGGACGCGGAATCGTCGTGGGCCTCGGAGAACCAGCCGTCGGCGTAGGCGATCCGCTCAGGGGTCAGGCACTTGAAGAAGGTGTACAGGAATTCGTTGTAGCCGCCGATCCGCCAGGTGGTGAACCGGGTCGACAGGAAGATCGTGTTCACCCAGTCCGGTTCGTCGTCGCGGAGCACGGTGCGCACCAGCTCGGGCGCGATGCGGAAGCCGTAGCGGTACTTGCCGTCACCCTCGGCCGGTTCGCGGACGATGCGGTTCGGGAAGTCGAGCACCACCGTCTCGTCGCCCATCTCCAGACCCACCGCGTAGCCGATACCGTCGCTGATCAGGGCCGAGGCCTGCATGATCGGCTCGAACTTGGCCTTGAGCGCGCCCAGCAGCGGCACCCCGTCGTCGGGCGCCCACGAGGCCTTCTCGGCGGCCAGCACCGGGGCCTGCCGTTCGGCGAAGGCGTCGAGGTATGCGGTCTTGTTCTCGAAGATCTCCATCACCTCGGCCTCGGGTACCGGGTGCGTGAGCGAGAGCATCTCGGTACCGCGGAAATCGCCGACGGTGCCGGGGATCATCAGCAGGCCCCCGTCGTTGCCGTTCTTGCTCATCTCCTCGAGGAAGGTGATCTGGTCCGGGAAGATGTTCGACGGGTCGCCGAGCACCGTCTCCTCGCCGGTGCGGCCCTCGTCGTTGAGGTAGCGCAGCTCGGGGTCGAGGAAGGCCGGCGGGCCCGCCGAGGGCACCACCCAGGTGGCGCCAACCTGGTCGACGTAGCTGCGGGCGCGGTCCATGCCGCGCTGGCGCTTCTGCTCGGCGAAACGGCGCTTGGAGCCCTTCGGCATGTCGTAGACCATGGGGTACCAGATGGCGCCTGAGTATTGCAGCAGGTGCACGTCGATGTGGCCGAAGTTGTCACCCAGGACGTCCATGTCCACGGGGCGGGCGTCGTTCATGTTGAACAGCACCGTCTCGCCGTCGGCGACCACGATCCCCGAGTCACCGATCGGCCCGTCGGCGGGCGCGCGCAAGGCGATGATCATGATGTCGAGATCGCCCTTGGGGCCGCTCACCGTGTGCTTGACGGAGTCCTCGGTCTCGAAGAACCTGGTGAAGCCCAGTTTCTCCAGCTCACGCTTGAGATCCGGTACGGGGTAGTCCGGCAGCAGGACGGTGGCGTCCTTGTTGATGTTCTCCGCCAGATTCTTCGCATCGAAGTGATCGCGATGCAGGTGGGAGACGTACAGGTAGTCGACGTCGCCGAGCGCCTTCCAGTCCAGCTGCGTGTTGTCCGGGAACGGGAACCAGGAGCCGAAGTAGGCAGGGTTCACCCAGGGGTCGCACAGGATGGTGCCCGCGGTGGTGGTGATGTGGAAACCCGCGTGCCCGACGCTGGTGACCTGCACAGTGGAGCCTTTCGCTGACATCAGTTACCGCTACAGGGTAATGGGCCGCGCCCGCGGGTGGCCTTCCGCGGCTACTCTTGCGAGCGTGGAACCCATCTACGGAACGATCATCAAGGTAGCCCGCGGCATGTGGGCCTACCAGGGCATCCAGTTCACCGAGGTGGACTTCCAGAAGTTTCCGCGCGAGGGCGGTGCGGTGGTGGCCATCAACCACACCGGGTACCTCGATTTTCCGTTCGCCGGGAAGCCGGCCGACGAGGCGGGGCATCGCAAGGTGCGATTCATGGCGAAGAAGGAGGTCTTCGACAATTCGAAGACCGGCCCGCTGATGCGCGGCTGCAAGCACATCCCCGTCGATAGGGAAGCAGGTGCCGAGGCCTATGCCGCCGCCGTGGACGCGCTCAAGGCGGGCGAGCTGGTGGGGGTGTACCCCGAGGCCACGCACAGTCGCAGCTTCGAGCTGAAGGGCTTCAAATCCGGTGCCGCGCGCATGGCGATCGAGGCCAACGTCCCGATCGTTCCCGTCGTGGTGTGGGGCGCGCAGCAGATCTGGACCAAGGGTCTCCCGAAGCAGTTGGGCCGGAACAAGTTCCGAGTGCTGATCGGCGTCTGTGATCCGCTCGATCCCGTCGGTCCGCCCGACGAGCTCACCGCCCGGCTCAAGGGTGAGATGCAGACGATGCTCTACCAACTGCAAGACCTGTATGGCCCGCATCCGCAGGGCGCAGCCTGGGTGCCGCGCCGCCTGGGCGGTAGCGCGCCCACCTTGGAGGAGGCCGACGCGCTGGACGCGGCCGATATCGAGGAGCGGCGCCGCCGCCGGGAGGAGCGGCTCGGCTCGGGTGACGATGCCTGACGCCGAGCTGGGGGAGCGGCCCGTCCTGGTCGCGAGCGACGTCGACGGGACTCTGGTCGACGAGGCCGAGAAGATCAGTCCCCGCACGCACGCCGCCCTCCACGCGGTCCGTGCCGCCGGTGGACATTTCGTCTTGGCGACGGGGCGCCCGCCGCGCGCCGTGGATCCGATCGCCGATCAATTGGACTTCGCGCCGCTGGCCGTGTGCGCGAACGGTGCGGTGCTCTACGACACCGGTACGTCGAAGGTGGTGTCGGCGGCGCTCATGTCGCCGGACCTATTGGCCCACATCGCCGAGCTGGTGTACGAGCATCTCCCCGGGGCGGGGTTCGCCGCGGAGCGCGTGGCGCAGGGAGAGCACGATGCGGCGACCCCGCGGTTCGCTGCGTCGACGGGGTATCAGCACGCCTGGCTGGAACCCGAGACGGTCTCCGCTGAGGACGCCGTGGTGCTCAGCCATCCCGCGGTGAAGCTGTTGGTCCGGCAGCCGGGCATGACCTCGGACGAGATGCACGCGCGGGTCGCGCCTCACCTGGCCGGCATCGCCGATGTCACGTACGCCACGAACAACGGGCTGATCGAATTCCACGTGCCCGGTGTCACCAAGGCCACCGGTATTCGTGCCGCCATGCGGCACCTCGGGCTGTCCGACGATGTGCGCACCGCCGCCTTCGGCGATATGCCCAACGATGCAGAGATGCTGCGCTGGGCCGGTGTAGGCGTCGCCATGGCGAACGCGCATCCCGTCGCGCTGGACGCCGCGAATATGGTCACCTCCACCAACCTCGACGATGGCGTTGCCCAGATCCTGGAGCGTTGGTTCTAACGATTCCTGTCCAGCGCAGCGATTAGCCGGCGATCAATGAGGTTGTGGAACGCCTTTCATGTAGATATCGGTTATGTCGCGATAGCTTAGACTGAATGGAAAGGTAAGTGGGTCGCCATTGTCGTAGTCGTAGTAGTAGACGCTCGGCGAGGACGAATTTGTATACTTGTACAGCCAATCTACTCCAACCTCGTCTTGGCTCATGTGGCGCTTTTCCCACTGTGACGCGAGCCCGATGTCGAGCCATTGATGAAATGGACTGCCGACCCCGATCTTTGTCCTGAACCTACTGTTTTGCCGGACAAGTACGTACTTTCCCACGAGGTCGAAATTCGACGCCTTCCACTCTTGGCGTCCGGTAAACGTGTCACCTCTCTCGTACCCAGTTCGACGCAGGCTGTAACCGTCGTCGTCTCTGGTGATGGACAGAAGGATCTCTCCGTCGTCCATCTGGTCCCTGGCAGGGCCGTTGGGAAGTATTAGTGTGTTCTCATCCTTGAGGTAGGGGCGGCCGAATGCAACCAGGCGCGTGCCGGTGGCACGCTGAGCTTCAATGCTTTCGAGATAGTTTTGAACCTCGGTCCAGTATTCCATGGTGTCGATGAATTCGTCTAGTCTTTCCCAGGGCATTGCGTACTTCCCCTCCTTACTGATCACGGTCTCTTCGCATAGCCGAGTTCGAGCAACTCGTCGACAGAAAGTCTTGTCATGTTGCCGTCCATGCATGTGTGCGATCGCGAAGTCTAAGCGGGCCACGAGCGGTGGCGCGGCGGCTTCCGGATGCGGGAGCGGTGTATGTGACGCGAGTTTCAGTGGCGGGATGTAGCGCTCCGGTCGTCCCCCACGCCTAGCCGAACCACATGCCCAGCGATTCCTCCCCTATGCAGCGAACGACGTGGGATGGGGGAGGGGGCCGGGGATGCGCGGATGGGGGAGGCGTGGGGGACGACGGTGCCGCCATCGCCACGCCGGACTGTCCGCAGCGTCGAGACCCGATCCGGCCCGACGAGCAGCCGCTCGCGACGGCCACTCGCACCCCCTCTATGTGACTGGTGTGACAAAAGTTGCTCTCGTGACGAATGTTGCAAATGGTGTTAGTCTCGACCTCACGTTGAGCCTCGGAGAACCCCGACGGTGGCTCACACGCGTCGAGCTGAAGGAGAAACCATGCCCGTGTGGATCGACGGCGGTCCCCGTCGCCGCCGCGTACGGCGCACCCTCGCGATCGCGATGCTCCCGGCGATCGCCGTGGGCGGCGCGGCCCTGGTGTTCACTGGTGCCACCAGCACAGACGACCCGGCCCTCGCGGTCGGCAGCAACGTCACCTTCACCGGACAGGGCAACGGCCACGGCCGTGGCATGGGCCAGTGGGGCGCCTTCGGTTACGCCAAGGCCGGCTGGAAGGCCGAGCAGATCGTGGCGCACTACTACGGCGGCAGCGTGCTGTCCCGTGTCGATGTGAATCTCCCCGTCAAGGTCCAGCTCACCCAGCAGAAGTCGGTCAACGTCTTCGCCCCCGCGGGCGCGAAGGTCGGCGACGAGAACGTGGCGCCCGGCCAGGCCGTGCGCATCGACGGTGGTAACGCGGTCATCACCGAGGGGTGCGGCGGCAAGGTGGTCAAGACGATCCCGGCCGGAGACGGCACGGTGAGTCCGGTCAATCCCGCGGCGGGCCGCCCGGAGAACGAGATCCTGCGATTCTGCGGAAGCAACGCCAGCTACCGCGGCGCGCTCTCCACTCAGGACGGCAAGGTCTTCAACACCGTCAACATCGAGGACTACCTGCGCAGCGTGGTCCCCGTCGAGAGCAAGGTCGAATGGGCCGATCAGGGCGGTACCGAGGCGCTGCGCGCCCAGGCCATCGCCGCACGCTCCTACGCGCTGGCCGAGAGCGCCAAGCGCGGCGACCGGTACAACGACACCCAGGACTCGCAGGTCTACGGCGGTTTCGCCAAGGAGGATAAGCGCAGCGACGCCGCAGTCAGCTCCACCGCCGGCCTGGTGATGGCCAAGGACGGGTTCGCGGTGCCCACGGAGTTCTCCAGCTCGACCGGTGGATACACCGCGGGCGGCGACTTCACCGCGGTCAAGGACGACGGCGACGTGGTCTCCCCGTTCCGGAACTGGAACCAGTCGGTGCCCGCCACGAAGATCGCGTCGGAGTTCGGGGTCGGCAAACTCGAGTCGATCCGTATCACCAAGGTGCAGTCCGCAGCCGCACCCCGGGTCGCGCAGGTCGAGATCAAGGGCAGCGAGCGCACCGTGACCGCGTCGGGCGCGGATGTGCGCAAGAAGCTGGGCTTGCGGTCGGACTGGTTCGTGATCGACGGCCAGGGCGGTCCGGGTGCCGCGGCTGCACCGTCGGTGCCGAGCGCCCCCGCCGCCGGTTCCCAGAACCCGCCGACGTCGGCCCCCGCCCCCGCGCCGGTACCCGGCAACGTGGTGGACCGTCCGATCATCGCGGCCCCGGTCGACCCGTTCAACCCGGTGCCGACGGCGCCGAACTCGTCTCAGATCGCTCCTCCGGGTGCGACCACGGCGACGGTCTCGCCCTCCGGGGCCCCCGCAGTTCCGGCCGCACCCGCTGCTCCAGCGGCGCCTGCCGCCCCCGCGGCGGTACCCGGCGCGGCCACCCCGGCGGCGCCTGCCGCCCCCGCTGCTCCGGCCGCGCCCGCCGTCCCGACGGTGCCCGCCGCGCCCGGGGGAGCCGCCCCCGCCGTTCCGGCGGCACCGACCGCCCCCGCTGCGCCGACGATCCCCGGCATCCCCGCGCCCCCGGCGGCCGGCACCGGTATCGATGCGCTGCAGGGCCGAGCCATCACCGGCAAGGCCGCGGTCGAGGCCGCGTACCGCTCTGCCGGCGGCGAGAAGGGCACGCTCGGCCCGGTGGTCGCGAACCCGATCACGTTCCCGGACGGCTCGATGTTCCAGTCCTATGCGAACGGCACGATCTACTACACGCCGGCCAACGGTGCGCAGGTCGTCCCGTCGGGTATCGCCGCCCCGGCGACCCTGATGAACTGGGTCACCGCGTTCGCCGCGGGTGGAGCACCGTCGCTCCCGCCGCTGCCGCTGCTCAACCTGATTCCCGGGTGGGGCGATGTGCTGGGCATCAACCCCACACAGAGCGACACCCCGCCGGGTGTCCCCGCGGTGCCGGTGACGCCGGGCGCACCCGCCGCACCGTCGGCCCCCGCGGCACCTGCGGCACCTGCGGCCCCCGCGGCACCTGCGGCACCCGCCGTGCCGGCCGCACCGTCGGCCCCCGCAGCGGCACCCGCCGCCCCGGCTCCCGCGGCTTCCGCACCCGCTGCTCCGGCGGGTTCGGGGTCCACGCCGCTGCCCGTCCCGACGGTGCCCGGCGCGCCCTCCTGATCACAGCGACCGGCCGGGTGGCGCCGTGAGGCCCTCCCGGTCGGTACTCTGAGTGCCCGTGGCGAACACTTCCTCCCAGCCCTATGACCTCCTCGTGGTCGGATCAGGCTTCTTCGGCCTGACCGTCGCCGAGCGCGCAGCCAGCGAGCTGGGCAAGCGGGTCCTCGTCGTCGAGCGCCGCTCGCACCTCGGCGGCAACGCGTACTCCGAGCCCGAGCCCGAGACGGGCATCGAGATCCACAAGTACGGGGCGCACCTGTTCCACACCTCCAACGAGCGGGTGTGGGAGTACGTCAACAAGTTCACCGACTTCACCGGCTACCAGCACCGCGTGTTCGCGATGCACAAGGGCCAGGCCTACCAGTTCCCGCTGGGCCTCGGCCTCGTCAGCCAGTTCTTCGGCCGCTACTTCACGCCCGACGAGGCGAAGGCGCTGATCCAGGAGCAGGCCGCGGAATTCGATTCCAAGGATGCGCAGAACTTCGAGGAGAAGGCGATCTCGCTGATCGGGCGCCCCCTCTACGAGGCCTTCATCAAGCACTACACGGCCAAGCAGTGGGAGACCGACCCGAAGAATCTGCCCGCGGGCAACATCACCCGCCTGCCGGTGCGCTACACCTTCGACAACCGCTACTTCAACGACACCTATGAGGGTCTACCCGTGGACGGGTACACGAAGTGGCTCGAGAACATGGCCGCCTCCGACCTCATCGACGTGCGACTCGACACCGACTGGTTCGACGTGCGCGACGAGCTGACCGCCGCGTCGCCGGACGCCCCGATCGTCTACACCGGCCCCCTCGACCAGTACTTCGACTACTCCGCGGGCCGTCTCGGCTGGCGCACCCTCGACTTCGAGACCGAGGTGCTGCCCACCGGCGACTTCCAGGGCACCCCGGTCATGAACTACAACGACGCGGACGTGCAGTACACCCGCATCCACGAGTTCCGCCACTTCCACCCGGAGCGCAAGAACTACCCGACCGACAAGACGGTCATCATGCGCGAGTACGGCCGGTTCGCCGGCGACGATGACGAGCCCTATTACCCGATCAACACCCCGTCGGACCGCGAGATGCTGGCGGCCTACCGTGAGCTGGCGAAGACCGAGGCCGCGGAGCGCAAGGTGCTCTTCGGCGGCCGTCTGGGCACGTACCAGTACCTCGATATGCACATGGCCATCGCCAGCGCACTGTCGATGTTCGACAACACCCTGCGTCCGCACCTCGAGACGGGCGCGGCTCTGACCGAAGAGGCGAATCAGTGAGTTCCACCGATACTCAGGCGAAAACCCTTCTGCAGCGCGTCATCCTGCCGCGCCCGGGTGAGCCGCTCGACGTGCGCTCGCTGTATCTCGAAGAGGCCGAGACCAACTCACGTCGCTCGCACGCGCCCACGCGCACGTCGCTGAACATCGCCGGAGAGTCCGAGGTCAGCTTCGCCACCTACTTCAACGCCTTCCCGGCGTCGTATTGGCGCCGCTGGACGGTCCTGAAAGACGTGGTGCTGCGGATCGAGCTCAAGGGCACGGCCCGGGTCGATCTGTACCGCTCCAAGGTCGACGGTGCGCGGATCGCTCTGGGCGGCAACCTCGTCGAGACCGACGCCACCGGCTACGGCGTCGCCGAATTCGCCACCGATCTCGGCCCGTTCGAGGACGGCGGCTGGATCTGGTTCGACGTGACCGCCGATTCCGATACCGAGATCATCTCCGCAGGCTGGTACGCCACCGTCTCCGAGGAGGGCCTGCCGGACAAGCGCGTCACCGTCGGCATCCCCACCTTCAACCGGCCCGACGACGCTGTGGCCGCGATCCGCGCGCTCACCAGCGACCCGCTGGTCGACGAGGTGATCGACGCCGTCCTCATGCCCGATCAGGGCAACAAGAAGGTGATCGACCACCCGGATTACGCCGACGCCATCGCTCCCCTCGGTGACCGGTACCAGCGGTTCGAGCAGGGCAACCTCGGCGGCTCCGGCGGCTACGGCCGCATCATGTACGAGGCGCTGCGGCTCACCGACAGCCCCTACGTGCTGTACATGGACGACGACATCGCCATCGAGCCGGATTCGATCCTGCGCGCACTGCAATTCGCCCGCTTCGCCAAAACCCCGATGCTCGTCGGCGGCCAGATGCTGAACCTGCAGGACCGCAGCCACCTGCATTGCATGGGCGAGGTCATCGACCGGGGCGCCTTCATGTGGACCGCCGCCCCCTTCGTCGAATACGACCACGACTTCTCGAAGTACCCGCTCTCCGACAAGGAGAACAGCAAGAACCTGCACCGGCGCATCGATGTCGACGGCAACGGCTGGTGGATGTGCCTCATCCCGCGCGTCGCCGCCGAAGAGATCGGTCTGCCGATGCCGCTGTTCATCAAGTGGGACGACTGGGACTACGGCCTGCGGGCCGCCGAACACGGCTACCCCACGGCGACGGTGCCCGGCATCGCGATCTGGCACATGGCCTGGTCCGATAAGGATGACGCGATCGATTGGCAGGCCTACTTCCATCTGCGCAACCGACTGGTGGTCGCGGCGCTGCACCACGAGGGCAGCACCCGCGGCATCATGTCCAGCTCGATCAAGGCGCTCATGAAGCACCTGCTGTGCCTGGAGTACTCGACGGTCGCGATTCAGATCGAGGCCATGCGCGACTTCCTGCGCGGCCCCGAGGCGTTGTACGAGCTGCTTCCGACGGCTCTGCCCAAGGTCGCGGCCATGCGTAAGGAGTACCCGGATGCCGTGGTGCTCCCCAGCGCCACCGAGCTTCCGCGCACCACCGGCGCCGCGACCGCGCTCGGCACGAAGATCCCGCTGAACCCGATCACCAAGGTCAAGACCCTCGCAGCGGCGGTGCGCAACAACCTGCGCCCTGCCGATCCGCACAACCACGAGGTGCCGCAGGCCAACTACCCG
This sequence comes from Tsukamurella paurometabola DSM 20162, assembly GCF_000092225.1. Taxonomy (NCBI): domain Bacteria; kingdom Bacillati; phylum Actinomycetota; class Actinomycetes; order Mycobacteriales; family Tsukamurellaceae; genus Tsukamurella; species Tsukamurella paurometabola. The sequence goes on from NC_014158.1 coordinate 167,589, forward strand.
CCGCTCGAGGCGCGGTGGTTCAGCTTGGGCCGGGTGGACGGCGTCACCGTCACCACGGCCGATGGTCGCGGCGTGGTCTATCGCCAGCGCGATCGGGAGAAGATGTTCGCGCTGATGCGCGAGAGCCTCACGGTGCACCGCGAGGTCGATCGCCGCTTCGAGGAGATGAAGCAGCGCTACCGGGCCGCGTACGGCGACCTGACCAGCCGCGAGGCGTGGTCGAAGATCTTCGAGCCCACGACGCCGGGAGCGGAGCGAGCGGGGCGAATCGAACCCGAGAACGCGGGGGAGCAGAAGTGAGCGACCGCGAGCCCGGACAGGGGGCGACGTTCGAACTGAACCCGGAGGAAGCCGCGCTGGTCGCCGTGCAGGCGAAGTTGGCGGACCGCCCGGGCGTGCTGCCCGCAGCGCGGGGGCTGAGCCATTTCGGCGAGCACTCCCTCGGGTGGATGGGGCTGGCGGCGCTCGGCGCCCTGCTGAGCAAGGACCGCCGTCGGCAGTACGTCACCGCGGGGGTCGGCGCGTTCGTCGCCCATGCCGCTTCCGTCGTGATCAAGCGGATCGTGCGCCGCCGCCGGCCCGATCACCCGGCGATCGCGGTGGGGGTGGGTACTCCCAGCAAGCTGAGCTTCCCGTCGTCGCACGCCACCAGCTCGACCGCCGGATCCATCCTGCTCGGCCGCGCTTCCGGCGTACCGGGAGGCGCCCTGCTGCTGCCCGCGGCCGTGGTGCCGCCGATGCTCACCTCGCGCATGGTGCTGGGCGTGCACTACCCGACCGACGTGGCGGCGGGTGCCGCCATCGGTGCGGCGACCGCACTGGCCGCGATCGAGGGTGAGAGACTGTGGACGCGCCGCGAGGCGCGCAAGGCCGGAAAGAATATGACGAAGGGGTCGGACAACTGATGAGCGAGGAGCCGATCGAGCACGGCGAGCCGAAGGTGCCGTCGAACCTCGCCACCGGATTGATCAAGGCGATGCGACCCCGGCAGTGGGTCAAGAACGTCCTGGTCGTGGTCGCACCGCTCGCCGCGGGCCGCGATCAGCTCGAGTTCGTCAACTTCCCGAACGTCGGGCTGGCCTTCATCGCCTTCTGCCTGGCCGCCTCGTCGATCTACCTGATCAACGACGCCCTGGACGTCGAGGCTGATCGCGCGCACCCGACCAAGCGGTACCGTCCCATCGCCGCCGGTGTGGTCCCGGTCAACGTCGCCTACGCCGTCGCATTCCTGCTGGCCGCTGGGGCGATCGGTGTTTCGCTCCTGGCCAACAAGGAGCTGGCGATCGTCATCGGTGCCTACCTGGTGATCCAGCTCGGCTACTGCCTGGGCCTCAAGCACCAGCCCGTGATCGACATCTGCATCGTCAGTTCCGGTTTCCTCCTGCGTGCCGTCGCCGGTGGGGTCGCCGCCGAGCTGCCCAAGGGCCTCTCGCAGTGGTTCCTGTTGGTGATGGCCTTCGGTTCGCTGTTCATGGCGGCCGGCAAGCGGTACGCCGAACTGCAGCTCGCCGAGCGCACCGGTGCCAAGATCCGCAAGTCGCTGGAGTACTACACCACCACCTACCTGCGGTTCGTGTGGACACTCGCGGCCACCTCGGTGGTCCTCTGCTACGGCCTGTGGGCATTCGACAAGACCACGCACCCGGACAACATCTGGTACACCCTCTCGATGGTGCCGTTCACCGTCGCCATCCTGCGGTACGCCGTCGATGTCGACGGTGGCGAGGCCGGCGAGCCCGAGGAGATCGCCCTGGGCGACCGCGTGCTGCAGGTCCTCGCAGTCATGTGGATAGGAACGGTCGTTGCCGCGGTCTACTTCGCCTGATGCTTCGGCGGTCGGCCGGACCGCCTCGACGAGCTCCTTCCCGCTGCCCCGAGTCACCCTGTGGCTCGGGGTCGCGGCGTGTGCGGTGCTGTTCGGCTATGGCGCGTGGCAACGCCGGTGGATCGCCGACGACGGCCTGATCGTGCTGCGTACCGTGCGCAACCTCCTGGCCGGGAACGGTCCCGTCTTCAACATGGGCGAACGCGTCGAGGTCAACACCTCCGCCGCCTGGACCTACATCATCTGGTTCTTCTCCTGGATCAGCGGTGTGCAGACCGAGTACGTGGTGCTGACGGTGGCGCTGGTGCTGTCCGTCGCCGCGATCCCGCTGGCCATGCTCGGCACGGCGCGGCTGTACAAGGGCGGTGCCGGATGGAAGGGGCTGCGCGGCTCGGGCCTGCTGCTGCTCCCCGCGGGCGGCCTCGTCTACATGGCGCTTCCACCCGCGCGGGACTTCGCGACGTCCGGCCTCGAGGTCTCGCTCACCATCTTCTGGGTGGCTCTGCTGTGGTGGCTGGCGATCGCCTGGTCGCAGCAGGACCGCGATCCGCGCGATCCGAAGGACGTGAGGCGGTCCTGGATCATCACGCTCACGACCGCCTTCGTCGCCGGTCTGTCCTGGCTGGTGCGCCCCGAGATGGCGGTGGTGGGCGGTCTGGTGCTGGTGGTCATGGTGCTCGCGCCGATCGGCCTCAAGCAGCGCCTCGCCGTGATCGCCGTGGCCGGGTTCCTCCCGGTGGCGTACCAGATCTTCCGGATGGGCTACTACGGCCTCCCGGTGCCGAACACCGCGATCGCCAAGGACGCCAGTGGTTCCAAGTGGGACCAGGGATTCCTCTACCTCACGAACCTGGTCGAGCCGTACTCACTGTGGCTCCCCGTGGTGGCACTGGCGATCGCCGTGCCCCTCATCGTGCTCCCCGCTCGCGGTGCCCGCACCCCGCTCACGGGCGGCTTCCGGCTGCCTCGCGGCGGTGTCACCGGCCTGCGTGACCACCTGCAGCGGCCCGCGGTGATCGTCGCGGTCATGTTCCTCGGCGGGGTCATCGAGACGCTGTACTGGTTGCGTCAGGGCGGCGATTTCATGGCCGGCCGTGTGCTGCTCGCTCCGCTGTTCCTGTTGCTGTTGCCCGTGATGGTGATCCCGCTGCGGATTCCGTCGCGGCAGGAGGGCGATTCGCGGATCAAGGGCGCGGCACGGTTGCTCGGCGGATCCGCCGGCGCCGCCGTCGCCGCGGTGCTGTGGGTGTTGGTGATCGGCTGGGCTCTGCACGCCTCGACCTTCCGGGGGATGCCCGACGGTACCGCCATCGGCAAGACCGGCATCGTCGACGAACGTGCCTTCTACTCCTTGCAGACCGGGAAGTCGCACCCGATCACGGCGGACGACTACCTGGACTACCCGCGGATGAAGTCACTGCAGGAGATCCTGCGGCAGACCCCGCGCGGCGGCGTGTACCTGCCGTCGTTCGACTACGACTGGTGGTTCATCGATCCGCTGCCCTATCCGCGGCCGCCGGACGTCCCGCTCACCCAGACCGTGTTCTTCACCAACCTGGGCATGACCTCGATGAATCTTCCACTGGACGTACGGGTCTGGGACCAGGTGGGGTTGGCGTGGCCGGTCGCCACGCACACCGCACGGCTCGAGGACGGGCGCATCGGACACGATAAGGAGATGTTCCCGGACTGGGCCGTCGCCGAGGCGAAGGCCTACCCGAAGCGGCCCGCACTGCCGCCGCACATCGATCCGAACTGGGTGAACCAGGCGAGGCTCGCGCTCACCTGTCCGCAGATCCAGCAGCTCCGCGACTCCTATTCGGCGCCGATGACCTTCGATCTGTTCAAGCGGAACTTCAAACTCTCCATCGCGACGATGGGCATGCGGATCGACCGGGTGCCCGAATACACCCTGCGCATGTGCCGGATGGACGTGCCGCCGCCGCTCACCCCCGAGCAGTACACGATGCCCAAGAACTGACCGGGTCCGGCTCGAACACCATCGGATCGGGCGCGGTATACGGTGGAGGGCGGTCTCGGTCCATCAGCGACCGACGTGATTTCCGAACGGTTGGAATAGGTGACATTCGCTGGGCGCAGCATAGGTTTTCGCAACTACGGCGGTCCGGATGTCTTGGTCCCACTGCACGATGAGAAGGCACTCGACGGTCCGGGGCGCGTGCTCGTGCGCACCGCCTTCTCCGGGGTCAATCCGGTGGACGTCAGTTTTCGCATCGGTCGCATGGACGCCTTCGTCGGCGATATCGCGGCCGGGTTCGTTCCGGGCATGGAGTGCTGCGGTGAGGTGGTCGCCAGCTCTGCGCCCGGTCTGCCCGTCGGCCGCGTCGTCAACGCCCTGGTCCTGCCGGGGCCCGCACCGCGTACGGGCGCGTACGCCGAGTTCGTCCAGGTTGACGCGGACCGCGTCGGCACCGTCCCGGCGGGTTTGTCCCCGCGGGCCGCGGCCTGTATCCCGCTGAACGCGGTCACGGCATCGTCGATCCTGCGCTCCCTGGATCCGGCGGTCGAGACGGTCGTCATCACCGGTGCCGCGGGCGCGCTGGGCCGGTTCCTGGTCTATGCCAGCGGTGCGGCGGGCTACCGGACGATCGCCCTGGCCCGCCCGGGCGACGAGGCGCTGCTTCGCGGTCTGGGTGCCGATGATCCGGTCGGCGACGAGCTGCGCACGCCTGATGTGATCATCGATGCGGCCAATCTCGGTGCTGCACTGTCGGACCGGTTCACTTCGGCGGGCACCGTGGTCCGCGTCCGCGCGGATACCGAGTACTCGCTTCCGCACGCATCGCTGATCACCGCCACTGTGCGGGAGGCGACGGATGTGGCTGCGCACCTCGACTGGTGGAACGGCCGGATCGGCGGACATCCGGAGGTGGTGGGCGTGGTCGAGACCTTCGCCCCGGAGGCGGCCGGTGCCGCGCAGGAGCGGCTGTCAGTGCCCGGCCGCCGCGGCAGGAGCGCTCTGCGCTGGTGAGCGCCGTATCGGCGGCGTCGCGCGGTCCGCGGGGCTGACGAACCACGCACGTTCCGCCTCTCCCTGACGGGTGCTGGCGAAGTCCGGCGCGACTGCCCGATACCGGCTATATTTTGGAGCTGCAAAACCCGGTAGACGAGAGGCTCCGATGACCGTTCAACTCCATCCGCGCGAGCACGACCGTGTCGCCGCGGTTCGATCGCTGCGGATCATGGGCTCGGATCCCGTGCCCGATCTCGACCGCATCGCCGAGCTCTCCGCCGCGCTGTGCGAGGTGCCCTTCGGCTCCGTCAATGTGATCGACTTCGACCGGCACTACACCGTGGCCTCGGTCGGTGCGCCGCGCATCCACGCCTCCCGCGAGGACTCCCTGTGCTCGCTCGCCGTGGAGGGCGATCAGGTGATCTACGCGGTGGACGCCAAGAAGGACGACCGGTTCCTCGGTAAGCGATTCCTCGACATCGCGGACCCGCCGATCCACCTGTTCGCGGCGGCCCCGATCTGCACCGCCGACCGGCTGCCCGTGGGGACCGTCCGGGTGTACGGGAGCGAGCCGAGGCAGTTGAGCGAGCGCCAGCTGCGCGGCCTCGAAGACCTGGCGGATCTCGCGATGAGCGTATTGGAGCTGCGTAGCGCGGCTCGCACACTGCACAACACGGCCACCACCGATGCCGTGACCGGGCTGCCGAACCGGCATGCGATGGATCTGATGGTCTCCGAACGCGAGTCCGCGGGGATCCGTCTCATCGCGTACGCCGACCTTGACGACTTCAAGCGGATCAACGACTCGTTCGGCCACCAGTTCGGTGATGCGGTGCTGCGTGCAGTGGCGCGCCGGATCGACGCGGCGATCGGCGAGGACGATGTGGTGTACCGGGTCGGCGGCGACGAGTTCGTCATCGCGGCCCGGGAGAGCGATGTTCCGCTCGAGGACATGGTCGATCGGTTGCGCGCCGCGGTGAGCGACTCGCCGGTCACTGTCGACGGGCGCCCGATAACGGTCAGTGCCACGGTGGGCGCCGTGCAGGTGCCGGTCGGCGGCGACCCGGCGGCGGCGATCGATGCGGCCGATGCCGCGATGTACCGGGCCAAGGGGAATCGCTTCGTCTGACCCGGGTGTCCGCGTGGGACCGCTGCACCGAATCACATGCATGTAAGACTGGTTCGGTCAGGGGCGATCCACGAAGGAGAATCGATGCACCGCGCGGGCCGAATCGGAACGCTGCTCGTCGCCGGGGTGATGGCGGTGGGTGCCGTCGTCGCTCCCGGTCCGGCCGGGGTCGGTGCGCCGGCGCTCGCCGAGCCCGCCCCCGCGCAGTCGCGCATCCTGGGTGCCGCGTGGGCGGGCGATCATCGTGTGGATCTCACCGTCTTCTCCGCCGCGATGGGCGGGAACGTCACGGTCGCTCTGCTGCTCCCGCGGGACTGGCACGCCGATCCCAAGGCGAGGTTCCCCACGCTCTACCTGCTCGACGGTATGCGTGCACGGGATGATCAGAGCGGCTGGCTATTGGAGACCAACGCGGCCGAGTTCTACCGCGACAAGAACGTCACCGTGGTGCTGCCCGTAGGGGGTCAGTCCAGTTGGTACACCGACTGGCGCCGCCCCGACAACGGCAAGAATTACAAGTGGGAGACCTTCCTCGCCAAGGAGCTGCCGCCCCTGCTGCAGCAGGGGTGGCGTGCCACCGAGGCTCGCGCCGCCGCCGGTGTCTCGATGGGCGGCACCGCGGCGTTCACTCTCGCGGCCCGCAACAAGGGGCTGTACCGGTTCGCGGGTTCGTACTCCGGCATCCTGTCGATGAGCTCTCCCGGCACCCCGGAGTCGGTGGGTTTGGCCATGCGGGACGCCGGCAACTTCGATTCCGATGCCATGTACGGCCCACCAACGGATCCGGCTTGGGCGCAGCATGATCCGCTCAAACTCGCGGACCAGCTCCGCGGCGTGAGCCTGTACTTCAGCTCCGGCAACGGCTCGTCGTCGTCGAGTGGGCAGCCCGCCGAACTCCAGGCCATGGCGCTGGAGGTGCTCGCACGCTCGTCGAACCAGGCTTTCGCCGTCGAGCTGAACCGGAAAGGCATCCCCGCCAACGCGATCTACCGCCCGTCGGGCGATCACAGCTGGCCGTACTGGCAGTTCGAGAACGCTCAAGCCTGGCCGCAGGTGCAGGCCGCGCTCGGTGTCCCCGACCCGCGGCCCTGTTCGGCGGCGGGCGCGATCGGTGAACTCGCGCCCAAGGTTGCGGCCCTCGGCTCGTGCGTCACCGTCGAATACCCGGTGCCCGGCGGCCGCGCCCAGGACTTCCGCGTTGGCCAGATCTATTGGACCGCCGACACCGGCGCCCAGGTGGTGGGCGGCGCCATCGCCGGTGCGTACCTCGGCACCGGCGGACCGGGAGGAGCGCTGGGATTCCCCACCGGTGGCGAGCAGCCACTGCCCGACAAGAAGGGGCGCTACCAGCAGTTCCAGAACGGCACCGTGTACTGGTCTCCGCAGACCGGTGCCCGCGCCGTGCGCGGCGCCATCAAGGACAAATACGCAGGCGCGGGCTACGAGCGGTCGCCGCTGGGCCTCCCGGTCTCCGACGAGCAGCGGTTGCGCACCGGCGGCGGCGCCTTCCAGCGCTTCCAGGGCGGCACCGTGTACTGGTCGCCGAAAACCCCCGCCACGGTGGTGCCGAACGGACCGATCTTCGCCGAATGGGGTCGGCAGGGCTACGAGGCCGGCCGGCTCGGCTACCCCGTGGCCGACGCGGTGCCTGCACCGGGCGGTGTGGAGCAGCGTTTCGAGCGCGGTGTGATCGCGCTGGTCAACGGAGCTACGGAAGTGCGTTGACCGCCTATCCGAGGGTTGCCGGTCCGATCGCCGGTAGCCTGGCAGCGTCGTAGCGGGCACGTGCCCGAGGTACTTATCAGGGATTGGGTGAGTTCACATGGCAGGACTGCGCGGAGCACTCGCAGTGGCAGTGATGACGGGCGGCGTGCTCCTCGGCGCGGTCGCGTGCGGCGGCAGCTCGACGGTGTCCGCCCCCACCACGGCGGTCGACGGCGGCGGCCCCACGTCGCTGCCCGCCACCGCCCCGGAGTCGTCCGCGAGCGTCCCGTCGGGCTACCCCGGCCCGCCGTCGGTGGCCAGCTCGCCCAAGGACAAGGAGTTCGTCGCGAAGATGCGCTCCGAGGGCCTCGTCGCTTCCGATGAGACCATCATCGGCGCAGCACAGTACACGTGCGACGCGCTCTCGCAGAGCCCCAATCCGCGCTATGTCGAGACCCTGGTCAAGGGGATGCTCGGCCCGTCGCGCACCGGTGATGGCGTCTCGGCCGATAAGGCCGACAAGCTCGCCACCGATGATGCGAACAAGCTGATCGCGGAGGCGAAGTCCTCCTACTGCAAGAAGTAGCCGACGATGAGCCAACAGCCCGGACCGTCCGGCGGACGGAAGGTGAGCCCCGCAGCGATCGGCGTCGCCGTGATCGTGCTGATCGCGGTGATCCTCGTGATCATCCTGCTGATCACTCTGCTCAAGCCGGGGCCCAGTGGCCCTGATATCGGTGCGCCCGACTCCTCGTCGAGCGCACCGTCGACCGCGGACCGGCCCAAGAGCCAACCGGCGGATTGCCCCGATGTGCAGGTGATCTCGGTCCCCGGGACCTGGGAGTCCAAGGCCACCGACGATCCCTACCGGCCGACCTTCAACCCGAACTCGTTGATGCTCAAGGTGACCGGGCCATTGCAAGGCGCCTTCGCCAAAGACCGGGCCGATATCTGGACCACCCCCTATGTGGCGCAGCTGTCCAACCCGGTCGCCATCCCGCCGGACGGCCAAGCCTCCTACGAGGCCTCGCGAACCGAGGGCTACACCAAGTCGGTCGCGCAGATGAAGAAGGTCTACGACCGGTGCAAGCTCACCGGTTTCGTGCTGATGGGCTTCTCCCAGGGCGCCGTGATCGCGGGCGATATCGCCGGCGAGATCGGCGCGGGCAAGGGCGTGATCCCGGCGGAGAACGTGCTCGGGGTGGGCCTGATCTCCGATCCGCGGCGTGAGCCCGGCGACGCCCGCACCGCGGGCCCCAACCCGCCCGGCGTGGGCGTCGAAGTGGCCTACGGTGGCTTCAGCTTCATGAGCCTGGCCCTGCGCGGCAAGCGCGAGGGCGGGTTCGGTGCGGTCAAGGACCGGACCGTTTCGCTGTGCGGCAACAAGGATCCGATCTGCAACCAGCCCAAGGACATCTTCCAGGCCGGTCAGCTCGCCACCACCCTGCCGGAGTTGGAGAAGGTGCTCACCGGCAACTCGCACGCGCTGTACGCGACCACCGCCGACTGGTCCTCGAACGGGCAGACGGCCACTCAGTGGCTGCAGGGCTGGGCGCGTGGCGTGATCGACAAGGCGCCTAAGCCTGCGCACAGCTAGCCCTGGTATTCACGACACATGGCAGGCAACGGAAAGCGCGCCCTGAACGTGATGGGCATTGCGATCGCGATCGCGGCGCTCATCGCGATCATCGTGGTGATCGCCCTGATCATCTCGATGCTCAACAAGCCCGGTCCCACCCCGCCGGGTCCGCCCGGTGGCCAACAGGCCGCGGACTGCCCCGATGTGCAGGTGATCTCGATCCCGGGCACCTGGGAGTCCTCGGCCACGGACGATCCGGTGAACCCCCGATTCAACCCGAGGTCACTGATGCTGCAGGTCAGCACACCCCTGGCGAAGCGGTACCCGAAGCTGCGAGCAGATATCTGGACGGTGCCCTACGTGGCTCAGTTCCACAATCCGGTGGCGGTGCCGCCGGACGGCCAGATGACCTACGCCGCCTCGCGGCAGCAGGGCACCGACCGGGCGATCGCGCAGATCAACAAGGTCAACGAGCGGTGCGGGCGTACCGGATTCGTGTTGATGGGCTTCTCTCAGGGGGCGACCATCGCCGGCAACATCGCCGCGCAGATCGGCGCCGGACAGGGACCGGTGGCCGCGGAACGGCTGATCGGCGTGGGCCTGATCTCGGACAGCCGCCGGGTGCAGGGCGAGGGTCGCGCGATCGGCCCCGACCCCGCGGGTGAGGGGGTCGAGGTGACCTTCTCCGGCTTCAACGCCTTCGGTGTCGACTTGCAGGGCAAGCGCAAGGGCGGATTCGGCGCGGTCGACGACAAGGTCGTCACGATCTGCGGCAGCAACGATCCCATCTGCAACCAGCCGAAGGGCGGCCTGCTGGGCCTGGCCACCGGTCTGCCGCAGGTGATCTCGACGGTCACTCAGAATTCGCACGCGGCCTACGGCACCACCAGCGACTGGAGCCTCGACGGCAAGACGGCGACCCAGTGGCTCACCGGCTGGGCCATCGGCGTGATCGATAAGGCGCCGAAGACGAAGTAGCGCTAGCGCACCGGCTGCTGCTGGGTGGCGCAGTGGATTCCGCCGCCGCCCCCGGCGATGGGGTCGATGTCCAACTGCACCACCTCGCGGCCGGGAAACAGCCGCTGCAGCGTGGCACGCGCCTCGCCGTCGGTTTCCGCATCGCCGAACTGCGGGCTGATCACAGCTCCGTTGCACAGGTAGAAGTTGATGTATCCGGCGGCGAAGTCATCGTCCTCGGCGTACGCCTCGCGGACCGTCGACGGAGTGCGCAGTACCTCGACGGTGAGCCCGCGGCCCTTGGCGTCCGTGGCGCCGCGGAGGATGTCGAGGTGACGCCGGGTCACGTCGTAGTCGAAGGACTCCGGGTCTTCGTCGAGGCCGGCCACCACCACGCCGGGGGAGGCGAATCGGGCGTAGAAGTCGGTGTGCCCGTCGGTGATGTCCCTGCCCTTGATCCCGGGCAGCCAGATCACCCGGTCGATGCCGAGTAGGTCGCTCAATTCGGCTTCGACCTGCTGCTTGGTCCAGCCGGGGTTGCGATTGTCGTTGAGCACGCAGCTCTCGGTGATGATCGCCGTGCCCTCACCGTCCACTTCGATGCCGCCGCCCTCCAGCACCAGGTCGGTGCGGAGCACCTCGGCGCGGGCCTGCGCGGTCACCAGCCCGGCGACCCTGGCATCCGATGTGTGGCGCTGCTTGTTGCCCCAGCCGTTGAAGTTGAAGTCGACGCCGGCGAGCCCCTGATCGCCCTTGACGAACACCGGGCCGGTATCGCGGATCCACAGGTCGTCGAGTTCGGCGGCCACCAGCGTGACGCCCGGGGCGTTGCCGATGAGTTCCTTGGCGCGGCCCATCTGGTCGGCGCTGACCAGCATCGAGACCGGTTCGAACCGCGCGATGGCGGTGGCGATGAGGGCCAGTGAGCGTTGCACGCCCGGGGCGCGGTCCTTGCCCCAGATGTCCTCGCGCGCAGCGAAGGCCATCCAGGTCCGCTCGTGGGGGTCGCCCTCGTCGGGCATGTGCCAGCGCCGGCCTCGACGGTCGATCGGTGAGCGCTCCGCGGGGCTGCCCGACGGTGCGCCGCACGCCGCGAGCACGAATCCCACGAGGGCGGTTCCCGCTTGGACGAATCGGCGGCGGTTCATCTGTCACCTCATCTGGAGTAGCGCTGTGTGCTGAGAAGCTAGCAGTACGTCGCGAAACTGTTGCGCTGAGCGCGAACGCGGCCACTATGTCCACGGCCGCCTGCTCAGCGACAGTTTCGCGAGGTGCCCCGGGATCTGATCGATGTGCAGTTCTACAACGGCGCCGAGCGGGGCCGGTCGCTCCGGAACACCGGACGCACGCGACTTTCGGTGACCTGGCCCGCCGAAACACCGCAGCGAGGGCGAAAAAGTCCAGGTCCGGTGAGTTGTGCGGACCGGACAAAATCCGAGAGCGGCGAGCGCCGACGGTGCGCTCCGTGTGGCGGGGGCACGCTCGCGCAACGGTTAGGCTGTGCGCAACGTCAACAGCCGTCGACCAGGAGTACCCACACAGTGACCACTGAACCCCGCAAGTTCCGTTTCGCAGCGGGTGGTGCAGGCAACGCCGACGAGGGTGGGGCGCGGAAGTTCGTCAAACTCGCCCAGGAGGCCGAGGAGCTGGGCTTCGACACCTTCGCCATCCCGGACCGGCTGGACGCCCAGGTGGGCCCGCTCGCCGCGCTCGGCGCCCTGGCCGTGAGCACCTCCACCATCCGGCTGGCCACCTCCATGCTGGCGATGCCCTTCCGGCACCCCGCGGTGCTGGCCAAGGAACTCACCACCATCGACGTGCTGTCCAAGGGCCGTCTCGAGATCGGTCTGGGCCTCGGAGCCTTCAAGGACGATTTCGACCAGGCCGGCATCGAGTTCGAGAGCCCCGACCGCCGGTTGCAGCGCCTCGACGAAGGCCTGACGGTGCTCGACACCCTGCTGCGCGGTCAGGAGGCGGAGTTCGAGGGCGAAATCTTCTCGGTGCAGGCGCTCAAGGGCTATCCCCGGCCCCGGCAGGGCCCGAGGCCACCGATCGCCATCGGCGCCGGGGCCCGGCGCACGCTGGAGCTCGCTGCGCGCCGCGCGGACGTGGTCTCGATCAACCCGCGCAGCTCGGCCGAGGGCATGCTCAAGATCTCGGACATGTCGATGGATGCCGTGAAGAACAAGGTGGAGGTCGTGAAGGCCGCTGCGGGCGAGCGCTTCGCCGATATCGAGCTGTCCTGGTCGATCGCCACCATCGTGGTCACCGACGATCGCGAGCAGGTCGCGGACTTCGCGCTCAAAGCGATCGAGCGAGGCCTCTCCGCGAGCATCGAGATCGACAAGGAGGTCACCATCGATGACGTGCTGAACTCGCCGTACCTGGCGATCGGCACGTTCGACGAGATCGCCGATCAGGTGCGCGCGACCCGCGCCGCGACCGGTATGTCGTACGTGGGTGTCGTGCCCACCCAGATGGAGGCCTTCGCACCCGTCCTCGAGCAGCTCAAGGGCGAGTGATGCGACCTTGCGGTTTTCGTCCGTGCCGACGGTGCGCGGTACGATAGCTGGGTTTGCGGATTTTCGCGGCGTGTCCAGGACTGAAACGGGCCGGACGAGTTGCGGATATCAAGCACTATGAGGTGGCCCACAGCCCGGCAACGGGGCGTGGCCGCCAGGCGATGAATTACCTACGACCGTAGTCACCCCGAGACGGTCTCCGAGGAGCGATGCATGAACAACGAGTTTGACCAGTTTCTGGACGAAGACGGCAATATCTTCTTCCGCCCCGGAACGACGCTGGTCGACTTCGTGGAGCGCAATGCACGTGAGCGCGCCGACACGCTGGCCTACCGCTTCATCGACTACAGCCGCGAGCGTGACGGCGAAGTCCACGAGCTGACCTGGGCGCAGTTCGGTGCCCGCCTGCGCGCCATCGGTGCCCGCCTGCAGCACATCACCAAGCGTGAGGACCGGGTTGCGATCCTCGCCCCGCAGGGCTTGGACTACGTGACCGCCTTCTTCGGCGCCCTGTACGCGGGCAACATCGCCGTGCCGCTGTTCAGCCCCGACGAGCCCGGCCACACCGACCGCCTGCGCATCGTCCTCGAGGACTGCAAGCCCACCGCGATCCTCACCTCGTCGGGCTCCGCCGAGGCCTGCCGCAACTTCTTCCGTCACCTCCCGGCCAAGGAGCGTCCGCGCATCATCGCCGTCGACGCCATCCCGGACTCGGTGGGCTCGACGCTCAAGCCCTTCCCGATCTACCGCGACACCATCGCGTACCTGCAGTACACCTCGGGCTCCACTCGCAACCCCGCCGGTGTGCAGATCACCTACGAGGCCGTCGGCACGAACGTGATCCAGATGATCCACGCGCTGGACCTCAATGAGAACTCCCGCGGCGTCACCTGGCTGCCGATGTTCCACGACATGGGCCTGCTCACCGTGATCCTTCCTGCGCTGGGCGGTAAGTTCATCACGATCATGAGCCCGTCGGCGTTCGTGCGCCGGCCCGGCCGCTGGATCAACGAGCTCGCCGCCGTCGAGGACGGCGCCGAGACCTTCGCCGCGGCCCCGAACTTCGCCTACGAGCACGCCGCCGCCCGCGGACTGCCGAAGGAGGGCGAGACCCTCGACCTGTCGAACGTCAAGGGCCTGATCAACGGCTCGGAGCCGGTCACCGTCTCGTCGATGAAGAAGTTCAACGACGCCTTCGCCCCGTACGGTCTGTCGCCGAAGGCGATCAAGCCCTGTTACGGCATGGCCGAGGCCACCCTGTTCGTCAGCTCGACCCCGGTCGAGAACGAGGCCCGCGTGGTCTACGTGGACCGCGACAGCCTGGCCGCCGGCACCTTCGTCGTCGCCGACGAGAACGCCGAGGGCGCCGTTCCGCAGGTGTCCTGCGGCGACGTCGCGCTGAGCCAGTGGGCGTGCATCGTCGACCCCGAGACCGGCAAGGAGCTGCCGGACGATTCCGTCGGCGAGATCTGGCTGCACGGGATGAACATCGGCTCCGGCTACTGGGAGCGGGCCGAGGAGTCGCGCGAGACCTTCCAGAACTACGTGACCCCGCTGTCCGAGGGCACCCACTCGGCCGGGGTGAAGAACCTGGAGAAGGCCCGCTGGCTGCGCACCGGCGACTTCGGGGTCTATCACGACGGCGAGCTGTACATCACCGGCCGCGTCAAGGACCTGGTGATCGTGGATGGTCGCAACCACTACCCGCAGGACATCGAGTTCACCGCGCAGGAGTCGAACACCAAGTACATCCGTACCGGCTACCTCGCCGCCTTCTCGGTGCCGGCGAACGAGTTGCCGCAGGCCGTCTTCGAGAACGCGCACTCGGGCCTGACCTATGACCCGAACGACCAGTCCGAGCAGCTGGTGATCGTGGCAGAGCTCGGCGCCGGTGGCGCGAAGCAGGACCAGCAGGCCCTCGCCGACGGCATCCGCTCCGCGGTGGGCGCCGCACACGGCGTGCTCGCCCGCGACATCCTCCTGGTCCCCGGCGGCTCGCTGCCCCGCACCAGCTCGGGCAAGATCGCTCGGCGCGCGGGCCGGGCCGCCTACATCGACGGCACGCTGCGCGGCGGGTACACCCAGCAGGCGTTCCCCGATGCCGAGGCGAACAACGTCCAGTAGCGCTCACCTGCGCTCGCCCACACAACTTCATCACACGCGACTGGGTAACCCACGGTCTCGACGCGAAGGGTAGACACAACATGGCTGAGAACGAGTACACCCCCCATGAAGGCCCGACCGGCAAGGCCCGTGAGGATCTGAGCCTCGAGGAACTGCGCGCGTGGATGCGGCAGTGGATCGCGGACGCCACCAAGCAGCCCGTCGAGAACATCACCGATGACAAGTCGCTCGACGAGTTCGGCCTGGGCTCGCGCGACGCGGTCTCCATGGCGTCGGACATCGAGGATTTCACCGGCGTCCAGCTGACGGCCACCGTCGCCTTCCAGCATCCGACGATCGCCCTGCTCAGTCAGCGCATCATCGACGGTGACCCGGTGGTCTCCGACGACGATCTCGCCGCCGAGGCGGCGCAGTACGACCGTGGCGAGGAGTTCGAGGCGAACCGCGGAACGCACGACGTGGCCGTGGTCGGTCTCGCGACGCGCTTCCCCAAGGCGGGGGAGACCCCCGAGTCCACGTGGGAGTTCCTCATCGGGAACGGCGACGCCACCACCGATCTGCCCGAGGACCGCTGGCTGGAGTTCAAGCAGGACCCGCGCCTGAAGGCCGTACTCGACGAGGCCAACACGTTCGGCGGCTACCTCGACGACGTGGCCTCCTTCGACGCCGAGTTCTTCCAGATGACCCCGCGTGAGGTCGAGATGGTCGATCCGCAGCAGCGGCTCGCGCTCGAACTCACCTGGGAGGCGCTGGAGCAGGCCAACATTCCGCCCAGCTCCGTCAAGGGCACCCGCACCGGTGTGTGGATGGGCAGCTCCGCCAACGACTACCAGATGCTGGCCGTGGCCGACCCGACGAAGGCCAATCCGTACGCGCTGACCGGCACGTCGACCTCCATCGTCGCAAACCGCGTCTCCTACTTCTACGATTTCCACGGCCCGTCGGTCGCGGTCGACACCGCGTGCTCGTCCTCGCTGGTGGCGATCCACCAGGCCATCCGCAGCCTGCGCGACGGCGAGACCGATATGGCCGTCGCCGGCGGTGTGAACATGCTCATCGTGCCCGCCGCGACGCTGGGCTTCGACAGCCTCGGCGCGCAGGCGCCCGACGGCAAGATCAAGGCCTTCAGCTCGGACGCCAACGGCATGATCCGCGCTGAGGGCGGCGGCGTCGTGCTGCTCAAGCGGCTCGCCGACGCCGAGCGCGACGGCGACGACATCCTCGGTGTGATCGCCGGCTCCGCCGTCACCTCCGATGGCAAGTCCAACGGCATCTTCGCGCCGAACCCGGAGGCGCAGGTGATCAACCTGCGCGACGCCTACATCGACGCCGGTATCGACCCGCGCACCGTGGATTACCTCGAGGCGCACGGCACCGGCACCATCCTGGGCGATCCGCTCGAGGCCGACGCCATCGGCCGCGTTCTCGGCCGCGGCCGCGACGCCGAGAAGCCGCTGTTGCTCGGTTCGGCGAAGACCAACTTCGGCCACCTGGAGGCGGCCGCGGGTATCGCCGGCGTCGCCAAGGTGCTGCTCTCGATCCGCAACGGCCAGATCCCCGCCTCGCTGAATTTCGCCGGCCCCAACCCGTACATCCAGTTCGAGGCCAATCGCCTCCTGATGGCGGCGCGGAACACCGAGTGGCCCCGGTACTCCGGCCACCGGATCGCCGGCGTCACGGGTAACGGTTTCGGCGGCACCAACGCCCACGTGGTCATCACGGAGTACATCGCTCCCGAGATCGTCGAGGGCGAAACCGAAGCGGACGCTGCGGATTCCGCGGACCCGAATGCGGTGCCGGAGTTCTACGCGGCCACCGCCGACGGTGTCGCGGTCCCGCTCGTGCTCACCGCCTACGTCCCGTCGCGCCGCCGCGCGGCCGCCGCTGAGCTCCTCGAATGGCTGGAGTCCGACGAGGCCACGCAGTATTCGCTGGCCGAGATCGGTCGTACCCTCGCCAGTCGCAACCACGGCCGTGTCCGTTCGGTGGTCCTGGCCAAGGATCTCGACGAGGCGATCAAGGGATTCCGCGCGATCGCCGAGGGCAAGAACGCGCCGAACGTGATCTCCGCCAACCAGCCGGACGCGACCGGTCCGGCGTTCATCTTTTCCGGTTTCGGCAGCCATCACCGCAAGATGGCCAAGCAGCTCTACCTCGAGAACCCCGTGTTCAAGCACTACTTCGACGAGGTCAACGAGCTGATCATCGACGAGTCGGGCGACGACTACGCCGAGATGATCACCGACGACGCGCAGACCTTCCACATCGAGACCGGCCAGGTGGGCATCTTCGCCATCCAGGTCGCACTCGTGGGCCTGTTCCGCCATCACGGCATCGAACCCGGTGTGGTGCTGCCGCATTCGATGGGCGAGGCCACCGCGGCCTGGCTCACCGGCGGCCTCTCGCTGGAAGACGCCGTGCGCGTCATCTGCAACCGCTCGCGCCTGATGGGCGAGGGCGAGGCCATGCTCCCCGAGGAGATGGAACGATTCATGGCGCTGGTGGAGTACAGCGCCGACGACATCGACACCGTGCTGGGCGAGTACGAGGGCCTGGAGATCTGCGTCTACGCCGCGCCCACGCACACTGTGATCGGCGGCCCCGGCAAGGTGATCGACCAGATCGTCGCCGAGACCGAGGCCAAGGGCCTCATGGCTCGCAAGCTCGTCACCCGCGGTGCCTCGCACACCTCGCAGATGGACCCGCTGCTCGGCGAACTGCAGGCCGAGCTCATGGGTATCGAGCCGCACCCGCTGAAGTACCCGATGTATTCCACCGTGAACAAGGAGGAGTTCTATCGTGCGGGGCACGCCCCGGTGCACGATGTGGACTACTGGATCAAGGGCCTGCGCCACAGTGTCTGGTTCACCCAGGCCGTGGAGAAGGCCGTCGAGGCCGGCTACCGCACCTTCATCGAGTTCTCCCCGAACCCGATCACCCTGATCTCCGTGGCCGCGGTGACGTTCGGCTCCGGTATCCAGGACGCCGCGCTGGTGCAGACGCTCAAGCGCAAGGAGGACGAGCCCGGCACGATCATGACCGCGCTCGCCACCGTCTTCGCACACGGCCACCACGTGGACGTCGCCTCGCTCTTCGGCCCCGGCCGGTACGCACCCGTGCCGCGGACGAAGTTCCAGCGCAAGCACATCTGGATCCAGACCAAGCTGCCCGACGGCGGCTCGGGCATGGTTCCCGGCGCGCATGTGGCGCTGCCCGACGGCCGGCACGTGTGGCAGCTCGATGCGGGCGCGCTCACCCTGGGCGATCAGACGCGGATCTCGCTGGTCGACCTCGCGAAGAATGCCGCCGTCCAGGTACTCGACGGTGCCGCGGTCACCGCGGCGGTCGAGCACGGCGAGGCCGCGGACGGGAACACCCTGACCACCACGCTGACCCCGCACCCGGGCGGCGCATCGATCCAGGTGCACGAGAACACCGGCACGGGCTTCCGGCTGCTGCTCGACGCCGTCGTGGTGGGCGGCGAGGCCTCCGGCAGCGCCGCGGCGCCGCTCATCACCAAGGCCGCGCCCGCCGCGATCGCGGACGATGCCGACGACGCGCTCGACGCCGAGCCCGCGATCGCCGTCTCCGAGGAGACCGAGGCCCCCGCCCCCGAGGGCAGCAGCACCGAGCGCTGGTCGCCCGAGTCCGGGGAGACCGTCGAGCACCGCCTCGGCGTGATCATCGCCGAGACCATGGGATTCGAGATCGAAGACCTCCCCAAGGAGATCCCGCTCATCGACCTCGGCATGGACTCGCTGATCGCCATGCGCATCAAGAACCGCGCCGAGTACGAGTTCGACATCCCGCCGATCCAGATCCAGGCGGTGCGCGATGCATCGTTCAACGATGTGGTGCAGTTCGTGGAGTACGCGGTGGAGCACCGTGACCAGGTCGACGCGCTGGCCGAGCACCAGTCCGGCACCGGTGAGATGGCCGATGCCGGCAAGCTCGCCGAGATGATGCAGGCCGCGAAGGACGAGGCCGCCGCCAAGGCGTCCGCGCCGGAGAGCGCACCGGAGTCCGAGCCTGCCGCACCGTCGGAACCCGAAACCGGCAGCGACGCACCCGATCTGCTCGACGGAGCCGCCGTCGCGGAGGCCATCGGCGACGGTGTGCCCCCGCGCGACGCGGCCGAGCGCCTCACCTTCGCGACCTACGCGATCGTCGTGGGCCGCTCGCCCGGCGGCGTGTTCAACGAGCTCGATGTGCTGAGCGAGGACGTCGCGGAGAAGCTCACCGCGCGACTGTCCGAGCGGGCCGGCGGCGAGGTGGACATCGAGGACGTCATCGACTCGAAGAACATCGAGGAGATGGCCACCTACGTGGGCGCCGTGATGAACGAGGCCACCCCGGTGGACGGATTCGTCCGCACCCTGCGCAAGCCGGAGAACACGAATCGCAAGCCGCTCTTCCTGTTCCACCCCGCCGGCGGCAATACCACCGCCTACGAGGCACTGCTGCGCAAGCTGCCGCAGGATCTGCCGGTCTACGGATTCGAGCGGGTCGAGGGCGAGGTCGAGGACCGGGTGCGCGAGTACCTGCCCAAGCTCAAGCAGATCCAGCCCGAGGGGCCGTACCGGCTCGCGGGCTGGAGCCTCGGCGGCGCCTTCGCCTACGGGCTCGGCCGCGCCCTGGAGGACGAGGGCCAGCAGGTGGAGTACATCGGCCTGCTGGACGTGGTGGCCCCGACGGTCCCGCTCACCGACGAGCCCGCCGAGAAGAAGGCCCGCCTGCAGCGCTGGGAAACCTTCGCCCGCAAGAACTACGACATCGGCAGCGAGATCGAACTCCCGATGGACCGGCTCGAAGCGGCGGACGACGAGGGCCAGTTCAAGATCATCATGGAACTGGTGCAGCTCTCCGATAAGAAGGTGCCCACCTCGATGATCGAGCACCAGCGCACGTCGTTCATCGACAACCGCATGCTGATCAAGGTGAACCCCGCCGACTACGGCCGGTTCGAGGGCAAGGTCACGCTGTACCGCGCCGACCGCATGCACGACGGTGCGGTCGAGCTGGAGCCGAACTTCGCGGACATCGCGCCGGACGGCGGCTGGGCGCCCGTGGTGGAAGACCTGGAGATCGTGAAGATCGGCGGCGATCACCTGCAGATCATCGACGAGCCGTACATCGGAAAGATCGCCACGCACATGTCGGCCGAGCTCGAACGAGCCGACGCCGAGCGGTCCTGACGAAGGGATAGGGTGGCAGACGTGACTGACGTAACGGAGCAGGTCGATACCCCTGACCTGCACACCACCGCCGGCAAGCTGGCTGACCTGCACCGCCGCCTGGAGGCCGCCTCGGACCCGGGCAGTGAACGGGCCAAGGCCCGCCGCGACGCCAAGGGCCTGCCCAGCGCCCGGCAGCGCATGCACATGCTGTTCGACGAGGGCACCTTCGTCGAGCTCGATCAGCTCGCGAAGTCGCCCGGCGACGACAAGATCAAGGACGGCGTGGTCATCGGCTACGGCCTGGTGAACGGCCGGAAGGTCGCGGCCTTCAGCCACGACCAGACCGTGGGCGCGGGCACCGTCGGCGAGATGTTCGGCCGGAAGATGGTCAAGCTCTACGACTTCGCCGCGACCGCGGGCCTGCCCGTGGTGGGTATCAACGATTCGGGCGGCGCCCGCATCCAGGACGCCGCCACGTCGATCGCCTGGTACGCCGAGCTCGGCCGGCACCAGGACGGCCTGTGCGGCCAGGTACCGCAGATCTCGATGATCCTCGGTACCTGCGTGGGCGGCGCCGTGTACGCGCCCGCCAACACCGATGTGCTGGTGGGCGTCGAGGACAACACGTACATGTTCGTCACCGGCCCCGAGGTGATCCGCCCGACCACCGGCGAGATGACCTCCGCCGAGGATCTGGGCGGCGCCGTCAAACAGGCCACCTGGGGCAACCTGCACCACGTGGCCAAGGACGAGCAGGCCGCCTTCGACTGGGTCAAGCGCTATCTCGGTTTCATGCCGGATTCGGTGCATCAGCGCCCGCCGCTGGTCAACCCGGGCATCGAGCCCGAGCTGACGGACACCGATCTGTCGCTGGAGTCGATCATCCCGGATGCCGACAACGCCGGGTACGACATCCACGACGTGATCCTGAGGGTCTTCGACGACGGTGACTTCCTGGAGTACGCCGAGCTGTGGGCGCCGAACATCGTGTGCGGTTTCGCCCGCTCGGACGGCCAATCGGTGGGTGTGGTCGCGAACCAGCCCATGCACATGGCCGGCACCCTGGATACTCAGGCGTCGGAGAAGGCCGCGCGCTTCGTGCGGCTGTGCAACTCCTTCAACATCCCGCTGGTGTTCCTGGTCGACGTGCCGGGCATCCTGCCGGGCGTCGAAGAGGAGAAGATCGGCACCATCCGCCGGTCGGGCAAGTTCATCTTCAGCTACGTCGAGGCGGCCGTTCCGAAGGTCACCATCATCCTGCGCAAGTCCTACGGTGGCGCGTGGGCCGTGATGGGCAGCAAGCAGTTGGGCGCCGACTTCGTCTTCGCGTGGCCGACGGCCCGTCTGGCCGTGATGGGTGCCGAGGGCGCCGCCGCGATCATCAAGCGGCGCGAGATTGAGGAGGCCGGCGAGAACGGCCCCGCGATCCGGCAGGCCTTCATCGACTTCTACAACCAGTTCATGGCCACGCCGTGGCTGGCGGCCGAGCGCGGTTACATCGACGGTGTGATCGAGCCCAGGGGCACCCGCCTGCTGATCCGCAAGTGCCTGCGCCAACTGCAGGACAAAGAACTGCAGCGCGTGCCGCGGCGCACCTACCTCATGCCCATGTGACCATGCCCTCGCTGGAGTCCTTTCCGCAGCTCACCGGGGCGGTCCTCACCGATCCGGATGTCACCGCGGCGTACGCGACCGATCACTGCTCGCCGGTGTTCGGCGCGGTACCGCTCGCCGTGGTGCTCGCGGAGACCACCGAGGACGTGGCCGCTGCGGCTCGCTGGTGTTATGCCAACGATGTGGTGATGGTGCCGCGCGGTGCGGGCAGTGGCCTGGCCGGCGGTGCCAGCGCGATCGAGGGCTGCGTGATCATCTCGCTGGCGAAGATGGATGCGATCCTCGAGATCAACGTGGCCGACCAGTACGCCCGTGCCGAGGCCGGTGTGATCAATGCGCACCTCGACGCGGCCGCACGCGAGGTGGGGCTGATGTACCCGCCGGACCCGTCGTCGTATGAGATCTGTTCGATCGGTGGCAACGTGGCCACCAACGCGGGTGGCCTGCGGTGCGTGAAGTACGGCGTCACTCGCGAGTACGTGCTGGGCCTGACGGTGGTGCTCCCGGACGGCCGGATCATCACGACCGGGCGGCGCACCGTGAAGGGGGTCACCGGTTACGACCTGACCCAATTACTGTGCGGCAGTGAGGGAACCCTCGGCATCGTCACCGAGGTCACCGTGAAGCTGCGACCCGCACCGCTGATCGCGCCCACCACCGTGGCCGCGTCCTTCCCGGATGTGGTGAGTGCGGCATCCGCGGTCGCCGCGGTGGTGGGCACCGGTGTGGTGCCCGCGCTGATGGAGCTGATGGACCGCGGCACCCTTGAATGCGTCGAGGCCATGCGGCCCTTCGGGCTGGAGGACGAGACCCGGGCGATGCTCATCGGGCAGGGGAGCACGCCCGAGGACGCCGCCGTACTCGCCCGCGAATTCGACGCCGCCGGAGCGCATTACGTGGTGGTCTCCGATGATCCCGCCGAGGCGGCCGAGCTGCTGTCGGTGCGCCGGGCCGCCTTCCACGCCTACGAGTACGCGGGCAACATGTTCTCCGAGGATGTGGGTGTGCCCCGGTCCAAGCTGCCCGAGATGTTCGCGCGGATCGAGGAGATCGCCGCCAAGTACCAGGTGGCGATCCCCACCTGCGCGCACGCGGGCGATGGCAACCTGCATCCCACGCTGATCTATTCGCGCGAGCTCACCGAGGTGCCGCAGGCGATCTGGGACGCCGCGGACGAGGTCTTCCAGGCGGCCCTCGACCTGGGGGGCACGCTCACCGGTGAGCACGGCGTGGGTGTCCTCAAGGCGCGGTGGGTCGGCGACGAGCTCTCCGACGATGTGCTGGAGCTCCATCGCGGCATCAAGGCCGTCTGGGACCCGAAGAACCTGCTCAACCCCGGCCGCGGCTTCTAACCGCTCGCCGCGTCCCCAGCCGCTCGCCGCGCGTCCCCAGCCGCTCGCCGCGCGTCCCCGGCCGCTCGCCGCGTCCCTAGCGGGATGGCATCTCCCTAGCCTCACGTGCACTCCCGCTGTCCATGGCGCGGGGGAATGCCCGTGGCGGTGGGGTATGGCGCGTCCCTCTAGGGAGGGAGGGGGCGACGGTGCCGCTACCGCAGCGAGTCCAGGTAGACCGCGGCGATGGCTTCGAGGCCGCGCTGATCATCGTCGGTGAAGCGGGCGGGCTTCTCGCTGTCGAGGTCGAAGACGCCGATCAGCTCGCCATCGCGCACCAGCGGTACGACCAGTTCGGAGTTGGTCGCGCCGTCGCAGGCGATGTGATCGGCGACGGCGTGCACATCGTCGACCCGCTGGGTGCGCCCGGTCCGTGCCGCTGCGCCGCACACACCACGATCGAGGGGGATCCGGATGCACGCCGGGAGGCCTTGGAACGGGCCGACGACGAGCTCGGTCCCGTCGAAGAAGTAGAAGCCCACCCAGTTGAGATCGGGCACCGTCGCCTTAACCAGTGCCGACAGGTTCGCGGCGTTCGCGACGCGATCGGGTTCGCCGTCGATGAGGGCGCTGGCGAAGCCGGCGAGCTCGGCGTAGCGCTCGGCAGGGGATCCGGACAGCTCGGGTACGGAGAACGACACGCTCACACGGTACGTGTCCAGCGGGCACCGCGGCACCGTCAGGACACCCCTGATTCTGGGCACAAGCTGAGAGAGTGACGCACTCTCCATCATGAAGATTCAGCAATAAAAACAGCCCCTGTCCAGCCCTGACCGGCGATGATGGACCAGTTTCAGGAGCCGGTGTAACGCTCGGGTCTCGAGGGTCGACTAAGAGTTTGTCAGGAACTGAGATCTGGCATACAGTGCCTGTCGAGCACTGATCTGCCGGGTGGCGCGCATCACGGGTACGACAACGTGATAGTGCGTCGGGTCGAGAGAACCGGCCCTCCCGACAGTGAAGACCGCCCACCCAGGGCGAACAACAAGGAAGAGAGTCTCGCATGCGTATGCGCAACGGCTGGGCCAAGCGGGCCACTGCCGCCGCGATCACCGTGGCTGCCATTCCGGCCCTCGCGGGCGGCATCGGTTCCATCGGCGCCGCGAACGCCTGGGGTCCGGGCAACGCCAAGAACCCGCCGAAGGGCTTCAAGCAGGCCTTCGTCAACGGCGCGGGCATGCCCAACGTGAAGGTCCGCTCCTGGGCGTCGACCACCACCGACCCCAAGAAGGCCCCCACCGTCGTTCTGCTCGACGGTCTGCGCGCCACCTGGGACGTCTCCGGCTGGGAGCGCGACTCCAACGTCGCCTTCCTGTCGCAGAAGGGCATCAACGTCGTCACCCCCGTCGGTGGCACCTCGAGCTGGTACGCCGACTGGCAGAACCCGTCGTCGACGAACCGTCAGCCCTACCGCTACACCTGGGCGTCGTTCCTCAAGACCAGCCTTCCCCAGTACATCCGCAGCCTCGGCTTCAGCGACAACGTCTCGCTGATCGGCCTGTCGATGTCGGGTAGCGCGGCCCTGATCAACACGATCGAGTCGAACGGCTACTACAAGCGCGCCGCCTCGCTCTCGGGCCTGGTGAACATCTCCGCGCCCGGTATCCCGATCGCGGTCGGCATCGCCTCGCTCGATTCGGGCGGCTACAACGCCGGGCTCGACATGTGGGGCGGCCCGCTGGACTCGCGTTGGGCCAAGAACGACCCGACCGTCCAGGTCGGCCGGTTCAAGAACATCCCGCTGTGGATCTCCGCGGGCAACGGTGTCTTCGGCAAGTACACGCCGAACCCGGGTCCGGCCGATGTGATCCAGGGTGTGCCGCTGGAGTGGCTGGCGCTGTCGCAGGCCCGCTCCTTCGAGGGCGCCACCAAGCGTGCCGGCCTCACCAAGACCCATTTCGATTTCCCGCCGGCCGGCACCCACACCTGGGGCTACTGGCAGGACCAGGTGTGGCAGATGCAGCGCACCGGCTGGTTCACCAAGTAAGACTTCCTCCGTCGGAGGGATCGATCATCGTGTACACACCGCGGCCCGGCTCCCCGAGCAGGGCCGCGGTGTCGTATTGTGATCTAGACGACCTTTCCTGAGAAGCAGGGAGGGTGTGTAACGCCAAGCCCTGTGAATCCGATGAGATTCAGGGATGGTGTCACCCGTGATACGCGTGTGAAACATGTGACATGTGTGACGAGTGATGTTAGAGTGAAAGCTGTGACGAGTCTTGGTCGCTTGCGACCGCCGTCCGGTCCACAAGCGAACAGTGCGCGGACGCGCGTGAACGAGAAACGAGAGAGGTCAGCTATGCGAGCAGCCTGGGGTAAGCGAGCAGGTGCGGCGGCCGTCACGGTCGCAATGGTGCCGGCCCTCGCCGGTATGGGCGCTGGTGTCGCCGGGGCGTGGGGTCCCGGTAGCGCCAAGAACCCGCCGAAGGGCTTCAAGTCCGAGCGAGTCAACGGCGCGGGCATGCCCGACGTCCTGGTCCGTTCGTGGGCTTCCACCACCACCGATCCGGCCAAGGCTCCGACCGTGGTCCT
Source organism: Tsukamurella paurometabola DSM 20162 (assembly GCF_000092225.1). Taxonomy (NCBI): domain Bacteria; kingdom Bacillati; phylum Actinomycetota; class Actinomycetes; order Mycobacteriales; family Tsukamurellaceae; genus Tsukamurella; species Tsukamurella paurometabola. The sequence goes on from NC_014158.1 coordinate 193,117, forward strand.
CCTGGACGGCCTGCGCGCCACGCAGGACGTCTCCGGCTGGGAGCGCGATTCCAACGCCGCCTTCCTGTCCGAGAAGGGCGTGAACGTGGTGATGCCGGTCGGCGGCACCGCGAGCTTCTACACCAACTGGGCGAACACGTCGCGCCACGGCAACGGCACCTACAAGGCCACCTGGGGCAACTTCCTGGCCACCAGCCTGCCGGCCTACATCAAGTCGCGCGGCTTCTCCGACAACCTGTCGCTGGTCGGCATCTCGATGGGTGGCGGCGCCGCCCTCATCAACGCCGCCAACAACCCGGGCGTCTACAAGCGTGCCGCGGCTCTGTCGGGCTTCCTGAACACCTCGGCCCCCGGCATGCCGGTCGCCGTGGGTGTCGCCATGCTCGATGCCGGCGGCTACAACGTCCTCGACATGTGGGGCGGCCCGCTCGACGCCAACTGGGCGAAGAACGACCCGACCGTTCAGGCCGCGCGCCTGAAGGGCATCCCGGTCTGGATCACCGCTTCGACCGGTGAGCCGGGCAAGTACACCCCGAACCCGTCGCCCGCCGACATCGTTCAGGGCGTGCCGCTGGAGATCCTGGCCAAGTCGCAGTCGGAGGCCTTCAAGGCGGCCGCCGATAAGGCCGGCGTCAAGGGTCACTACGACTTCTCGGCCGTGGGCACCCACACCTGGGGCTACTGGAGCGACCAGGTCTGGCAGATGCAGCGCACCGGCTGGTTCAACAGCTGATTCTGCGCTGATCCACCGATCGCAACGAAGGCCCCGGGCACCCGCCCGGGGCCTTCGGGCGTATCGGTACTGTGTCTGACGAGCCCACACGAGAGAGTCGAGGTTGTAGTCCCATGACCCCGCCGGCCCCGCCGAACCCACGCCCGAGGCCGACGAGCCGATCGGCTTCCGTATCGACCCCGTTCTGGCCCGCAGCTGGCTGCTGGTGAACGCGGCACAGCCCGAGCGGTTCGACGCCGCGGCGCGCTCGCGCACCGACATCGTGGTCCTCGATATCGAGGACGCGGTGGCGCCGAAGGACAAGGTGGCGGCCCGCACCAACGTGGTCGACTGGCTGAACTCCGAGAACGACGGTGTGCCGAACAGCGGTTGGGTCCGGGTCAACGGCTTCGGTACGCAGTGGTGGGCCGACGATCTCGAGGCGTTGCGCGGTGCCCAACACCTCGGCGGCATCATGCTCGCCATGGTCGAGTCGATGGATCACGTGACCGAGACCGCCAAGCGGCTACCGGACACGCTCATCGTGGCCCTGGTCGAGACCGCCCGTGGCTTGGAGCGGATCAGCGAGATCGCCTCCGCTAAAGGAACTTTCCGGCTCGCATTCGGTATCGGTGACTTCCGTCGCGACACCGGTTTCGGTGGTGATCCGACGACCCTGGCGTACGCCCGCTCGCGCTTCACCATCGCCGCCAAGGCGGCGCATCTTCCGGGCGCCATCGATGGCCCCACGGTGGGATCGAAGGGGCTGCTGCTCAGCGAGGCCACAGCGGTGTCCGCCGAGTTCGGTATGACCGGCAAGATCTGTCTCACCCCGGACCAGTGCCACCCGGTGAACGAGGGCCTGAGTCCATCGCCCGAGGACATCCGCTGGTCCCGTGAGTTCTTCGCGGAGTTCGACCGGGACGGCGGCGAGATCCGCAACGGCTCCGACCTGCCGCGTATCGCACGCGCCACCAAGATCCTCGACCTGGCGCGCGCCTACGGCATCGAAGTGTCCGACGGGCTCGAAGGCGAGCACGCCCCGGCACCGTCGGATACCTTCCACTACTGACCGACCAGGCCCGGCGAGGGGCCTCGATGTCAGTGCGGCCGATTCCGGGTGGCTACGCAGCAGTCTCGCGGGCGCTCACCCGGCGCCGTGGAAGACCCGCCTCGACATTGTTGCCGTCGGCATCTCGGACGAAGGCGCCGTAGTACCCGGGGTGGTACTCGGGCCACAGCCGCGGCGCGTGCAGTGACTGCGCCCCCAGCTCCAGCGCGATCCGGTGGAATTCGTCCACGGTGGCGGCATCCGGTGCGGCGAAGGCGATGTGCGCCTCCCGATTCGACGTGCCCGCCGCGGCGCCCGAGATCCAGAACACCGGTTGCTCGGTGCCGTACCCCACGGCCACGTCGAAGTCCATGAGCCGGCGTGCGCCCACTGTCGCGAGCACGCCGTCGTAGAACCGCTTCGCGGCGTCGAGGTCAGCGCAGTTGATGCCGAAATGGTCGATCATCGGTCGTCCCGTCGTCGTCGGGGAACCCGCTGCACCCCGTCGGTGATGGGTCTACCACCGCCCGCCGACAACCGGCGCGGAATCAGCTCAGCGCGCGGCGGGCCGCGTCCCGCGCCGCCTGCGGATCGGCGGAGGCGACGGCGGCCTCGGCGGCCCACCTGCACTGTTGCAGGGTCACTCCGCCGAGCCGGGCTCCCACCGCGGCGGCCGCGCCGGCGGCGCAGGACAGCGAGGTCACACCGAGCCCGACCAGGACGCAGGCGAGTAGCGGATCGGCGGCGGCCTCGCCGCACACTCCGACGGGCTTTCCGGCGCCCGCACCGGCGTCGGCCGTCAGCCGGATCAACCGGAGCACGGCGGGCTGCCAGGGATCGGTGAGCGCGGCGAGTTCGGAGCTCATCCGATCGGCGGCCATCGCGTACTGGGTGAGGTCGTTGGTGCCCACCGAGACGAAGTCCACCTCGGCGAGCACGGCTTCGGCGCACAGGGCGGCGGCGGGCACCTCGATCATCACGCCCGGCGTGAGGCCGCGAGCACGGCACTGTGCCGCGAAGGATCGCGCCTCGGCGGCGGTCGCGATCATGGGCGCCATCACCCACGGCGCCTCTGCGGCCCCGGTGGCGGCCGCCGCGATCGCATCGAGCTGGCGTTCCAGGAGGCCGGGATCGGTTGCGGCGATGCGGATCCCGCGGATACCGAGCGCGGGGTTGTCCTCGTGCCCGTGGTCGATGAACTTCAGGGGCTTATCGGATCCGGCATCGAGGGTCCGGATCACCACCTTGCCGGCGGGAAAGGCGTCGATCACCTCGCGGTACAGCGCTTGCTGCTCATCGACCGAAGGCTCGTCGGCCCGGTTCAGGAAGGCGAGCTCGGTGCGGAACAGACCGACACCCTCCACCTGACGCTCGGCGGCGGTTCGCGCGCTGGGTCCGTCCTGAACGTTCGCCAGGATCGCGACAGCGGTCCCGTCGGACGTGCGACCGGGGCCGCGCCACCGCGCGACGTCCTCGGCCATCCGCATGGCCTCCGCGACCCGGGCCCTCGCCCCGTCGGCCGGCGGGGCGACGGTGACGGTGCCCTCGGCGCCATCCAGTAGTACCAGGGTCCCGGCCTCGACGGTGCCCGCCTCGGCCAGTCCGACGATGCAGGGAATCCCCAACTGCCGGGCGATGATCGCGGTGTGGCTGGTGGGTCCGCCGAGCCGGGTGCCGATGCCCACGACCAGCGCGGGGTCCAGCCCCGCAGTGTCGGCGGGCGCCAGGTCGTCGGCGAGCAGAACAGACGGTGCCGTCGGCGTCGGCACGCCGGGTTCGGGGCGGCCCAGGAGTTCGGCGAGCACCCGGTCGCGGACGTCGCGCAGGTCCGTCACGCGCTCAGCCATCAGGCCGCCGATCGTGGTGAACATATCCGCGAACTGTTCGGTCGCCGCCGCCACGGCGCCCTCCGCCGGCGAGCCGGAGCGGATGAGCTTTTCCGCGGCACTCAGCCACGCCTTGTCGGAGGCGAGCCCGGCGGTCGCGGCGAGGACCTCGGACGCGGCTCCGGTGGCCTGGGAGGCGCGCTCGCGCAGTCGCCCCGCCACCGTGCGCGCCGCGGAGGAGAGGCGCACGGCTTCCGCATCGCGCTCGGTCTCGGGGAGCTCGCCGCCGACGGCGGGGAGCTCCGGCCGTTCTCCGGGCCACATCACGGGGGCATAGGCCACGCCGGGCACCACGGCGGTGCCCGCGAGGACGGTGACGGTCGACTGCTGCGAACTCATGTGACCCAGATTACGAAATCTGCTTGACTTGTCAACACAAACAGGCGTAAAAACAGAAAAATCAAATGCAAAACCACATAGACAAATCGGTTCGGAGGGGCGATGTACGCGGAGGAACGGCAGCGCGCGATCAGTGATCTGGTCGCAGCCCGCGGGCGTGCCTCGGTCACCGAACTGGCCGAGCGCTACGACGTCACACCGGAGACGGTGCGCCGCGACCTCGACGCATTGGAGCGGCTCGGTGGAGTGCGCCGGGTGCACGGCGGTGTGGTCGCCGCGGGTGTACTCGCCGGGGCCGAATCCGGCGTGGGGGAACGCGAGGTGCTCAGTGCCGAGGCCAAGCGCGCCATCGGCGAGGCGGCCCGCGCCTTCCTGCCGCCAGCTGGCGGGTCGGTGCTGTTCGACGCAGGCACCACCACCATCGCCGCCGCCCGCGAGATCCCCGCCGGTCACCGGCTCGCCGCGGTCACCAATTCGCTCGCCGTCGCGACGACGCTCGCGGGACGCGACGGGGTCGAGCTGCGCATGCTCGGCGGCCGGATCCGCGGCCTCACTCAGGCTGCCGTCGGCGCCGGCACCGTCGCCGAGATCGCCGGCCTGCACGCCGATGTCGCCTTCCTCGGCACCAACGGCCTCAGTGCGCGGCGCGGCCTCTCGACCCCGGATGCCGAGGAGGCCGCGGTGAAGTCGGCCCTGCTCAATGCCGCCGATGTGGTGGTGCTGCTCGCCGATGCCAGCAAGTTCGACCACGAGAGCCTGGTCTCGGTCGGAGCCCTGGACCGGATCGATGCGCTCGTGACCGACGTCGCTCCCGTCGGTGAACTCGGAGCCGCACTCGCCGAGCACGATGTCACGGTGGTGGTCGCCCCGTGATCGTCACCGTGACCGCCAACCCCAGTCTCGATCGGCTCATCGCGCTCGGCGCACCTCTGCGACGCGGTGCCGTGCACCGCGCCGAGGCCACCGTCGCGGACCCTGGTGGCAAGGGCGTCAACGTCTCTCGTGCGGTGCATGTCGCCGGTGAGCCCACTGTCGCCGTGCTGCCGGCCGATGCCGGCGACCCGCTCCTGCTCGCACTCGGACGCCTGGGCGTACCGGCCCGCGCCGTTCCGTCGGGGTGCGAGATACGCAGCAACATCACCATCGCCGAACCCGACGGCACCACGACCAAACTCAACTCCCCGGGCGCTGAACTCGGCCCGGCGGTGGCCCGCGCTCTGGAGGACGCGATCGTCGCCGCCGCCGACGGTGCAGCCTGGGTGGCGCTCTGTGGTTCGCTCCCACCCGGGCTGCCCGACGACTGGTACGCACGGATCGTGGAGCGTCTGGCCGGCGGCCCGCGGATCGCCGTCGACACCTCGGGGCCGGCGCTCGCGGCCGTCGCCGATGCCGGCGTGGACCTACTCAAGCCCAATGCCGAGGAACTGGCCGAGCTGGTGGGTGTCGGCGATCAGGATTTCGAACATCGGGTCGCGGCAGGCGATCTCGAAGCAGCGCGAGTGGCCGCCGAAGAGCTGCACCGCAGGTCGGGCGCCGCAGTCCTGGCGACCCTCGGCGCCGCCGGGGCCCTATTGGTGGACGGCGGCACCTGGTTCGCGACCCCACCGCCGACCACCGTGCGGAGCACCGTGGGCGCCGGCGACAGCGCGCTGGCCGGCTACCTACTCGGTCACACCGCAGGCGAGCCCGCTCCCGCACGCCTGCGGCTGGCCGTGGCCTACGGATCGGCTGCCGCCGCACTTCCCGGTACCCGCGCACCCCGCCCCGACCAACTCGCCACCGCCGACGTGCGGCTGCGCCCGCTCGAGACCGCCTCGCCAGAAGAACCGGAGACATCATGACCGAACCGATCATCACGCCCGAACTGGTGGCGCTCGATATCGCGGCCGGAACCGAGAAGTCGGAGGTGATCGGCTATCTCGCGCACCGCATCGCCGAGGCCGGCCGTGCCCACGCGGTCGATGCGCTGATCGAGGCGGCCCTGGCCCGTGAGGGCCAGTCCGCCACCGGACTGCCCGGCGGCATCGCGATCCCGCACTGCCGTACCGCGTCCGTGACCGCAGCGAGCCTGGCCTTCGCTCGGCTCGATCCGCGGGTCGACTTCGGTGCGCCCGACGGTCCGGCCGATCTGGTGTTCCTCATCGCAGCGAGGGAATCCGGTGGCTCCCAGCACATGAAACTGCTCAGCGCCCTGGCCCGCGCGCTGGTGCGCCCCGAGTTCGTGGCCTCCCTCCGCACCGCGAGTACGCCCGAGGAGGTGGTCGCGCTCGTCGACGAGGTGATCACACCCGCATCGCCCGCGCCGAAGCCCGCTCCCGCCGATCCTCCTGCCGCTCCTCCCGCCAAGAGGCCTGCGGTGATCGCGATCACCGCGTGTCCCACCGGGATCGCACACACCTACATGGCCGCCGATGCCCTGAAACTCGCCGCCGAGCGCGCCGGCGTCGACCTGACCGTCGAGACGCAGGGCTCCTCCGGATCCAGCCCGCTCTCGGCGCAGACCATCGCCGAGGCCGGCGCCGTCATCTTCGCCACGGATGTGGGCGTCAAGGGACGCGAGCGGTTCGCGGGCAAACCCGTCGTCACTTCGGGTGTCAAGCGCGGCATCAACGAACCCGATGCGATGATCGCGGAAGCGGTGGCCGCCGCGTCGGATCCGCGGGCCGCCATCGTCGACGGCGATGCAGCCACGACCGCGGAATCGGCACCCGCACACGCGGGCCTCGGCGGAGAGCTCAAGCGCGCCTTGCTCACCGGCGTCAGCTATATGATCCCGTTCGTCGCTGCCGGAGGCCTGCTGATGGCCCTGGGCTTCCTCATGGCGGGCTACGAGATCGGTAGCGAACACGGATCCGACGGTGTGTCCAACGGCGCCTACTTCGCGCTCCACAATTCGCTGTGGAACCTGCCCGACGGCGGAATGCTGCAGTATCTCGGCGGCGTGAGCTTCGCGATCGGTCAGGCCGCGATGACGCTGATGGTCCCGGTGCTCGCCGGTTACATCGCCTATGCGATCGCCGACCGTCCCGGTCTGGCACCGGGATTCGTCGCGGGCGTGCTCGCCGGCACCGTGGGCGCCGGTTTCATCGGCGGTGTGGTCGGCGGCCTGCTCGCCGGTGTGGTCGCGCTCTGGCTCAGCCGGATCCCGTTGCCGCAATGGGCCCGCGGCCTGCAGCCGGTGGTGATCATCCCGCTCCTCGGCACACTGATCACGGGCGGCCTGATGTACATGGTGCTGGCCGGCCCGTTGCGTTGGGTGAACGAATCGATGACCAGCGCCCTCAACGGCATGAGCGGCAGCAGCAAGATCGCGCTCGGCGCGGTCCTCGGCCTGATGATGTGCTTCGACCTGGGCGGACCGGTGAACAAGGCCGCGTACGCCTTCGGCGTCGCCGGAATCGGTCTCAGCACGGCGGGGGTGCCGCAGTGGGAGATCATGGCCGCGGTGATGGCCGCGGGTATGGTGCCGCCGCTCGCGTTGGCGCTGGCCACCTTCGTGCGCCCGGGGCTGTTCACCGAGCCCGAGCGCGAGAACGGCAAGGCGGCCTTGCCGCTCGGCCTGTGTTTCATCTCCGAGGGCGCCATCCCGTTCGCCGCGGCCGACCCGCTCCGAGTGATCCCGACCATGATGCTCGGTGGTGCCGTGACCGGTGGGCTGTCGATGGCCCTCAGCGCGCAGCTGCGCGCCCCGCACGGCGGCGTCTTCGTGATGTTCGCGACCAACGGCACGTGGTGGAAGTTCCTCGTCGCGCTCGCGGTCGGCGTGATCGTCAGCGCTGCCGCCGTCGTGACCGCCAAGGCGGTGTGGCGTCGCGACGCTCCGGTCGAATCGCCGCAGCCCGCAGCCGTCGCCGCGTAATACTGGACCCGCATCCGGTGGCGACCCGCCGCCGGCCATCACCCACCCACGAGGAGATCCCCATGCCCAGCACCACCGTCACCGTCGGATCGGCCGTCGGCCTGCACGCGCGACCGGCCGCGGTGATCGCGAATGCGGTCAACGAGTCCGGGCACGATGTGACCCTGTCCGTGGCGGGCGGCGATCCGGTGGACGCCGGCTCGGCACTGATGATCATGACGCTCGGCGCGGAGCAAGGGGTCGAGGTCACCGTCGAATCGGGCGATCAGGCCACGGTGGACGCGATCGCCGCATTGGTGGCCCAGGACCTCGACGCGTAGCCCTTTCCGGCTGCCGGGGTCAGGATGCGGGTGCGATGCAGTAGCTCACCGGCTGCGGCGCCGGGTAGTTCAGCGCGGCCGTTCCGCGGCAGTTGAGCGGGCCGCCGGAGGCGCGTTCGGTCACGCGCACCACGTTCGCGGGTGCGGCGCCGCCGAGTCCGGTCGGGCAGGTCACGGGGCGGATGTCCGTAGTGGCGGATTGATCCGGGCGCACCTGGTAGCAATTGCCGAGTGTCATGTTCGGCACCACGCACAGGGTGGCGCCCTCGGATTCGACCCGGGCGTAACTGCCGAGGCTGCACGCGGTCTTCGCGGCCACCTTCTCGGCGACGGAGAAGGTCATGCCGGTTGCGTCGCAGCCTGCGCGGTCGGCCTTGCCGTCGGAGACGGTGACGCAGTCGCCCACCTCCACGGCGCTGACGTTCGAGATCGCGGGGCCGGCCGGCTTGACGCCGAGCAGCAGCACGGCGGCGCCCACGATGACGACGGCGATGAGTCCCGAGTAGACGACGGAGGTTAGCACTCGCCAGCCGGTGGTGGGTCGCACCTCGTCGATGCCGCCGCGCAGCCGGCCCATCGCCGCGTCGCAGCGCCGGCGGAGCGCCGCGAGGCGGGGCTGCGCGTGCTCGAAGATCTGGGTGGACATAGTCTCAATCTTAACTTGAGACTCACCAGTTAACACAAGTCTCATCTTTCACAGCGTTTCGGCGTGGTCCGGCGCTGTGCCGTACCTGCGCTGACTAGGCTTTGCTCATGCCACAGGACGGACCCGTCATCGCCGTAGGCCCCACCCCGGATCCGGAGTTCGATGCCGCCATCACCCGCGGTGGCGGTGTCCCGGGACCGCTCGCCGGTGCCGAGGGCCTGGTGTGGATCGATTCCACGACGGTCCCCACCGACATCCCGGATTCGGTGCGCTGGGTGCAACTGCCCTTCGCCGGGATCGAGAACTTCGTGGGGTCGGGACTGCTGGAGCACTACCCCGGCATCACCTTCTCCTCGGCTGCCGGCGCCTACAGCACCACCGTCGCCGAACACGCGCTCTCTCTGCTGCTCGCGGGCGTCCGTGGTCTGTGGCACCGGGAAAGCGAGTGGGATGCGAAGGGCGCCGCCCCGCGCGTCGGCCTGCTCGGCGGCTCCACCGTGGCCATCGTCGGCGCCGGCGGCATCGGCCGCGACCTGGCGCCGCAGTTGCGCGCCCTCGGTGTCAGCGTGATCGCCGTGAACCGTTCCGGGAGCGATGTGACCGGCGCCGTGGTGGTCACCGCTGACAAGCTCGACGAGGTGTGGTCGCAGGTCGACCACGTGGTGTTGGCGGCTCCCGCCACCGCCGAGACCAGGTCGCTGGTCGACGCCTCGGTGCTGGCCCAGCTCAAGCCGCACTCCTGGGTGATCAACGTGGCCCGTGGCGCGCTGATCGACACCGATGCCCTGGTCGATGCGTTGCGCCGGGGCGCGATCGGTGGCGTGGGTCTCGACGTGACCGATCCGGAGCCGTTGCCCGGCGACCACCCGCTCTGGTCGATCCCCAATGCGATCATCACGCCGCACGTGGCGAATCCGCCGCAGCACCTGCGGCCCGCCCTGCTCGACCGGGTGGAGATCAACGTGCGCCGGGTCGCCAACGGCCTGCAGCCGCTCGCGGTGGTCGATCGCGCCAAGGGCTACTGATGCCCGGCGCCGACGGTGCCACGCCCGGCCCCGCCACACGCGACGACATCGACCTCATCATCCGCGGCATGGTCGGCTTCGCCAAGCGCATCCGCAGCGAGGCGCGGTTTCTGCACTCCGAGGTCTCCTACGTCGACTTCACCCTGCTCTTCGTGCTCAACGAGACTCCCGGCCTTCGTGCCGTCGACCTCGCAGAGGCCGTATCCATCGACAAGTCCACCGCGAGCCGCCAGCTCGCCAGCCTGGAACGGCGCGGTCTGATCCGGCGCGACTCCGTTCCCAGCAGCCCGCGCTCGCGGTCGCTGCGGCTCACCGAGCGGGCGGAATCGGTGTTGGCCGACACCGACCGGGAATGGCGCCGTCGGATCGAGGAGCGGACCGCGGACTGGCCAGCCGAAGACGTGCGCGCGTTCGCCACCCTCATCGACCGCTACATGGACACCGAGCTCCCGGGAGATGCAGCGGAGCCGGGACTTTCGGGCCGCAGTGACGCGGGTCACCAACCTACTGGGCAGTAAGTTCATGCGTGCTATGGTCAGCCCACTGTTCTGAGCATGGGCGGCCCACGTAGCCACCGCGATGTCCGGCGAACCCGGGCGCCCCGCGGACCCACCCCCGTTCACACCGTCGCGGGGGCGGGCGCACGCGTGAGGTCGTGCGAGCCGGAACTCCGGACCGTAGGCCCTGCGGTCCGGCAGGGACGACAAGGAACGAACATGAATGTCGGTGTGGTGATGAGCGCATGATCATCGGAGTGTTGAAAGAGGCGCAGCCGGGCGAGACCCGGGCCGCCGGAACTCCGACGACCGTCGCCCAGCTGATCAAGCTGGGATACCAGGTGGTCGTCGATTCGGGCGCCGGCGAGGCGTCCTCCTTCTCGGACGACGCCTATGTCGAGGCGGGGGCCAGTATCGGCGACGCCCGCGCCGCAGACGTGGTGCTCGGCGTGAACGCCCCATCGGCGGCGCAGCTCGACGGTATCCGTCCGGGTGCGAGCCTCGTCTCGATCCTGGCGCCGGGACTGAATCCCGACCTGCTCGCCGATCTCCGGGGCCGTGGCATCACCGCGTTGGCCATGGATGCGGTGCCGCGCATCTCGCGCGCGCAGTCGATGGATGTGCTTTCCTCGATGGCCAACATCGCCGGCTACCGCGCCGTCGTCGAAGCGGCGCACGTCTTCGGCCGGTTCTTCACCGGACAGGTGACCGCCGCCGGCAAGGTGCCGCCTGCCAAGGTGCTCATCGTGGGCGCCGGTGTGGCCGGTCTCGCCGCGATCGGTGCTGCCGGCTCGCTCGGCGCGATCGTCCGCGCCACCGATCCGCGTCCCGAGGTGGCCGATCAGGTCGCATCGCTGGGTGGGGAGTACCTCTCCATCGCCGACGAGGAGTCCGAGGTCTCGGCCACCGGCTACGCGAAGGAGATGGACGACGACTACAAGGCCCGCGAGGCGCAGCTGTACGCGGACCAGTGCAAGGACGTCGACATCATCGTCACCACGGCGCTGATCCCGGGCCGCCCGGCCCCGCGGATCATCACCGAGGAAATGGTCGCCTCGATGAAGCCCGGCAGTGTCATCGTCGATATGGCCGCGCAGAACGGCGGCAACGTCGCGGGCACCGTGAAGGACCAGGCGATCGTCACCGAGAACGGCGTCACCATCATCGGCTACACCGATCTCGCCGGACGACTGCCCGCGCAGGCCTCGCAGCTCTACGGCACCAACGTGGTGAACCTGCTCAAGCTGCTCACCCCGGAGAAGGACGGCGAGCTCGTCCTCGACTTCGAGGACCCGGTGCAGCGGTCGATCACCGTGACCCGGGACGGAGAGATCCTGTGGCCGCCGCCCGCGGTCAGCGTCTCGGCGGCGCCCCAGGCCGCCCCCGCCGCGCAGGCGCAGGCGCAGCCCGAGAAGCAGCCGATGGCCACCTCCACCAAGGTGGGGCTGACGCTGTTCGGGATCGCCCTGCTGTTCGTGGTCAACGCCTTCGCGCCCGACCCGATCCCGCGGCACTTCACCGTGCTCGTACTGGCGATCGTCATCGGCTACTACGTGATCGGCAAGGTGCACCACGCCCTGCACACCCCGCTGATGAGCGTCACCAACGCCATCTCCGGCGTCATCGTGGTGGGCGCCATCATTCAGGTGGGACTGAACAACACCGCGATCCAGGCGCTCGCCGGCGTCGCGATCCTGCTCGCCTCCATCAACGTCTTCGGCGGTTTCGCGGTGACGCGTCGCATGCTGACCATGTTCTCGAAGGGGGCGTGACATGAGCGTCGAATCCATCGCGACCGCCGCGTATCTCGTCGCAGCGCTGCTGTTCATCCTGAGTCTCGCCGGCCTCTCCAAGCACGAGAGCGCCCGCACCGGCTGGCTGTACGGCGTGATCGGCATGGTCATCGCCATCGCGGCCACTGTTGCGCTCGCGCTCAACAAGAGTGAGGTGGCCGGGACCGCCACCGTGATCCTGGTGGTGACCGCGCTGATCGGTGCCGCGATCGGCCTGTACCGGGCCAGGGTCGTGCAGATGACCGGGATGCCCGAGCTGATCGCGTTGCTGCACAGCTTCGTCGGTCTCGCCGCGGTCCTCGTCGGCTGGGCCTCGTATCTCGAGGTCGAACGCGGCTGGATCCCGGGGGAGGCCGCGCACTACACCGGTGGCCTGCTCAAGATCCACCACGCCGAGGTGTTCATCGGTGTGTTCATCGGTGCGGTCACCTTCACCGGTTCGATCGTCGCGTACCTCAAGCTCTCGGCGAAGATGAAGTCGGCGCCGCTGGTGCTGCCCGGCAAGAACTACATCAACATCGGTGCGCTGGTGCTGTTCGCCGTGTTCACCGTGTGGTTCGTGATCGACCAGCAGCTGTGGCTGCTGATCGCCGTCACCGTGATCGCCCTGCTGCTCGGCTGGCACCTCGTCGCCTCCATCGGCGGCGGCGACATGCCGGTCGTGGTGTCGATGCTCAACAGCTACTCGGGCTGGGCGGCTGCGGCCGCAGGCTTCCTGCTCAGCAACGACCTGCTGATCGTGACCGGCGCATTGGTCGGCTCGTCCGGTGCGTACCTGTCCTACATCATGTGTAAGGCGATGAACCGCTCGTTCATCTCCGTGATCGCCGGTGGTTTCGGCATCGAGGCCGCGCCCAGCGAGGATCAGGATTACGGCGAGCACACCGAGACCAATGCCGACAGCGTGGCCGAGCTGCTCAAGAACGCCAAGACCGTCGTCATCACTCCCGGCTACGGCATGGCCGTGGCGCAGGCGCAGTACGGTGTGGCCGAGCTGACCCGCGAACTCCGCAAACGCGGTGTCACGGTGCGATTCGGAATCCATCCCGTTGCCGGTCGCCTGCCAGGACATATGAACGTGCTGCTCGCCGAGGCGAAGGTCCCCTACGACATCGTGCTCGAGATGGATGAGATCAACGATGATTTCGCCGACACCGACGTGGTGCTGGTGATCGGAGCCAACGACACCGTGAACCCGGCAGCGGCCGAGGATCCGAACAGCCCGATCGCGGGCATGCCGGTGCTCACGGTGTGGGAGGCCGAGAACGTGATCGTGTTCAAGCGGTCGATGGCGTCCGGCTATGCCGGGGTGCAGAACCCGCTGTTCTTCCGCACCAACTCGGCGATGCTGTTCGGAGACGCCAAGGACCGCGTGCAGGACATCCTCGCCGCGATCAACTGATCGAACCGAGAGGGCCCGGCACCGTCGAACGACGGTGCCGGGCCCTTATCGTGGTCGGTATCGGCTACGCCCACGCCTGTTCGATCGTCACGTCGCCGTCGGTGAAAGGCAGGTCCTTGCCGATGGTGTCCGGGCGATCCAGCGCCGACGCCGCGACCAGTGCCACGTTCGCCCGCGAGGTACCCGGGTTGTCGGCGGCGCGCTCGGCCGCCGGATCGACCCGGCCCGAAGGCTCGTCGAGCGTGAGGCGGCCGGGCATCAGTACGGTCCAATCCAAGTCCGAGGCGCGCACCGCCACATCGGCAGCGGCCTTGGCTTCCGCGTAGTGGAAGAACGGATCAGACTCGGGCACACCGTGATCGGGCGCCGCACCCAGATAGGAGACCATCAGGTAGCGGCGCACGCCCGCCTGCTCGGCGGCCTGCACCGACCGGATCGCGGCATCCCGGTCCACGGCGTAGGTCCGGTCCGGGTTCCCTCCGCCTGCGCCGGCGGAGAAGACCACGGCGTCGTTGCCCGCCAACGCGTTCGCGATCTCGTCGCGCGAGGCGTTCTCCACGTCGAGCACCAGCGGGGTGGCGCCCGTGGCGGTCACATCGGGGGCGTGTTCGGGGTTGCGTATCCAGGAGGTCACCTGGTCGCCGCGGGCGCTGAGCACCTGCGCCAGGAGGAGAGCCACCTTGCCGTGTCCGCCGATGATCGCGATCCGTGCCATGGACCCACGGTACGTCCGGAGCGCGGTGCGTGCACCAGCGGGCGTCATCCGCCGAGCGGCAGCGTCGCCAGGCGCGCGGCCAGAACCAGGAGCAGCACTCCGATGCCGGCGTTGAGCGCACGCCACACCGCGGGCCTGCCGAGGGTGCCGGCGAGGCGCCGCGCACCGAATCCGAGGAGACCGAACCAGGCGATGCTGGCGATCACCGCACCGGCGGCGAACCACCAGCGGTCGGTGCCGTACCGCGTCGATGCCGACCCCAGAAGGAGCACCGTATCGAGATAGACGTGAGGGTTGAGCCAGGTCAGCGCGAGTGCGGCGGTGATCACGGCCGCGACCGATCCCGCGGTGTTCCCGCCGGCGGTGAGCCCGTCCGCGCGGCGCGCAGCCCACAGTGATCGCAGCCCGTACCCGATGAGCACCACCGTTCCGGCCCACTTCACCGCCTCCAGCACCGCCGGTCTCCCTGAGACGGCCGCGCCCAGGCCGGCGACGCCCGCGCAGATCAGTGCGACGTCGGAGGCGATGCACACCGCCACCACCGGTGCGATCCCGCGCCCGCGCACGCCCACCTGGAGGATGTAGGCGTTCTGCGCGCCGATGGCCACGATCAGTGAGAGGCCGAGGCCGAGGCCGGCGAGGAGGGCGGAGGTCATGGCGATGACGGTAGGCCCGGAACAGACATAAGTACCAATACTCATATCTGTTGACCCATTAGAATCGATTGATGTTGAGCGGTCAGCACCTGACGACCTTGGTCGCGGTGGTCGAGGAACAGAGCTTCGGTGCGGCGGCCGCGCGGCTCGGGATCACTCAGTCGGCGGTGAGTCAACGGATTCGTGCCTTGGAGCAGCGTGTCGGGCACGTAGTGGTCACCCGTGAGGGGCCGTGCCGACCCACTGACCAGGGCAGCGTCCTGCTCGGATTGGCCCGGGGTGTTGCCACGCTGGAGGCCGAGGCGCTCGGCCGGCTCGCCGACGGCGCCGGGCCGGCCCCGGTGCTCGACGTGGGCGTGAACGCCGACTCACTGGCCACCTGGTTCGGTTCCGTGATCGCGGCGGCTGCCGGATGGGGCGACGGAACCCGCCTGCGGCTTCAGGTGGACGACGAAAATCCCACCGCTGATCTCCTGCGCGCCGGCGCCGTGCTCGGCGCCGTCACCACCGACCCGGAACCGGTGCAGGGCTGCGCCGTCGAGTACCTGGGATACATGCGCTACCTGCCCGTGTGTACCCCGGAGTTCGCGCGGCGCTGGAACCGTGGCGGATGGTGGCGCTGGCGCGAGATGCCGGTCGTCCAGTTCGATCTGCGCAAAGACGACTTGCAGAACCGGGTGCTGCGGTGGCACGGCGTGACCGCCGATCCGGGCACAGTCGACTACCCGCCCGCGCATCGCATTCCGTCATCGGAGGGCTTCGCGCACGCGGTCCGAGTGGGTCTGGGCTGGGGCAGCCTGCCCGAGGCGCAGCTCGGCGACGCCCTCGATCGTGGTGATCTGGTGCGCGTGGGGGAGCGGCCCGTGGACGTGAAACTGTTCTGGCAGTCCTGGCGGCTGCACACCCGCGCCACCGGCCGCCTCACCGACGCGATCCACGCCGCGGCCGCGGTCGACCTGCGCTGACGGCGCACTGCTGCCCCGCCCGGGTACCGTCGGTTCATGGCGGAATCAGCGATCCGGAGCCTGCGGCGTGGGTTCAGTGAGCTCGACGGGAAGCTCTTCGACGCCGTCGCCGATTCGTCGAGCCCACTGCTGGACCACACGATGCGCCCACTGTCGGCGGCAGCGGATCACTCGGTGCTGTGGATGGCGATCGCCGCTGGGATGAGCACGGGCGGACTGTCATTGCGCCGGGGAGCCGTACGCGGCCTGGCCAGTCTCGCGGTGACGAGCCTCGTGGTGAATCAGGGGCTCAAGCGCATCTACCCGCGGGCCCGGCCCGCTTTCGCGGGGGTACCGGTCAAAAGGGCGCGCCGCCAGCCCACGTCGAACTCCTTCCCGTCGGGACACGCCGCGAGCGCGGCCGCCTTCGCTGTCGGGGTCGGCCTGGAGAATCACTCGGCAGGTTACCTGCTCGGTGCTCTCGCGGCCGCTGTGGGACTGTCGCGAGTGGCCACCGGTGCTCACTACCCCGCGGATGTGCTCGCGGGGTTCGCCGTCGGCGCAGGGATCGCCGCCGCCGGGGCGCGGTTGGTGCCGCCTGTCGACGAAGGATGCTCGACCACACCCGCGCCCACCGTCGAGCAGGTGCGGCCGGCTCCCGACGGGGCCGGACTGGTGGTGATCCTCAATCCGTCGTCCGGAGACGGTACCGGCAGGCGGGTGGCGAACGAGCTGCGGGCCGCGCTGCCCGGCGCCGAGATCGTGGAATTGGAGCCGGGGGCCGATGTCGCCGCGATCGCCGCCGAGGCCGCGAGCCGGGCGGAGTTCCTGGGGGTCGCCGGTGGCGACGGGACGGTCGCCACCGTGGCCGCGCAGGCGGTGGCGGCCGATACGCCGCTCGCGGTCTTCCCGGCCGGCACCTTCAACCACTTCGCCAAAGACATCGGTTCCGATACTGTTTCCGCGGCAGTGGATTTCCTCCGTCGGGGAATGGTCACGCGGGTCGACGTGGTGTGGCTCAATGAGGAGAAGATGCTGCTCAATACCGCGAGTATCGGCGCCTATCCCGAGTTCGTGCGCACCCGGTCCCGGTTGCAGCGTCGCCGTATCGGCAGGCCCTCCGCAACCGTGCGCGCGATCTTGAAGGTGCTGCGCAACAGCGCGCCGGTGCGGGTGCGTATCGGTGGCCGGCCGGTCACCGTCTCGTTCTTCTTCCTCGGCAACTCCCAGTACGGTGCAGCGGGTTTCGTCCCCGGCCGGCGCAGCCGCCTCGACGACGGAATGCTCGACGTGCGCTATCTGGAGGACGGTCACCGCAATGCGGCCGCCCGTCTTCTGCTGTCCTGGCTCAGTGGCCGGATCACCACCTCGAAGATCTATCGCGAGGTGCAGGCGCCGGAGGTCACGATCGAGGCCGATCGGCCCTTCCGTGTGGCGCACGACGGAGAGGCGGGCGACCTGCACACCCGGGCCCACTTCCGCGTCGGCCATCGCGCGCTGCGCGTCTTCGGCCGGAGCGAGGTCGGCTAGGTCGTCCCCATCAGGGTCATCGAGTTCGCGAGGATGTCGTCGGCGACGAGAGTGCCGCTCCCGCCGCCGGTCCCGGTCCCGTCGGCCCGGGTGTGCACGCTGTTGACCACGCCGACGGCGGTGAACGTCCCGTCGGGCCACCGGGCGTACACCGGGCCGCCCGAATCGCCTTCGACGGCAGGGGTTCCGGCCCAGGTGACCCGCCGGCCGTCGATGGTGTCGAACACTCCGCAACTGCGTCCGGTGCGGGCGCCCACGATGCAGATCTCCGGGCGCCCGTCGCGCAACTCGGCGGCGGTGCTGTACCCGGTCACCGGGCCGATCGCGTCCGCGACGGCGCGTACGTCCGCACCGAGCACCTGAATGATGGCGATGTCCTGCCCCCGCCGGGTACGAGTGGCCTTGATGTACTCGCCGAACGCGGTACTGCGGCTCGCCGACGTGAGGTAGCGCGCGACCGGGGCGTCGTCGGGCCGGGCCTGTCGCGCGAGGTCGGCGCAGTGGCCCGCGGTGAACGCCACCACCTGGCCGTTGGGGTAGCGGGCGAAGAAGCCGAGAGTGCAGACGCTGGCGTAGAACCCGAAGCTGTCGGCGAACGTGGTGATCCCGGCGCCCGTGGTGGGCCGCGGTGCCACCGCAACCGTGCGGCCCGGGGCGTCGACGGCGTACGGGGCCACGCTCGGTGTGGTCGCCGCCGCCTCGGTGCGAGTGAACCGAGAAGGCTCGGGCGATGACGGGCGCGACGACGGAGTGAGTCCGCATCCGGCGGCGGACACCACGCCGACCAGGGCGAATGCGAGCGCCACGCGCCGTCGATCCGGCTTCACCGCTCCAGATTATGACTTCAGGCGCGCGAGCGGATGGCTTCGGTGACGGCACCGATCGCGAGTGCGCGGACCAGGTCGATCTTCGCGTCCACCTGGCCGGTGGCGGCGGAGATGAAGGCGTCACCGTCGAATCGGGTATGCGGTGGATCGATCGCGCGTGCCAGCCCGTCGTGGGCACCTTGGGCGAGGATCAGGCACTCACTCTTGGTGAGGCGGGCATTGGTGAGCACGACGCCGATCGTGGTGTTCTCCCGCTCGCCCGGCGTCGCGAACGGCGCGTAGTCCCCGAGGCCCGGGTCTGCGGCGGCCCCGGTCAGGACGTCGCCGAAGGCGTTCACGGCACACAGTGCGCCCACGATCAGTGCGCCCGAGCGGGCCTCGGCGTAGGCCAGGCCGGCGTCGCGGATCCCGTCGATGCCGCGGGACTTGCCCACGGTGGCCCCGGTGCCGGCGCCGATCAAGCCGTTGACTTCGGCGTCGTGAGCTGCGGAAGCTGCTGCGGTGTAGCCATTCTCGGCGGTCGGACGCACAGCCGAGTCGCCCACCATGAGGTCGAACAGGCCCAGTGTCGGGACGATCGGCACCCGACCGGCCACGGTCTGTACGCCGCGGCCTTCCTCTTCCAGGCGGCGCATCACCCCGTCGGCGCAGGCGAGCCCGAACGCGGAGCCCCCGGTGAGCACGGCGGCGTGGATCTCCCCGACCGAGCGTTCCGGCGAGAGCAGGTCGAACTCGCGGGAGGCCGGCGCTCCACCGCGCACCTCACCCGAACCGACGGTGCCGTCGGGGAGGATGACCACGGTGCAGCCGGTGCGGGCCGCCGCGTCGGTGTGGTGACCGATGCGGACGCCGGGAATGGTCACGACGAGGCTGGCGGGCATGCGGTGAAGACTACGCGCGCTCCGCCGCGTGCGCGGACTCGTACGCCAGGCGCGTGGCGGCCCGACGCTCGACCGCGTGCGGATTCTCCAACGCCGGGTCGAGGCCGTTCTTCTCCAGTCGCCGCGCGCGATTCGGTCGGATGTACGCCGCGTTGTAGAAGGCGTTGAGCAGCACACCGAGCAACACGGTGGCCGCCCGCAGTCCGACGGGGCCGGGGAGCAGCAGGAGCAGTCCGTACACCGGCACCATCGCGAGCTGGCCGCGTGCCAGGTGGCGGGCCACCCAGGTGCGGCAGGTGAGGGTGTGACGCACCCACGACCGGTTCTTCGCCGGGAGCTTCCCGGTGTAGACCCAGGCCAGGTAGTGCAGCGGATCGGGGCGGTGCAGGTCGGTCATCTACGTCTCCCTCTCGAGGGCGCCCGCGGCCAGGGCTCGGGCGTTGATGGTGGTGAGCACGCGGTGCAGATCCTCGAGCTCGGACAGACTGGCGCCGAGCCGTTCGATCACGGCGGGCGGGACGTTGAGCGCCTGCTCGCGCAGCGCGCGACCGGCATCGGTGAGGTCGACGTCGATCTGTCGCTCGTCGTGCGCCGCGCGGCTGCGGGTGATCAATCCCTGCGCCTCGAGGCGCTTGAGCAGCGGGCTCAGCGTGGGAGAGTCCAACTGCAAGGCCTCGCCGATCTCCTTCACCGACATCGGCGCTGCGCCCCACAACGCGAGCATCACCAGGTACTGCGGGTGGGTGAGGCCCATCGGGGCGAGGATCGGCCGGTACACCGAGAGCACCGCGCGGTTGGCGACGGCGAGCGCGAAGCACACCTGGCGTTCGAGGGCCAGGGGATCTCCGTCGACAGTGGGGGCGTCCGAATCGGTCATGTCCCCACGGTAGCAGGCAGTTAGTGCATTAACTAGTCGTGCACGAAGTTATTCGTCGGGCCCCTCCCACGGGATCTCCGCCTCGCCGGGGAGGTCGCCCGGGAGCAGATCGTCGCGGAAACCGCGCCAGCTGGGCTGCCGCAGGTGCCCGCCCCTGCGGAGCGAGGAATAGCGGACATCACCCACCACCTGAGGCAACACCCACACGGCATCGCGAGCGTCCGGATCGTCGATGGAGGCGGTGAACGGGGAGCGCTTCATTCGCAGCGGTTCCAGTCGCTGCGCGAGCGCGTCCAGATCGCGGTCGCGCAAGCCCGACCCCACCGAGCCCAGATAGACCAGACCGGTCTCCGCGGGCAGACCCACCAGGACGGATCCGATCCGGTTCGCGCGCGAACCCTTCCCCGGCTTCCAGCCGCCGATCGCCACCTGCAGATCGCGCCAGTTCTTGTGTTTGAGCCAGGCCCGCACCCGCTGTCCGGGCAGATACGGCGAGTCGCGACGTTTGGCGACGATCCCCTCCCATCCCCGTTCCGCGCTCAGGGTCGCGGCCACCAGTCCCGTGGAGGCCTCGACCAATGCTGGAACGCCGATCGAGTCGTCGGAATCTAGAAGTGGTGCAAGACTTTCCAATACCTCCCGCCGCACTGACCAGGGCCGCTTGGTGAGGTCGACACCGTTCAGTTCGAGGACGTCGAACAGGTAGAGCCGTACCGCGCCGGTACGGCTCTCGCCCCCCGCCATGAGGTGGAACGACGGTACGCCCGCATCGTCGAGCACTACAGCTTCACCGTCGAGGACCACGTCCATTCCGTCGAGATCGCGGGCCAGTGACTCGAATTCGGGGAACTCACCGGTGACAACCCGGCCCGATCGGGTGCGCAGGCTCAGCGCGCCGCCGCGCACCGTCGCCATGATCCGGTAGCCGTCCCACTTGCCCTCGAAGGCCCAATCCTCGCCGGAGAGCCGGTCGATCGTGGATTCGCTGGGCAGCATCGGATCCGGTGCTTGCGCTGCCGCGGCCTTCGCCGGTGCGGTCTTGTCCTTGGTCAGGTGAGCGAGCCAATTCTTTTCGCCCGTGCGGATGAGGGCGTAGCGCAGTCCGCGCAGTCGCGCGCCGTGCAGCGTGACGATCACCTCGTCCTTGCGCCACTTCTCCAGTTCGTAGGTGCCGTGGTCCCAGATGCTCACATCGCCGCCGCCGTACTCCCCCTTCGGGATGCTGCCCTCGAAGGCGGCGTAGTCCATCGGGTGGTCCTCGGTGCGCACGGCCAGGTGGTTCACCGCGGGATCGTCGGGCAGGTTCTTCGGCACCGCCCAGGAAGCGAGTACGCCGTCGTGTTCCAGGCGGAAGTCGTAGTGCAGGCGGCGCGCGTGATGTTCCTGGATCACGAAGATCGGATCGCCCGTGCTCGCCGCGCCGCCGAAGGGTTCCGGCGTCTTCGCGGCATCGCGCTTAGCCCGGTATTCGTCGAGGTCGACCGGCTCGGGCGGTGCCGGTGTGCCCGAGAGCAATGGAGCGAGCAGATCGCCGCTCGTCCGCACGCGGGCCAGCACGTCGTGGAACTCCAACTGCTGCAAGCCCGGCCGGGACAGTTCGTCCCAGCTGCGGGGTGCCGCCACCCACGGATGCTCGCGCCCGCGTAGCGAATACGGCGAGATCGTGGTCTTGGATCCGCTGTTCTGCGACCAGTCCACGAAGATGCGGCCCCCGCGCTGGTCCTTCGACATGGAGGCGGTCACCAGTTCCGGTGACTCGGCCTCCAGTTGGGACGCGATGGCGTGCGCCACCTTCCGCGCGCCCGGGCTGCTGAGGCCGCCGGGCAAGGTCGAATAGATGTGCATGCCCTTGGAGCCGCTGGTGACCGGGTGCCCGTCCAGTCCCATGGCTGCGAGCAGATCGCGGATGCGCAGCGCGAGTGCGGCGCAATCGTCGAGCGTGCTGCCGGGGCCGGGATCGAGGTCGAGGACCAGGCGATCGGGCGGGCCCGGCTCCTCGTTCTCGCCGTCGGCGATGAACGTCCACTGCGGTACGTGGAGCTCGAGCGCGGCTTGCTGTCCCAGCCACACCATATCGGCCGTGTTCTCGACCACGGGATAGAGCGATTCGCCGTCGGAGTGGTGCTGGGCGCCGCGGCGGATCCAGGCCGGGGCATGGCTGGGGAGGCGCTTTTCGAAGAAGGCGGTTTTATCGACGCCGTTGGGCCAGCGTTTGCGGGTGAGCGGCCGGTCGCGCAGGTGGGGGACCGCGACGGGGGCGATCGCCTGGTAGTAGTCGATCACCTCGGCCTTCGTGGTACCGGTGGCCGGGTAGAGCACCTTGTCGAGGTTGGTCAGTTGCACGTGGACGCCGTCCACCTCACGGTTCTCCCGAGTCTGCGCCACCCGCCCATTATCCCGCTCCCGCCCCGTCGCCACCCCCTCCCCGACTTAACAGCGTTAGCCCATTCTGTTTCGCCAGGACAGCGCATGGGCTAACGCTGTTAAGTCGGGGAGGGGGGCGTGCGGATTGCGGGGCGGGGAATTCGACTCTCGCAATATCGGCTCACACCAGTCACAATGGTCACATGCGCGCGATATGGACGGGTGAGCTGTCGTTCGGGCTGGTCAATGTGCCGGTGAAGGTCTACTCGGCGATCGAGAGCCACGACGCGAAGTCGCATCAGGTGGATGCGAAGGACGGGGTCCGCATCCGGTACAAGCGCGTCCGCGAGGGCACCGACGACGAGGTCGAATTCGCGAACATCGCCAATGCCTACGAGGCCGACAGTGGCGACACGGTGATCCTCAGTAAGGAGGACATCAAGTCGATGCCGGTGGAGAAGCACCGCGAGATCGCGGTGACGGAGTTCGTGCCCCGGGAGGACGTGGACCCGATCATGTTCGACAAGCCGTACTACCTGGAGCCCTCCTCGAAGTCGCCGAAAGCCTATGTTCTGCTGCGTCAGGCGCTCCAGGAAACCGACCGGCTGGCGATCTGCACCTTCACCCTCCGTAACCGTACGCGGCTGTGCGCACTGCGGGTGGTGGGCAATGTGATGGTGCTCCAGACGCTGCTGTGGCCCGACGAGATCCGCACTCCCGATTTCCCCGCCCTCACCGAGGACGTGAAGATCCGGCCGCAGGAGTTGGCCATGGCGGCGTCCCTGATCGACTCCATGTCCACGGATTTCGATCCGGAGCAGTACGAGGACGACTACCAGGTTCAGCTGCAGCAGCTGATCGAGGCGAAATCGACCGGCGAGACCGCCTTCCCGGATGCGCCCGAGGACGAGGGCGACGAGGACGACGAGGTGGCCGATCTGCTCGCCGCGCTCCGTGCATCGGTGAAGAGCCGCGAGTCCGCCAAGCCCGCCGCCGAAACGAAGAAGCCCGCTCGCACCCGTAAACGCGAGGCGAGTTAGCGCGCGGCCACCCCGCGGCGCAGGGTCGCGAAGGACGCTGCGACGCGCTGGGTCAGGGGCGCCGCGCCGGGAACGCGAACCCACTCCTCGAAGGCCACCTTGAAGGCGGCCACCGAAGCTTCGCCGAGGGTGCGGGCACCGTCGGCCCCGTGCTCGGCCAGGAGAGCGCCGAGGGAGCGGGCGATCAGGTCCAGTTTGTACAGTTCCCGCTCGCGGAGTGCCTGATTCGCCTCGACCACCGTCTGTCGGCGCAGTGGCAGCTCGTCGCGCGCCGCGATCGCCTCGGCGGCCGCGGTGAAGGCGCGCTCCAACGCCGCCCAGGGCGGTGCCGACGCGAGGGCCTCGGCGGTGCGTTCGACCAGAAGGTCTCGCAGTACGTCCTGGCCCGCGAAGAGCACCTCCCGCTTGTCGGCGAAGTGCCGGTAGAAGGTGCGCTCGGTGAGTCCGGCGCGGGCGGCGATCTCGGCAACGGTGACCGTGTCGTAGCCGCGCTCACCGAACTCCTCGAGCGCGGCCGATTCCAGTCGCGCTCGCGCGTCCGGCTGCCAACGTCCCATGGCCGACAGGGTACGAGGCCGCCGCGTCAGGCGCCGGGCCAGGCCGCGATATCCGCGAGGAGTCCCGGACCGGTGGGGTTCCAGCCGAAGCGTTCGCGGGTCCACGCGTTCGATGCGGGACTGTCGAGGGCGAGGATGCCGGCGAGGAACCCGAAACGATGCGCGGCCTCCGCATCGGGAACCGGGGCGACGTCCACCCCGGTCAGGGCCGCGACGGCCTCCGCGATCGCCCGGGTGGGCACGCCCTCCTCGCCGACAGCGTGGTACACCTCGCCGGCTCGGCCGCGTTCGACGGCGAGTCGGAACAGGCGCGCCGCATCGGCCCGGTGCACCGCAGCCCAGCGCTGCTCCCCGTCGCCCACGTACCCCGAACTCCCCGTGGCGCGCGCGGTCTCGACGAGGTGCGCGACGAACCCCGCGGGGCTCGCGTCGTGCACCGACGGTGCGAGCCGGACGACGGTGGCCCGCACGCCCCGGTCGGCGAGGGCGAGGGCGGCGTCCGCATTGCCGCTTCGGGGCGAACCCGGTGCGGGGCGATCGGATTCGACAGCGGTGCGCCCCGACGTCAGGCCTGCGACCCCGGAGGCGATGGCCAGCGGCCGGTCGCTGCCCTCGAGAGCGGTGCCGAACGCCTCGATGGCCCCGCGCTCCACTCGGGCGGATTCCTCGAACCGGCTGAAATCGTGGTTGAAGGCGAGATGGACGACGCCGTCCGACGCGGCCGCCGCCGCCCGCAGTAGGTCGGTGTCCTCGATCGTGCCGAGCACGGGCTCCGCGCCCAGCGAGCGGATCGCCTCGGCCGCGCGATCCGACCGGACCAGGCCCCTGACCTCGTGTCCAGCGGCGATGAGTTCCGCGGTGACCGCCGTACCGACGAAGCCGGACGCGCCTGTGACCAGGTATCTCATAATGACCCCACTCAGTGATGACAGATTCTGACATCACTGACGGTACGCCTGATGGCAGAATCTGTCATCAGAGTTCGTCAGAGCTCGCGCTTGAGACCCACGTGCTCGGAGCGATACCCGAGCCGGGTGTAGAAGGCCCGGGCCCGTTCGCGGGTCGCATCGGTGGTGAGCTGCGAGAGGGTGGCGCGGTGGGTGCGACCGTGGTGATGCGCCCACTCGATCATCGCGGTGCCCAGGCCGCGCGACCGCTCGCTCGCGGCCACCCGCACCCCCTCGATCTGTAGCCGCGTGGTGCCGGAGCGGGACAGCCCCGGGATCACGGTCAAGTGCATGGTGCCCACCGTCCGGTCGGCCTCGTCGCGGACCACCGCGAGATAGTGCGATCGGTCGCGGGCCACCACATCGAAGGCCGCGTCGTAGCCGGCGGTTTCCGCGGATTCCCGGGTGCGGCCAATCTCGTCGTCGGACAACAGTGCGACGATATCGGGCACGTCGTCGCGGGCTGCGCGCTGCACCCGATAGACGCGCCCGCCCACGCGGAGCGTTCCGCCTACGGATTCTCTTGCTGCCGAGCGCATTCTGCTCACAAGCATGTCCAGCCAGGCGCCTACGTTCTCGCGGGCCTGCGGGGTGTCGGGATAGCGGCAGCGCAGATGCAACCCCTCCTGGTCGAGGATGAACCACAGCATCACCCCATCGGTGCGGATGCTGGCGCCGACGTACTGCGCGGCCAGCCCCGTCGAGTCCACGCGCACCGGCAGCCGGCGCAGGTCGAGCCAGGAGATGGCGAACATGCCCGGCACCTCGGGCATTCCGCCCCACGGTTCCAGGATCTCCTCGAGCGGCCAGGATCCGAGCTGTACGGCCTCGCGCACCGCGGCGGCGGCCGCCTGCGGTTCAGGCGAGGTGCACTCGATCACCGAATTCGTGATGAACCAGCCCACCGAATCGTGCCAGGTCTCATCCGCAATGGTCCCCGGTCGGCCTCCGGCCTCCTGCCCGCCGTGCCGGCTGTGCACCGGGAACACCGCGCGCAGCGGTTCATCCGCGAGCGCGCGGGTCACCGAGGTCATCGTGGCGATGGTGGCGGCCAGGGTGGAGACGCCGTCCTCGCGAGCCTGGGCGGCGAACGCGGCACTGTCGTCCACATCGAACACATCGCGCACCTCCACCCGCTCCAGATGCGGTTCGGGGGTGCCCAGCGGCAGGGGGAAGCGCGGCATCACATCACCGCTCTCGGCGAGAATCTCGGCCCAGCGGCGTCGCACTTGCTCTGGTGCGGGAGGCCGATTCTGCAGGGCCCGGGTGTGTTCGACGAACGCGGGCACCGCAGCGGTCGACGGTGTGCGGCCGGCTCGGACGTCCGCGAGGGCCGCCAGGAAGTCGCGCACGATCACCAGCATCGACCACATGTCCACGTGGGAGTGATCCGCAGCGATCACCACGGTGGGGCCGTCGGCGGTCTCCAGTACGCAGAGCCGGTGCGCCGGGCGCTGGTACGGCGAGCAGGCAGTGTCGAGCACATCGCGCAGCGCATCGTTGACCGCCTGGCCCGGCTCGATCGGATGCTCCACCCACCCGCCGGGTCCGATCTCGATCTCGTGCAGCTCGGGTGCACCGGCAGGGCCGGCAGTGAACGCCGTGCGCAGCGTCCCGTGCCGCGCGATCACCGCGAGCCATGCGGCGGCGAGCATTTCCCGCGGAACCGGTGCGGGTAGGTGAAACGACAGCGCCATCCAGGAGCCCGGCCGGTCGCCGCCCGCCACATGGCGTCCCTGATCGAAGGACACGGGCAGCGAGGGGCCGGGCGAGGAGGCGGTCACGTCGTAGCCCACCAGCCGGCCGAACGGCAGTCGCAGGTGCGCGACGTTGGTC
This sequence comes from Tsukamurella paurometabola DSM 20162, assembly GCF_000092225.1. NCBI lineage: Bacteria > Bacillati > Actinomycetota > Actinomycetes > Mycobacteriales > Tsukamurellaceae > Tsukamurella > Tsukamurella paurometabola. The sequence goes on from NC_014158.1 coordinate 219,821, forward strand.
AGGCGCATGGCGGTACCCTAGCCCTCTCGACCACCCCCTGCGCGCTGTGAGAAGGCCCGATGCCCAGATTCGACGTTCCCGGCGCCGCGCTCGACACCGAACTCAGTGACGAGGGCGGACACCCCGTTGTACAACTTCACGGACTCACATCCAGCAGGGCGCGCGATCGAGTCCTCGATCTCGATCTCGGGCGCGGTCTGAGCGGTACCCGGCTGTTGCGCTACGACGCGCGCGGTCACGGCCGCTCGACCGGGCGCACCGTCCCGGAGGACTACCGCTGGCCGGCCCTCGCCGACGATCTGCTGCGGCTGCTCGACGCGTGTTTCCCCGGTGAACGTGTGCACGGTGTCGGGCCGTCGATGGGTACCGGCACGCTCCTGCACGCGGCAGTCCGTGACCCGGGCCGGTTCAGCGGGCTCACCCTCATGGTGCCCCCTACCGCGTGGGCCACCCGCCCCGCGAAGGCCGCCGAATACCGGATCGCCGCGGACGCGATCGAAGAACGAGGACTCAGTGAATTCCTCAGCGCCGCAGAGGATGTCGTGTCCCCGCCTGCAACGAACGGAGCGCCGGCCACCCTCCCCGAGGTGACCGAGCGACTCCTCCCGTCGGTGTTCCGCGGTGCCGCGCTCAGTGACCTACCGGAACGCGAGGCGCTCGCCGCGATCGAGGTCCCGGTCACGCTGCTCGCCTGGATCGACGATCCGGCGCACCCCGTCTCGACCGCCGAGACCCTCGCCGAGCTCCTCCCGCGCGCCACGCTGACCGTCGCCCGCACCCCCGCGGACGTCGCCCTGTGGCCCACCGTCCTGCGCGACGACGTCGCCCGGACGCGCTGACCGTCGCGGCAGCCGCGCCACCGCGACGCCGACCAGGCACAGCACCCCGCCCAGCAGGCCCCAGGCGGTGGGCGTTTCGGCGAGGAAGCCCCAGCTCAACAGGATCGACAGGGCCGGCACCGCGTAGGACGACGATGCCGTGACCCCGGCCGGAGTGTGCGCCAGTGCGTATGCCCAGAGGAGGAAGGCCAGGGCAGTGGGCACCAGCCCCAGGTAGAGCACGCCGGCGGTGGAGCCGATCGGCGCGGCCGCCAGCTCCCGGAACAACTGGGGCGCCCACGGGAGCAGCACGATCGCGCCGATGATCGCGCCCAGTGCGGTGGCCGTGAGCGGATCCGTCGAGCGCGTTACCAGTTTCTGCGCCACCACGCTGATCCCGTAGAGCAGCGCAGCGGCGACGGCGAGGGCCACCCCGGCGCCGTCGCGCCGGCCGTCGCCGGAGAAGGCGATCACGGCCGCGCCGGCGAAGCTGATCACGATTCCTGCGGTGAGCAGCGGCGGGAAGCCCTCGTGCAGGAACGCGCCGGCCAGGACCGCGACGATGATCGGTGCGATGTTCACCAGCAGTGCGGTGGTGCCGGCGTCGAGGTGCTGTTCGGCCGCGTTGACCAGCACGGTGTACAGCGCGAACCACAGCGCGCCGTAGGCCACGGTGAGGGCGAGCGCGCGACCACGGGGGAGCCGGACGTCGCCGGTGTACAGGGCGTGCAGCGCCCAGATGACGCCGAGGACGGCGGCACCTACCAGGAGGCGTCCTTCGGCCAGGGGAACGGGCGAGACATGCGGCCCGATCCCGCGGATGACGACGAAGGCGGATGCCCAGGCGACCATGACGATCACCAGGGCGAGGGCAGGAAGGCGATTCTTCATGCGATTCACTGTGGGACTCGCAGAGAGTTAGCACAAGCGAATGTTTCTGGATTACTATTCAGCAAGACTGAATGGAGGCGCCATGCTCGACGCACACCGGCTCATGATCTTCCGCTCCGTGGCCGCCACCGGATCGGTGGCTGCCGCGGCGGCCAGCCTGGGGTACACGCCCTCGGCCATCTCCCAGCACGTCGCCGCGTTGCAGCGCGAGACCGGTCTCCAGCTACTGGAACGGGTCGGACGGGGTGTCGAACTCACCCCGGCTGGCCGGGTGCTGGCCACCGAGGCCGACGGGGTGCTGGAGCGCCTCAACGCACTCGGCGCCACTGTCGACGATCTGCGCGCCGGCAAGGCGAACCGGATCACCATGAACGTCTTCGCCACCGCGGGAACGCACTGGATGCCCTCGGTGGTGCAGACGCTCGCCGCGGAGTTCCCGGACACCCGGCTGCGGCTGCGGATCGAGGACGAGGTGAACGAGATCGCCGCCCGCAGGCCCGATCTCGCCGTCGCCGTGCGACAGGAGCATTCACAGACCACTGCGGTGGCAGGGTTCTCGCACGAAGACCTGCTGGTCGAGTCCTATGTGGCCGTGGTACCCGAGGATCATCCCTTCGCCGAGCGCGAGCTGATCGATATGGCAGAACTGGAACACGCCCGCTGGATCGATAACGACGTGCGCCGCGGCGCGTGCCGACAGGCCGTTCTCGATGCTTGCGCCGGAGCGGGATTCACGCCTCGTTTCGTGGTCGAGACCACCGACTATCCGTCGGCACTTCGGTTCGTCGCGCGCGGTGTCGGCGTCACCGTACTACCCCGGCTCGGAGCGACAGAGCTGCCGGAGGGCACCGTCTCGGTGGATGTGTGCAACCCCGCGCCGCGCCGCACCATCGTGGCCTACGTCAAGGATTCCGAATGCCGGAATCCGGTTGTGCGCAGGGCGATGCAGCTGCTGCGCGAATCGGCGGCCGCGGCTATTCGGCCGTGAGGCGCGAGGTGACCGCCACCGTCGCCAGCCCGGAAGCGAGCGGCACCAGCAAGGTGACCGCGAACCCGGAGTTACCCCACGCGAGGACCTGTGCGAACAGTGCTCCGGTACAGGCGATCGCGAGCGCAGTGCCCACGGCATCGGAGAGCTTGAGCGCGCTCGAGTTCGTGCCCTGCTCGTCGTCTGCGCTGCGACCGAGCATGAGGATCGACAGCGTCGGATAGGTCAGGCCCATGCCGAATCCACCGATCGCCCACGTCGCGAAGATCACCGGCCACGGTGCGTCGACCGCGAACGATGTTGCCACCGCGACCAGCGCCAGCGTCAGCAGGCTCGAACCGATCAGTGGAAGTCGTTCGCGCAGTGCGCCGTCCGGTGGGATACGGGCCTGAAGCTGCGAGGCCAGCGCCCACAGTAGTGCGGCGCCGGTCATCACGGATCCGGCCGCGAAGGGCGAGAGCCGGTCGATGTGCACCAGATAGAGCGGCACGTAGATCTCCGCGGCGAAGAACGACCCGGCCATGAGCAGGTTCGCGAGCATCAGGCGCGGAATCCCGGGACGGCCGATCAGCGATCCGGCGGGGAGCATTCGCCGGGCCGCGATCACCGCGATCACGAATGCTGCCGCAGCCAGCAGCAGGAACCCGGAGCCGCCCTGCGGCGCAGCGAACTGCGCGACCGCGGCGGCTGTTCCCGCCGCCAGTGCCGCGAACAGCACTCCGCGGTTCGGCGGATCGTCGTTGCGGTAGGCGGATTCATCGAGCCCCGTGGTTGCCCGCAATGTCGCGAACAGGGCCAGCAAGGAGGGCGCGGCCAGTCCGAGGAACACCCAGCGCCAGCCCACCGTCCCGGCCGCGAGGCCGGCGATCGCGGGGCCGACCAGCGACGGCACCACCCACGCCGTCGAATACGCGGCGAACACCCGTGGGCGTCCCGCCGGCGGGATCAGTCGGCCGACCATCGCGTACAGCACCACGCTGATCAGGCCGCTGCCCAGGCCTTGCACGCCACGACCGACGGCGAGCACGGTCATCCCCGGCGCCGACCCCACGATCAGCAGGCCGGCGGCGAACAACAGGGCACCGGCGATGAGCGGCGGCCGCACCCCGGAGCGGTCCACCCACGGCCCCACCCAGGCGATCGCCACGATCATCGCCGCGAACGCCGCACCGAAGGCCACCGAGTACTCGGCGGTGGCGCCGAACTGCTCCGCCGCCCGCGGCAGCACCGTTCCCACTGCGAGGGACTCGAAGGCGGAGAACGAGATCAGCGCGACCGATCCGATCAGGAACCAGCGGAGCCGGCCCCGATCGGGAACGGTCCGGACGTTCTCATCGATGGTCATTGTCGGCACGCTAATAGGTTGACCATGGTTGAGGTCAACCGAGAAAAACCGGTTGAATACGCCGTCGTCCGGCGGCATCGTAGAAAGGTGCATACCGACCTCGGCTCCCGCCAGCATGTGCCCCGCATGCTGCGGCCTTTGCTGCGCCGGGACTACCGCCTCCTGTTCGTCACGCTGCTCTGTGCGCTGACCACCGACGGCATGTGGCTGGTCTCCGTGGTGTGGCAGGTGATCGACATGGGCGGCTCGGCCACCAGCGTCTCGTTGGTCTCGGGGGCGGCCTCGGTGGGTTTGCTGGTGTCCACCCTCGCCGGCGGTGTGCTCGCGGACCGGGTCTCGCAGCAGCGCATCCTGTTCGTACTGGAGCTGCTCAAGGTCGTGGTGATCGGTGGCGTGGGCGTGCTCGCGTTGACCGGTGCCATCACGATTCCCCTGTTGATGGCGGGCTCGCTGGCGCTGGGCCTGGTGTCGGGTTTCTACTTTCCCGCGTACTCCGCGCTGGTACCGCGGCTGGTCCCGCCCGACGAACTGCTCGCCGTCAACGGCTACGAGTCGGCGGTACGTCCGGCCGCCGCGATGGCCGTCGGTCCCGCTGTCGCGGCGTGGATCATCGCCGTCGCCTCGCCCGGTGCCGCGCTGCTGGTGGGCGGCGCGATCTGCCTGTTCGCCGCGTTATGGGTGGTGCGGATCCGCGTCCCGCGGACCGAAGCGGCCGATGAGGCGGAACCCGGTTCGCCGCTGCGCGAGCTGTGGGAGGGCATCAAGTACGTGCGCCAGACCCCGTGGCTGCTGGCGACGCTGCTGTTCGCGAGCCTGATGGTGCTGGTCACCGTGGGGCCGATCGACGTGCTGTTGCCCTTCGCCATCAAGGATCAGGCGCACGGCGCCGCGAGTGAGCACTCGATGATCCTGGCCGCGTACGGTTTCGGTGGGGTGGCGGGTGCGCTGTTCATGGCGGCCCGCAGGATGCCCCGCCGCTACCTCACGGTGATGATGGGCGTGTGGGGCATCGCGTCGCTGCCGATGCTGGTGTTCGGTATCGCCGAGAGCGTGTGGCCCATGGTGATCGCGGGCTTCGTGCTGGGCGTGCTGTTCGAGGCTCCGGTGGTGATCTGGGGCACCCTGTTGCAGCGCCGCGTGCCGCGGCGGCTGCTGGGCCGGGTCTCGAGCCTGGACTTCTTCGTTTCGCTCGTGTTCATGCCGGTGTCCTTCGCGCTCGCCGGTCCGGTGAGCCAGGCGATCGGTCTCACCGCGACCTTCGTGCTGGCCGCGCTGGTCCCGGTGCCGCTCGCGGTGATCGCGATCCTGGCCGCGCGGATGCCGCAGGACGAACTGGCCCACCCCCTGGTCGACGAGGATGACGAGGACGACGGCACAGGTGCGGCGGGCGACGCCGCCGACGCGCCGGTTACGCCCACCGTGAACGCTCCGGCACCCGAGGGCACCGTCGGATAGGCTTTCTCCTATGACGAGCGGGGTTGCGAGTATCGACACGCACGAGCCGATGGAGGCTCAGGTTCCGCCGCGTCCCCCGCTGCTGCGCGAGGTCTACGGCCGTGTGCTCCGCCAGGAGCGCACCCGGCAGGGCCGCACGCTCGCCGAAGTCGCCCGCGAGGCGGGTGTCTCCACGCAGTACCTCTCCGAGGTCGAGCGGGGTCGCAAGGAGGCCTCCTCCGAGGTGCTGAGCAGCGTCTGCGATGCGCTCGGCGGCTCGCTCATCGAATTCGTCGGTGGTGTGCACCGTGAGTTGGTGGGGAGCCGTCCGGCTCCCGTCGCCCTCGCCGCGGCCTGACCGCTCACGCCTCGTCCTCGTTCTCCTTGGGCTGCTTGGCCCAACGGAGCAGATGCGGGTGCACCGCGCTGAAACCGCGTGCGCGGTAGGCCCGCAGGCTCCGCGTGTCGAGGTCCGGGACGTCGGCGATCGCCTCCGCGAGCTGACCGTCGACCAGCACGGTGCCCGGTCTCGCTGCGCTGGTCAGCCGCGCGGCCAGGTTCACGACGTTGCCGAACAAGTCGCCGTAGCGTTGCAGCACTTCGCCGTACGCCATGCCCACCCGCAACTGCGGGAACTCCAAATCGATCGCGTCCAGCTCCGGATAGTCGTGCGGAGTCTGCAGTTCGAGCGCGATCCGGGACGCGGCGGCCGGCTCGTCGGCGGCGAACATGACCTCGTCGCCCACTCCCTTGATGATCCACCCGCCACCGCCGTAGATCACCGTGCGCATGCGGGTCTCGAAGGTGCTCAGCAGGGTGCTCAGCTCCGGTACCGCGAGTCCACGGCTGAGCCGGGTATAGCCCACCATATCCGCGAAGCCCACCGCCATCGTCGCGGTGATATCACCCTCCTCGTCGGCCTCCGGGGTCATCAGGCGCTGGGTCGCCGCCGCGAGGTGCCGCCGCCATATGTGCGCCTGCAAGTTGTCCATCCGGTCGATCACCAACGCGGCGCCGCTCGCCGGGTCCGGGGCGTCGTCGGCCCGCGCGGCTTCCAGGTAGTGCCGGATCATCGGCGCCTGCCATTCCGCCAGCCGGTACATCGCCTGACCCAGCGCTTGCGATCCGGGCACCACCGCGTCCGCATCGACCACGCCGTCGGCGAACAGCGCAGCGAGGTCACGCACTATCTCGACGTCGTCGCGGGTGAACGCCTTGGTGTCGTCGTCGCGGAGGTCGGCGAAGCCCGCCGAGGTCCACCAGGCCCGAAGGTCCTCGATGTCCATGCCGCCCAGCTCCGCCAGCTCGCGGAAGGTGTACTCACGCGTACCCGGCAGTAGCAGCTCGTCGATGTCGAGTTCGCCTGCGTCGCCCATGCGACCACTCTATGGCGCCTAGGGTGGAGGAGTGACTATCAGTGTGTTCGAACTGTTCTCCGTTGGCATCGGGCCTTCGAGTTCGCACACGGTGGGGCCGATGCGCGCCGGTGCCGATTTCGCGGACGAGGTGGCGGCTTCAGGGCCGGACGCGGTGCGCTCGGTTCGCGCCGTGCACGTCGACCTCTACGGCTCGCTGGCGGCCACGGGCCGCGGCCACGGGACCTTCGCCGCGGTGCTCCTCGGGCTGGAGGGGCAGCGGCCGGAGACGGTGGATCCCGACTATGTGCAGGTGCGCAGCGCCGAGATCGACGCGTCGGGGATCACGCGGTTCGGGGGTGTCGCCGAGGTTCCGCTGAGCACGCAGGGGATCGTGCTGCACCCGCTCACGGTGCTGCCCCGGCACACCAATGGCATCCGCTTCCGGGCCGAATTCGGCGACGGTAGCGAGTACGAGGCCGTCTACTACTCGGTGGGCGGCGGCTTCGTCGAGCGCGAATCCGGGGCGGACACCGTGAACCCGCTCGCCGGTACCACGGCCGTGCCCCACGATTTCGACACCGCGGCGAGCCTGTTGGAGCTCACCAGGCGCACCGGCCGCAGCATCCCGCAGTTGATGATGGACAACGAGATCGTGCTGCGCGGCGGGCCGCCGGAGAAGGCGGAGAAGGACGTACGCGACGGTCTGCTGCACATCTGGACGGTGATGTGCGCCTGCATCGAACGCGGATTCCGTTCGGAGGGAACACTACCCGGGGGGCTGGACGTGAAGCGCCGCGCGCCCGGGCTGTACCGCCGGCTGGAGGAGTCGGGTGAGTCCGATGCGATGGACTGGCTCAACGTAGCGGCGATGGCGGTGAACGAGGAGAACGCCTGCGGCGGCCGGATCGTGACCGCGCCCACCAACGGCGCCGCTGGCATCGTGCCCTCGGTGCTGTACTACGCCTTGAAGTTCCGGCCCGGCCTCGCGGACCGTGCCGAGGACGTGGTGTGCGATTACCTGCTCACCGCCGCCGCGATCGCCGTGCTCTACAAGCGGCGGGCATCGATCTCGGGCGCTGAGGTGGGCTGCCAGGGCGAGGTGGGCTCGGCCTGCTCGATGGCCGCCGGGGCGCTGGCCCAGATCGCCGGGGCGACGCCCGCGCAGGTGGAGAACGCCGCCGAGATCGGCATCGAGCACAATCTCGGGCTCACCTGCGATCCGATCGGCGGGCTCGTGCAGATCCCGTGCATCGAGCGCAACGCCATCGCCTCCGTGAAGGCCGTGAACGCCGCCCGCATCGCCTTGCACGGCGACGGTACGCATCGTGTCTCGTTGGATCAGGCCATCGAGACCATGCGCCAGACCGGCGCCGACATGCTCTCGAAGTACAAGGAGACCTCCCTCGGCGGCCTCGCCGTCAACGTGCCGGAGTGCTGAGACGACACCTGTCGGTGGGCGTCGCTAGGGTTGCGGCATGGACGTGCTGACGGTGGCGGCGGTGTGTTTCCGGGACGAGGCCGGGCGGGTGCTCACGGTGCGCAAGCGCGGTACCGATGCGTTCATGCTGCCCGGCGGCAAGCTGGAGCCGGGGGAGGCCGCGATCGACTGCGCCGTTCGCGAGATCAGCGAGGAGCTGAGCGTCGCACTGACAGCGCAGGACCTCACTCACCTGGTGTCCTGGCGCGGCCCCGCCGCGAACGAGGCGAACACCGATATTGAGTCGACGGTCTTCGCCACCACGCTGCGCGTGGAGCCGCGGGCGGCTGCGGAGATAGCGGAGGCGCGCTGGCTGGACCCCGCGGACCACGGCGATGTGATCATCGCGCCGATGCTGGAGCAGTACCTCTTCCCACGGCTCGCGGGTGCGCCGAGCGCATGAGGATCAGCCAATCGCAGGCGCGGCGGATCGCCCTCGCCGCGCAGGGATTCGAGCCCGGCTTCGCCGGTGCCTCGACGCCCACGATGCGGCACGTCCAGAAGACCATCGACCGCCTGAAACTGATCCAGATCGACAGCGTCAACGTGGTGGCCCGCAGTCAGTACCTGCCGGTTTTCGCACGGCTCGGCGACTACGACACGACACTGCTCGACCGCGCCCGTGACACGGCGCCGCGGCGGCTCGTCGAGGCCTGGGCGCACGAGGCCTCGCTAGTCCCGCCGCAGACCTGGCCGCTGCTGCGGCACCGTCGGACCGCGGACCGGGTGGCGCAGCGGTTCGCGAGTTACGACGCCCGGCACCCCGGCCAGTTGGACCGGCTGCGCGGCGCGCTCGCCGAGTTGCCGCCGCTCACCGCCCGCGCGCTCGAGGCGCACCTCGAGCACGAGCAGGTGGTGGAGAAGACGCACTGGGGCTGGAACTGGTCGTCGGTGAAGGAGGGACTCGAGGTGCTCTTCCACGCCGGCGAGGTCACGAGTGCCGGCCGCACCAGCCAGTTCGAGCGACTCTACGCGCCCACATCCACGGTGCTCGGTGAGCTCGCCGAGCACGAGGTCTCCGACGAGGACGCCTACGTCGAGCTGATCCGGCAATCGGCGAAGGCGCACGGCATCGGGACGCTGCGGTGCCTGCGCGACTACTTCCGGCTGACCACCGCGCAGGCCGCACCGGCAGTGGAGAAACTCGTGGCCTCAGGCGAACTCGTGCCGGTGCAGGCCGAGTGGTGGCCCGGCACCGTGTACCTGCACGCGGAGGCCAAGCGGCCCCGGAGCATCGCGGCACGAGCGCTGCTCTCGCCCTTCGACCCCGTGGTGTGGCAGCGCGAGCGGGCCGAGGCGCTGTTCGACTTCTTCTACCGGATCGAGATCTACACGCCCAAGGAGAAGCGGGTGCACGGCTATTACGTGTTGCCCTTCGTGTTCGGCGACCGGATCGTGGCGCGCTGCGATGTGAAGGCGGACCGCAAGGCCTCCGAGCTGCTGGTGCACACCACCACGTGGGAGCCGGGCGGGCGCGACGCCGCATCCGAGACTGCGCTGGAGGAAACGGTGTCCGAGATGGCCCACTGGCTGGGATTGGAAAATTACCGGTTCTAGGCGGAGGCGGTCAGCGGTGCCGTGATCGTGGTGAACACCGAGAACAGCGGGTGCGCATCCGGGCGATAGTGTCCGTAGTCGGGCGCCGAGCGCCGCGACGCGGTGTCCCACTGCTTCTTCGATACCGCGGAGTAGTCGAACCGGTATCCCGCTTTGGCGGCGAGCACCTGCAGCAATGTCTTCGACGAGCGACCGTTGCCCTCTCGGAACGGGTGGGCGCAGTTGAGATAGGCGTACGCTTCGGCGGCTTGCCGCGCGTAATGCTGGCGGTCGCGCTGAGGTCCCATGAGCTCGATCGGCTGATGCGGCAGCCGATGGTTGAGCATCGTCGCCGCATCCCCGAGATAGCGGCTGATCCAGTGGGCATGGAACGTGGTGTGCCCCAGCGCCATATCGTACTTCCGGAACACGCCTGCCCATGGATACACGGTGCCGAATAGCGTACGGTGGATCGCGGCCAGATGGCCTCCGTCGAACGTCTGCGCCAGCTCGGTGAGCCCCGTCTCGATCCCGAACTCCTGCGCGGTGCCCACCTCGAACTCCAACTGCCGCAAGGCCTGCGCATCCCGGATTCCGAATCGGTTCCGCAGCACCCGGGTCTCCGGATACACGGTGTCGGGGAATCCCACCGGTACGTCCACGCAGTCCGGTGCGCCCACCGCGGCGGCGGAGGCGAGCGCCCGCTCGATCGCGGCCTCCACATACCGCGCGAGGGTGACGGCACCGTCGGCCATGGCGGCCAAGCGCTCGATGTCCTGGAGTCGGGGCTCCCACCCCTCCAACACGCTGTTGGCGATGGCGCCGTGCAACGACACGGCTCGCTCGGGAACCAGATTCCGGAGCGGGCCGGCGATGTCCCGGAGCGGGCGCGCGGCTGACATTCCCGCAGCTTATCGCGACACCTCGACCTCACGGGTGAGGTCGAGGCGGTCCAGGAAGCCGCGATCGTGCGAGACCACCGCCAGCGCTCCGCGCCAGTCCAGTAGCGCTTCGACCAGCAACTCGACCGACTCGATATCGAGGTTGTTGGTCGGCTCGTCGAGTACCAGAAGCGACGGTGCCGGGTTCCCGAGCAAGGCGATTGCCAGTGCCAATCGCAGTCGCTCGCCGCCACTGAGGGTGCCCACGATCCGCTCGGCCTGCTTGCCGCGGAACAGCATCCGCGCCAAGGCGGCATACGCCTGCTGCGCATCCAGATCCGGGTGTGCGGTCCGCACGGCATCGATCAGCGTGGCATCCTCGTCGGCCCCGAATCGCACGTTCTGCGGGACGTATCCGATCACGGTCGCGGGCTCCGCCGCCCGCGCCGAGGCGATCGCCCGGCGCAGCACCGTCGTCTTACCCGAACCGTTCGGCCCCACCAGAGCGATCCGTTCCGGCCCGATCACCTGTAGTGACGGATCGTCGAGCTGCACGCGATGCACCCCGGGGCCGGGATCGGGCATGGCGATCCGCACGGACCGATCGTCGCGCACGGCCTCCTGCGCCTGCGCGAGAGCATCCTGCGCCGAATCGACCCGGCCCTCGTGCAGCACGCGGTGCTTGCCGGCCGAGACCTCGGCCTTCTGTTTGAGCAGGCCGGCCAGGATCGGCGGCACCCGCTTCTGCGCCTCGGCCTTGTCGGCGTACCGCTTGCGTTTGGCGAGCTTGGTCTGCGCCTCGACCAGATCGCGCTTCTGCGCCTTCAGATCGCCCGCCGCGGTGGTCACCGCCTGTTCGGCCGCGGCCTGCTCGGCGTCGAGCACCTCGCGGTAGTGCGAGTACGGCCCGCCGAACACGCGGACATCGCCGCGGTAGAGCTCGATCATCGTCGCCATTCGCTCCAGGAGCGCGAGGTCGTGGCTCACGACCACCGCGGTGCCGGTGAACCGGTCCAGGGCATCGGTGAGCAGCTCGCGGGCATGGGCATCGAGGTTATTGGTCGGTTCGTCGAGCAGCAGAGTGTCGGGCCGCCGCAACAATTGCCCCGCGATGGCCAGCAGCGTCGCCTCACCGCCGGAGAGGGTGCCGACGGTGCGATCCAACGCCCCGAGCCGAAGGCCGAGTCCGTTGAGGGCTGCGGTCGCCCGCTCTTCGACGTCCCAATCGTCACCGACCGCATCGAAGTCGGAGGGCTCGGCGGAACCGCCCTCGATGCGCCGGAGCGCAGCGAGGGCCGTGCCGATTCCCAGGGCGTCGGCGAGGGTGTTCTCGGCGCGGGCCTGCGGGTGCTGCGGCACGTACCCCACCACGCCGGTTCCGCTCACCGAACCGGATGTGGGCGTGATCAGGCCGGCCAGGATGCGGAGCATGGTGCTCTTACCAGCACCGTTGGCACCGACCAGCGCGGCGTGCCCGGCGGGGACCGTGAAGCTGAGGTCGTCGAAGACGACGGTGCCGTCCGGCCAGTGGAGAGTGAGTGCCGATACGGCGAGAGAGGTAGCCATGAATGCTCCTTGAGGTCCGAGGAGCCGCGCGGCACGGACGGTGCGGGGCGGCGGGGCTGGGACATCTCAAGACAGCATGCGAGCAGTGTAAGCACCGGCGCGTGCGCTCCGCACGTGATTTTCCGGCGCACGAGTGTGATGTACGTCCCAACCCGCGGCGTCGTGCTTGTGCGGGTGTCGGTATCCGGTGCTACCTTTTGAAGCATGTCCGGGAGTCTTGAGGCCCATTTGCGCGTCGGTTATGAGACCGTCGCGCTGGGCTGCCGTCTCCCCATGGTTCGCGTGCACTGTCGAATGTGCTGCTGCTGAGCGTTTTCCGCTCGCGTTCTTGTCGGCTTTCCCGCCGATCCATTCGACATCTGCATATCTCGCCACGAATTCGGTTCAGCCGATGCTCGTGGCGCACGTACACCTCGAGGAACCATGACCGTCGTTGATATCCCCGCCAATTCCGCTACCCCGACCCGTACCGCTCAGGCCCGGGCCGCACGCGCCCGCAACCCGCTGACCAGGCCCGCGGTCGAGCGCGCCCCGCGAGTCGCGGCACCGGCCCGCGTCTTCCCGCCCCAGTTGCGGGTATCCGAGAAGCCCGCAGCCGCCGTCCTCCGGGTGATCCGGCGTGGGGGGCTGGTGCTGCGCGACGAGATCGTCCGCGAGACCCAGCTCTCCGCTGCCACCGTGAACCGCCAGGTCACGGCTCTCATTGAGGCGGGTCTCGTTCGCGAGCGCGCCGATCGAGCGGCCAGCGGTGTCGTCGGTCGGCCCCGTCTGCCGCTCGAGGTGGACCCGACCGGTCCGCTCGCGCTCGGCATTCACATCGGCTTCCGAGTGAGCACGGTGACCATGCACGACGTGTCCGGCAAGATCGTCGGCGCGATCCAGATCCCGACACCCGAGAGCGGCGAGCCGGGCGAGGTGCTCTCCGTGATCGCCACCAGCGCGCGACGGTTCCTGGCCCGCTGGGACGGCCGCACCATCCTGGGGGCCGGTATCGCGATCGGTGGGCGCGTGGACGATCGGGGTGTGGTCGCCGATCATCCACGCCTCGGGTGGAAGGACGTTGCTCTCGGTGAGCGCCTGTCCGGAGCGATCGGCCTGCCCGTGACGGTGGCGCCGCACGTCGAGGCGATGGCCGCCGCCGAGCTGCACCTGTCGGAGTCGTTGGAGTCGCAGGGCTCCACCCTGTACTTCTACGGTCGGGAGACCGTCGGCGTCGCGCTCGCCTTGCACGGTGCGGTGCATTCACCCAAGTCGGGCCCGCACACCATCGGTCATCTGCCCACCCGCAATGTCACGCTGCTCGACCCGCGTGGCACCGGGCGGCTCGAAGACGCGGTGACGGACACTGCGGTGGTCGAGGCGGCGCAGGTGCAGAAGCTGGCCGTGCGCACCGTCGCCGACCTGCACAAGTTGGCCGAGGGTGGCAATGCGACCGCGAAGGCGATCATCGCGGAGCGCGGCCGGGTGCTGGGCGAGGCGGCCGCGTTGGTGGCCGACATCTTCAACCCCGACCGGCTGATCCTCGGCGGACAGGCGTTCACCGACTACCCGGCGATCCTGCCGCATGTGTCCGCTGCGCTGAAGGCGACGTCGGCTGAACCCAGCCGCGCCGTCCGGGTCAGTGGTGCCGGGGGTCGCGTGCAGCAGCAGGCCGCCGGTGCGGCTGCGCTCGACGGCGTATACGCCGATCCACTGGGCGCCATCGCCCGCGCCACCGCCTGACGCCGAACTGGAGCACGCCGAGCCCCGCTGCACACAGTGTGCAACGGGGCTCGCGTACAGCTACCGGCACCTGCGCGACATCACCGCCACGGTGCCCACCCTGCCGCTGTGGTGACAAGCCAGGCGCGCTGAGGCTGGTGCGGACAGGGCTATCGGCCGGCGTCGTAGCCACGCTCGTGCGGTGGCCGGGGTCGGGGCTGCGTGGTCGGCGCGGAGCTCTGCGGGTCGGCGCTGGCGCCGCGGGGGAACGCGCCGCCGGCCAGACGGGCAGCTGGAGAGCCGTGAGCCCACAGTCCGTCGGCAGCCTTACCCTTGGCCGTCTCGACGGTCGTGCTGGGCTGCTCGCGCTGAGTGTGTGGGTCGACGAGTGCGGCGCGGAAGATCGGCACCAGCGGTGTCGGTCGGGGGAGAACCGGCCTGGCTGCGGGTGTGCGGCCTTCGAGGCGTCGTTCCACTGCTCGCGGGTCACTGTGCGAAGGTCGATCCGGAAGTGCGCGAACTCGGCGGCGGCCTGCTCGATCAACAGGCGGGTCGAGCGGCCGTTGCCCTCCCGGAACGGGTGGGCGGTGTTGATGTGAGCGAACACGTCGGCGATCGCGTGGGCGAAGCGATCGGGATCCTTCGAGCGAATATCCGGGGAGTTACGCAGGTCGTACGCGGCAGCGTCGAGGTAGTCCCGGATGTTGCGGTAGTGAGCGAAGTTGTCGCCGTCCTTGCTCAACGGGTAATCGCGGATCTGCCCGGCGAACGGGTAGATATCACCGAACAGGTGCCGGTGGATCGCGGCCAGGTGATCCGCGTCGAAAGTGGCCGGCAGTAGCGGGCGGCTGAGATCACCGAGCTCGATGGCCCGGCGCTCGACAAGCTGATACTCGTAGCGGTGCAACGTGTCAGGGTCGGTGATGCCTGCGTGGTTGCGCAGCACTGTGGTGCCCGGATAGAATTGGGCCGCGATGCGCTGTTGCTCCGCGGCCCAATCGTCGTCAGTCACGTCAGCAGCTCACCCGAAGCCGAAGGCTGCCTTGATCTCATCGATGGCCTGATTCGTGGTGCGTTCGCCCCGGACCAGGCGCACCAACGCCTCTACGTTGTCACGCTCGGGATCCATTCCCTCGAGGTAGCTCGAATGGACGGTGCGGATCACCCGGTCCCGCTGATCAGTGGTGAGCCCGTCGACCAGGTCAGCGCAGTGCGCAAACCACGCAGGGACCTCTACATCTGTCGTCGTAGTGACAGTCATGAACCATCTCCTCGTTTCTCGTAGCCCGCGCGGACAAGCGCACGCTGACGGGCCGCGGTCACCTCCTGCTCGGTGGTGCTCTGCGCGGTGTCCACGCGACGCAACGCAGCTTCAGCGGTCGGAGTCAGTGGCATACCAGACATGACCGCGGCCGCACGAGCAACCGCCGTGCTATCACGCTGAACTCTCATAGCGCAGTCCCCTCAACCTGTGATGACACCTCAATTACAACTGTTTACCTGCATGTTTACCAGCCCAACGTCTGACTTGGACCGTGCTCCGAGCACTCTATGGTTGTGACAGCTTGGGTAGGCCCCGGTTCGACGGCTTGACTTGGACCCGTTTGCGACTCGCCGGTGGTGTTGCGGCGGTTTGATCTGGCCCCATCTGATGGTTGCTCGTGAACATCGTTTCCGAGCTGAAGCAGGTGGTGGTCGATGATGGGATCGAAGGTGGAGCTGTTCGCGCAGATTCGGCGGGATGCCCGGGTCGAGGGCATGAGTATCCGGGCGTTAGCCCGGAAACATGGTGTGCATCGTCGGACGGTGCGGCAGGCGTTGTCGTCGGCGGAGCCGCCGCCGCGGAAGACGCCGGAGCGGTCATCGCCGCGGTTGGATCCGTTCAAGGCGGCGATCGATGCGATGCTGCGGTCGGATCTTCAGGCTCCTCGGAAGCAGCGGCATACGGCGACGCGGATCCGGGAACGTTTGGCGATCGAGCACGGCGCGGTCGAGTTGTCGTATTCGACGGTGCGGGACTACGTGCGGGTTCGGCGGGCGCAGATCGAGGTGGAGGCCGGACGGCGCACGGAGGTGTTCATCGCTCAGGATCACGCGCCGGGTGCGGAGGCGGAGGTCGACTTCGGCGAGGTTTGGGTGATCCTGAACGGGGTCAAGACCAAGTGCCACATGTTCGTCTACCGGCTCTCGCATTCGGGCAAGGCCATTCACCGGGTCTATCCGATCGGCGGGCAGGAAGCGTTCCTCGAAGGACACGTGGAGGCGTTCCGCGAGCTCGGTGGGGTCCCGACCCGGCACATCCGCTACGACAACCTGACCTCGGCGGTGGTCGCGGTGCTGCAGGGCGGGGACCGGCGCCGGCAGGAGAACCCGCGCTGGACGTTGTTTCACTCGCACTACGGGTTCGATCCGTTCTACTGCCAGCCTGGTATCGCCGGGGCGCATGAGAAGGGTGGCGTTGAGGGCGAGGTCGGTTGGTTTCGCCGCAACCGTTTGACCCCGATGCCGCAGGTGGAGTCCCTTGATGAGCTCAACGAGCAGATCAAAACTTGGGAAGCGCGCGATGAGGGCCGGCGTATCGACGGCCGACTGCGGACCGTCGGCCAGGACTACCAGCACGACCGGGCTGCGCTGGCTCCGTTGCCGGTGGAGGATTTCGACCCTGGTCTGGTCCTCACACCGCGGGTGGACCGCTCGGCGATGATCACCGTTCGGATGGTCCGCTACTCGGTGCCGGCGCATCTGATCGGCCGCCGAGTCCGCGTCTCCCTGCAGGCCTCTCAGCTGCTGGTCTACGACGGCCGCGCCCTAGTCGCGCGGCACCAGCGCGTCGCCGGCCGCGGTATCGCGAAGGTCGACCTCGACCACTACCTCGAGGTTCTCAAGTTCAAACCCGGCGCCCTGCCGGGATCAACAGCGTTGGCTCAAGCCCGCGCAGCGGGGGTGTTCACCGCCAGCCACGACGCGTTCTGGGCCGCAGCCCGAAGAGTGAACGGTGACGTCGACGGCACCAGCGAGCTGATCGACGTGCTGCTCTTGCACCGCAGCCTGCCCGCGGACGCGGTGACTGCCGGCATCGACGCTGCATTGCGGGTCGGGGCGGTGACCGTCGAGGTGGTCGCGGTGGAGGCCCGCCGCGCAGACGCAGCACTGCTGACCACTAGCGACATGACGGGTGGGGCCAGCTCGGGTCGTCATCGCGTTCGCCACGCTGATCGGCGTGAGCAACGAGTTGTCAGCCTCACCCAACGACGCCTCGCAGACCCGGCCGCGGTGATCGCCGGCCTCCCACCTGACCGACGGCCACTACCGACGGTCGCCGCCTACGACCGGCTCCTCCGTCGGCGCACCGCCTCAGACGCTCCACCACCACCGACTCCGGAAAGGCACCCATGAGCACCACCACCTCGAAGTCCCAGGCCACCACGCTGGCGCCATCACTGCGGCGCCGCGGAGGTCTCACCGAAGAAGCCGCGATCGCTGCCGTTGACCAAGCCTGCCGACGCCTGCGGCTACCGACGGTGCGGTCGATGATCGACCAGCACCTCGCCGCCGCGGCCAAGCAACAGCTCTCGTATCAGGGGTTCCTCGCCGAACTCCTCCTGGCGGAGGTCGATGACCGCGACCGGCGCTCGACTGTTCGCCGCGTGAAAGCCGCCGGGTTCCCGAGGGATAAGTGGTTGGCGGACTTCGACTTCGACGCCAACCCCGACATCGAGGCCGCCACCATCCACCAGCTCGCCACCGGCGACTGGATCCGCCACGGCCTGCCGCTCTGCCTGATCGGCGACTCCGGAACCGGCAAATCCCACCTGCTGATCGGATTGGGAACCGCCGCCGCTGAGCAGGGCTTTAGAGTCCGCTACACCCTCGCCACGAAACTGGTGAACGAGCTGGTCGAAGCCGCTGACGACAAGCAGCTCGCCAAGACCATCAACCGCTACGGCCGCGTTGACCTGCTCATCATTGACGAGCTCGGCTACATGGAACTCGACCGCCGCGGCGCCGAACTGCTCTTCCAAGTCCTCACCGAACGCGAGGAGAAGAACAGCGTCGCGATCGCCTCCAACCAATCCTTCTCCGGCTGGACCGACACCTTCACCGACCCCCGGCTCTGCGCCGCCATCGTCGACCGGTTGACCTACCGCGGCACCATCATCGAAACCGGCACCCACAGCTACCGACTCGCACACACCGAGGGGGCGGCAGAGTTCTGACAGACGGGCATGACTCGCTGACTTCAACGGCACTCGATACGGTGGCGGGTATGGCGATAACGCGAGGCACCGAGCGGTTCGCGCTGCTGGCGGAGCAGACGCAAGCCGCTGCCCGGCGACGGGGGATTGCGGTCACCGACGAGGTGATCGATCAGATCCTCAACGCCGAAATTGAGCGGGTGGCCAAGTTGATGGGAATCGAACCTCGCACAGCCCTGCTATACACGCCTGCGGATCTGCCGCTGACGTTGGCAGAGATGATCGCAGCCACCCACCACCAGTAACCGGGTGCCAGCACTGACCAGCGGTGTTATCGCTGGTTGAGCACTGCGCGGGCGGTAGCAGCGATACCGTCGTCTGTTCCGCGCACGTGCCATCTATCGCGGTGCGTATCGGTCATGCTCTCGAGGATCGTGTAGGTCGGGCTCGTCACGGGCAGCATCATCGGGTAGCGGTTGGCGCCGCCGGTTCTCCATCCTGCTGCGTAGAGCAGGTCACTGACCTCTTTTCGCCAGTTCTCCACCGGTGTTCCGCTCCCGACCACGGCAAGCAGGAGCCATCCGGCCTCACGATCGAAATCCTTGGTACCGCAAGGAAGCCGTCCCACGATGTGTTCCCACAACGCTGTGGGGTCACCGCCGATGCGACGAGCAGCCCGGGTTGGGCTGATCCTGCCCTTGCGGACACTGAGTAGCCCCACCGCCTGCGCCGCTTCACGCACCGTCGCCACCGGAGGCGTGAGATCCTCCCGGTTCGCCTTTCCCATCCACCAGTTCGCGATGCCACTGCGCTGCGCGAACCGCTCGACCACAACAGGCGGGAGGTAACCCGCGGCGGTGAGCTTGACCCCCTCACCGACTTCTTCGAGCAGCAGACGGTAAGGCTCGGTGAGCCGTTCAGCTTCCGCGGCGGACACACTGGCCTGGCCGTGCGACTGCGGCCGCGCGAGCACCCCCTGCAACAACGAGCTGCCCTGCATCGTCAGCCGATGGGCGATCTGCCCCAGTTCACCGTGGCCTGGAGCCAGAACCGAAGCAGGATCGAAAAGAGCGAGCGTGATGGCGGCATTGGCGTCATCGACGTCGAAGACATCCGGGTCCCAGCCCCCAGGGAGCCAGTCGTTCGCCTCCTCCGCGCTGCCGAAACTGTCAGGAAGGTGCGCCGCGTCCCTACCCTTGCGAACCCACAGTGCTACTTCATGGAACCCGCCCAGACCACCGCAGTCCTCAGGCGGGCACGCGTTCTTCCCCGCCACACACAGCGACGCAGACGGACAGGTGTCGAGGACCTGCTCAACCTTGAGCTTGTGCTCCCAGCCATCGCCAAAGTCGTACTCGTACCACAGCTCGTCACCCACGCCCGCGATGACCTGATCGAGCCGGACATCCTGCTCCAGCACCCCTTCCTCGCCCTCGCTGACATCGAATGCCGTCAGGAAGGCCGGAGAACGATGATCGCTGCCTGTCCTGAACTTGTGCAGGTGACAGTCGTACCAGCCCATCGCCGCCTGGATCACCTCGTGCACAGCAGAAAGTGTCAGATCGCCGGGCAACTCCAGCCGCCGCCACACAGGAGGCTTCGCGCCATGCAGATCCAACCGGACACGAAACCCGACCACCCGGTCAGGCACAGGTAGCAGCGTCGGCTGCCGCACCCGCGTCAGAGCATCGACCTCTGCAGCGAACCGCGCGTTCACCACCGCATCAAGCACAACCCGTCTCTCCTGCGGGCTCAGCCCCTCCACATACTCGCGGGCCACAGCAGACAGATCCTCGACCATGCCCCCCAGTCAACCAGGACTCGACACAACCCGCCCCACCGCGAACCAGACTACGCCCGGGGCCAAATCAAACCGTCCCAGTGGGGCCACTCCCAGTTGACATAGCCAACTCTATCGGCCGGGCTGAGGGGCCTGGTCACCAAAGACTCCACACGATGTCTGGGAAGTGGTTGGCGGTGTTGTAGGCCGCGTGCAACGTCGCTGCTGGCCAGACCGATCGGGAGGCGATCGCGATCGCTGCGCACCCTGCGCCTAACACCCAGGTGGTAACGACGTTGTACCAGCCGTAGTCAAGATGAATCAGACCGAACAAGAGCGCCGTAGCAATCACCACGCCAGCCAGGATGCTGAGACGGGCCCGAGACGCATCGGGCATCCGGGCTCCAGTAAAGCCGAGCGCGAAACACGCCGCGGCGACCACGGGCATGCGAAAGATCACTTCCTCGCCTGCTGCGTGTGTCCAGTCAGTCCAGGTGAACGCCTCAGCTTCTCGCTGTTCGTTGTTCGCCAGTTGTTGCGCGGTCGAATCGGTCAGTGCAGGCCAGAGCTGGGGAAGATGCAGTGCAGTTAGACCTCGCGAGAGGCCGAAGCCAGCGGCTGCGCCTACGGGGAGCCACAGCCACCACCGGCGGGGTAAAGCAAATCCTAGCCAGCGGGAGGAGGGGAGAAGCGATGACTGAGTAAGCCAATGCCCACCAACTACGACAACTATGCCGACGGTCGCGGCGACAGCCGCGAGCACGACTCCCCGCGAGAGGTCTTGTTCGTAAAGTTCTTCCGGTGCCATCAGCGCGACAATCGAAGCGGAAACCCAGATCACTCGGATGAGCACGAGGAGACAGGAAGCATCAGCCGGTTGGTTTGCGAAGAAGGCCCGAGCGCGCACAAGAAGGTCAGCGTTCATGCTGGCGCAGCATCTACTGGTACGGGTAGTGGACCGGATACGAGCGGGCCTGCGGGGCGATCACCGGGCCCTTGATTGCGCCGAACGCGACCGCGAAGAACGGGCCCAGTCCGAGCACGCAGGCCAGGGTGTGCCAGAACACCAGCCAATTGCGCCGCCGCCGCGCGATCCGGTACTGCTCGGGAGTGCGCGCTGCCAGCATCGCCGACCGCGCCATGCCGCGCGGTTTGGCCAGGACGAACGCCAGCACCAGCCACAGCGGCCAGGTCACGACGAACAGGCCGACGCCGATCAGGATCAGCGGCCGGATGTACATCTCGAAGAACGGCATTGGCGCATCAGCCGGATTACCGGCGGCCAGCATGATTGTCGTAGCGGCGCTGTTCATGCACGGAATCCTTTCTCATGGCGCTGACAAATTCGGCTACTGGATGCCGCCGAGCGGTTCAACTGGCTATGTCCACCAATCTGAGGCTCATACGGATCGACCACCGAGCCCTTCCCAGGCCGCACCGTATTTCGGGCCACCCCCAGCTGCCTGGCAATCAACTTGATCGGCATGCCCTCGGCCTGATGCAACCGGCGGATCTCCGCCCAATCCTCCGCAGTGATCATCCCTCCAACCTGCCGGGAGGGGATCAACTTTCGCGGCACCCCTGGGGGTCAGTGTTCAGGAACCGTCGACAGTCGGGGGTTGAATAGCCAGCCGTCCGGGACCGGAACCCGAACGATGAACGCCAGATACGGCGTCGCAGACCTGCTGGCTCTATGCGCGCCGGTTCAACGAAGCGACCAGATCTTCGATCGCGTTGGTTGCACGGGAGGTCGTGGCGGCACGCACGGAGTCACTCTGATCCGCCGCTGTTGCGAGCCGCTTCGACGCCTTATCCGTGGCCTCTGCGAGTTCGAGGATTGCAGTACGTACCCCATTGACGCCTGTCATCAACGCTTCGAACTGATCATCAGTCATCTCAATCTCACTTTCCCGTGCCAGTAAGCCTTCGAGCAGATCCAGTGGACCGACCCACGCAACAGGCCGTCCCTGCCGCACGACTTCAACCAGAGCGCCGTCTACCGCCCGCGCGAGGATCTCACTTGGGCGGCGATTGAACTCCGTCGCTGTCACCGTCTCTCGGTCCATGCCCAGCAGCATAGCACCATAACAACTCATTGGTAACTACAATCTAGATAGAAGTAGTTACCCGCCGCTGTATGCGGTCACGTGCTGCGGCGGAGTGCCTTACGGTTCTCTACATGGGGGCTGTGGTGCGGAATCCGATGTGGCTGGTGCTGGTATGTGGGGTGGCGTGGGTGCGGGCGCTGTTGCGGTAGCGGTTGCAGTAGCTGTCGTGGCAGAGGTAGCTGCCGCCGCGGAGCATGAAGTCGTCGCGGTCGGTGTCGCCGGGGGAGCGGGGGTCGACGGCGGTCCCGGCGGGCCCGAGGGTGGTGGCGGCTCGTTGGGCGTACAGGCCTGGTACGTAGGCGTCGGCGGTCCATTCCCAGACGTTGCCTACGCTGTGGTAGATGCCGATGTCGTTGGGCGGTAGGGATGTCACGGGCATCGTGCCTACTGGTGTGGTCGGCTGGTCGGGGAAGGCGCCGCGGAAGATGTTGACTTTCAGTGGTTCGCCGTCGATGGGGGGTTGACCGCCCCACGGGTAGGTTTCGCCGAGAATTGTTCCGCGTGCAGCGCATTCCCACTGTGCTTCGGTCGGCAACGTTCGGTTGGCCCAGGCGCAGTAGGCGAGGGCGTCGAAGTAGGAGATGTGTACGACGGGGTGGTCGGGGCGGTTCTCGGCGGTGCTTCCCGCACCGAAGGGGTTGCGCCAGTACGCGTCTTCGACGGTTCGCCACCACCACGCCTGCGGGTCTGGCACGTCGAGCACTGTGGCGGAGGGGGCGACCTGTGAGTAGAAGACCGTCGACGAGCCTCGCTGCTGCGCGGTGGTGCGGTATCCGGTGGCATCGACGAACCGGGCGAACTGCGCGTTGGTGACCGTTGTCGCGTCGATGCTGTATGCGCTCACACCCACCGGGTGCGCGGGCCCCTCCTCGTCCGCGGCGATTCCCGCCCCGGTGAAATCGCCCATCAAAA
Organism: Tsukamurella paurometabola DSM 20162; assembly: GCF_000092225.1. NCBI lineage: Bacteria > Bacillati > Actinomycetota > Actinomycetes > Mycobacteriales > Tsukamurellaceae > Tsukamurella > Tsukamurella paurometabola. Next base: position 242,812 of record NC_014158.1, read on the forward strand.
ACGGTTTAGGGCCGATACTGACCTGCCGACTATCGTGCACCGCGTGGGCGGTCTGCGCCGCTGCCGGAGTCGGCACCACACTTCGGCGTGCCTGGGCCGCTACGGTCTCGTCCGGGGCAGCAGCGTGCCGACCACCGCCCACATCACCAGCGCTCGTGCGGGGGGCGTTGGCAGTGGTTCCGCAGCACGAGGACTTCTGCTCGTCGGTCATTTCTTTTGGTTCCTCTCTTCCCGGTCTTCCCGGCGCGTGCAGATGCAGGACGAGACTCGGTTAGACCTTCGGGATATTTGCGGGCACACAGATCGGATTGATCCGTGGCGCCGACCCTGGGCGGCCGCTCTGCTGCCAATGCTGCTGTACCAGGCTCTGATACACACGGGCCTGCTGCACGGGTAGGTGACAAGTTGGTCAGGCCGCGTGTGGCGCGGCCGGGTTCATGGTGGACTCGAATGCGATGGGTGTCAATCGTCCAAGGCGGCGTTGTCGGCGCCGGCGGTGGTAGGTCCGTTCGATCCAGGTGATGATCGCGGTCCGCAGTTCCTGCCGGGTGGCCCAGCAGTGGCGGTCGAGGACGTTGTTCTGCAGCAGGCTGAAGAACGACTCCATCGCGGCATTGTCGCCGCAGGAGGCGACTCGGCCCATTGATCCGCGTAGTCCGTGATATTCCAAGGCACGTCGGAATTTTCGGCTCCGGAATTGCGATCCTCTGTCACTATGAACTATGCATCCGGTGACATCACCGCGCATCGCGACAGCGTTGTTGAGGGCGTTGACGGCGAGCCGGGCCTTCATCCTCGAGTCGACGGAGTAGCCGACGATCCGCCCGGAGTAGGCATCTTTGATCGCACACAGATACAGCTTCCCTTCCCGAGCCCTGTGTTCAGTGATATCTGTGAGCCACAACCGATTCGGTGCATCTGCGGTGAACCGGTGACGAGTCCTGCCGTGCTCGTCGGTGACGGTGCATAGATCGTCGTGGACCGCGGGCCCGGGTTTGCCGCCCTTGCTCGAGCGTTTCTTTCCGAAGACGCTCCACCACCGGTTGTCGCGGCAGATCCGCCACGCAGTGCGGTCCGCCATAGGCTCACCGGCAGCGCGGGCCTCGTCTGCGAGTAACCGGTGACCGAACTCCGGATCATCAACGCTGGCGTCGAACAGGGCGTTCGCGCGATACGCCTAGACCAGCTCCGTCGCGGGGACCGGGGCGGCGAGCCAACGGTAGTAAGGCTGACGGGAGAGCTTCAAAACCCGGCACGACACCGTGACGGGAACACCGTCGTCGGCGAGCTCTTTCACGAGCGGGTACATCATTTTCCCGGCAGGTTCGCCTGCGACAGATACGCAGCCGCACGACGCAGGACCTCATTCTCCTGCTCAAGGAGCCGAATCCGCTTACGCATTTGCCTCTCGGTCGCCGACTGCGCCGCACTGCTCCCGGACTTGGAGCCGGCCTCGACATCGGCGGTCTTCACCCAGTTCATCAGGCACGACTCGCTAATGCCGAAGTCGGCAGCGATCTGCTTGAGACGGACTCCCGGCTCACGATTACGCGCGACACGGACCACATCGTCGCGGAACTCCTTCGGATACGGCTTAGGCACAGTGCACATCCTTCCAGCGGCACCCCTCGGCACCACAGATCAGATGTCACCTACCCGTGCAGCAGGCCCCGAGCAGGGATACGCCCTGCGCAAGAACCTCTGGTCCGACACCGGCAACCGGATCGCGGTGCGGTTCGAGTACGAGTGGCACGACGAGAGCGGGCAGTGGTGGCGCAGCTACGGAAACGAGCTGTGGGAATTCACCGAACAAGGGCTCATGTCCCGCCGCGAAGCCAGCATCAAAGACCTGCCGATCAGCGGGGACGACCGGCGAATCCACGGCAGCCGACGAGGTTCGGAGCAGCAGCAGATACAACGTGAGAAAGAACGCATGTCATAATATTGAACTTTTCCCAGAACAGCTAGGTCGCTGACGCCTTTTTTGGTGGTGATTGCGGCGAGGAGTGGTTGAAGCTTGCTGTGGACGGGGCGGCAGTGGTGGGCGATACTTCTGAGCGAAGCTATGGAACTGCCGGTGCTCGCTGGTGGGTGGCTCTGACGGAGGATAAGAGCTGATGACGGTTCCTGCCGTGTATTCGGTCGTGTTGGCTGTGGTGTGTTGTGTTGTGGTGGGGCGGGTTTGGCTCCGCGATAGGGCTGTGTTCGGCTCCCTGCTCCGCCGCCGGACTGCATCTGGTGCTAAACCGGGGCAAGCTCCACGGGCTCGTATTGACGGTGTGGGTGGTCGGGGGAGTGGTCGTGGTGTGCATCCGCTCGTCGTGGGTGTTGCGCGGGGTGTTGTTGGTGTGGTGGTTTTCGGCGGGGCGTTGGTAGCGGCTGCGTTGTTGCCGTCGTCTCCGTCGGCGTCTGCGGCGGTCCCTGATGGCGACACCTCGTCCACATCGTCCGAATCCGCATCATCTGGATCGTCTGGATCGTCGGGTTCGGCATCATCGGAATCCAAGCCGTCGGAATCTCGGTCGTCGGCATCGCCGGGCTCTGGGTCGGATGCGTCTTCGTCAGCGCCTTCCGAGTCCGGTTCGTCGGGGTCTGATTCGTCGGGTACCTCTTCTGGTTCGGCTTCACCTGGTTCATCTTCGTCTGTTGGTTCTTCGTCGGGTTCGACGCCGAGCGAGAACCCTGATCGTTCTACTAGCGGTGGGGCGTCGGGGGCTTCGACGGGGAAGTCGGGGGATGCCGGGGAGTCGGGGGGCGATTCGGCAGCACCAACCGCCTCTGCATCACACGGCTCCACATCCACCGGCTCTGCGGCGGCTTCGTCGTCGGGGGGCACGTCGTCGTCGGCGGTTGCGCCGGGTGTTGTCGTAGATCGCCCGAGGACGCAGGATTCCCAGTCACCGGCACCGGCACCGGCTGCGGGGGCGTCGTCTTCCTCGTCGCCGGCATCACCTTCTTCGACGCCTTCTTTCTCTTCGTCTACGTCTTCGGCGGCGTCGTCTTTGGTGTCTGCTGTGGGTGCGTCGTTGTCTGGTGCGGCGGGGCGGTCGGCGGTGGTTCCGGTGGTGGTGCCGGCGGGTGTGAGTTTTGATTTTCGGCCGGGTCCGGATGGGTACTTGGTGTTCCGGTTGCCGGGTTCGGTGGTTGCTGATGCGGTAGCGGGTTCTGCGGCTGCGGCACAACTCGGGCTCGGCGTGCAGTCGCCACCAGGGGTGGGGGCGGGGTCGAATACGTTCGTGTTCGTGCCGTCGGCGTCGTCGCCGTTGGATTATCAGTTCCCGGTTGATGTCGGGGTGGGGCAGAAGCTGGTTGCCCGTTCTGATGGGTCGGTGGATGTGGTTGATCTCTCTGGTGCGGTGGTGCAAACCATTGGTGTGCCGTGGGCGGTTGATGCGCAGGGCCGTCAGCACTCGACCTGGTACACCATTGATGAGAACAGTCCAGGGACTCTGACGCAGCACATCCGCCCCGACGTCGATGCCCGGTACCCGTTGTTGGCTGATCCGAGTAGTTTGCCTGGGCATCCTGAGCCGTTGCCGGAGGCTCCTCCGGCGGGGCCGTTGCAGCCCTCTCCGCAACCCAGCAGTGGAGGGAGCACAGGTGGCGGTTGGTCCGGAACGGGCTCAGGTTCAGGCTCCGGGGCGGGGTCGTCGGGGTCGTCGGGTTCAAGTCGCGGCAGCGGCAGCGGTGGTAGCGGAAACGGCGGCGGCGGGGCAGCGCCTCCGGATGATGGCACGTCGACCGATCCAGGGTTTTCCCGCGACTACGACCTCAGCCACAATCCCGGCGGAGCGTCAACGCCTGGGTTTGGTGGCGCGAAGATCGACAACGGGTCCGGTCCCCGTCAAGCCCCCGGATCGTATGACTGGGATGTGCCGAAGTTCGACTACTCCGTGCCTGCTCCGGCAAAGGGCGAGTATGCGTTTTCGTTGTTTGGGCTTTTCTCGATCAACCCGTTCAGCGGTAACACTTCGGTGCTCGGGATCAAGTTCAACCTGTGGGATACCGTCGGGAACATCGCAGGTGGCGTGGGTAAAGCGATCGACGGCGTGGGTAAGGCCATCGATGGGATTGTGAGCCCGAAGCCGAAAGATGATGGAAAGCCTGCTATTCCCGGCACGACACCGCAGCCATTTGCGCAGGTTGTTGTTGGTGCGGCCGCGTTCATTTTGCTGTTTGGGGCGATCTACTTCGCAACGCTTCCCCCGCAGCAGCGGCAGGACTTGATCCGTCGTGGCACCGAGCCTCTTAACCAGTGGTGGAACAACGCGCGCGACCGTATCCACGACCTGCTGAATCCGGCGGAACCTGAGGCGAAAACCCCTACCATCGGCGGCGAGGTCAAGCCCCCCGCGCAGGGCGCCACCGAGCCTCCGCACACAACGCCGAATCCGGTACCGAGCAACCCGGTCTCGCCTGTAACCCCGGACCTTCCTGCGGCCCCGTTTACCACCCCCGGTGGGAATGGCACCGGGGCCGGCACTGTTGGCACTCCCACCCGCCCCGGCACGCAGATACCGGCCGTGCCTGCCGGCAATCCTGGTATCAGCACACCCGCCCCCGGCGGTGGCCAGGACGACCCCAACAACGACGACGATGACGGTCCGGACAAGAACCCGGACAAGGACACCGACCACCAGAGCTACCCCGCTGGCGGCATCATCGGCGCCGGCCTCGGCGGAGCAAGCATCGAAACCCCCGGCCTGCCCACCACCCCGGGAACGAACCCGCCCGAACCCAACAACGGCACCCCGGGAACAACGACGCCGCTCGACCCTGACCATCACCTCGACCCGAACAAGCCGGACAAAGCCACACCAGTCGAGATCAAACCGGAGCCGACCGCCCCGAAGAACCCGATCCTCGGCCTCGCCGAAAACATCCTCGGATTCTTCTTCCCCAAGCCCAAACCTGCTATTCCCGAACCCTCCACCCCGGAGCATCCCGGCGGCACCACCACCGGAACCGGCACCAACAACAACAGCAGCAAGGGTGACGGCGGCGATAGCGGTGATGGTGGCGGTGACAGCGCCGCCAACTCTGGCAACACCGGCGCTACGACCCCCAGCACCCCTGCTACAAGCAACGGAGAGGGGCCAGGCAGCAACGGCTCGTCGAGCACCCACGAGCCCCCTGCCAGCACCCCCACGGCTGGATACCCGGTCGACACCCTCGCCAAGCTCGCCACGTCCGAGGTGTACGGCCCGGAACTCGAAGCCGTAGTCGCAGCGCTACAAAAAGAAGCAACAGGCCCAACGGTCAGCGATGTTCAAGCTGCGCAGAAACGCCTCATCGAACAAGGGAATCAAGCGCCCGCTGTAGATGCAATGGTCAACATTGTCGCTTCCATGCTCGCCGCCCGGGACAAGCAGGAACTTGCCGCCGCTCAACAGCACCTCGAAGACATCGCAGCAAAACTCGGCGTACCCGTCGCAAACCTTCCCAAAACCGACGACATGTACCTATTCCCCATGTCAGCCGCGCCCACCAACCCCACACACTCACCCTACGAACGCATCCGAGAACTCCTCACCCAAATCACATGGCACAACAGCCAAACCGTTCAAGAGGCATACGACCAAGCAAAGAACCGAACGTACTCCAGTGCTGAAGCTGAGCAAGCAAGAAAGGACTTCCGTGATCAGCTGCGAACGAGCGGATATGAAGCTCTCCTAGAGATGGGATATCGGCCAGATGCCGCAGATTCGCTATCGAAATCAATCGCTGAACAGTTGATGAAGAAGTTGGTGGTTACCCATAATCCGGATAGGATTGTTGGCGGGCGGTCTGATAAGATGGTGACGTTCGGTGATTCGCGGACGAACAGCTCGATCGGGAACGCTAACCAGCGTGGGGCGGCGGCGTATCTAGCCTGGCTGGAAGTGCAAATGAAGAAAAATCCCGACGCGATCGTCCGATTCGACTTCGTTGAACCCGACGATCCGGAGACTCCCTCAACTACACCACCCGGCGGTACTGATGACTGACGACCACTTCGAGCTTTTCCTCCGCGATGTTCCGCTCACCACTGCTGGGCCGGCCTGCACGCAGCAGCATCTCGACACCTACCGCGGTGTACTGCCTAACCCCTTGCTGTCCTACTGGCAGGAATACGGCTTCTCCGGCTTCGGCGACGGCATCGTCTGGCTCACCGATCCTCTCGAGTGGCAAGCAACCACCACCCTCATCACCGCCGGCATCACACACCGCCCCCTCGGCACCGACGCCACCTACATCCCCATCCTCCGCACCGCCTTCGGTAAGATATGGTTCTGGACGCCCGGATTCGGTCGATCCCTGACAATTACCCCAGCCGTCGGAACGGCGAGCTGCATCATTCAATCAGCCCCGCGCGACCTTAGCCTTCAAGCAACATTCGCGACAGGAGATCGTGAAAGGTATGATTTTGATCCGAAAGGTTTTCCTGGCGGGTTGTTCGAGCAGGTGTTGACGCGGTGCGGGCCGCTCACCGTTGATCAGGTGTATCACTTCACTCCGTCGATAGTCAGTGATGATGATCCGGTCGACATCAGCACTGCTCAAGTTGCAAATATTCACGAATGGCTCGCGGCAGTGAAAACAGAAGTTGGCGACTGGTCGACCTTCTACATCTAACTCTCCCATACTGATAGTGGCGGATTGTCCGTTTCGACTTCGTTGAACCCGACGATCCGGAGACTCCCTCCACTACATCACCTGGCGGTACTGATGACTGACGAGCACTTCGAGCTTTTCCTCCGTGATGTTCCGCTCACCACTGCTGGGCCGGCCTGCACGCAGCAGCATCTCGACACCTACCGCGGTGTACTGCCTAACCCCTTGCTGTCCTACTGGCAGGAATACGGCTTCTCCGGCTTCGGCGACGGCATCGTCTGGCTCACCGATCCTCTCGAGTGGCAAGCAACCACCACCCTCATCACCGCCGGCATCACACACCGCCCCCTCGGCACCGACGCCACCTACATCCCCATCCTGCGCACCGCCTTCGGCGAAGTATGGTTTTGGACGCCCGGATTCGGGAAATCGCTAGTCGTTGCTCCGGTTAATGCTACGGCAGTTTGTACAGGACTATCCCGCCCGAATGATCTGAGCCTCCAGTCGATATTCGCGATGGGCAGTCCGTCGAGATATGACTTTAAACCGTTGGGGTTTCCTGACGGTGTGTTCACCCGGGTCCTAGCGCAGTGCGGGAAGCTTGATTTCGATCAGGTATATCACTTCAACCCGTCTGTGATTCATGATGAGGACTCCGTCGATATCGGCACTGCCGAGGTAGCAGATATTCACCCGTGGCTCGCTGAAGTTAAGGACTCTGTCGGCGAATGGCCGACGGCTTATATCTGATATTCTAGTGGTGTCTCTATTTCAGGATGGGAGTGGTGTCAATATGGCAATGGACGAGGTTGATCCGCGCAATCAACGAAGCTGTGTAGACCGTGAACAGGGGCAGGACGCGTCAGAAATTCATCCCCAACTCGACGAGGGCAGTCGTGAAAGAACGCCGCTGACACCAGGGGAAGCAGGAGTCGTTCTTCAAGTTGGAGCTGTGAATTGGATGGCAATGACCCCAGAAGAGCGCGCCGCGGCAGTGGAAAAGACTGAAGCCGATTTAGCTAACTGGTTGGAAGCTGCTCGCGCCCGAATATTTTCGCGTTCTCCAGTACTCGATGACCAGTAGCAGTTTACGACTTCGAATCGTTTCATCTTTTTCTTCCGAGTCCCTCACGAAGCTATGGATTTAGTTCATGAACCTACGGAGACAGTGTGAAAGTCAGTACTTCCGATTTTTTGGGTGTCAGCAGTCGTCGCTGCCGACGTAGGCGCAAAGATTGAGTCGGGAAATAACCGTCGGGGATATCGCCTACCTCAACGTCTAGCTAATTAACCACTCTTTCTTGAGTGGTGCGGAGATGAAACAGTGAATTGGGAATTATTGAACCTGGTCTTAGCGGTCTCTGCCCTATGTTGGATTTTGGTGTGGGCTGTAGTGCGTGATCGGCTGGGATCGACGTACTCGCGTAACTCGCGTGTTGCTGTGATCGGCTCCATGGGTGGCGGATTGTTGACCTGCGTATTGGGCGTCACGTTTATCTTAATGGCCCTCATAAACAATCGACCACACCGGACGTTCGAAATTTCGGTAGGGGTGATCGTCATAATCTTAGGTTTTTGGATGCTTACGGCTCGTAAGAAAAGGTTCGGTAAGGATCGTCTATAGGACACCCTGAACGCTGACCCGTTTCCCCTGGTGGTAGGTATCTTAGAACCCGTGTCCGGATGGGTGTCGCGTGCTCGGTAGTCGTTGAGACATGCTGCTGGCGGTGATGAAGGCTGTGGCGTCGGCATGGAGGGGGCTTCCGCACTTTCTGCGACCTGACATGGTTTAATTGACATAATAATTATTATCGGCTAATAGTGTGGCTAGTTTGAGGCCGGTTGTTGGGCTATCATGAGTCTATGACGACCGTGCCGCTCGGCGAAGCCAAGGACCGCCTGTCCGCGCTGGTCGACAGTGCGGAATCGACCCATGACATCATCACCATCACCCGACACGGCCGCGCGGCCGCGGTGCTGATGTCCGCCGATGATCTGGAGTCGATGCAGGAGACGATCTTCTGGCTCTCGCGCCCCGGCACAGCCGCCGCGATCGCCGAAGCCGAACACGACGCCGCTGCCGGCACCGCCAGCTCCGGAAACGACCTGCGGGCCGAGTTCGGCCTAACGCCGCGGTGACCGAGGACCAATCGGCTAGCGCGCATCTCTATGAGATAGCTGCCGGCCCGGCAGCCCGTCGCGCCCTACGCCGACTACCGACCAAGGTCGCCGCAGCGATCGTAGAGTTCATCACCGGCCCACTCGCGGACAATCCGCACCGGCTCAGCAAACCGCTGCGCAACGAATACGACGGCTACCGCAGCGCCCGCCGCGGCGACTACCGCGTCCTGCTACGCGTCGATAACAGCACTCGAAGGGTGCTCATCATCGACATCGATCACCGTGCACACATCTACCGACCTCGGTAGGCATTCATACATACTGTGTGAACACGCCAGATAGGAGCCGTCACAGTTCGCGGAATCCTTATTGCCGCTAACAGGCACCTAGCGGACTACGCCACCGCCAACCTTCCAGGCACGGCCATGCGCGGCTACCCCGACGATCCCACGACAGAATCCCATAGACGCCCGATACGCCAGTGAGCCTAGAAAGGAAATTCGCTGGAGCCAGTTGTCACAATATTCAGCGGCGGCTTGATAAGGTTGCTGCATGGCTCGCACAGTGACAGTAACTTTGACCGACGATATCGAACCCGAATACGAAGCCGACGAAACGGTAGTGTTCGCCCTCGATGGCGTGGAATACGAGATCGATCTCGCGTCGGTGAACGCGGACAAGCTCCGCGCAGCGCTAGGCACCTACATCGAAGCGGGCCGGCGGGTGGGTGGCCGCGCCAAACGAGGTGCTAAGCCGGGTTCGCGGGCATCGATCGATCGGGAGCAGAGTAAGGCGATCCGAGCGTGGGCCAACGCCAACGGGTACGAAGTCAGCTCCCGCGGGCGCATTCCGCAGGAGATCATCGACGCCTACAACAGCAAGGCGTAAACGACGCCACAGCTGGTGGCGCGGCATTTCAGGTAGGGCGATATCCCCACACCAGTACGGACACCATCGCCTTAACCACACCAACAGAGGCAGCGGCAGCCACCCGCTGAGGAGCATCCGCGCTATGTGGCGGCTGGTTTTATCGGCGGCGGCCGAGAAGAAAGCCTGCCAGCAGGCCGAGGAGTCCTCCGCCGAGTCCGCCTCGACGCCGGACTTTGTGGTGCCCCATGACGCGATCCCCTTATTTCTTCTACGGTGAGCATAAGCGCGGTGGCGCTTCGATAGTCTGGTCGCTATGGCGATTACGCGGCATACGGAGCGGTTCGCGCAGCTGGCGGAGCAGGTGCAGGCTGCGGCCCGGTTCCGTGGGATCGAGGTCCAGTCGGCGGTGGTCGATCAGCTTCTCAATGCCGAGATTGAGCGGGTCGCGGAGTTGATGGGGATCGAGCCGCGGACGGCGCTGTTGTACACGCCGGATGATTTCCCGGGGACGCTGGCGGGTGCGATCGCCGCGACGCACGAACGGTAGCCAGACGATCGTCGAAAGACCCTGCGGGACATGTGGTTTTGGTGTCGAGGGGTAGTAGCTCAGTTGGTTAGAGCCGCGGACTCATAATCCGCTGGTCGCGGGTTCGAGCCCCGCCTACCCCACCGCCCCGCCCCACCCCGCCTGCGGTGGCGGGGGGCGGGGGCGGTGAGTTTATCGGCGTCGGCGGCCGAGAAGAAAACCTGCGAGCAGGCCGAGGAGCCCTCCGCCGAATCCGCTGCGTCGGTGGCCTTTGTGGTGTCCCATAACACGCCTCTCTCTGTTCTCTCTGTTGATCTGGCTACTACTGCTGAGGGTGTGGGCGTCGGGTGGCCCACCGGTTGGCGGCCGTGGTGGCGGTGCTGATCTGGCTGGCGAACCGGCCGCCGGTGCGGTCATTGACTGCGGCGGCGGCTTTGTCGATGAGCTGCGGGTTGGCCTGGAGCTTGTCTTTGGCGGTAGCGAGGAGTGCGGTGATGCTCATACCCCAACCTTACCGACACATGCGTATATATGCATATCATTGATGGGCGCTGGCTCGGTTAGTTGTGACCGTCGCAGACGAATGCCGTGGCGAGGATTTGTGGGTGCCAGATCGTGGCGCGTTTCGTCCGGTTGGCAGACCGAATAGGTGCGCGATAACACAGAGACGATGTCATCACGTGGATTATCGGCAAAACGGACGCACTGCTTAAGACACGTCCTGATCTGCGGTGATACCGGTCACCGTGCGTACTCTGATTCGGACAGATGTCCGGTTCTACTTAGCTGTCCGAGGGGTGGCAGCTCGGGAGCTTAGTCAGCGACTACAGACATCGGGATTTGCGTGTGATGAGTGCGCCCCTTGGGTGCTCGCCACCCGATTACCATGCTTGCCAGCGTTATTAGTGAGATAGAAAGTGCCGTTGCCGCCACTGGAGCGATGGGCAGTGCTATCGGTATGCCGTATCCGATACCGTGCACTATCCGCTGTTCGGAGTAGATGGTCAGGATCAGTGGGACGGCGGCGGTGATCAGCGCGCCTGCAATTGAAGTCGCAGCGATGACAGCGAACACGGCCGCTGTGTCGGACCGGGTGAGCCCGATCTGCTGTAATGTGAGGCGACCTGGTAGCAGTTCTCGGCGAATATTCATGACCACACCGAGAAGCGCGATCGCGCACAGTAATATCGGTACGGCAACTATAGCGGTGATGCCCGCTGCTTGGCTGCGCTGGTTCTCCTTGATTTGGTCCTCGACCCATTGCCGAGTAGTTACTGCCGGGCCATCAGCAGGGGTGGGGTAGAAGACGAAACCGGGAGTGTCGGGCGAATCAGGAAAGGTGGCGTCAACAACGAGGTACCGGTAGCGGAGGTACCGGTTTTCCGAGACCTTGCCGACTACGCGAACTGTTACTTCCTGCCTGTCGGGTGAGACCCAACGGTGTGTGTCGCCGACAGTGTCGTTGGGGTCTCCTGATAGCACGCGAAGGGAGCTTCGGTCTTGCTCGCTTGCGGTTATCAGTGCTAGCGGAGCGGCAGGGCTGATGCCGGGGAAGATCGTGGCCAGGTTCTCGGGGTGCGTGATGCGAAACAGTGATATGACGGTCGGCCGCTGTCCTGGCACGGTCCAGCGCGAGTCTCCGCGCACGCCGACACTGTGGGGGTCGGCGGTGGCCGAGACGTTCCAGCCACGGTCCGGGTGTGCAGATGTATCCAGCACGGACTCGGCTGCAACAGATTTGAGCTTGTCGTACTCGCTGGCGCTGCGACCGGTCTGAGCGAGTGAAAAGATTACTGCGACCACGGTAATCGCGAGCGTGATGGGGATGGCGATTCGTGCCGAGCGGCTTGCTCCTGTCGCCGACCAACGGCCACCGATCCGTAAGTAGCTACTGAGCCGGTCGGGAACCATCGCGCCATGGGAGATCGCGGTTGTGATCGCGGCGAACGTATAGGTCACAGCTGGCGTCAGCAGTGCCGCCCCGATCACACCGAGCAGGGCGCCCCCGAATGGGACGCTGTTGATCGCACTTTCCGTTGGCGGAACAAGCGCCGCCAACGCCGCTGCCCCTGCTAGAAACACTACTGCCAAAGCGAAAGGCACAGGCCGTATGCTGCGACGCCGCCGGGCCCGCTGCTGCGTTTTCTCGTCGGCGTGCGTCATCACATCGCGGTACCCCGACCGGGAACCGACCATGGCCGCAATCGTCACTAGCACGAAGACCAGCGCAACAGCGGAGGTCCTCGGCCCGACGGCAATAGTTTGCGGGGCGAGGTCGTAGTAGGCCAGCATCACGCGGGTAGGCGGCGCGAGCAGTGTCCCAATGCCGGCGCCGACCGCTGCGCCGATCGCGGTGAACACTGCGCATTCGAGAAGAAAAATCATCCCTGCACGCCGCGGGGTCGCTCCGAGGATGCGGTACACCGCCAGGGCATCGCGCCGCGCGTTTGCCACTGACCCGACCAACGCGTGAATCACCATCGCCGCAGATACCAAAGACACGACCGCCATGACAGCCGCGAACGATGTGAGTCCGTCCGCTGCGACGAGATCCTTGGCGTACCTGTTGATGTCCGGGGCTTCGGGAACCGACGATGTGTCACTCGCGGCCAAGAAGATGGTCACAGCATTCGCGCCTGCGAGGGCGCACACACCGCTAGCTATGCACACCCAGCGGTAGGTGGAGGCGTTGCCGCGGAAAGCAACTCGTATCCAAAAAAGCACGTATGCCTCCTAATTGCGGCTACAGGGCGATAACACGCCGGGCGATCTCCTCCGCGGAGGGCGAGGACAACTCTCCAACGATCCTGCCGTCGGAGAGAAAGACCACCCGGCTGGTGTTCGCAGCAACGATGGGATCGTGGGTAGCTACAACCATCGCACTGCCGGCTGCAACAACGTCCTTAAACAGTGAGGTGACATTCGCTGCGTTCGTCGAATCCAGTGCACCCGTCGGCTCGTCCGCGAACACTATCGTGGGCTTGCTCATCAAGGAGCGGGCGATGGCGACACGCTGCGCCTCGCCGCCCGAAAGGTCTTCGACCAGACGCGACCCCATCGCCGCCAGTCCTACCGTCTCTAGCGCAGCGGTCTTCTCGGCGGACGTGTAGCGCCGCCCGCGGATGCGCCCGGCAACATCGAGATTGTCGGCGACACTGAGATTCTCGATAAGGTTCAAGCCCTGGAATATGAAACCCACGGGTCCACGGCGGACCAGTGCCCGCCCCTTCTCCCCTAGGTCGTCTATGCGGGTGCCAGCCACAGAAACCGATCCCGCCGTCGGCTGCAGGAGCCCACCACCAAGCTTGAGCAGCGAACTCTTGCCGGAGCCAGACCGGCCCATGACCGCAACTGACTCCCCTGCCCTGACAGTAAGGTTCACGTCCTTGACGATCGTTGACGACGGATGGCCGGCAGCGTAGGTCAACCCGCAGATCTGCAATACGGCAGCACCACTTGATTGCACATTGGGGGAGACTTGGTAGGTCACGGACTTCAGAAGCAGCCAGCGCTCGATGTGCTCCAGCTTTGGTGGCACCCCGAACTCCACGTTGACCAACTGCTGCGCGAGGTGTCGCTCTCGGCGTAGTCGAGCTTCTGCAGATCTAGGATGTGCGTCATATGAACCTCCAGGTTGTGTGTAACTAGTTGATGGTGATCGGTTGGCTTGTTCTAGGCGACAACAGACGATGTGGATTCGCTACAGGAAGCCAATCCAATAGATGCGACGAGTCAGCTAGCGCGGGCAGCAGACCAGCAGCACCGTGTGCGTAGTCCACCGCCAGACGCCGTCCTCCGTCGCCGGAGGACAAAAGACCGCTGGGGCTGTGAAACAGGAAAGGTGCCAGCAATTCAAGCGGATTCATAGCTGTTCGCGGCGGGCCCAGTAGCTCGGTGAACATCCGTTCTGCGACGAGTAAGCCGGACATGCCTTTGAGCAGGCCTGGGTACAGGCAAGACCGAACGTGACAGGCTCGCCGAACCCGATGCAGAACATGCACATGGTCCGCGGTCAACGGTTCGCCCGTCAACTGATGCATGACAGCGACAGCAACACCCACCCCCGCCGACCCGCTGCCCAGATACGGATACAGGGCACCACGCGACCGCACGTGCAGCGAGCCGTCCGGAGCCTCAACCAGAGTATCGACCGCCGCATCGACAAGCGTCCGGCCGGACGAGCGCAGCGCGGCCGCATCCACCCCAGGGCACAGAGACAGCAACAACAGGCCCACCGCCAGCCCGGCCATCCCATCGAACAACCCTGGGGAGCCATTCAATGCTCGCTCCACAGCAGGGCCGGCAGTCAGAGTATCCGCTAGTTCCGCGATTTCGGACGCGATGGAACTGTCGCCGCCGCTCTGGCAGATCGAGGCCACTGCGGCCGCTATTCCGCCCGCACCGTCGGCCAGCCCGTAGCGTCCGGAGCGTCGGGCCGCGCCGGCGCACCCCGATACGAGCGCGCTCACAGACTCCCGTGGTGCGCCGAGCTCCCACAGCGCGCAGGCCATTCCGGTTCGGCCCGTCAGCAATGAAAAATCTTCCGAAGACTGGTACAGCGCCTGGAACTGATCGAGCTCCGCTACGAACACGCGACGCTGCCGCACGCACGGAGCCTGTCGGTTGAGCATAAGCATCACACCGGCAGCGCCATGTCCAACAGACGCAAGTCCGAGTGCGGTGCCGTACATCGCCGGCGACCCCGGGTAGACACAATCGTCTCGACTCGCGGTGCGGGATCGAAGAATGCCCGTGACAAGGTCTGCGCGAACCTCCTTAGAGTTGGAGCACGACGGCAGCCACGCCGAACGCACAGCCGCCGCCCGCGCACGCGCAACAGATCGCTGGAGTGGCGAGCCGAAAATAGCGTCAATACGTTCGATCGCCTCAACGCTCTGTGTGCCGAATACGTCACGAATGTATTTCTTCTGCCCGTCCCAAAGCGTATCGCTTACTGAGGATAGCGGAGTCACGGGGTGGAACATATGAACGATCGACCTGACAACGGCATACCCGTCCCGTTGCTGCGCGCTGAACTCGTCGTCGATCCCAGATACGAAACCCGGCGTGCCGATAAATCGAGCTGGCGGCGGCGACCCAGTATCGTTGAAAATCGAATGTGCGAGCTCAAGATCTATGAGCGTGACACGCAAGGAGGCGTTCGGTAGCTCAGGATCATAGTCAACGAAAATATTGCGCGGCTGTACATCTACAAGCGCATACCCCCTACGGTGGGCTTCGCGAACCGCCTCACTGACTTGGTTGGCGATACTCAATGCCTCGCACACGTAATCGTCGACAGAGGCAGTCGTAGGATACGGAAAATTCCGTGCCACCCAGTCGTAGAGAGTGTTCCCGTCAACGAAGTCGATCTGAACAAACCGATGCCCACCTGCCTGAAACGTCCTTTGCGCATCGACGATTCCGGGCACAGACCGAAGCGCGACAAGTGCATTGTACTCCACCAGTAGACGATCTGCGGCATCATTGCCAGTCGCCGGATCAACCGCAACGTGCGGACGACCTTCCTTCAGCACAACATTGGTATCCGGCGCGTCCCTGTGTCTCGCCAAGTAAACGCCGCCGGAGTTTGCGAAATGCATCGCCGAGATGACTTCGTACGGAAAGTCATGCCCTGTAATCAGAGAGACACCACCAACGCGGGAATCCACAATATCCCGCAAAAATTCAGGGATTTTAGAGCGCGACGGTGGCATGAAATACGGGACACGATGATCGGGCACATCGCGCGACTCGTCATCGCGGATAACCGCCACCGACTCCCCATCAATAACGGCCGTTCGCGAACGGAATCCCCCATATCGCAGAAACACAGGACTATCGCGCCAGCGAATATCGGATAGTATGTATGGCCCCACAAAGCTCGCCAACTGATCCTCAAGTTCGACCAGCAGCGATTCAAGCTCCACATCTTCTTGGCGAGGGTATATGGTAATAAATTTCCCTGATCCGCCACGATCCGCGTACTTGGCGTTGCTCCGGACGACTGCGGCCATGTCAGGAAGGTGCTTGAAAGGTAAGCCGCGGCGAAGACAGACATCGGCCACCCGTGCAAGCACCTGAGCAGCCTGACTCGGAACCGTACTGACGTGAATCTTCCACCCCTGATCAGGAAGACGAGCATCCGGCGGAACATAGTTCATCCAGCCGTTGACCAGCACCGATGTCCATTCATCACTGCATGGAATCGAAAACCGATTCGCGCTCACGTCCCCATCACGGCCACCGCGCAAGTACAGAGGAAGTTCGTAGAAGAAGTAGCCGCGGGAGTCAATACAACAGTCCTCCGGTGCAATGGATCTTGACAGCACCACCTAGCCCCCTCCAACTGCTGGTCGACTACGAAGCGCGGTGGACAAACGAAGAGACAAGATCGCCGTTGGCTGACTTACGTGTCACCAACAAGCCCGTCGATCCGGGCACATCGCCGTCGACCGACTTGATCCCGGCAGAACCGTCCGCGGCTGCAAACATCAGTGCTTCGAACGAGTCTCGTCCACGAGCGGTCGCGGCGATGGTTTCTTCGCCTGGCCTGCTTATCGTGAAACGGCAGGACCACGTCGCTGAGTCCAGCACTGGAGCCCAAATCCTCAGAGTGGCAACACCGCCAGAGGTCTCAATCGACTTCTCGGCAATCGGACTACTCCCCTGAGGAGCCCCCTGCTCAGATATGTCGTTCACTAGCTCAGGCACTGCCGCAGATTCTCACGAGCAGCGTAGAAGCACGGCGCCGCATCCCTGCCGGACGCCGCGATGCCGTTGCAGTAGTCCACTGTGCTGTCATACAGGGCGTAACAGTCGGAGACGTGGTCAGCGCTCGCGATGGGTGCGGCGAGGAAGCCGCCCGAGAGAACGATCGCTGCCGCGGCCCCTACTCCCGCAATTCGTCGACGGATCTGGTTCACGGTAGTCCCCAATCAGTGATGTAGTGAGCAGAACGAATGATCTCGCTCCAGGCTCTCACGCTGGCTGCCCTAGCGCAACAGCAACTTTCGCGCTCTGTAAGTAGTGGGCGTAGCCGCTGATCGGTATGCAGGCTTAATAGCCCTGCTGGCCCCTGTCGACGCCAGTTGGCGCAACCACTTAGGTCTTGTTGCTTGTCTCAGCTACGACATCAGTAGACGATCAGTAGTGGGCTACGAGCCTGGTTCCGACTAGACGGCTTAGGGCAATGGGGGGCGACTCCCTCGGTCGCAACGGATACGTACCGGATACGGTACTGATCAGTATCGTGTAGGTCTGTGCGGCACTTAATTCGGTGCTATCCTGAGGGTATGGACATGCTCACAGTCACACAAGCCAAGGCCGACCTATCCGGTTTGGTGAAGTCGGCCGAACGGGGCTCGACGACGACCATCACCGTCAACGGCAGGCCCGCTGCCCGGATTGTCCCTGCTGACGCGCCTGCACCGGCGGACGCAGGCGGGCCTTGGACGCTCGTCACCAGCAACGCCTCGAACTACCTGCCATGGCCCCTCACGCCCGCAGGTTTCGTCGACAAGCATCGCGGCGGGAGCCCGGAAGATGCGCAGCGCAGCTTGATCGAGGAAGGCAAGGTCGCCGGCGGTTTCGAGACACTCCTCAAGGCGTGGGCCCGCTCTGATGATCGTGGCCGCGAGTTCGCGGCACAGTGGCTCAACCTCAATACAGGCGCCTCGATTATTGCGGTTCCGTCGGGCGACTACTGGCGCGGATCTGGTTCGTACAGGTACTTCTTCACTCTCGGAGAGGGGAGGCAGATCCTCGAGCTCGAGGAATGGTCGGCTGGCCTGCTCACCTGGCATGACAGCAGCGCCGCTTTCCACGCCGCCTACGCCCAGGCCGTCGAACTCGGCAATCGCCGACTGTCGGCGTAGCGGCGGGCAGCATTCAAACGAGCGCAGGAGGACTTGAGACCGGTGACCGACGACAGCACCAGTCCCGCGGGCGGTAACGCGGCAGACGAACGGCCACGGCGTCGGCCCTGGTGGCAGCTTTACGAGGCGAACAGCCTGGTCGGGCTTGCCTTCGCTGGCATGCTCTGGGTGGTCGCGTTTTCGGCGTACCTGATGGCTCCTCAGGACGACTACCAAGTCGGTCAGGCATCTGCCCCGGCGGTCATAGGGTTCCTCATCCTGGGCTTGATCGTGGTGGCCCTTGTCGTGGGCATCACGATCATGTTTGGCGCGTCCGTGCGCGAGGTGCGGCGGCGGCTCGGGTTCACGCGTCCGCGGGGCCGCGCGGGATGGCGCTGGGCATGGATCCTGGTCGCTATCGGCCTGGGGATCGTGATCCGCATGGAGCTCGTTCCCGCCATTGGAGATCTGTGGCCCAGCATCAAGATCCAGAGCGATGCGCAGAGGGCGGCCGATGATCTCCGAGATCTCCAGCTGGCCGCCCCGGCGTGGATGGTCTGGACTCACGCCGCGGGCGAGGAACTGATATTTCGATGCCCGGTCGTCGCCGCGGCTGTGTGGGCTTTCGGTGACGGGCCTCTGCGTTGGCGTCAGGTGCCGCGCGTGTGCGTCGCTGTGGTCGCCGCCGTGGTGGCGGTGACGTCTGTTCTGTTTGGGCTCGCACACGTCGAGTTCAGCTGGTACAACGTGGCCGCTGCCGGCGTGATGGGACTCGCCTGCGCAGTCGTCGCAGTCGTCACCCGGTCGATCTGGCCCGCGGCCGCCTTACACGCCGCATACAACACGTTCTCGATCGCTTCGATGACGCGGCTCTGGTGAGCGGGCGCCAGCTCCTTCGCAGCGTAGTAAGCGCTGCCACCGACTATGCGAAAGGTTGATTGCATGGCCACTTTCCTGAACGTCTTCGGGACGCTGCTGACGTGTTGGCTTTATGCCCTGATCTTCGGTGGCGTGGTGATGCTGGTGTGGTGGGTCCTCCCGCGCCCGATCCTTTACGCGCTCGCTCGCCGCGGCAGTGGCCCGGCGGTCGCGGTGCTGCGGGTGGCGCGTGTCTTCGAGCGTGCGTACTTCATCGTTCTGTTTCCGGTGCTGCTCGTGCTGTTCCTGCTGCCGCTGAACAATCCGCGGTTGCAGGCGAACATCATCTACACCTTCTGGGCCTCGCGCGAGCTGGGCGCCTACTCGCGGCGCCGGCGCGCAAGCCGCCCGTTCTAAAACAACGGCAGCGTGACCGCGGCGGTAGCGTGGTTGGTGCGGATCTTGCGGTACTCGCCGGCGTCGAATCCGTCGATGACGAGTGCCCGGACGGCGCGGGAGTGATCTGCACGGCGGGCGGAGTCGACGACGGTTTCGCTGTTGTGGTGCCGGCCGGAGTTGATCGCGTGGATCAGGTTCGCTGATTGGGTTGAGGCGTGGACGTGGTCGGTCGCGATCCGCACGCACAGCGGTTCGTTGCAGTGGTGTTCGAGCACGCCTTCGTCGGGGAGTGCGCCGTGATGTGTCCAGAACGCGAACCGGTGCGCGGAGACGGTGACGGGTTTGCTTGTCCCGGGCAGGGTGATGGTGACGCGGCCGTAGCCGTCGGGGGTGGAGATCGCGCCGGTGAAGATCACGCATCCGGTTTCGATCGGCACCAGCTTGGCTGTGAATGCGGTGATCGCCCGCGGGGGCGGCGCGGTGGTGAAAGCGCGCCGCGGCGCAGGCCCCGCCGCTGCGGGGCGGCCTGACGACCTCGCCGGGGGCGCAGGCATTCCCGGTAGCGTGGGCTCTTCCCATTCAGCCATGGCGAGTGCTCGTCTTCTCCCATTCGCGGGTTCGTCACTAGCAGCCGCACCGCATCGCCGTGATCACGTGCGCTGTGCTCGGAGATGCGCTGCCCGGATGTGGAGGCCGCGAGCATCAACGACATACTCTCGTTCGAGGTCGTGGCACCGGCTCAGATCCAGAATAATTCGCGACCGGGGAACTGTTGCCACCCATACCTGCCCTGGCGCTCGGCGCGGACCTTGTCGGGTCTGCGCGAAGTGCTCTGCGCAGCCATAGATCGGTGTCCACGACAGGCCGTCTCGATTCGCGGCCGCCGCCCCTCGAAACAGTCGCAACGCTCGCCCGTATCGCCACGTGCGGGCGGGAAACTGGAACCGGGCGTCCAGAAACGCAGTCCGCCAGGCGTCCAGGCTCAGCGCCTGGTCTGTGCCCTCGATCTTGTACATCCACAGCAGAGGCAGTAGATCGCCCAGCTCCTCCGGCGATAGTGGCCGTGTTTGCAGCAACTCTGCCAGGCGGTCTGGCCACTGGCGATATAAGCCGTCGCAGAACAGCCGCCGGACATCCTTCGGTAGCGCGTCGAAAACGCTGTGCACTTCACGCAAGACAGGCCCTGGAATACCTCGACGCATCCTAAGCCACTTCCCTCGCGCTCGCACTCGCATATCAGTCCAGCGCCAGCGTGACAGGGCTCTGCACGGGCGGGAGCACGCTCGCCAAAAAATCCGGCAGCGATGGTGCGCAGCACCGCCCCAGCGATCCGACCTCGATCACCGGAACAGCTGCCGACCTCACTGCTCTAGCCCCTGCACGCCTGTGCCGGAATCGGCTGCCCCGTCAGCGTCCGGCCCGTCGCCCTGCTCCGATTCCGTCACGCTGCCGCCGGTACCTTCGTGCTCGGTGTTGGGCGTGTAGTCCAGGACAGCGCGAACCTCAGCTGCCTTAACCCCGATCAGCTTCGCGATCGCGGCCGCGCTCATGCCGTCGGTGTCGACGAGCACCGCGAGCGCGTCACGCTGCGCGGTGCGGTGCTTAATCTCGCCGCGCTCGATCAGCCGAGCGAGCTTGTCTTCCTCGTCGAAGTACGTCGCGACTGCGGCGATCTGCCGCTGCTCGCGCGCAACCTGATCCGCGCGACTTGCTTCAACGCGTGCACGGGCACGCTGGCGGGCGGTGAGCCGGCTTGTGGTGGTGGACATCTTCGGTGATTCTCCTTCGCGCATTGCTGCATCGTTATCGGAGGGCCTCACCACGGCGCCATGAGCACGGAATCGAACCGGCCTCGAACCTGACACAAACCCCGTGCCGGTTGGGCGCACCACCTGGCGCCGCCGGAAGATCGCTCACTACCGAGGGTATCGCACACCCCGCCGGGCCGTCTCCCCCAGCGCATTCCGCGAACGCTGACACTGACACTGACACTGACACATCCCCGCTTCCTCCCACCGCGCTTCGCGCGGCGGGAGGGCGGAGCGGAAGGGCAGGGCACCCCGGCAGGCGGGCCGCCACAGCCGCCCAGCTCGTCCACGAACACCTCACCCGTGCACTGGTCCATCACTCCCCCGATTCCGCATCCACCGTCACGCCCCGAACTCGCCGCCCCTGGAACCGGTAGGGGCCGGTGACCCGACCCCTACGGCATCCGCGCGGCGCTACCGCCCCTGCCTGGCCCACCGCTGCGCTCTGACGGCCCGACCGCCCTGCTGCGACCACTCGACCGCTTCGCTACCTCGTTTGATGTCGCCTCCGGCCGCATCATGCTCCGACCCTCGCACACTCGGATCTACGCCCTTCAAGACATACACCTCTCCCTGCTCTGCAGACTTCTGGGGTTTCGATGTATTTTGTACCTATGCTTCTTGCCGCCTCAGCGCCCTCGTGTGGCGCTGACGTGCGCAAATCCGCCGCGATCGGCGGCGAGAATGTTGGGGCGCGGTGAACGCCCTGTGATGACCATCCACGTCCTGCACGCAGGCGACGGCTACACCTACCTCACCCGCAACACCGCCTCCGGTGACCGGGTCCGGGAAGGCCGCGATCAGCTCTCCGCCTATTACCTCGAAGGCGGCACCCCGCCGGGCCGTTGGCACGGCCGCGGCCTGGCCGCCCTGGCAGCCCACTCCCCCGCCTCCGAACACGCCACAGGGCCGGTCGCTGGGCAGGTCACCGAGGCGCAGATGAAGGCACTGTTCGGCGAGGGCCTGCACCCGGACGCGGACGCCATGATGAAGGCTGGCGCGAGCGTCAAAGACGTCAAGCTAGGCAACAAGTTCCCGGTCTTCGCCAATGAGATCCCGGTGCTCGTCGCGTTCAACACCGCCGTCAAGGAGCACGAGCGTGAGCACGGCGCTGCGCCATCGAAGGAGGTCCGCGACGCGCTGTGGAAGCAGGTCGCCCGCACCGAATTCGAGCGTGCCAACCCCAACGAACCAGGCGCAGACGACAAGCGTGTCCTGGCCTGGGCCGCGAAGGAGAAGGGCAAGGTCCGCCAGCCCGTCGCGGGCTACGACCTGACCTTCACCCCAGTCAAGAGTGTGTCGGTGATGTGGGCGCTCGCCGACCCCGAAACCAGGGCCAAGATCGAGACCGCGCACCAGGCCGCCGTGGGCGATGCCCTGTCGTGGCTCGAAGACAATGCGGTGTTCACCAAGCGTGGCGCGCGCGGTGAACAGCAGCTCAGCACCGCCGGTCTGACGGTGGCGCAGTTCGACCACTACGACACCCGCGCAGGGGATCCGAACCTGCACACCCACTGCGCCGTCTCCAACAAAGTCTTAGGCTCCGACGGCCGGTGGGGCGCGATCAACAGCCTGCCGTTCTTCAACAACGCCGTCGCCGCGTCGCAGCGGTACAACGCGGTCCTGGCCGAGACCCTCCGTGCCGAGCTGGGGGTGGAGTTCGTGGCGCGGCAGGTCGGGCGGGGTAAGCAGCCGATCATGGAGATCGCGGGCATCGACACGGCCCTGCTCGACGGGTTTTCCACCCGTCGTGCACAGGTCCGCGCGCGGCACGAACAGCTGCTCGCGCAGTACATCGCCGACCACGGCCACACCCCCGGCAAGCACGCCGAGTACGCCCTGTTCCAGCAGGCCACCCTCGAAACCCGCGAGGGCAAAGACGTCGGCCCCGAAGGTTCCGGGAGCCTCGGAAAACAGCTCACTGCATGGCAATCCAAGGCCCGCGCTCTTGCCCCCGAGCAGGCCCAAGGCGAGCAACTGCTCGCCCAGTGCCGCATTGCAGGGCGCGAAGCGCTCGCCGCGATTTCCAACGATCCGGATGCCGCACCCGATCGGGCCTGGCACGGCCCCGCCGCCGCGGCCGAGGAGGTTCTCCACAAGGTCTGCGAGCAGCGATCCGTCTGGCGCGAAACGCACCTGCGCACCGCCGCCGAGGCCATCATCGCCGCCAAGCTCCTCCCCTCAGGATCCGATCGCCGCGAGCTCGTGGACACCGTCGTCGAACGGGCTCTTGCTGAGTCGATGATCGTCGGCCCCGGCCACGAACTCCTCGACACCACCACCGGAGAGATCCCCGAACGTCTTCGCCGTGACAACGGTGAACACGTCCTCACCAACCCCGGCGGCCCGCTGCTGACGAGCAGCCGCATCGTCGACGCCGAAAACACGATCCTCGACGCTGCCGCCACCCCCACCGCGCACGTCGCCACCAACGCGGTCATCGACGCCGGCATTGCCTCCGTTGAGGAGAACGAGCCGTTCCCGCTCAATGCCGGCCAAGCCGAACTGGTGCGGCACTTCTGCGGCTCCGGAGCCCTCGTTGCCGCCGGTGTCGGCCCTGCCGGCACTGGCAAAACAACGTCGATGAAGGCCACCGTCGCTGCCTGGACCGCCGACGCCAACCGGCTACCCGGCGCCGCCGTGAACCGTCAGGTCATCCCCCTCGCACCGTCCGCGGTTGCGGCCACGAAGCTCGGTGATGAGATCGAGCTGACGGGCAACACCATCGACTCTTTCACCTACTGGTGGACCGCCATGGGCGGCCGCGAAACCTACCTCACCGCGCACCAGGTTCTCGCTGACCCCGACGCCGGCTTCCTCGCCCGCCGCGATGCTCGCGATGCCCTGAAAAGGTGCCCGACCGGTGCGATGTACCTGGTCGACGAGGCCGGTATGGCATCGACCCGCAACCTTGCGATCATGGTCGATATCGCCGAGCAGACCGGCGGCGTCGTCCGGTTCCTGGGCGACCCGTACCAGCTCGACGCCGTCACCACCGGCGGCGCGTTCGCCATGCTCGCGAGAGCCACCGACGCCCCCGAACTGACCGACGTCGTCCGGTTCGGCACAGACACGCAGCAAGCCGAGAATTCGCTCGCCCTGCGCGCCGGTGACGAGGCCGCACTCGACCTCTACGAACAGCGCGGCTGGACCCACCACCACAACACCGCCGGTGAGGCGATCGACGAGATGGTCGCCGCGCACCTCGCCGACACCGCCTCGGGGCGCAATTCCATCGTCCTGGCGTCCACCCGTGAGGAAGTCGCGGCGATCAACGCCCAAATCCAGGCCCACCACCGCAGCGGCGGCAGAGCCCAAGCCGGGCGAACCGTGGACCTCTCCGACGGTCTCGCCGCCGGTGTCGGAGACCGGATCGTCACCCGCGACAACGACTCCGACTACCGCCAGATCGGCGGCAAACGCGCCAACAGTCGCGTTCTCAACGGTGACCTATGGAACGTCGAGAAGATCCACTCCGATGGCTCGCTGACCGCCCGCCACATCGAAGACGGCGGCCGCATCCACCTGCCCGCCAGCTACCTCACCGCGAACACCTGAGGGCCTGCTGCACGGGTAGGTGACAAGTTGGTCAGGCCGCGTGTGGCGCGGCCGGGTTCATGGTGGACTCGAATGCGATGGGTGTCAATCGTCCAAGGCGGCGTTGTCGGCGCCGGCGGTGGTAGGTCCGTTCGATCCAGGTGATGATCGCGGTCCGCAGTTCCTGCCGGGTGGCCCAGCAGTGGCGGTCGAGGACGTTGTTCTGCAGCAGGCTGAAGAACGACTCCATCGCGGCATTGTCGCCGCAGGAGGCGACTCGGCCCATTGATCCGCGTAGTCCGTGATATTCCAAGGCACGTCGGAATTTTCGGCTCCGGAATTGCGATCCTCTGTCACTATGAACTATGCATCCGGTGACATCACCGCGCATCGCGACAGCGTTGTTGAGGGCGTTGACGGCGAGCCGGGCCTTCATCCTCGAGTCGACGGAGTAGCCGACGATCCGCCCGGAGTAGGCATCTTTGATCGCACACAGATACAGCTTCCCTTCCCGAGCCCTGTGTTCAGTGATATCTGTGAGCCACAACCGATTCGGTGCATCTGCGGTGAACCGGTGACGAGTCCTGCCGTGCTCGTCGGTGACGGTGCATAGATCGTCGTGGACCGCGGGCCCGGGTTTGCCGCCCTTGCTCGAGCGTTTCTTTCCGAAGACGCTCCACCACCGGTTGTCGCGGCAGATCCGCCACGCAGTGCGGTCCGCCATAGGCTCACCGGCAGCGCGGGCCTCGTCTGCGAGTAACCGGTGACCGAACTCCGGATCATCAACGCTGGCGTCGAACAGGGCGTTCGCGCGATACGCCTCGACCAGCTCCGTCGCGGGGACCGGGGCGGCGAGCCAACGGTAGTAAGGCTGACGGGAGAGCTTCAAAACCCGGCACGACACCGTGACGGGAACACCGTCGTCGGCGAGCTCTTTCACGAGCGGGTACATCATTTTCCCGGCAGGTTCGCCTGCGACAGATACGCAGCCGCACGACGCAGGACCTCATTCTCCTGCTCAAGGAGCCGAATCCGCTTACGCATTTGCCTCTCGGTCGCCGACTGCGCCGCACTGCTCCCGGACTTGGAGCCGGCCTCGACATCGGCGGTCTTCACCCAGTTCATCAGGCACGACTCGCTAATGCCGAAGTCGGCAGCGATCTGCTTGAGACGGACTCCCGGCTCACGATTACGCGCGACACGGACCACATCGTCGCGGAACTCCTTCGGATACGGCTTAGGCACAGTGCACATCCTTCCAGCGGCACCCCTCGGCACCACAGATCAGATGTCACCTACCCGTGCAGCAGGCCCGGATGTGGCCAACCAACATCGCCCAGGTGATCGTGCTCGCCCTCGCCGGCATCGTGGTCACTGCCGCCGGGTCATCGCTGCTGGTGCCACAACACATCCGCGGGGTATTGCGATGAAAACGCCAATCGCACCGCCAGAGCCACCACTACCAGATGTGGGAGTGCCGTCGGGGGTACTCGCGGACTGGTTGTTTGCACCGGCGAGCGCACTGCTGGCCTTGACTGCGGCGCTGGCTGTGGTCGTGGGATGGGCGAGCGCGACGCTGAGGCCGGTTCTGGCTGGTCGGCTGGTTCGGCGCCGTCATCAGCTCAGCCGCGCCGAGCGGGACCAGGCGAGTGAGCGGATTCGTCTGCTTCGCCTGACCTCCACGCACTGCACGTATGCGGCGGTGGGGTCCCTCCTGCTCAGCGGGCTACTCACACTCTGCCTCGTGTGGATGTGACGGTCACCGCCGGAAGAGAAGAGGAACTGATGGCAATCCAGAGCACTACAGGTAGCCGTATCCGCGGAGGCGTGCGATGACGATGCCACTTAACTACCCACCCCCACCTTCCCCATCACTTGGCGAGTGCCTGACATACGCGCTGGCTGCCTCCGTGTTGACGGCGGCGGGCGCGCTGCTGGTGGCTGTGGTGAGCATGGTTCAGGTTCGGCGCTCCAGGCGGCGCCTAGTCGGTGCCGGGGTCGCGATGACCGATCAGGAGCGCAGCACCGCTGTCAACGCGATCCGACAGCTTCGAGTGATCAGGGCGCACGCCCTGGTGAGCTTCGGGTTCTGCGTGGCCGTGGCCGGTTCGTGCGCGCTGGCGCGGTCATTGCTGTAGGACGCGCGTGTAACGGCACGTGACCGATTCGATTGAAAAGGACAATGGGAGAACATATGGCAACGGATCAGAAGGCCACGACGCGGCGGCCTATGACAGAGAGTGCGGCGGTCGAGAAGCATGTACGGGTAATGCTCGATCTGCTGGCTGCCCCGCGGCTGGTGCGGGAGCAGGGGGTGACTGTCGGTAGGACAGGCGATGCGCGCACCCAGAGGGTGGTGCGATGACCCCGCCGACTGAGGTGGCCGCGGAGTGTGTACGCACGTATACGCCTGCGTCGTGGGCGATCTGCAATGCAGTTCAGGACGGCAGCCTCGTGCGGTATCTGACGGTGCTCATGATCGCCGGTGTGATCGCGGCGGCGGTCGCCCTGCTGGTGACTGTGGCGATCCTCGTGCAGGTGCGGCGGGCGCAGGCTCGCCTGGGGCGCGACGGGACCGGTATGAGCCCTCGGGAGATGAGCGTGGCTGCCAGTCGCATCCGGCAGCTACGCGGGTTCACCCTTGACGGCCTATGTGCCACTGCGGGAGCGCTGATTGCTGTCGGGCTTGCGGCTGCGATGCGGAGCGTGCTGTAGGCGTGCCAGGCACAAGACAAGTCAACGGAACGAGACGGTTGAGAGAGGACATGGCAGCAATGCAGGGATTGAATGAGCGATCACCGGATAACGGCGGCGAGGCCGTCGCGGCGCATCTGCGGGAGGTTCTGGACATGCTGGCCGCGCCAGCGTTAGTGCGGGAGCAGGTGGTCTTCGCCAGCAGTGTCCGGATGTGGCCGCCCCGCCCGGGGTGGGACCGCACGCCGGGTATCGGCAGTATCCGGCTGTGGACTGACTGCGATCTGTTGGCGTGGTTTGACGCGGCGGCGGCAGACGGAGTCGCGCTCTTCGGGCAGCAAAGCCGGGACGAGATCCGCGCTTTGACGCAGGCCACCGCCATGGCGCGAATGTGCGGGGAAGGCGCCAAGGCGATCTGGGGACTCGATGTACTTGGCCCCGGGGACTATTCGCCGATCCCGACGAGCATGAAGCGCGTGCTGTGGGCCAATGACCTGGTGTGCTTCGGGCCGCAGCTGACCGAGGAACAGACCGCGCAGATTCAGGCCCACCTGGACGACGGGCACGACGGTCATGGCCGGCAGGAAACCAACGCACCAGTGGCAGTGCACGGGACGGAGTGTTTCGCGACGGTGTGGATGGGCGGCACCGCGTAGGCGGCAAACCGATTCGTAGACAACGAATATCAAACTGAAAGAGAGTGAGAGTAACCATGGGAACGAAGCAGAGCACCAAGAAGGGTCCGTCGTACGCGGAGATCAACGAGAAGCTGGTGCGGAAGGCGATCGTCGACAACCGTGGTGAGCTCGCCCGGCTGGATTCGACGACGGCGATCCGGGAGTGGTTCGACGCCTGGGTAGCGACGGTGGATACCGAGCCGCAGTTCGTGTGGAAGCTGTTTCTGCGCGAGCTGAACAAGGGCGTGGGCGTGAACTCCGCCGAGCTGTGGGCCAAGGAGCAGGCCGAGCACCGAGCGCAGGTAGCCGAGGCGGCCAGGGTTGCGCCGCTACTGCGGGTGTGCACCGCCGGGTTCGTCGGTGAGACCCCAGACGGTGAGACGGTCGCTTCGTGGGCGATCTGCAACGCGCAGGCCGATCAGTCCTCGCGCGCGTACGGCGAGATCAATCCGGATAAGCAGAAGAGCTACGACCCGGAGGATCCGAACAGTGCGGACATGGTCGCCGCGTACAAGGCGGTCGCGCTGCTCGCCGATGCCGTCGGGTATCTGGGCGGCGAGGCCGGGGTCATTCGCGCGCAGCTGGTGATCTCGAACCCGAACATCGACACCGACCGGCTGGTGTCGATGGCGCTCAAGGATTCGGTGTCGCTGACGGTCGAGCACCACGAGGAGGCCGACAACCCGGCGGTCGAGGTGTGCGAGACCGAGGTGGGGGAGCGGCATTGGAAGGATCTGGCGCCGCGGGACTTCGTCATCGAAGGCGAGCAGGGCCAGTGACCGAGGTAGCGGACCGAGAGGAACTGAACATGCAGGAGGAGAACGTCATTCCGGAGGTCGTGGGGCACCTTCTGGCCGAGGGGTTTTCCACGTCGGAGACCGGCTTCGATGCGTCGGGGCAGCGGCGGTGGTGGCTGCTCACGCTCGACGAGCAGGCGTGGGTCGGCGTGGTCGCAGATGCCGACGGTGAGCCGGTAGGCCGGGCATGGATCGCCGCTGACGACACGCTCGCGTGGTGTGATGCGATCCCGACCGGCGCGGTCGCGGCGACGATGATGGCTCACGGCTCGCCGTACTGGCATCACGTCGACGGGATCGAGTTCGACGAGAGCGAGACTGCACGGACGTGGCAGGACTGGCTCACCGGAAGCTTGGTGACGCCGGGGCCGGCGCTGCTTGCGGCGATGGAGAGGTTCAGTGCTGCTCGTGCCGGCGCCAGGTCGGAGGGCGCTCATGGATAGGGCGACACGCGGACCGGTGATCGTCTCCGGGCTGCTCGCGGTGGCCGCGTTCGCGGTGCTGGTGGTGCCCTCGATCATCTCGAGCGGCAAGGGCCCGGCGGTGCTGATGCTGCTCGGCGGTGTCCTCGTCCTGGTGGGCGGGCTGGTGGCGGTGGTGCGGATGCAGCGCAGCAGCGCCGGCGGGGGTGCGTCATCGCCGGTAACCTGCAAGATCGACGACTGCGCGCAATACATGCCCTCGCACCGTGAGGTCGAGCAGTTCACCGCGAAAGCGGTGAAAAAGACCGCGTTGCGGCTGAGTCGCGACGGGTTCGATCCGAAGAATCCGGCGACGTGGGGCCTGGATTTGGGGACGCTGGTTCCTACGCGGCATGCGCTGATGCTCGACTTCGAATCGTGCATCTTCGTCGTCGCCGGCATGCGGCGAGGCAAGAGCCAGGCGTTCGCGATCCCCTGGACGTTGGACGGGCCAGGTGCGGTGATCGTGACCTCGAACAAGATCGACGTGTACCGGGAAACGAGTGTGTTGCGCCGGCGTGCCGGGCACCGGGAGTGGCTGTTCGATCTGCAGGATCTGACCGGATCTGGTGCACCGGAGATCCGGTTTGATCCGTTTGAGATGATCACCGACTTGGAGACGGCGATGCAGGCGGCGGGGCATTTCGTGTCGTCGGTGCAGAAGAAGGGCGCCACGGCGCACAGCTACTTCGACAACGCGGGCGTGCGGATTCTCGCCGCGTACATGCTCGCCGCATCGCTGATCGGTGGGGATCTGCTGCACGTAGCGCGGTGGTTGGACAAACCGCGCGAAACGTTGGCTGCGGAGATCCTCATCGAGTACGGGTTCTCCGATCTCGGTTCGCAGGTCAAGGCACGTAATCAGCTCGATCCACGGCAGCAGGAAGGCTTCTTCGACCCGGCTCGCATGTTCATCGAGGCCGTGGTGAACCCGAAGTTCGCCCGCTGGGTCGTGCCCGAAGAGCGCGGGGTCATCGCCCGGCATCCAGAGACGGGCAAGCACATCGTCAAGGACGTGAAGGATTCGCGGCCAGTGTTCAAGGCCGCAGAGTTCGTGCGCTCCACGGACACGCTGTACGCGCTGTCGCAGCACGGCGAAGGCTCACCCGCACCACTGGTAACCGCACTGGTCGGCATCGTGATCGAGACCGCCCGCACCGTGGCAAACCGGGAGCAGGGCGGTCGCCTCAAGCGGCCGATCATCGCGATCCTCGACGAGGTCGCCAACATCTGCCGGCTCAAAGGCCTGCCGAACATGATGAGCTACTGCGGATCGATCGGCGTGGTCCTCGCGCCGATCCTGCAGAGCAAGACCCAAGGGGAGAACATCTGGGGCGATGAGTTCACCGCGGCATGGAACTCGGCGAACGCGGTCGCCTACCTGGGCGGTAACCGTGACGACGAGCTCGAACGGGAAATCTCCGCCCGCATCGGCGACCAGGACAAGACCCGGGAGAACAAGTCCTACAGCTCCGGGAGCACCAACTACAGCGAGAACACCAGCCGCGAGCCGATCATGCCGCCCGAGCTGGTGGGCGAGCTACCCAAGGGCCGCGGGATCCTCCTCGCCTCCGGCTGCCGGCCGGTCGTCATCGCCCCGTCCATGGCCTACCAATCCAAGCGTGCCGGCGAAATCGACGCCGCGAAGAAGGAATACGACGCCTCCCACCGAGTGCGCGCCAACGACCTCGAAGACAACACCGAAGGCGAGAGGAAAGCAGCATGAGCGACCTGGACAGTTTCGACTTCGCCCTCGACGACGAGGACGAGTACGGCACCACAGCAGGGCACAACAGCGGTGATGGGAAGAAGGTTGAGCAGGAGTTCACCACGATCGCCGAGTTCGTCGATGGGGTCATTATCAAGCTGATCACCCGCGATAGTGGCGAGTACTTCTGGCTACCGACATGGTTCGACTACCCGGAGGTGGTCGAGCGGCTGGAGCATCTGTGGCGCGATTACGAGCTTGCCCGTGCTCAGGAGGAGTCGATGACCGGGTGGTGGCTCTACCGGTTCGATCCGACCTGGGCAGTTCTGACCTCGCGATTCGGGCCGATGGGGATCGGGGAGCCGCGCGAACCACTGCGCGCGGCGATCGCCCCCGACGGGCATCGGGTGCACCTGGTGATCGAGATGAAGTTCGCCACCGAAGCCCCGGAGCCCAGCACCGGTGGCGCACCGGTCGCCAGCGAGCAGTTCGAGAACCTCGATGACTGACCCGCAGGCGAGCGAGGCTCGCGACCTGCACCCGGCGCGCGAGCACGAGCACGAGCCGCAACGTCCGCAGGTGGTCGAGGTGGAGCTGACCGACAACGAGTACACCCTGAGCGTGCGCGATGCCCAGGGCAACGTCGTCGACGCAGTCTCGGGCCTGCTGCCGTCCGGGATCCCGGCTGCGGAGTTCCTACGGCAGCAGGGCGTGCAGGTCAGTGAAGGCTCCTGGGAGTTCGCACATCTCACGCGCGGCGACGAGACCGTAGGAGGGTGGCGAGCACAGGGCACAACGACCACCGGATGGGATGCGACCAAAGAACGTGTCGGCGGCCGCAATGCCGCCAGGGCTGTGCCGGTGGCCAACGAGCCCCCGACGGGCCCAAGCCGTGGCGCGGAGGCCGATCGCGGTGTGCGAGCCGGCGACTCTGAGCGGACGATATCGGTCTCCGAGCAGAGCATCGACGCGGCCGCCGCCCGTTCGGCGGACGGGCTGCGCTCTGCGGCAGAGCACGATGGGGCGATAGAGCAGACTGCGCGCGCCGAGGTCAACTTCGACCACGCGATGACGACCAACGCCTACACCGGCGACGACCAGACCTGGCGGCAGAACAGGCCCACGACGGCAACCGCGCCGTAGCAGCACAAGGCCGGCGTGCCGATCACCTCGCGCAGGCCGTCGCCGCCCAGGACCGGGCGGCGACGGCGACACCGCGGCAAGTCACCGTGCGGGCAAGCAGCCGGTGGATACCGAACACACCGCCCGGGCACGAGCCAGCACGAGGACGGAGCCAAAGCCGTGGACGTTAACGCTGGACGGACGATGCGCAGGAGGGAGGTAAGGGGAGTGGCACGACGCCGCCGTGAGTCCCACAGGAGACTGAACCTCGAGACGGGATCGGATCTGATTCTGCTGTCACCGCGCGATGCCACACGGTATGCGCGGAATACTCAGTTGCGGGCTGCGGTCGCGTACCCGGGGGTGTTCCTGCTCCTGTTCGGCCTTCTGGCTGTGACGTACGCCCAAGTCGTGAGCGGCTTCGACCCGGCGCTCGGCCTGGTGGGAGTGATCGGGACTGTGGCTCTGGCGGCGGGGATCGGAGCGGCGCTGCTGGTGACGTTCGCCTTGCGTGTGACACCGGTGGATGATCCGTTGACCCACGCCGAGCTGGACAGCTATCCCGGGGACGTGGCCACCACGATCCGGGTCGGGCTCGCGGGGTTGATGCCCGGCGGGATCGGCCCGGGCGAATACCGGCCGCTCGCTGTCGCGCGAAACCGAGGCTTGCGCAGGAAGTACGAGAACGGCTGGGACAGTGTAGAAATCGCACGTGTGCAGTATCGTGATGCAGCCTGCCCGCCGGGCGACCGCATCCCCGGACTCAACCGGGACCAGGGCGAACAACGCCGCCTACAAGTCAATCCCGGCACCCCAACAATCAGTGAAGACTAGTGGCGAGCTGCTCGGCCGGGGTCTGACTTCCCAATAATCTGATCCCTTGCCTCGCGGGGGTGTCCTTCTTTCGACGTGTCGGCCTTGGCCGGGTAGCTCACCACCTGGCGGTGGTTATGGCCGTGCCGGGCGGGATGTGACTTGATAGGACCTTGCGTTCGGAAGTGCCCGGTCACTGATTTGTCCGTCCGCCCGGCCGGCGTCGGTCATCCAACACCGCTCCCGTGAGAAGCGAGAAGGAGACTTCTTCACCATGACAGCAGCACCGGCCGTCGGGCAAGAGCCGATCATTGTCGGCATTGACACCCACAAAGAGACACACCACGCTGCGATCCTGAGCGCGCGAGGAAAATTCCTCGCCGACAGGAAGTTTCCAGCCACGGCTCTCGGATACTCGCAGCTGCTGACCTGGACTGCGACTGTCGGCACGGTGGCTGCATTCGGTATCGAGTGCACCGGCTCCTACGGCGCCGGCCTCCTTCGTCACCTTCTGGCGGAGGGCCACGATGTGCGTGAGGTCAACCGCCCGCACGCGCATACCGCTGCTCGGCGCGGTAAGACTGATGCGATCGACGCCGAGGCCGCGGCGCGTAAGGTTCTAGCCGGTGAGGCGCCTGTGGTGCCGAAGGACACCACAGGTGCGGTGGAGTCGATCCGGATGCTCACCTTGGCCAGAAATTCCGCGGTTAAGGCCCGATCGACTGCGCAGACCCAGTTGCAGAACGTGCTCATCACCGCTCCGCACACGCTGCGCGAGCAGATCAACAGCGATGTCTCCGGACCGAAGGCTCGCGTCGCGGCATGTAGTCGTCTGCGTCCTAATATTTCGAGGCTCAACGAGCCGGCTCAGGCCGCGAAACTGACCTTGCGCAGCCTCGCGCAGCGTGTGGAGAGCCTGGACGACGAGATCGCTACTCTTGACCGCGAACTTGGGCAGCTCGTCGCCGCGACCACTCCCACGCTGGTCTCCAAGCTCGGAATCGGCACCGGGCACGCGGCACAGTTCCTCATCAGTGCAGGGGGCCTTACCCCCTGTTCTTGGACACGTGTAATCCAGCACATGGCTGGGGGAAGTGAGAATCCAAGGATGGCCAGGAAGAGTTACACCGATGAGTTCCGGTGCCGGGCGGTGGACTTGTATGAGTCGACGCCGGGTGCGACGTTGCAGGGGATCGCGGCGGATTTGGGTGTGTCCCGGGGATCGTTGAAGGGGTGGGTCGACAAGCTCGGCTCCGGGACGAGGACCGCGTCGGCTGCGGCGGGGGTGTCAGTGGGGCGGCGGGAGTCGCAGGCGGCGAGGATCACGAGGCTGGAGGCCGAGAATGGGGTGTTGCGGGTCGAGCAGGCAAAGCTTGCTGAGGAACGCGACATTCTCCGTCAGGCGGCGAAGTATTTCGCCGGGGAGACGAGTTGGTGAACCGCTTCCAGTTCGTTGAGGACCACAAGGACGCCTACGGCGTGAAGCGGTTGTGCCAGGTGATTGGGATCGCGCGGTCGTCGTTCTACGCGTGGCTCGCTGCAGCGCAGGGGCGGGCCGCGCGGACGGCGGCTGACTCGGTGCTGGCGGGCCGGATCCGGGTGCTGCAAGACCCGAAACAGGGCGGGGATCGTGCTTACGGAGCGCCTCGGATCACCGCTGACCTCAACGCCGGCGCAGCCGAGAGTGAGCGGGTCAACCACAAGCGCGTGGCGCGCGTGATGCGTGAGCACGGCCTGGCCGGAATCCGGCTCCGCAAGCGTGTGAAGACAACCGTCCCGGATCAGTCCGGTCGACGCTTCCCAGATCTGATCGGCAGGAACTTCAGCACCGGCGGTCCTGGTCGCCGCTACGTCGGCGACATCACCTACCTGCCCATCGCCGACGGCAGCAACCTCTACCTCGCGTCGGTCATCGACCTGGGCTCACGCAAGCTGGCAGGCTGGTCGATGGCCACTCACATGCGCACCGAGCTCGTCGAAAACGCACTACGGGCCGCGCAGCGCGAACGCGGCACCCTGGCTGGGGCGATCTTTCACTCCGACCACGGGTCGGTCTACACCTCGAAGGCCTACACCGCCCTCTGCGAGCACTTCGGCGTGACCCAGTCGATGGGAGCGATCGGCTCGTCCGCGGACAACGCCCTCGCTGAGAGCTTCAACGCGACCCTCAAACGCGAACTCCTCCAAGGCCGACCAGCGTTCGGCGACCAGGCCACGGCCTACCGGGCCGTGTTCCGGTGGGCCAACCGCTACAACACCCGCCGCCGGCACTCCGCGATCGGCAACATCACACCAAACACCTACGAAACCGCCTACCGCGCTACGCTCACGCAAGCGGCATAACCGAAATGACATCGTGTCCAAGATCCAGGGGCAAGGCCCAGGCGAGAACATCGGCCGCCTGCACACCGATGCAGCGTTCGCCCGACTCTGTGGCGCAGCTCCGATTCCCGTGGCGTCGGGCAAGACCCACCGCATGCGGCTGCACCGTGGCGGCGACCGTCAGGCAAACCGGGCGCTGTACATGATCGCCGTCGTCCGCCTACGCTACGACTCGAGAACCATTGCCTACATGGAGCGCAGACAGGCCCAGGGGCTCTCGAAGAAGGACGTGCTGCGCTGCTTGAAGCGGTTCATCGCCCGCGAGGTTTACAACGCTCTGCGGGAGGATTTGCTCAGATCGAGACCTGATGGTTCACCATAGAGAACGGAGAGTCCACGCAATGGGTATTTCGCGGAGTGTTTCGCGACGAACTGCGTTGATAGCGGGAGCTACCTTTACCGCTGCGATCGCCGGTGGCGGGCAACGTGCTGTCGGGGCACCAGTGCCGACGCAGCTAGGCCCGGCCGGATACGTGTCGGTTGACCTCACCGGAACACAAGGGCAACGAGTAGCCCTCAGGATCGGTCTTCCCGGAGGCAAAAGCGTCGAGATCGCTGTCCGTCGAACCACACACGGACGAGATGACAGGCCACTACCGAACACGTCGGAACTGATCGCGCTTCCTCCGGACACAATCGACCTGGAAGTCATCACCGACGCCGGCATATCGATCTCGCCGACCCGCTACCGGATCGCAACCGCACCCAACTTCCAGGCACCGGTCGCTACGCACTACGGCTGGGGATTTCCCGTGGTGACCAGATCAGGTTGGGGAGCAGACCCAGCCCTGCAAACATGGGGGGAACCGGAATACACCCCCGCCCAATTGATCACGGTGCATCACACAGCACAGCCTCGCGGCGATGAATTCATCGACTACCGCGATGCGATCCGCTCGATCTACCGATTCCATGCCCTTCCGGAGGCAGAGGGCGGCCGAGGCTGGGGCGACATCGGCTACCACCTCATCATCGACCCCAACGGAGTCATCTACGCCGGACGCGACACCGGTACCGAAGCACCCATCTTCACCCCCGGCACGACGTCCCTGAAACCGCGAACATCCGTCGTCACTGCCGGACACGTATACCAAGCCAACAGCGGCAACATCGGTATTTGCGTCATCGGAGACTTCACCGGCTCACAACCGACCCCGGCCGCCCGCGCCGCGCTCACACAGGTCCTCAGCGCACTCTGTCAACAGCTTCAACTAAACCCGCAAGCCGCGGTGCAATACGCAAATCCTAAC
The DNA here is from genome assembly GCF_000092225.1 of Tsukamurella paurometabola DSM 20162. NCBI lineage: Bacteria > Bacillati > Actinomycetota > Actinomycetes > Mycobacteriales > Tsukamurellaceae > Tsukamurella > Tsukamurella paurometabola. The sequence continues at coordinate 279,285 of NC_014158.1, forward strand.
AACGCCGTTCGAGCCACTCAGTGGGCGGTCAGCGGCCACCGCGACTGGAGCAAGATCGCCGGCCCCACAGAGTGCCCCGGCGACGAACTGTGGGCCCTCCTACCTGCCTTACGTTCAGCGACCGAACTGAAAATCGCCGACGAAAACAGGGTCCCTCGAACCGCACCCTCGGCCCCGGTCTCGTAGTGCGCGAAGAACCGACGAATTCTGCTCGGCCATTTGACATGTATAGGACCGTCGACGGGAGGGGTAAGCGGTGAAGGCATTCTCGCCTGGATCGGGGTTCACCGATGGGGCCAGTGTGGAGCGGTGGGTGGCAGAAGCGATCGGCCATACCCCGTTTGACCACTGCGCCGTATCACCGGAAGAGCCGTGGACGAAGATCATCGCACTGTGGGATCGCCATGATGACCACCTACATTCTTCACCTGGGCCTTTGTGTGTGCCGGGCATCTCGCCGCAGATGCGCAGAGTCGACCTCGTCACAGGGTTTCGCCGCAAGGTAGGCCCACGGCTCGGGATCTTCCCCTCGCAGCTGATGTGGGTCCGGTTCCCATCGGGACTCACTCTCGGAGTCGAGAACTGGGCTGTGGCGCATCATCGCGAATGCGACGAGCCGACTTGCATACTCATCTGGCACCGTGCCGGCAGATCGGAGGACCTGTGGCGGGTCTCAGTCGAGCAAGGGACGCTCTTCGATCATGAATCGACAGCTGTTGAGGTCAACGAGCTGCCGGATTCTCCACTGGTGGACCTGTGGTGGAACGACGTGCTGATTCCGGTCGAGCAGGTGACGGCCGAGCAGTGCAGAGAGAGCCAGGACTGGTGGAGCCGCATGCGTGAAGGCCCAGCAGGGCCGCCCTGATCTGCGGGTTGTCCGGTTTCGAGCGCAGAAATGAGGCCCGCACGGGCGCTTCCGCCCGGCGCGAAGATGTGCGTACACTGGTGGTACGCGAATTGACGCGAGGCTGAGGGCCGGACGCCCTGCCGTTTACAGGACGCCCGGCCGATGTGGATCGGTGATCGTTAGATCACCGAGTCGCGAATCAGTCGGACCAGGTCAACGACGAGCCTGGCCGCCTGGACGAGGAGTGAGATCACTGTCCAGGTGGTCGGGCTTTGTCGTTTCTGCGGCCCATTGTCCTGTTCGGACATCCACATCACCTCCTTCCCCTAAGTTGGTCTTGTCCGGGATCTACTCCCGGACGGCCCAGGTGGGTGGGATTGACTTACCTCCTTCTGCCACAGTTACGGCTTGCCCAGAACGGTTCGCCCACCCGCCTGTGGTCACCTTGACCGCTAATTGAGATCCGCTGCGAAGATGATCCGCTGCTTAGGGAAATGCTGCGGCTGGGTGGGCCTTGCCCCTGGATCTTGGACACGATGTCATTTCGGTTATGCCGCTTGCGTGAGCGTAGCGCGGTAGGCGGTTTCGTAGGTGTTTGGTGTGATGTTGCCGATCGCGGAGTGCCGGCGGCGGGTGTTGTAGCGGTTGGCCCACCGGAACACGGCCCGGTAGGCCGTGGCCTGGTCGCCGAACGCTGGTCGGCCTTGGAGGAGTTCGCGTTTGAGGGTCGCGTTGAAGCTCTCAGCGAGGGCGTTGTCCGCGGACGAGCCGATCGCTCCCATCGACTGGGTCACGCCGAAGTGCTCGCAGAGGGCGGTGTAGGCCTTCGAGGTGTAGACCGACCCGTGGTCGGAGTGAAAGATCGCCCCAGCCAGGGTGCCGCGTTCGCGCTGCGCGGCCCGTAGTGCGTTTTCGACGAGCTCGGTGCGCATGTGAGTGGCCATCGACCAGCCTGCCAGCTTGCGTGAGCCCAGGTCGATGACCGACGCGAGGTAGAGGTTGCTGCCGTCGGCGATGGGCAGGTAGGTGATGTCGCCGACGTAGCGGCGACCAGGACCGCCGGTGCTGAAGTTCCTGCCGATCAGATCTGGGAAGCGTCGACCGGACTGATCCGGGACGGTTGTCTTCACACGCTTGCGGAGCCGGATTCCGGCCAGGCCGTGCTCACGCATCACGCGCGCCACGCGCTTGTGGTTGACCCGCTCACTCTCGGCTGCGCCGGCGTTGAGGTCAGCGGTGATCCGAGGCGCTCCGTAAGCACGATCCCCGCCCTGTTTCGGGTCTTGCAGCACCCGGATCCGGCCCGCCAGCACCGAGTCAGCCGCCGTCCGCGCGGCCCGCCCCTGCGCTGCAGCGAGCCACGCGTAGAACGACGACCGCGCGATCCCAATCACCTGGCACAACCGCTTCACGCCGTAGGCGTCCTTGTGGTCCTCAACGAACTGGAAGCGGTTCACCAACTCGTCTCCCCGGCGAAATACTTCGCCGCCTGACGGAGAATGTCGCGTTCCTCAGCAAGCTTTGCCTGCTCGACCCGCAACACCCCATTCTCGGCCTCCAGCCTCGTGATCCTCGCCGCCTGCGACTCCCGCCGCCCCACTGACACCCCCGCCGCAGCCGACGCGGTCCTCGTCCCGGAGCCGAGCTTGTCGACCCACCCCTTCAACGATCCCCGGGACACACCCAAATCCGCCGCGATCCCCTGCAACGTCGCACCCGGCGTCGACTCATACAAGTCCACCGCCCGGCACCGGAACTCATCGGTGTAACTCTTCCTGGCCATCCTTGGATTCTCACTTCCCCCAGCCATGTGCTGGATTACACGTGTCCAAGAACAGGGGGTAAGGCCCGGTGAACCTCGGGCCGCCCTCGACCAATGAGCGGAGAGCGAATAGTGCAACCGATTTACGTCGGCGTCGACATCGGAAAGCGGTTTCACCACGCGTGCGTCATCGACGCTACGGGAAGCGTTCTGCTGAGCAGGCAGGTGCTCAACAGCGAGAGCGACTTGAACGCGATCGCCGCCGAAGTCGAACGGCAAGCTGAAGGTGCAGCGGTTTGGGTGATCGACGTTGTCTCGGAGATCTCGGCGCTGTTGCTGGCGATCCTCGCCGCACGTGAGGTTGCCCATGTGGTGCGGTATGTACCGGGCGCGGCCGTATCGGCGATGTCGAAATCCTTTGTCGGTGAGGGTAAAACCGACGCCAGAGACGCGAAGGTTATCGCGGAGCTCGGTCGCCTACGACGATCTCTGAGGACAGTGTCTCTGCGTGATGATGCGACAGCGGCATTGACAACGCTGACTTCCTATCGATCTGACCTAGCCGCAGAGTGGGTCGCCAACATCAACAGGCTCCGCGCAATCCTGACCAGTATCTTTCCTGGTCTGGAACAGCAGCTTGACCTGTCGACCAAATTCCCGCTGATCCTCGTCTCGATGTTCTGCACGCCCACCGCCGTGATCGAGGCCGGCGAAAAGGGCGTCCACGAGGCTTTGCTGACCGCCGGGGTCTACCGGAACTCCGCTGCACGCCTAGCCGCGGCCGCGATGGAGTCGGCCAGGCATCAATCCGTTCGTGGAGCTGGAGAGAGTGATATCGCAGCTCTTACAATGCGATTGGCCTCCCGGCTGCTGTTGCTTCTCGATGAACGGAAGCTGCTCGACAAGCAGATCGCTGAGTTGTTCCGACAGCATCGCCATGCTGCCCTGATTGAGTCGATTCCAGGACTCGGACCGCAACTCGGCGCCGAGCTATTGGTCTGTCTCAACGGTGATATCCGGAACTTTGCCAACGCCGGCAAACTCGCCTCTTACGCTGGTTTGGTGCCGGTCCCGCGCGATTCAGGCCGAATATCGGGGAACATGCGTCGGCCGCGCCGCTACAATCGAAGATTGCGTCGTGTCTTCTACCTCGCGGCCATGACCAGCCTGAAAGACCCCGATAGTAGGTCGCGCCAGTATTACGACCGAAAACGATCGGAGAATCGCACGCATACGCAGGCGACACTGGCGCTCGCGCGCCGTCAAGTTGATGTCCTGTGGGCGGTACTACGCGACGAGCGCCCTTACACCGGGGCCGCGCCGGAGGGCGCCGTCATGGCCGCTTGAGGTCAAGTGGATCGTCCTGCCCGGGTTGACAACGTCATTGAGATTCTGGGCGCGCCGTGGAGAGTTGGACCAGTAGGTGGTCTCCGGCGCCCCTCGGTAGGAGGTCGGGTCTTATTGTCCTCGCGCCGCCGTTCGATGGAAGTACGCGGCGTTTCTGTCAGCGTGTCTGCTGTTCGGCGTGTCGTCTCGCGCGGAGCTGCCCTCGCGGACGCGCTAGCGTCACAGGGTGCGGGACAGTGGCGAGGGCGATGAGCATGGTCGACGGTGGGCTGCGTTGGCGGCGGACTACCAGCGGATCCGGCGGGCCGACGGCGATGTCACGCGGTGGTGGATGAGCTGGCATGACCTCACTCGGCTGCGCCTGAAGGCGCGCAGTACTCCTACCGCCCTGCGGTCCGCCGAGCCGCCTGTAGGGCATCGCGTTCTCGAACCGCAACGGTTCCAGTTCAAAGACCGCGACGATGACGGGCCTTGGGCTGTGGACGAGCCCGCGGAAGCGTCACTTCTTCGGCTGGTGCACCGGCAGGTTCCCCATGCCTCTATCGACCGCGTGTCGGGCCGTCTACGCCCCTACTGACGGGGCGGGCGGGGTCGTTGGCGAACCGACCGGCGCGGGCACGCGCAGCGTCCTTGCGCTGTTGCGCCTGCTGCTGAGCGTGTTCGAGCGCGGCCCCGCGTAGCTTCTGTTCAATTTTGAGCTGGGTCGGGTCGAGTTGGCTGCGGCGCTCTTGTTCGGTGAGGGCGGCTTGCTGGCGGGCGGTGATGGTGGCGGTGAGTTCGGCAATCTTGGCCTGCTGGCGGGCTTGGGCCTTCTCGGCTTCGGCGCGAGCGTTTTCGGTGTGCTCGCGCGCGGCTTGCAGAGCGCCGTCGGTGACGGGGTGCTTGCCGGCGCGGGCCTGTTCTTGGGAACGGGTGCGGCGTGCGTCTTCGGCTGCCTTCTCGGCGGCGGTGACCGCGGCTGTGCGGGTGTCGAGTTCGCGGGCGAGTTCGCGGCGGCGCGGTGAGAGCCGTCCGGTGTCGGCGAGCTCGCGGGCCACGGCGTCGCGCTTTGTTCGGGCGGTGTCGAGGGCATCGATCGCTTTGCGGTGGGCGGTGATGGCGTCGCGGTAGGGCTGCTCACGGGCGTAGCTGCGCTCGTAGAGGGCGAGCCTTTGCGCGGAGGCTTCGTGTTCGGCGACTTCGCGGGGTGTGTGGTGGCGCAGTTCGCGGAGACGGTCGGCGTGTTTGCGGCCGCCGGTGCGAGCGATGTAGTCGAGTTCGCTGGCGGGGAGCCGGCGGATGGAGTGCTGCTTGAACTCGGCCACGGTGCGCGCGGCGAGGGCCTTGCGTTCGGCAGCGGCCGGGTCGGCGGGTGCCTCGGTGTCGGGGGCGGTCTCGGCAGGTTCTGTGGCCGGCTCGGTATCGGGGCCGCGGGTCGCCTCATCGACGGCGCGGGCGGCCGCGGCGAGGGTGGCCGGGTCCAGCCCCGGAGCGAGAGCCGGGGTGGTTTCGGCAGCGAGCAGCTGCTCGGTGGTGAGCGCTGCGGCGACTGGTTGCGCCGCCTCGGGCTCGGTGTCGGCAGGTCTGTCGATAGCGAGCTGGTCGGCGGTGGCGCGGTCGTGGCTGTCGACGGCGTGGTGGGCGTGTTCGCGCAGGCTGCGGTCGGCGCCGGGATGCGCCGGGGGCAGTGCAGGCAGATCCGCCGGATCCGGCTCGGGGGTGAGGTCGGGTAGGGGTGCGAGTGCGGTCAGGGCGGCGTTCAGTTGCGCGTTGCCGGCGGGGTCGGCGTGTAGGTGGGCGGCGATCTGTGCGGGGCTCGGATCGGCCTGTTCGTTTGCGTGGGTGGGACGTCGGAGACTGCGCAGCAGGTGTGCGGTGTAGCTGGCGCCGGGAGAGAGGTTCTCGAGCCGGGTGTCGGCGTCGGCGAAGCGGGCCGGGATGTCGGTGGCTCCGGCAGCGTGCAGCCGGTCCACCGCATTTTCGATGGATCGTCGGCTATCGGGGTCGGCGTCGATGGTCGCCACGACCGCGGCGGGCAGGTGGGTGGCGAGGAGGTGGTCGGTGTAATCCCGGACGAACAGCTCACGCGCCGCACGGTGCTCTTGTGCGGCGACTGCGCTGGCGGGTGGGTTGATCTTGTAGGCGATGAAAGCGGGCAGGTTCCGTGCGGTCTCCAGCCCGTCATGCACGGCATTGAGTCGCGCGCCGATAACTGTGCTGCTAGCGCCTGATGCGATGAGCTGGTCGACCACGGAGCGGATGCGAGCCTTCCCGGCGGGGTCGGCGTCGATGGTCGCGACGATCGCGGCGGGCAGATGCGCGGCGAGGAGGTGGTCGGTGTAATCAGCCACCAGAAGATCGCGGGCGGCGGTGTAGGCGTCCCGCGCGGTCTGCGGGTCAGTGGACGCGGCGAGGGCCTCTTGGATGTGCTCGACCGCGGCCTTATGCCCGTCGTCCTTGGCGAGGACGACTGCGAGGATCGCGCGACTGTTATCGGCGGCCCTCTCGTCGCCGGCGCCGTGCAGGTGCTGGTCTTCGGTGTGTTCGTCGATGGTGGCGGGGGTGGCGGTGTAGGCGTGGTTTTCGGCCTTGCCGCGGGTCAAGGCGACGTAGAGGCCGCGTAGGTTCGCCGAGGCCGGGTTGATCAGTGCGCGGCAGACGGTCACGGTCAAGCCTTGGGCGCGGTGGATGGTCGCGGCGTAGCCGAGTTCGGGCCTGCTGCACGGGTAGGTGACATCTGATCTGTGGTGCCGAGGGGTGCCGCTGGAAGGATGTGCACTGTGCCTAAGCCGTATCCGAAGGAGTTCCGCGACGATGTGGTCCGTGTCGCGCGTAATCGTGAGCCGGGAGTCCGTCTCAAGCAGATCGCTGCCGACTTCGGCATTAGCGAGTCGTGCCTGATGAACTGGGTGAAGACCGCCGATGTCGAGGCCGGCTCCAAGTCCGGGAGCAGTGCGGCGCAGTCGGCGACCGAGAGGCAAATGCGTAAGCGGATTCGGCTCCTTGAGCAGGAGAATGAGGTCCTGCGTCGTGCGGCTGCGTATCTGTCGCAGGCGAACCTGCCGGGAAAATGATGTACCCGCTCGTGAAAGAGCTCGCCGACGACGGTGTTCCCGTCACGGTGTCGTGCCGGGTTTTGAAGCTCTCCCGTCAGCCTTACTACCGTTGGCTCGCCGCCCCGGTCCCCGCGACGGAGCTGGTCGAGGCGTATCGCGCGAACGCCCTGTTCGACGCCAGCGTTGATGATCCGGAGTTCGGTCACCGGTTACTCGCAGACGAGGCCCGCGCTGCCGGTGAGCCTATGGCGGACCGCACTGCGTGGCGGATCTGCCGCGACAACCGGTGGTGGAGCGTCTTCGGAAAGAAACGCTCGAGCAAGGGCGGCAAACCCGGGCCCGCGGTCCACGACGATCTATGCACCGTCACCGACGAGCACGGCAGGACTCGTCACCGGTTCACCGCAGATGCACCGAATCGGTTGTGGCTCACAGATATCACTGAACACAGGGCTCGGGAAGGGAAGCTGTATCTGTGTGCGATCAAAGATGCCTACTCCGGGCGGATCGTCGGCTACTCCGTCGACTCGAGGATGAAGGCCCGGCTCGCCGTCAACGCCCTCAACAACGCTGTCGCGATGCGCGGTGATGTCACCGGATGCATAGTTCATAGTGACAGAGGATCGCAATTCCGGAGCCGAAAATTCCGACGTGCCTTGGAATATCACGGACTACGCGGATCAATGGGCCGAGTCGCCTCCTGCGGCGACAATGCCGCGATGGAGTCGTTCTTCAGCCTGCTGCAGAACAACGTCCTCGACCGCCACTGCTGGGCCACCCGGCAGGAACTGCGGACCGCGATCATCACCTGGATCGAACGGACCTACCACCGCCGGCGCCGACAACGCCGCCTTGGACGATTGACACCCATCGCATTCGAGTCCACCATGAACCCGGCCGCGCCACACGCGGCCTGACCAACTTGTCACCTACCCGTGCAGCAGGCCCACGTGTAATCCAGCACATGGCTGGGGGAAGTGAGAATCCAAGGATGGCCAGGAAGAGTTACACCGATGAGTTCCGGTGCCGGGCGGTGGACTTGTATGAGTCGACGCCGGGTGCGACGTTGCAGGGGATCGCGGCGGATTTGGGTGTGTCCCGGGGATCGTTGAAGGGGTGGGTCGACAAGCTCGGCTCCGGGACGAGGACCGCGTCGGCTGCGGCGGGGGTGTCAGTGGGGCGGCGGGAGTCGCAGGCGGCGAGGATCACGAGGCTGGAGGCCGAGAATGGGGTGTTGCGGGTCGAGCAGGCAAAGCTTGCTGAGGAACGCGACATTCTCCGTCAGGCGGCGAAGTATTTCGCCGGGGAGACGAGTTGGTGAACCGCTTCCAGTTCGTTGAGGACCACAAGGACGCCTACGGCGTGAAGCGGTTGTGCCAGGTGATTGGGATCGCGCGGTCGTCGTTCTACGCGTGGCTCGCTGCAGCGCAGGGGCGGGCCGCGCGGACGGCGGCTGACTCGGTGCTGGCGGGCCGGATCCGGGTGCTGCAAGACCCGAAACAGGGCGGGGATCGTGCTTACGGAGCGCCTCGGATCACCGCTGACCTCAACGCCGGCGCAGCCGAGAGTGAGCGGGTCAACCACAAGCGCGTGGCGCGCGTGATGCGTGAGCACGGCCTGGCCGGAATCCGGCTCCGCAAGCGTGTGAAGACAACCGTCCCGGATCAGTCCGGTCGACGCTTCCCAGATCTGATCGGCAGGAACTTCAGCACCGGCGGTCCTGGTCGCCGCTACGTCGGCGACATCACCTACCTGCCCATCGCCGACGGCAGCAACCTCTACCTCGCGTCGGTCATCGACCTGGGCTCACGCAAGCTGGCAGGCTGGTCGATGGCCACTCACATGCGCACCGAGCTCGTCGAAAACGCACTACGGGCCGCGCAGCGCGAACGCGGCACCCTGGCTGGGGCGATCTTTCACTCCGACCACGGGTCGGTCTACACCTCGAAGGCCTACACCGCCCTCTGCGAGCACTTCGGCGTGACCCAGTCGATGGGAGCGATCGGCTCGTCCGCGGACAACGCCCTCGCTGAGAGCTTCAACGCGACCCTCAAACGCGAACTCCTCCAAGGCCGACCAGCGTTCGGCGACCAGGCCACGGCCTACCGGGCCGTGTTCCGGTGGGCCAACCGCTACAACACCCGCCGCCGGCACTCCGCGATCGGCAACATCACACCAAACACCTACGAAACCGCCTACCGCGCTACGCTCACGCAAGCGGCATAACCGAAATGACATCGTGTCCAAGATCCAGGGGCAAGGCCCAACCCCTCTCACCACAACTGTACGCTCGAATCTCCTGAGGGGAGCATGGATATGCGATTTGGCTACACGCTAATGACAGAGCAGGCAGGCCCCGCCCAGCTAGTCCGGGACGCCGTAGCTGCTGAGGAAGCAGGCTTCGACTTCGAGGTCAGCAGTGATCACTACTCTCCCTGGTTGTTGGCGCAAGGGCACGCGCCGTACGCGTGGTCGGTGCTCGGCGCGGTCGCCCACGTAACCTCGCGCGTTGACCTTATGACCTATGTAACCTGCCCGACGATCCGGTACCACCCTGCCGTCGTTGCGCAGAAAGCGGCGACGATGCAGCTGCTCGCTGACGGCCGATTCACACTAGGGCTCGGCTCGGGAGAGAACCTCAACGAACACGTCGTCGGCGAAGGATGGCCCGGCATCCGCGATCGCCAAGCGATGCTCAGCGAGGCCATCGAAATTATCCGCAAGCTGCACGCGGGTGGCACCGTCGATTTCCGAGGCGAGTACTTCCAGGTCGATTCGGCACGCATCTGGGATCTCCCTGACAACGGAGTTCCGATCGGTGTTGCCGTCTCCGGCGATCGCGGGGTTAGCGAGTTCGCCACGCTCGCAGACCATCTGATCTCAACCGACCCGAGAAGGTCGCTGGTGGAGAAGTGGAACGCGAACCCTGGGACCACACTGATCGGACAAGGCGCCCGTGCGATTGGTCAGCTTCCGATCTGCTGGGATCGCGAAAAGAACGCCGCTATCGAGCGTGCCCACGGCCTGTTCCGCTGGTTCGCTGGCGGCTGGGGCGTGAACGCAGACCTGCCAACACCTAGGGCGTGTTGCTAAAGAGGTTTCGGCTGCCGGTCGGTCACGCTTGGCGGATGTCGCGTGATGTGATTTCTGATGAAGTGTGGGCGGTGATTGAGCCGCTGTTCCCGGCGGTGAAGTCGGTGGGGCGGCCTCCGGTTGATCGTCGGCTGGTAGTTGAAGCGACGGCGTGGCGGTTCCGGACAGGGGCTCCGTGGCGTGACCTGCCGGAACGGTTCGGCAACTGGAACACGATCTACAAGAATTTCAGTCGCTGGGCTGAACAGGGTATCTGGGCTCGGCTGCTGGAGCAGCTGCAGGCGATGGCGCATGGCTGCGGGGCGTTGGACTGGGTCGCCTCGATTGATTCGACCATCGTGCGGGTGCATCAGCACGGCGCGACCCTTCCGCGTGACACAGGGGGATCGGTCGAGTTACAAGAAGTTCGGCGATGAGCCCTCCGATCATGCGATCGGCCGCTCCCGAGGCGGCCTGACAACCAAGAATCATCTAGTCAGCGACGGGAAAGGGAGAGTGCTTGCGTTCATCCTCACGCCAGGTCAGGTGGCTGATACGAGCATGCTGCCCGAGACTATGCAGCAAATCCGAGTCCCGACCGCTGGTCGTCCCCGCACCCGCCCGGACCGGTTGCTCGCCGACAAGGGCTACCCCTCGAAAGCGAACCGGACCTGGCTACGTCAGCGCGGCATCGCCACCACCATCCCCGAACGGGACGATCAAATCGCCCACCGGCGTAAGAAGCCCGGCAGGCCTATAGAGTTCGGCGATACACAACGCCACCGCTACCGCGGCCGCAATGTCGTCGAACGCTGCTTCAACAAGATCAAGCAGTGGCGCGGACTGGCGATGCGATCAGACAAGTACGCCCGCAACTACCACGCCGGCATCTGCCTCGCTGCGGCCCTCGACTGGGTAAGCGCCGTGTGACTTCAGTACTCGTCAAATGCGGGCGCCTGCGCGCGTTGCGTAGCCCTGGCCTGCGGGTTTAAACCTTCACACCAAGACGGGTACACGCGAAAGCCGCGCTTGCCCCCACGGTCACTCGCCGAGGCAATCCCCAACTCCGCAAGATGGCTGGCGGAGAACTTGAAAACGCCGCGCCGACCTTCGCTCTCCACAAACACCAATAGCCCAGCATCGAGCCGCTCGACGCTGAACGGCAGCGTCTGCCCGTCCATACCCCGCCGCCAAAAGGCGACGAAGGCGCCTGGCTTTGTCGGCGTGTTCCGAGCGGTCCGGACGTGCCACTCGCGGCCCGCAATCTGCGCCACACCCGACTCGTAGTCACTGTTCTGCGCCTCGGGCTCCACCGAAACGGTCAAGCCGAACTTGGACGCCCAGACCCGGAACGCGCTGAATCCCACGGCATCAACATACCGACCTCAGCGGCGCAGAAGCAGGCCAGGTTCACACCCTTTAGCAACACGCCCTAAGGGATTTGCAGCCGCTACCCAGTTCGTTACTCCTGAGGACGCCGCTGGCTCCATTCCGTGTGGTCCGGATCTAGACGCCGTTGTAGAGGCAGTGCGCCCCTTCCGAGATGCTGGCTTCACAGACGTGGCACTCGTCCAGGTCGGCGGAGACACGCAGGAACAGTTCCTAGCAGAGGCAGCGGGACCGCTCCTTGAGCGCCTACGCGCTGCCTAGCCGAGTGACTTCGCGCTTAGCGTCGCGGTCAGTGCCAATATAATCGATTGGAAGCGGGCGTACTGATTCTCGGGTGAGAGCTTCTACAGTGCACGTATTTCTCTGAGGTTGGTTTTGACGACATCGACTAGTTCGTCCCCGCGGCCGGATAGGATTGTGCGGGTGGCGTAGAGGGAGAATCCCTTGGCTTGCTTGAGGGTGACATTCGGCGGTATCGATAGTTCCTGCCGTGCAACTGCGACATCGACTAGCGTCGGCCCCGGGTAGGCGAGAGCGTCACGCACCACTCCTTCGAGTTGCGATGCCTGCTGGACTCGGAGACCGTGCAATCCCGCTGCGTCGGCGACCTTTGCGAAGTCAGGGTTGGTCAGACTCGTGGCGTGGTTGATCAGCCCGGCCTCCTTCATCTCGAGCTCAACGAATGCAAGAGATTCGTTGGTGAAGACGAAAATCTTGACAGGCAAGTTCAACTGGCGAAGAGTGAGCAACTCACCCATCAGCATTGACAGGCCGCCGTCGCCGCAAAGCGCGATCACTTGTCGATGAGGTGCGGCGCACTGGGCGCCAATGGCTTGTGGAAGAGCATTGGCCATCGAACCGTGGCAGAACGATCCAATCATGCTGCGGGAACCGTTCATCTTGATGTACCGCGCAAACCACACCGTCGGGGTCCCGACATCGCAGGTGAATACCGCGTCGTCTGCGGCTAGCCGATCGATGATGGCAGCAACGTGTTGCGGGTGCAGAGGAGAGGTTTCCGGCCCACCGGACTCGGCGAGCGCGTCGAACTTGGCCCGGCGCCGACGATAGTGCTCACGCACGGTATCGAGGAAGGTTCGATCCGTCTTCTCCTGGACCAGCCTGTTCATGGTTGCGACTGTCTCTTTGACTGTTCCAACCAGGGGGTACTGGACTGGGACGCGCCGACCAATATGTTCACCGCGGGCATCAAGTTGCACGACAGGCGTGTCATCAGGCAAGAACGCCCGGCAGGGAAAGTCTGTGCCGAGCAAGACCAACAGATCGCAGTGCTCAATTGCGCGATAGCCCGAATCGTACCCCAATAGTCCGGTCATCCCTGCGTCGAAAGGATTCGACCACTCGGCCCACACCTTCGCGCGCAGACTGTGCACAATCGGAGCCTTGATCCGCTCGGCAAACGCGAGAACCTCCGCGCGACCAGTTGCGGCGCCAACTCCGGCCAAAATTGCCGGACGCTGCGCACCGTCGATCGCGGCAACAGCACTCGCCACGGCCTCTGCTCCAGGCACGGTGGCAGAGTCCGGCGGTCGCACGGCGGGCACATCCTTCGCAGGAGCATCGGCGAAAAAGATCTCCCCCGGAATCACCACCACCGCGACAGATGAAGTCGCCACCGCATGCGCGAGAGCCTGCGAGAAAACCCACGAAAACTGCTCGACATCGCTGACAAGCTCCACATACGAGGCACACTCGGAGAAGATCGCCGTCGGGTGCGTCTCCTGGAAGTAGGAGCTGCCGATCTCCACGCGCGGTATGTGGGCCGCGATCGCCAAAACCGGTACCTTGTTCCGATTTGCGTCATACAACCCGTTGATCAGATGCAGGTTGCCCGGACCACAGCTTCCAACGCAAACGGAAAGATTACCGGTGAGCTCAGCTTCAGCCCCCGCGGCAAACGCCCCTGCCTCCTCGTTACGCACATGCGCCCACTCCACCCTGCCATCCCGGCGCAACGCATCCGTCAGCCCGTTGAGCGAATCCCCTGCCACACCGTACATTCGACGGACACCGCTGGCGTGCAGCGTCCTAACCATCGAATCCGCAACCGTCCCAGCACCCACTGCAACCACACAACCTTCCCGACAGATCAATTGCCATCTAAGCTAATCCCGTTGCGTCCGTAGCGCACGACAAACACAGAGAGCTGCCGCCCGGACAGCCAGCACCAAGGCCCGTTCGAGCCGTACGGTCCGATGATTGATCGCTATATTCCTGATTCGAGTTTCTGCCTCAGCAACCACGGCATAGCGAGCCGATCGGGTTGAACGTTCTCGCCCTGCCGCATGCGATCCTCATGTGCAAGTAGTCCTGAAGCGTGCCAGCACGCGGACGGAAACGACAACCTCGATCGAGCCCGTTAACCGGACGGCACCAGCAAGCCGATACCTGGGGGCAGAGTCACACGCACGCACAGCGGACCGAAAGTGCCGGGCACCGGGATCGGACCGCTCGACCTCAATGAGGTGACCACCGGACGCCTCGATAGGCACGCGTAACCCGGTTGGCCCTCAATCGATCACGCAGCTAAAAAAACAGCCCTAACATAGGCACAACTGCGCCAGCGCCACACCCGGGCGCCGTCGTCACAGCCCGTCATCTTCCTCTTCGCCCGGGGCGGCCCTCGGGGTTGCGGCGCGTATTTGCCATACTGCAATAAGCGTCGGCATGCGCCGCGCCGGCAGGTCTGATATCATGATTAATGAACATTTCATTAATCATGATAAGGTTACCACCATGACGTTAATCCGCTACAGACAGTCATCGCAGGCCATCCCGCAAAGAAGGGTATACCTTGCCTGAAGCGGATAGTTCAGACCACGATCTCGGCCTAGATATAACAATCGCAGCATTGAGATTTTTGCGCGATACGAGGAACGGCGCACCGGTGAGCCCTGAACAGTTATCCCTGCTGACAACCCTCGCCTGCAATGGAGCGCCCGTTGGACTTAAAGAACTAGCCAGCATCGAGAAGATTAACCGTTCAACTTTAACCGGATTTCTAAACTTGCTAGAACAGTCTGGACTTGTAATTCGTTGCCCGCATCCGTATGACTCGAGAAGGGTTACAGCGCGAATAACCTCCTACGGCTATGAAGTAATTGATCAATGCAAAAAGTACTATGGTGATCAGCTCCGGAAGATGGATGTCACAAGCCGGCGGTTGATCCAACTCTGCGCAAGACTGCACCCTCAGATGCTCGATCTCGCCAGATTTGAGGAATGAACTTCAGCGGTAGGGTTTATCGGTACAACCTAACATAGGTATAAACCGGTTGCACAAGCATCACAAAAGCTTTTTAGTTGGTAGCGGACGCCAATACTTCGCATGCCGTCACCTAGATTATTTGTCTGACAGCTTGTCGTTCGACAGCGTTGCGTGTGCCTCGACGCCATCTTCGGCTGGGTCAGCGGTGTCCGCGATCTGGCTACTTGTCTTCGCTGTCTACGAGCAGTTGTAACCCGATGTCGGGATTGGTGGCCGCAGTGACCTCTGTTTGCGCGGCGCGAGCCAGCTCGGCAAGTTCCTGCACAGGCGCTCCAGGTGCGATGGTGACTCTCACTTGGATGGTCGGTTGGTCCTTGTGCTGGATTGTCGTAGAACGTGCCTTCCGGATGAGGGGGCTCGTCGATAGGTCCTCAGCCACGGCGGTGGCCACTTTGGTGAGGTCGACGGTCCCGCCATGGGCGGTAGCGACTGTTTTGGCGGTGTTGGTCCTTAGATGCTGTAGCAGTAGCCATAGTGCGAGTAAGACGAGCGCTACGCCGGCGATACCGACTGCAGGGTTCCACCACGGCGAATCGGGCGTGTCGGCGATCTTGTCCGGAATCAGGCGTTGCGAAGCTGACACGATGTGCCGCTCCCCCAGTCGGTAGGCGAGTAGCCAGCCACCGATGCCGAGCAGTACCAAGCCGGTGAGAAGCGTGATGAAGCGGTCGACAAGGCGCGTGGACGATCTCATGATGGCACCTCGAATTCTTCACGACGCCTGGAATGCAGAGTCCGGCCAAACCAGAGGTGATCGGTGACCGCGGTATGGCTGCGTCGGCGGGGTTTAAGCGCAGCGGTGACGAAGATGCCCCCGAGCGCGACGGCGGCTATCGCTGCTGGCCATGTCCACCATTCCCATTTCAGATCATCTGCGATGCGCAAGACCGCGTCGATCCATCGACTACCGTGCGCCCACCCGAACCAGATGACGGTGTCGCGGATCGCGACGATCCCTACTGCCATGAGCACAAGGAGCACTGGGATTGCGACGAACACAGACCCGGCTGTTTTTCGTGGCACGGTGCGCACGCTGGGATCAGAGGGTTCGCCTTCCTTTAGCGCCGAGCCCGACGCTGCCGGTGCCTTTGATCCCGGTCGGCGTTCGATGACCCGGGCGATGTGAACGCGTGCGGTGTTTGGCCGTTCAGCGAGACTGCGTGCGAGCTCATTATTGATCGATGACTGCACTTCGCTGACCAGGTGTGCGGAATTAAATGGCCAGATGGCTGCGATCTTGACGTCAACGCTGCGATCGTTATTGGAAAACTCCACTGAGGGCAGGCCTAATCCGATGAGGCTCGTCAACCCCCGCTCCTCCGCGGTGCCTGAAGCTGAGCGCACTGCGTGTTCGACGAGCCGGCGACGAACACGATCGTCAATGACGGTGCTGCCCTTATCGTTACGCGCAGTGCGATCAGGAGCCTCCCGTTCGCTGCCGTCTGTTGTTAGCGCTACCGGTTCGGTGGTCATGGTCAGCTCCGGCCGCTCTTTCGGAGCGCTGTCAAGTCGATCAGGCCGTCAAAGTGAGCCCCGATAGCAAGACCGGCCGCACCAAAAACGACAGCGAGGAGAAAGCCTACGATTCCCCCGGTGACGATCGCGATCGCTACAAGTAGGCCGATCACAGTGCCCCACACGGTGAAGTTGCCTGGTGTCATGATGTCTACTCCTTCGGTGATACGCCGTTGCCGTAGTCAGGCTTGGACGGTGGGACGATGTCGGCAACAACAACGTCGACGGGTACGCCGGCAGACTCCGTGGCAGCCTCGCCCACCCGCTCGGCAAGGGCGCGTAAATCGCTGTCGCGGCGGTACTCCGCGACAATATCCACCTGTCCACGGCGGCCGTCGAAACGGATACCGGTGATAGTGCGCCCGGGTAAATACGTCGCAGGGGCACCGGTACCGCCCGCGTGAAGTCCTGCGACACCGTTGATCGCAGTGACGACCTCCACGACCCGATCAACGAGGACAGCCCGGTTGTTACTCACTGGACGCGAGGTTCAGACGGCGACGACGAAGCATCATCGTCGTAGTCCTCCTCATCAAGGTGAACATCGTGGACGGTGATGTTGACCTCGGTCACCTCGAGTCCGGTCATCTTCTCAACAGCGTCGATGACGTTGTTGCGGATACCCGTTGCCAAGTCATGAATGGCAACGCCGTACTCGGCGACGATCCCGATGTCGACCGCAGCCTGCTTCTCACCGACCTCGACGTTGACTCCCTGAGTCAAATCAGGCGAGCCAGGGAGCGTCTCACGGATCTTTCCAACCACACGGGCTGCCTGCCCGCCGAGGTCGTAGACGCCGTTAATCTCCCGTGCAGCAATGCCCGCGATCTTCGAAACAACCACATCAGCGATGCTGGTTCCGCCTCGTCCGTTCGAGGTCGCAAGCTCGGAACCGGTCGCCTTCTTCTCTGCGCTGTCCGACGCGGTGGACGTGCTGGTGTTCGAGGCCATGAGATGATCTCCTTTTAGATTGGTGTGTCAACCGGAGCAGTTTTTCCGGCAAATATGTGTCGCCACGCGCGCCACGCTCAGCGCGCCCATGAGACCTAAGTCACACTACGGTTCACGCGGAGGTTAGACGCCCCGCGCCCTGTGCCTTCCACCTGCCTCGTGCGAATTTTCCCTGTAACGTTCGGCGAACTTGCGTTCCTCCGCCGAGGAAGTTGCGCCGTCACCCAAAATAGGGTCCAGTTCGCCGCGATCTTTATCGACATGGCGGTCCGCTCCGTAACGGATACTCAAAAGCGCGGCGGCGCCGAGCATGATTGTCATCACACCAACCGCGACAAATGCCCATCCCGCCACGCTGTTCTGAAATCCAAGAGCAACTACGCCGAACGCCAGCAAGGCGATACCCAGAAATATCAGCACTACGCCCGATAGCGAACGCTTCATCTTTCCCTCTTTACGGTTCAGTGAAAATCCCGACCGAACTCAGGCTAATCGGTGACGATCGTGAGCGCTAGCCGAAGGGTGCGACGACACTGGAGCGAAGACGAGCGGGGCAGCCAGCGGCAGTGCGCCAGCACGATGTCAACTGTTTCGTAATACCCAGGGGCGCAGTGGAATTGCCCCAGCGTATGCAGGCGCCGCGCGAGTCTGTGTTGCTGTTTCGTTATCGCGTACCGATTACGTAACGAGACGATAAAGGACTGAGGAGTTGCGCTGCCAGCCCCAACGACCACTTCGCCTGGACCTCAAGTGGCGCCGCATCCGCGCTGTTCGCTGCAGCCGAAGCGAGGCGCCTTCGAAGTGATTTGCCTGATCTTTGGCACCATCAATCATGAGCGCGCTTTACGGAAGATGAACTCAGCTGGCTCGGCCTTGTCCGAAAATTGCGCTGTCTACGTCTTTCTGCACCCGCGGAAAACGCGCACATGTGGCTTGGTCCCGCAGTGGCGGGACCGAGTATCGCTGTGGGTGTCAGTCGAAGCGACTGAGGATGCTACGCACGGCCTGGACCACGGTGAGTCGGTCGAAGGTCTGGATGAAGTCGAAGGTTCGTTCTAGGTCCGGACCGTTGTCGTGCAGATCCTTAGCGGCGATGAGGGCACTGAAGTGTGGCCCGAGTATTGCGACGGTCCATTCGTCGACAAGGGGGTCATCGGGGCGCAGGGCGGCCTTATGAATGTTTTCTTCCCGGATCGGGGTGATCTCTGCTCCGTAGATTCCGGCGAACCCAATAGTTTGCGAGAGCATCTGCCAGCGCGCTGAGGTGCGTTGGGTGAAGTGTCGGCGGTGCTGGAACGTCCCGATGGCGATCATCGATGCGCCAATCGAGCTGGCTTGAGTTTCGAGGGCTTTGCTCATCTCGACGAGAAGGCTTTTGGTGCCGCGGCGCGGCGTGTTGTCGCGTGTGGCGAGCGCGTAGGGAGTCGTGATTCCGATCTCTGGTGCCGCCCACACCGGGTGAGGAGGGAAAGCGACAGTCGGTTCCGCGAAGAGAGTCTCTGTGGGTTGCGGAGGATAGAGTGCGCCGATGCCGTAGGCGGCGCCGATCGTTTCAGCCACGGCTCTCGTCGCCTGATCGTCGACGCCTTCGGCGATAATGACAGCATGCGAGCGCTCGGTGTGCGCCGCAAGCGCATGGGTGATTCGAGCTGCTTCGGTGGCAAGTAGGGTGCGTAAGAGAGCCGGGGCAGTAAGCACGACATCTGGTTCGATCAAAGCTAAGAATGCGATGGCGTGTTCGTCGTCACCTCCGACTTCGAGACAGATGGTGAAGCCGTTCTTGCGGGCCGACGAGATCGCGGCCATGGTCTCGTGCGGAGACTCGACGAACAGTTGTGATGAGACGCAGACGAAGACTCGCTGCCCTGCGTCCATCGGGTGTTCGGCGAGTACTTCGTCCAGGCTGAAGGCATCGAGGGCGACGATGAGCGGCAACGCCTGGGCCAGTGCGGAGGCGGGTTGGTTAGCAGCGGCTTGAGCCGTCGCAGAATCCAGTTGATCCCTTTGCTTTAGAAGACGCATCGCGCGCCGGGTTTCATGCGAGTACTCCAGAGCACTGCCGGCCTTGCCGAGGAATAGTCAAATCCTGTGGATTGCCTAGTGTTAGCGAAGGTGCGTGCCGGCGAGGTTGGTGACGGTGGTCTTGGTGTGGTCGGCCCAGGCTGCCAGGACGGCCGTGACGGCGAGAGCGGTGCCGTAGAGGGTGGTGTGGCCGCCGTGGGCCGCGATGATTTTGCCGTGGCTGAGGTGGGCTTTGTTCTTGCGGGCCAGGGCGAGGAGGTCGATGGCGGCGCGTTCTCCGTGCCATCGTGGGGGTCGGATGACGATAGTTGCTGCCGCGGTTTTGTTGATGCCTGCCGGTGGTGTGGTGAGCCAGGAATCGAGGAGCTGGGCGCCGACGCCGATGACGCCGGCGACTGTGGCTTTGCCGTCGGGTGATTCCGGGGGGACGGTTTCGAGGATCCCTTCAGCGAGGTCGAGATTGTCGGTATCGATGGATTCGGCGAGCAGCCGGAGGGTGGAGGTGCACCAGCTGCGTTGCTCACCGGTCGGGGTGGCGAGCGTGTGGTTGTGACGTGCGACGGCGCGGTCGAGGGCCGCTTGCAGGGTCGCCAGGTCGGTGTCGAGGGCATCGGCGGTGATGTCGATGCCGTCCTCGGCGAGCAGCGGTGCCAACTCACGCAGCATCTGATCGGCCATGCCGGGCATCCACTCGATGGTGGGGCCATCGGTGAGGGGCTGGCCGAACGCACCGAACAATGCATCCGGGTCGAGGTCCCCGAGATCGCCGCGCGGCTGCCAGGGGCGGCCGGCGTTCCCGCCAGGAACGTGGTCGTCGGGGAAGCGGTCTTGCCGGTCGTGGCCCATACTGTCGATCATGGCACGGCCGCAGCGGGGCAGCCACGGCCACGAGGGTCAGGCGGCAGCGTCGTCGGCAGCCGTGGTTTCGGGTGTGGTGGCGGCGCGTTCAACGAGTCGGCCTTGGTCGAAGCGGGCTCCAGCGCGGACGAGGGCAACCAGGTGCGGTGCGTTCACTGCGCGCCAGCGAGTTTGGGCGGCTTGGATGAGTTTGAACGCCATAGCGATCCCCGCCGCCCGTGATCCGGGACCTTTGGTTACCTTGGTGCGCAACCGGACGGTAGCGAAAGTGGACTCGATCGGGTTCGTCGTCCGCAGGTGCACCCAGTGCTCGGCGGGGTAGTCGTAGAACGCCAGCAGTACATCGAGATCGTCGGTGATTTTCGCGGCCGCTTTGGGCCACTTAGCGGCGTAGTCGGCGACGAACACCCGCGCGGCCTTCTCGGCGTGCTCGCGGTCTTGCGCGTTCCAGATCTCCGTCAGCGCGGCTTTCGCGCTGCGCTGCACCGACTTCGGCAAAGCGTTGATAACATTGGCGATCTTATGGAACCAACACCGCTGCTCCCGAGTTTCGGGGAACACCTCGCGTAAGGCCGCCCAGAACCCGAGCGCGCCGTCACCGACCGCCAGCACCGGTGAGCGCATCCCACGGCGCTTGCAGCTGCGGAGAAGATCGAGCCAGGACTGCGTGGATTCTCGGTACCCGTCATCGAGCGCGATGAGCTCCTTCGAACCATCAGCACGCACCCCGATCAGCACCAGCAGACACACCTTCTCCTGCGCCAGTCGGACTTTGAGGTGGATGCCGTCAGCCCACACATACACGTAATCCGTCTCGGCCAGCGATCGAGTGCCGAACGCTGCTGCTTCGGCCTGCCAGTCCCGGGTCAGCCTGGTGATCGTGGCAGGTGAAAGCCCTGCACTGGTCCCGAGGAACTGCGTGAGCGCCGGGGTGAAATCGCTGGTCGAAAGACCATGCAGATACAGCAGCGGCAACACCTCCGCCACCTGCGTGGACTTGCGAGCCCACGCAGGCAGAATCGACGAAGAAAAACGCCGCCGCTCGCCCGTGACCTCATCCACACGTTTGTCGTTGACCCGCGGCGCCTTCACCGGCACCGCTCCCGCTGCCGTCACCACCTCCCGGGCCGCATGATGGCCGTTACGGACCACCAGCCGCCGCCCCGCCTCATCAACCTCCCCGGCACACGAAGCCACGTAGGCAGCGACCTCTGCCTCCAACGCCGCCGCCAGCATCCGCCGCGCACCGTCCCGGACAATCTCATCCAACAACGACCGCGGCGCCTCCGAGTCGCCGGTCTCGCCGGAGCCGTCGCGCTTATTCTCCACCACCGCGAGCACGGGCATGCCCTTCCCGCCAGCCATGACGAGCTGGACTTGATCAGATTCCTGCGACCTCGCAAATCATCCTCCGGGAAGACACACTTCCCGGGGTGATCCACAGGTTCTGATCATTGCTCGGCCTTGCCGTGGAGCTGGAGCTCGACGGCGGCGAGTGCACCGTCTGACAGTCGGCGCACGGGAGCGAAGGTCACTTCCACCTCGATTCCGGCTACTTCGCGGACCGGTAACGGAAAGACTCGCTTCACAGTGTGAGTCAATCACAGTTCGCGGCGCGAGGCGTGTCGTCGCCTCGCCCTATCGATCGTGCCTGCGTGCGACTCGCAACTCCAGCCGATCCGATGGTAGTTACCGAATTGGTACGCGGTAACAACTTGATAACTTTGCACGTTCAGATCACACACTGTGGTTTCCACAAAGGTTGGTGCACAACAACTTCCGCCGTTCTGTCAGATCGCAGAACCGGCTTGACGAAAGTTGTCTTCGAACGCCGCGGGCCGGCCGCGCGCTACGAGGGCTAGCGGAATCGCCCGCACAGCCAATAGCGTGAAAGCGCCGGGGCGGTCAGCGCTCACCGGAAACAACTCAGCACACCGGAGGTGTTCGACGTGGATTCCACAACGTTGTTCGGCGAGTGGTTTGATGGTCCGGAGGGGCGACGTATATCGAACCAGCTTGAAGGCTACGGTCTCGGCGAGCGTCTCTGGGCCCTAGCCGAGGCTTACCGCACAGCGCATCCCGAGACCGCCGTTGGCATCTAGTAGTGCATTCGCGCTACTAGAAGACCCATCACAGCACAAGGAGTAGACATGTCGATCTCTGATGACGCGCAGAACAAGGCCGAAGACCTCAAAGGTCGGGCAAAGGAAGCCGCGGGCGCAGTCAGTGGCAACGAGGATCTCAAGACCGAGGGCAAAGCTGACCAGGTCGAAGCACAGATCAAGGATAAGGTCGCCGATGTCGCCGATGCGGTCAAGAGCGGCGTCGACGCGGTGAAGGACAAGCTCAGCGGCAACTAGAGCCGCCCTGGGCACGCCAGATGTCTCGGTGGTGACTTCCCCCACCGGGGCATCGACGCCGCATCTTTTACCCGCCGCACGAGAAAAGAAGGAAGCCAACATGATTCGTCGCATCGCCCGCGCTTTGCTCGGGTCTTACTTCATTTACTCAGGCGCGAACACCCTGCTCCGCCCCGGTGAGACCGCACATGCTGCGGCCGGCGTTGTGCACAAGGCGCAGGAGACTTTTCCCGAGGCGCCGCTCCCGGCTAGCCCCGCCGCCTGGGCGCGGGCACTCGGCGGTGTTCAACTCAGTGCCGGCACCCTGCTCGCACTCGACCGGTTGCCCCGACTGAGCGCCCTAACACTGGCAGGCAGCCTCGCCGCAGCCACCGCGACGGAGAACCGGTTCTGGTCCGAATCCGATCCGGGTATTCGGGAAGAAGCCACAGTCCATTTCCTCAAGAACATCTCACTGATCGGCGGGCTAGTCATCGTCGGCCTTGACACCGAGGGAGAACCTGGCGTCGTGTGGCGCACTAAACGAGCCGGTAGGCGAGCGGCCGATCGCGCCGCCGCCGCCGTCGCAGTCCTCAACCCTGCCGCGGACAACGGTTCAGACACCAAGAATCTTGCTGCAGAGCTTCAGGAGAAGGCGCATGACACCGCCGAGAAGCTCGGAGACCGCCTCGCAGACACGCGCGAGGTGATCGAGCGGAACATCGCTCACGCCGGTGAAATGGCGGCACCGGTGGCATCAACGCTCGCACAAGCGGCGGGCACACAAGCCGCTCGCCTCTCCACCGCAGCGTCCGAAACACTGACCGACCTACGCGAGCACGCACCCGCCTACGCCGAACAAGTGCGAGACAACGCCCAACGCCTCGTAGCTACCGCCCAGGACCACACCCCCGCGGTACGCCAACCACAGGCATGACACGCCGGTGATGGGGCAAGGTAGGCCATAGCGCCTGCTAGCTGGCTCCCGCGTCCAGGCTGCTCATCGTCGGGCTCGATGTGGCCGTGGCGGTGGGGGCTGGTAGGTCGGCGGTGATTGCGGGCGTAGCGGTGAGTTCGGCACCTCGATTCGCCCGGACGGAAAGCTGGCCGGAGGAACGCCTTAGCAAGGGCGTCGAGGCATGGATCGCACCGAATATTGTCATCCGGTTAAACTCGTCACAATTGTCCCGGGGCAATGCCGTTTGCAGAGGAACCCGAGCTGTCGACGCTCACGGTGGACAGACCGGTTTCTCTCAAGCCCAAGGCTTTTCCGACTTCGATGATCCGATCGCGCAGGAGTCGGAACACGGTGTCCACGGCGCGGGTCGCCTCCACCGTCTCCGGATGCTGTGCGTTGAAGTCGAGACCCGACTCGTCGCGGTTGATCCACATGAACACCTCCCGCGAGGGAGTGGCATTGGCGAACACCGAGAAGTCGTGCTGCCGGGCCAGTTCGGCGCCCGGCACCCGGGTGACGTCGATGTAGGAGAGCATCGGCGAGGTGAAGCCGTGCTGCACCGGGAAACCGGGATCGTTGGCCAGCATGTCGATCACGGGGAACACCGGTGTGCGGTCGAGCTGCCGGGCCACGCCGAGCGCCTCCTGGGCGTTGCGCGTCGCCTCGGCGAAGGTGCCGCTGGCGTCGAACTGCACCGGCACCAGCGTCACGTACCAGCCGACCGCCATTGCATCACCGGTCGCGGAGCGGTCCGCCCGCGGGATCAGCATGGTGAACAGGCGCTCCCCGGTCAGGGCGTGATGCACCTGGCCCAAGACGGCTAGTAGCGCGCTGCTCGTGTTGCCGCCCGCCTGTTTTGCGGCGGCACCGAAGCGGGCTGCCTGGGCGGCATCCACGAACGAAGCGTGCACCGCGATCTTGCCGGGAGCGGCTTCACCGGGCCCCAGGCCCAGCGGGAGCGGGAACTTGGGCATACCGCCAGCGCGGGCGAGCGTGTCGCGCCACTGCTCCACGTCGGGGTGGGTGGGGGTGAGCGTCGCCGCGAGGGCCCGCTGCTCGGCGCAGAACTGCGGATACGGGCGCACGGGCACCGGCTCGTACGGCGTGCCGGTGCGGGCCGCCGTGTAGCGGGAGAGGATCTCGAAGAAGCTGATCGCCTGCGATACCCCGTCGGTGAACATGTGGTCGGAGCCGACCACCACCTGGAAGTGCGGATCGACCGCATCCGGGCCCGCGTTCTCGATGCCGTTCACGGCGAACGCGAAGGCTGCCCACTCGTGCAGCGTGGGCACCGACTCGATCAGATGGTCCTTGACGGTGCGCTCCGGATGATCCTGCGAACGCGCTGTGACGGCGAGCGAGATTTGCTCGGGCCGCAGCGTCCGGCCGCGTGGTCGAAGATCGGTCGACACCGGGAACGCCGTATGAAAAGTTTCATGTGCGCGCACGAAATCAGTGAAGACCTTCGCAATTGTTTCTGCATCGAATTTATCGTGCACGGTAAAAGAAGTGAATACCAGGCGTCGTACGCAGGACTCACCCTCGATGCCACTGCGAAGGTGATCGGCCTGGATGAAGGAGGTCTCAACGCCCAGGTCGGGAGCGTTGCGCATGGCCTCGCACGTGTTCGCATCAGGGGCCCAGACGACCCACTCGCCGGTGGGGCACTGCCAGTGTTCCGCGAATCCCGAAATCATAGAACTCTCCATTCGCGACAGTCGTTTTATGCAAGCCTCATGTTTGCCGGAATTCAACATTATCGAAGAGTGTTAGGCAACCCATTCGAGGGGCGATTTCGCTTAGTATTGAGCGTACATCTCTCGCACCATAACCACGCCTAAACCGCTAAGTCCGCTACCCACTATGACGCCAACGGTTACGCCGCCTAATTCTCCCAGCGTCTCAGCCGCGCTGTCAGGGGGTAGCGTGTTGGTGCACCATGTGATGCTGTCGGCCGCCACCGCTACTCCCGTCGTCACCGCGAAGAGCCAGCACGCACACAACAACAGAGACGGCACCCACACCTTCAAGCATGCTTCGATGCTTAGGTAACCCCACTCGTCGTGTTGTCACTGCCACCGCCTTAAGTTCTAGTTGCGCTCTAGGTCGCCGGCGACGAAATGTCTACAAGTAAGCTACTGCGCCGTAGACAACAGTTGTGGAAATACCTTTGGCGGTTTCAATACTCGCGCGCACGTATGGGCGTATACTGACCCGCCCCGCCATCGCTGTGACACTGATTTCAGTGCCATCAACATCGAGGATTGCGTCGTCTTGCTTTAATTCAAATTTCGCTACCGAAATTTCTTTTATTTCGCCGTGACCAATCGTGAAGTCGATCTTCTGGCTAGGAATGATGTCGCTTTTCACCCCGAGTTCGGCACCAACCTTCGAGGACGCGTTTACCCCGAGAGGGACATCCGCTCCCACATTACCTCCGACAGTTCCGCTACCATTACCACCCGAGGTTCCCCCGCCACCTGTTGCTGATCCATTCACACCGAATTTTGGTGTTACTCCAGCGTTGGCTCCCACACCCGCTTCTGGTTTTACTCCGGCATTCACGGTCAGGTTTGGTGTAACAATTCCTATCTTGGCGCCATCTTTCGCAACGGACATTGGGTATCCAATCTGGTATCCCATGTCCAGTTTCGTTCTCGAGCTTTTAATTGCATCCTTCTGCCCTGTCAATATCGCGCTTCCACGCATGGATAGAAACGCTTCCCGACTAAAGGGAGAAGAGTCGAGAGGAGGGTAACTTTCTACACGCGGGGATCGCAGGCCCACCTTCATCACGACTCCAGTTGGTGTGGTCTTGGTGACCATTCTTTCCTGCACTGCACCAGCGCGTTCGTTCGAGGGGGAAACAGGGGACGCTTGCACCTGCAGAGGAGTTGCGACCAGCAGAATTCCAGTCGCTATTGCAGCAGATAGACTCCGCCGGCCGAGGGGATGCGCGACCATGATCGGTCGATAGTTGCTCTTCTTGGTCACAGTTTCATTGCTCCTTATCTTTACGGGTCAGAATTGACCCAAGGCGACAATAGGTCGCTTTCGACCCGTTGCCGCTTGCCACCGCCTGAATGAGGTTGTTGCTGCGAGCCTTCAAGGCTGCCTGCCGGACAACCATGGATGGTTGACGCGCGCAACGCAACCCCTGTATGTCGACGCGGACCGCAAATCATTAGTTGTGGCACACATGTACATCCCTGTCCACCTCGTTTGCCCTTAATACGCACTAGGTAACCGCAGCACGTGATCTATATCATGTCTTCAAACGATCTTTGGGAGACGAGCCTCACAGACGCCGCGGGTAGCGCCTTACCTGTCGCTCGTTTATAGTGATCGATGTTCCACGAACAACCTAAGGGTGTGTTATCGCACGATGTGCTGTGTTGGAGATCGACGATTGGGTCTCTAATCGTTCGGGGTCGCTTTCGCCCTGGCCTCGTAGCTAGCTCACGAACTCTGGGGTATCCATGCAGAAGGGCTTGGAAGTCTCGTCGCGGAGGCGCGCTGACGTCGCTGAGGAAACCCTGCCAGACTGGCGAACGGACTGTTTTGTCTGATGCGTTCAAGAACGCTACATGCCCAGTCTGGTTTTAGAGCGTGAAGCGTATTGTTCACATGCTCGCGTGTTAGGAAACTCATTGACAACTTCGCACTTAAAATTCGACAGTGATGGAGACGTGTTCGGCGCGCGTTCCAATGAAGTCTTAGCACGTGTTCGTTCACATAGGTTCCCGCGGAGCAGGCCGATGGAGACTGTGACTGCAATTCCTGCATTGCTATGTGCAACAATGGCGGCCGGAGCCTTGTGGATCGCCTTATTGACATCAGCCCCCGCAATTACCGTTCCTAACTCGGTCAAGGATTCGATGCGCAGCGAGGCTGTCTCTACGGCTCGTTCACTGTCGGAATCGATTGATCGGGTTATCTCATCGGTCAGATCGAACCCCTCTATAGGAGACGGTGATGCATCGACACTTCCTATAGGCACGGATCTCGATGGCTTCGAGGTGCTTAATCGGTCGGGTGCGCTTTTGACGGGCGCTGGAAACGCGGTGAGCACGTCTGCCAGAGACCTCCCAGGCAGTGCGGAGCCGAGAGTGGTACGAAAAGGTGGTGCACTCCTGGTGCTGGTACCGACGTCGCCGGGCAGGTTGGTCGTAGCGCAACTGCGCACTCGTCAGTTCGAACATGGGGAAGCTGGCCACACCGCCACCGTGGTGACACTCGATGGAACACCGGTGAGCGGACAACTGCAGTATGATACGCGCTTGTCGTCCTTGGTCCGGGCGGCCACGAACATGAGTACGACTGAGCACCAAGGCTTCTTGTCGTCGTCTGAATCCGTCTTTGACGATGGCGACAGTGGCGGAGCACGGCGCGCTCGAGCTGCGGCAGCAGCCCGGATTCCGGGCTTGGCGGCGGATGCCGACGTAGCGGTAGCGATCGCAGGCGAGGTGCCAGCGGTAGAGGGGCCGGCGGGCCGGCCCGGACTGCTCGCGGCATCTGTGATTGGTACAGCCGCCATAGCGGTCTTTCTGCTCTTGTTTCTAACAGTAGTGCGGCCGATTCGGACCTTGCGTGACGGTGTGGAATCCGGGCCTTGCCCCTGGATCTTGGACACGATGTCATTTCGGTTATGCCGCTTGCGTGAGCGTAGCGCGGTAGGGCCTGCTGCACGGGTAGGTGACAAGTTGGTCAGGCCGCGTGTGGCGCGGCCGGGTTCATGGTGGACTCGAATGCGATGGGTGTCAATCGTCCAAGGCGGCGTTGTCGGCGCCGGCGGTGGTAGGTCCGTTCGATCCAGGTGATGATCGCGGTCCGCAGTTCCTGCCGGGTGGCCCAGCAGTGGCGGTCGAGGACGTTGTTCTGCAGCAGGCTGAAGAACGACTCCATCGCGGCATTGTCGCCGCAGGAGGCGACTCGGCCCATTGATCCGCGTAGTCCGTGATATTCCAAGGCACGTCGGAATTTTCGGCTCCGGAATTGCGATCCTCTGTCACTATGAACTATGCATCCGGTGACATCACCGCGCATCGCGACAGCGTTGTTGAGGGCGTTGACGGCGAGCCGGGCCTTCATCCTCGAGTCGACGGAGTAGCCGACGATCCGCCCGGAGTAGGCATCTTTGATCGCACACAGATACAGCTTCCCTTCCCGAGCCCTGTGTTCAGTGATATCTGTGAGCCACAACCGATTCGGTGCATCTGCGGTGAACCGGTGACGAGTCCTGCCGTGCTCGTCGGTGACGGTGCATAGATCGTCGTGGACCGCGGGCCCGGGTTTGCCGCCCTTGCTCGAGCGTTTCTTTCCGAAGACGCTCCACCACCGGTTGTCGCGGCAGATCCGCCACGCAGTGCGGTCCGCCATAGGCTCACCGGCAGCGCGGGCCTCGTCTGCGAGTAACCGGTGACCGAACTCCGGATCATCAACGCTGGCGTCGAACAGGGCGTTCGCGCGATACGCCTCGACCAGCTCCGTCGCGGGGACCGGGGCGGCGAGCCAACGGTAGTAAGGCTGACGGGAGAGCTTCAAAACCCGGCACGACACCGTGACGGGAACACCGTCGTCGGCGAGCTCTTTCACGAGCGGGTACATCATTTTCCCGGCAGGTTCGCCTGCGACAGATACGCAGCCGCACGACGCAGGACCTCATTCTCCTGCTCAAGGAGCCGAATCCGCTTACGCATTTGCCTCTCGGTCGCCGACTGCGCCGCACTGCTCCCGGACTTGGAGCCGGCCTCGACATCGGCGGTCTTCACCCAGTTCATCAGGCACGACTCGCTAATGCCGAAGTCGGCAGCGATCTGCTTGAGACGGACTCCCGGCTCACGATTACGCGCGACACGGACCACATCGTCGCGGAACTCCTTCGGATACGGCTTAGGCACAGTGCACATCCTTCCAGCGGCACCCCTCGGCACCACAGATCAGATGTCACCTACCCGTGCAGCAGGCCCGTAGGCGGTTTCGTAGGTGTTTGGTGTGATGTTGCCGATCGCGGAGTGCCGGCGGCGGGTGTTGTAGCGGTTGGCCCACCGGAACACGGCCCGGTAGGCCGTGGCCTGGTCGCCGAACGCTGGTCGGCCTTGGAGGAGTTCGCGTTTGAGGGTCGCGTTGAAGCTCTCAGCGAGGGCGTTGTCCGCGGACGAGCCGATCGCTCCCATCGACTGGGTCACGCCGAAGTGCTCGCAGAGGGCGGTGTAGGCCTTCGAGGTGTAGACCGACCCGTGGTCGGAGTGAAAGATCGCCCCAGCCAGGGTGCCGCGTTCGCGCTGCGCGGCCCGTAGTGCGTTTTCGACGAGCTCGGTGCGCATGTGAGTGGCCATCGACCAGCCTGCCAGCTTGCGTGAGCCCAGGTCGATGACCGACGCGAGGTAGAGGTTGCTGCCGTCGGCGATGGGCAGGTAGGTGATGTCGCCGACGTAGCGGCGACCAGGACCGCCGGTGCTGAAGTTCCTGCCGATCAGATCTGGGAAGCGTCGACCGGACTGATCCGGGACGGTTGTCTTCACACGCTTGCGGAGCCGGATTCCGGCCAGGCCGTGCTCACGCATCACGCGCGCCACGCGCTTGTGGTTGACCCGCTCACTCTCGGCTGCGCCGGCGTTGAGGTCAGCGGTGATCCGAGGCGCTCCGTAAGCACGATCCCCGCCCTGTTTCGGGTCTTGCAGCACCCGGATCCGGCCCGCCAGCACCGAGTCAGCCGCCGTCCGCGCGGCCCGCCCCTGCGCTGCAGCGAGCCACGCGTAGAACGACGACCGCGCGATCCCAATCACCTGGCACAACCGCTTCACGCCGTAGGCGTCCTTGTGGTCCTCAACGAACTGGAAGCGGTTCACCAACTCGTCTCCCCGGCGAAATACTTCGCCGCCTGACGGAGAATGTCGCGTTCCTCAGCAAGCTTTGCCTGCTCGACCCGCAACACCCCATTCTCGGCCTCCAGCCTCGTGATCCTCGCCGCCTGCGACTCCCGCCGCCCCACTGACACCCCCGCCGCAGCCGACGCGGTCCTCGTCCCGGAGCCGAGCTTGTCGACCCACCCCTTCAACGATCCCCGGGACACACCCAAATCCGCCGCGATCCCCTGCAACGTCGCACCCGGCGTCGACTCATACAAGTCCACCGCCCGGCACCGGAACTCATCGGTGTAACTCTTCCTGGCCATCCTTGGATTCTCACTTCCCCCAGCCATGTGCTGGATTACACGTGTCCAAGAACAGGGGGTAAGGCCCTCCCTCTGCAACGACGCCCGTACCTCACCAGTTCAGATGCCACGTTCGTCGAATTCGGAAGTGAATCGCATCGCCGGCTTCGTCTGGCGCATGCCGGGGATCTTCGACAGGGACCGAGATCTCACCTCTAGCTCTGGCCGACGTGCTGTTTTCCCTGGAGTCGTACCAATTATCGTCGCCGCCGTAGTGGTTGGGGTAGCCCTCATACTAGGGGCTGTTTCTGTGTCGCATCGCGCTCCCAATGGGAATCGTGACGATGTGGTCGCAGCCGAGCAGAAGGTGCACGAAACGCAGATGCGGCTGGATGCAGCATTGCTTGGTGGTCTCAGTGAGGTTCAGTCTGTGGCGGCCCCCGCTGTAGGGAAGGCGGTCGACTGGCAGCGCGATGTTACGACAGTGCTCGGTCGCAGGTCTGAGTTGCGTTCGGTATACGCAGTTGCAAATCGTGATGGCTCTGTTCTCGCGCGGGCTGGGAACACGCCTTCGCGTATAGCCGGGGGTACTCGAATCGAACCCCCAGCGGGCGGTTTCGGGCTCCTGCAAGCCAGTACGTCGGGCGCCGAGCCAATTATCTTAGCTATCGCACTCAGTCATGATCAATCTGTCACGGTGGTCGCTGAATTTGAGCCACGTAAGCTCAATTCCCTGCTAATGCGCTTCGCGGGCGATTCCGTCGTCCTCGGGCGAACAGGCAAAGTGATTCTGAGTTCGAAGGGGTATCGCGCATTTTCGATGCCAGGCGCCGAAACCGCTCGCCTCGGGGGCGAAGCTACTTCCGTGCCTTTCGCTACTATACTTGGGTCTGGAGACGATGCCGCGGTTCTGGCAAGTGAACGGGTCGGCGGGCAAGGCCCTGTATCGGACCTGCTCTGGGTTGTTGTACAGCGCACTCCTGTCAAACCTGCCATCTTCTCGCTACCTGTTTCTAAGCGCGCAGCATTAGTTGCTTTCGGGCTAATCGGACTGTCGACGGGCGCCCTGCTGTTGTGGCTTTATGCCTCGACGACAGTACCGCTACGCAAAGTGATCGCCTGGCTGGAGCTAGTCGTTCACGACCACGGCGCGGCCACACCCCCGTTGGCTCCCGCTCCTCGGCGCTTTGACGAGGTCGGTGCGCTGACATCCGGTCTTCTATATCTTGTGAAGCGGGGCCCGCGGTGATTGTTCTCTACGCACTTGTCGTGAGCGCCTGCCTTGCTTTGCTCGGATGTGGAGTACTGGAACAGTATCGACATCACCGGAACCTACATTCCATTCCTATTCGAGTAGTAGTGAACGGCATCCGCGGGAAGAGCTCGATTACCCGGCTGTGTGCCGGCGCGCTGCGCGGTGGTGGCCTGGTCACCGTTGCGAAGACTACCGGAACCGCGGCCCGCTTCATCCCGCCCGACGGTGTCGATGAACAGATCCATCGTCGCTTCGGCTTGGCGAATGTGATCGAGCAAGTGGGCATCGTCCGACGAGCCGCCTCGTTCCGCCCGGACGCGCTCGTCATCGAGTGCATGGCCGTGCTTCCAGATCTCCAGGAAATCAACGAGCGCAAGCTGATCCACTCGACTATCTGTGTGATCTGCAACGTCCGAGAAGACCACGTCGATGAGATGGGGCCAACCTTGGAAGACATCGCCCGATCGCTATCTCGCTCGATGCCGGAGGGAGGAGTGTGTATTACCGCCGAGAAAGAATACGTGCACATCTTGCGCGAGGAAGCGCGAAAGCGCGGTTGTCGGCTCGTCGAGGTCGAGTCCGACGACATTGGGGACGAGATCTTGGCCGAATTTCCCTTCATCACGTTCAAGGAGAATATCGCCATTGCCTTAGCGGTCGCTGAGCTGTGCGGAGTCGATTACCGGGCGGCACTGCGCGGCATGATCGAGTCGCCCGCGGATCCTGGAACCGTTGCAGTAAAGGAATATCGCTATCGGGGGACAGTCATCACCGTGGCGAACCTGTTTGCGGCGAACGATCCCGAGTCGACTCGAATGAACGTCGAACTGCTCACAGCGCGCGGGCTAATCGGGCGTCCGCTGAATGTGATTGTTAATTGTCGGCCGGATCGTGTTGAGCGCAACGGCCAGATGGGCGCTCTCACCAGCGCACTCGATCCCGAACGGATCATCTTGATAGGAGAGCCGACGCGTTCAGCTCGGGTAACCGTTCCAGATCAGCTCGCCGTCCGAATCGCCGATCTCGGTGGACGTCTGGACTTCGACCGGGTACTCGCCGCAATTGCATCTGATGACGATGGTGAAGCTTCGGTCGTGACTATTGGCAATATTCACGGTAACGGCGAGATATTGCTCCATGCTTTCGAAACACTCGATCACAACCCGCTGGAGGCTCCATAATGAGTGGCACACTCAGCCCGCAGGTCGCGTCGATCGCGCTCGCGATTGGCATCGTGCTAGCCCTTTGCTGTTATCTCGTCACTAATCTCTCACCAGGTGGCATGATTACTCCGGGCTGGCTCGCGGTGGCATTCTTGGAGGACATTCAACGCGTGCCACTAATCTTCGGGATGACTGTAGCGACCTGGATATCTACTATCCTTGTCCAGAAATGGGTGATTCTCTACGGCAAAAGACTGTTTGCGTCGGTGATATTGATCAGCGTCGTATATTCATTGGGAATCTACCTTGTTGTGCACGGTCAATACCCGTTGCTATTCGCTCAACAGACTCTCGGTTTCATTATCCCGGGACTGATCGCCTATCAGTTGGTGCGCCAGCCTCGGGTCCCCACCATCGCGTGCACGTGCGCGGTGACACTCGGCGCATACGGCCTCCTCGCCAGCGGCATCCTGCTTGATTTGGTACCCGCTACATGATTCGCCTGGATTTGCGTGAGCTGTCGGCGCGTGGCAGACGCCTCGCTGTTCTGTGCTTCGTGTTCGTGATCATCGGCGGCACCGGAATCGGTATCGGAACCGCCCGAGTATATAGCCGTGCGAACAGCACGGAGGCCGTTGAGCTACTGCCCGCGTTCAGCACGCTGCATTTCGAGCGTCTGGCCGACCCCGCTCGCACCCTCGCCCGCGACGACCGGGGGAGAGTTGTAGCGATCATGACGGACGGCGCCCGCACAGTCGTCCTCGCAGGCCGACTGCGGACCTTCGTGGAACCCGAGACGACGGCGGCAATCGTCGCCTCGAACGCACGGGTGCTACTGCTTCCTCGCTCCTGGTCCGCAGGGGGCGAGGGTGACACGTGGTTCAGCACCTGGTATCTCGCTGCAAGAGAGACCAGCGTCGACCTGCTCGAGGCCGCCACCCAGTACCTGACCGGCGCAGATTCTGATTTCGACGCACGTGGCATCGAATATCGAGGTGATGCCCACTACCCGGGCGTCTCAGCGACAGGGGAGAGGGTGCCCGGGGACTTCAATGATTACCTGGGCGTGGCGTGGACCTTTTCTGACGGCGCTACCCGACAGGCTCCTCCGACGAGATCACGTGCGCTGAGCAGTGCCGGTTTGGTACGGTTAGTGTTCGGATATCGTGGTGGGATGCCGTTATCAGGCCACGTAAGAGATCCATCAGGGATGGCGCCGACGGTCGATGAACTCTTTTACGGTGCGGGTGCCACGATCGCACCTGTGACGGGTGCCGCCGTCAGTGATCTCGGTCGGCTCCAGCCGGGCGATCTGCTTTTCTTCGATACCGATCCAGACGCTACCTTGGACCAAGTGGCGATCTACCTGGGAGTAGATCAACGCAGCGAGCACCGCTTCATCATGAGCCGCCGCGAAGCTGACGGACCGACGATGGGCGATACGGGTGGGCGGTCTGTGGTTGACCGCGGGAGGTTCGCCTCAGCGCTGCGTGCAGTGAAACGGATATGACAGAGCGGCGCTTCCGGATGAGCAGACGGAGATTGCTAATCGCTACCGCGGGCCTTTCCATGACGAGCCCCGTCACCGGATGTGGGCCGCTCGGTGGCCACGCAACGACCTTGGACGGGCTCGTCACCGAACTATCAAATTCACTGAGTCCGTCACAGGCATACCGGATGCCGAATCCTGACGAGCGCGCATCCGTCACTCGCGGCATCCGCTCCTTACACACGGGCGGAATTAACGCAGCGCGCGCGGAACTAGCTACCGTCGGCTTCCGCGCTGAGCTGGTGCCAGACGCACAGTCACGCCGCGACTACGTCGTCGCGCGCTCCGAACGCGGGACCGAGCGCGCATGGGGTATGCTAATTCTGGCGGCATCGACTCCCGCTCCTGATATCCTTCTGGAAGTGCCGCATCCTCGCGCGGATCTAGGAACTGAGTTCCTGGGCCTTGATCTATTGCGCTCATTGCCTAGATCGGCCTTGCTAATCGCGGGCGCACACCGCCGGGCCGACTCGGAAAACGCCGACGTCGCACACAACCCGGAATCGATGTTTCACCAGATTGCCGTCGAATACAGCATGCGCGGCGCGATGCAGCTCCAGCTACACGGGTTCGCAGATAGTTCACTCCAACACCGAGACATCGTAGTTTCTGCAGGACCGGGTCTAGCATCCCCGCCCGCACAAGACATCGCCGATGCGCTCGACAACGGGTTCGACGTATGCCGTGCATGGAACGGCCGATGCGGAGAGATCGAAGGACGGACGAACGTCCAGGCGATTGAAGCGGCTAGTCGGAGTAGCCCGTTCGTTCACCTAGAGATCAACCGCACTACTCGCGCATCGACGCACCGACAGTCGGACCTGAAGTCCTCTCTTATTCGCGTCCTCCGCGCCCTATGATGGCCACCGCTACCCCAGGAACCGAAAATGGGTGCAGTGGGGAATCGGCACCACCGCTGTGCGATGCCTGCGCTGCGCAGTGCCAATGGTAATCATTTCCGCTGAATCGATGCTGCCTACCTGTATTATTAACGGGCGGCAGAGCAGTAAGGCAGACAGGCTTAGCAAAACTTGCCATGAATTCATGTTGCGTCGCGGCCAAGACTACACCAGATATAAGGCAGGCACCTACCGGAATTCGGTTTGGACGATACTGATGAATCAAGTCGCACCCGGGCGGATCAGCATTAGAATTCGATACCATCGATCGTCGATGTTCTGGAAAGATGCTAATTCGAAACATTTCTCATTACCCTTATTGTCGACTAGGGTTAGCTCCCGGCGCCCGCGCGGTTGGGAAACCGTGAAACGAGCCCACAAATATTTGAAAGTCGGGTACCGAGAACTCAGATATTCCACTTCCTCTACTAGTTTTGGACACGCGGGGGAGGGGGCGCTGGTGGATCGAAGTACTCCAGCCGCAAGTATTTCATACTCGCGAATATTGGCGAACAAAGCGCGAAAGTTGGCGTTGCCGAAAATCATTCGCGCGAGCGTTCGTTCAGCTGCTGGAATCTCATCGAAATTGACGATGATACGGTTAGCAGCAGCATTCCATCCATGAATACTGGTGTGCGGCCCCACAATAATAGCCGGCACCTCTCTTACGCCAGCGAGAAATGTGTGCATAAAGCCGCTCGGCTCTGAAGGCGGTAAAGTGGCTCCTGGATCAACTAAGTCTTTGATATACTTTCTCTCGTCGGCGTTGAATTTGAACACCTCGAAGATCTGATTAGTCACAGAAGCGCTCGGAGTGGCGCGCCCTTGTTCGATGCGGGTGTAGTAGTCAATACTAACATGTACCAACTCCGCGACCTGCTGTCGTGTCATCGCTTTTCCGGCAGGCAGACTTCCCCTAGCCCTGCGAGCTTTTAAGAACCGCCCCATCTCCCGGCGACGTTCGTGCGCGTCAATGCCGTTACCACTGTTACCACTGTCTGTGACGTGTGCCATACTACCTGGTCCTATCCTGGTCCTGGACGTGCAACAATACGTTCCTTACTCTAACTGACTAGAGGGCATCCGCCCGTAGAGGACCGTTTCGATTCCCTATAGGAACGCTACGAAATAGGAGAGAGATGATAGGCACATCTACAGTTGAGGTAGCAGTAGTTGGCGGCGGCATCGGTGGGTTGAGCGCCGCAGTGTCGTTGATGAGTGTCGGAATTGATGCCACCGTCTACGAGCGGGCGCCAGAGCTAGGAGAGGTAGGAGCCGGAGTGTCTCTCCAACCGAACGCTCTCCGCGTGTACGAACAAATTGGCATCCTTGACGATATCAAAGATATCGGATCACCGATGAATCGCACGCTCTACTTAACCGCAGGCGGGGCTTTGGTCGAGCAAGAAGGCTACACCGGGATCGGAGTGTACAGACCGGACCTTATTGAAGTGCTCAAATCGAAACTTCCTCCGGAGAACATCAAGCTAGGAAAACAGGCTATTGGATATACTGAGAGCGGAAACAAAGCACTGGTTGAATTCGCCGACAACACGACGGAATTAGCTGATGTCGTAATCGCGGCTGACGGTATCCGATCGACCCTTCGGCGCTCCCTGAATAGCGATAATGACGGTTTCGTATTCTCTGGATTGATGGCATATCGAGGCGTTTTACCAACATCCGCTGTACCTGATTTCCCCGCAGAGGCGGCGATCGATTGGATGGGTGGCGGCAGGTTTATCCGCGCCTACCGCCTGCGTAACGGCCAACTTCTTAACTGGATCGCGGTGGTGCCCACCGATAATATTTTCAGCGAGAACTGGACATTACCAGGGAACCCAGACGAATTACGTAAAGAATTTCCCTCCAAGAACTGGGACCCTCTAGCGATAAATATCCTGAAACAAGTTCAAACCACAGCGCGCTACGCACTATTCGATCGGGACCCAATCCTTGAATGGCATCGCGACCGGGTTGTCCTGCTTGGCGACGCTGCCCACCCGATGCTTCCGCATGATAGGGCAGGGCGCAAACTCTGCAATCGAAGACGGGATTGCGATCGCTGATTTGATTGCTAACTCCAGTGGAAACATTACCGATTGCCTGTCCAAATACGAACTTCTGCGGCGAGACAGAACTAAGCGTTTTCAGGAACATTCACGGGTCCACAGTCGTCGAAAAGATATGGACAACCCCTTTTACCGCCATATCCCGCTGCGCCTAGATAGGCCTGGGACGTACGACTACGATACCCATCGAAGCGCGCTGGACATAAGCTCTCTGTAGGCTCGAATACAGCCCCGGGCGGGGATTCGCAGGAGTAAGAGCAACGCAGCGCCCTACAACGGAGTCTTTAGGTGTTTCTGATGAGATGCCGGTTGGATGACGCCATGGACGGCCGTGGGTTCCGTCGAAGCCACCTATTGATCGGAAGCCCGGCGCGACACCTATAGCCTGATCGCTGTTCGGCAACCACTCGGCATGGAGCGGTTCGCGCAGCTTGCCGAGCAGACGCGGGATGCGGCCTTGTTCTATAGCATCGAAGTCCGTATGCAGGCTGCAAGATCTCCGTCCGCAGCTGGTAATCATTCGCTGGACAAGCTAATGAAATTAGGTAGGGTGTAACCCGTCTGGAATCTCACCAGGTTGCTCAAGCCAGACGACGGTGTGCACCCCGCCCTACCATCCATAGGGCGGGGTGCTTTCGCGGTTGGCTGCCGGGAATGCGTGCTTCACGTCCGTGAAGCCTGCTGGACTAGCGTGGTTCCGTCGGTGTTCTCGACGACTACCCATCTGTAGGTGCCGTACTTGCCGGTACTGACGTGTTTCAGTGTGACCTGGAGTAGTGCTTCTGCTTCGTTTGGGTTGGCCGTTGTGATTCGGATGTCGTCTCCGTCGGCGCTGACCGCGGTCACGCCAGCAAGGGCGGCGGGATCGCTGTGGATCGCGTTGAGAATTTGTTCGTTAGGTGGCGTGTCGGTTTCTGCGTGTTGGGCGGCGCGGTTGTCTGCTAGCGGTGCGAGGGTGAGGCCGAGGACGAGGAGAGCTGCTGCGGTTCCGGCTATGCGCGTTGACGTGCTTCTCCAGACGATCATCATTCCGAAGATGACGAGCGCGATGCCAGCGAACAGGCCGCTGAGTCGGCCGCTGAGGCCGTGGTTGTCAAGGGCGTTGATGGTGCCGGCGGCGAGGCCGTAGGCCACGAGGGCCCAGCCTGCGAGGTGGCGAAGCCGCACGCGTGGGGTGGTGTGCTCCAGCGATTCGGTCACGGCGTGCTCCACGGGGTCGGCGGCGGCCTGGGAATGGATGCTTAGGCTCTGTATTGATAGCGCCGATTGGTGTGGGCCGCAGGCCGACTGTGCTGTGATCTCGCTCGCTGGAGGCAGGGTGTGGTGGCACTAGTCATCTTCACTGGTGTGCGATCAGCGGTGCGTTTGGTACTGAGCTAATCTAACCGTACCCCGGGGACCTCCTACGCAAAACAATCGCCGGGGCAGAACCCCAATCCTCCTGTCGGGGCGCTGGGGTTCGAGCAGACGCCCCGCCCCAGGCATGGTCACCTGGGGCGGGGCGTCGTGCTTCAGAACGCGACCTCCGCGGCACGAACCCTATAGGTAGCGCAGCATTGGCGCCGCGCCATCGTCTGACGCCGTCCCACCCTTCGACTGAGACGGTCCTCACAGGGCCGTCGGGTAGCGGCGTTCCCCCTCCGGGCTTAGGGTTACCAACGTCGGCCGAACAACAACCCTGGTTGTTGATATTGCACAGCGAAATGGTGTGCCGGCCTTCCGAATTCCGGCCTCGCGACGTCGTCACGGGGCCGACCTCCCGTGCCGGTCCTCGATAACCCTGGGGCGCTCATGAAGCTGAAGTCGATTCGTAGTGGTGCGC
Organism: Tsukamurella paurometabola DSM 20162; assembly: GCF_000092225.1. Classification (NCBI taxonomy): domain Bacteria; kingdom Bacillati; phylum Actinomycetota; class Actinomycetes; order Mycobacteriales; family Tsukamurellaceae; genus Tsukamurella; species Tsukamurella paurometabola. The sequence continues at coordinate 318,585 of NC_014158.1, forward strand.
TGACGTCGGTACTCGCCGTCGCCACCGTCGTGGGCGTCGTCGGTGCCCAACTCGCAGTACCGCCGACCGCGGAGCGGTCGTCGCCGGGTGTCGAGTACGTGCTCACGGCCGGCGATCCGTCGGACGGTTCGGCCTCGTCCGGATCTGATTCGTCCGGATCCGGCTCTGCCGCAGGGGAGTCGAACGACGCGCCCACCGCTGCGGGTTCAGCGAGCGGCACCGAGACCGGATCGCCCACGGCGACGGATACCGCGGCGGAGAAGTCCGGCACCGCCGGGACCGCGACCGGTGCGCAGACCACCGGGACCGCGTCGGCCGGGACTGCGAACGGCGCTGCCGCGACCGGAACCCAGACCACCGGGACCGCGACCGGGTCCGCCCCGGAGCAGCCCACTGCGACGACCACGCCGACCGGCACCACCGAGGCCGCGCCGACGACCGCTGTAGCGCCCGCCACGACGCAGGCGGGAACCGCCGCGCCCAGCGCGGCGGTCGTACCGTCCGCCACCGCGCCGTCGGCCACGGCGTCGTCCGAACCCTCACCGTCGGGCGCCAGCACGTCGGCGACCGCGACCCCGAAGACCGCGACAGGACAGTCGGATGCGCAGCAGCCGACGGTCGCACCGTCCGCCTCGCCGCGCACCGATACCGCCTCGCCGGGCGGCGACACGACCGTGCCCGCCGCACCGTCGAGCCCGTTCGTGCAGCTCGCCCGGGACATCGGCGGCGCCCTCGGCGGCCTCATCGGCACCGGCACCGGTGGCCTCGTCGGCGTGGTCGGCGGCGCTGATTTCGCCACGCCCGCGCGAACCCTGGGCTCGTCGATCGGCTCCGCGATCGCCGCGGTCGCCGCTGGTGCCGCCGAGGGGGCCGCGAGCGAGCTGCTGGGCTGGAACCACGGACTGGATCTGATCGGTGGTGGCCTCGGGATCGCCGGTGCCACGGTCAAGGGAGCCGCGACCGAGCTCGGGCGTAGCCTTCCCGGCCTCGGCGGTGCCGTCCTCACCTCGGCGGAGCAAGTCGTGGTCCCGCTGTCCAAGACAGTCGCCGGTGCCACGGGCACGGCGGTCGGAGGGGCGATCGGCACGTCCCTCGCGGCCGTGGCTTCCGCGGCGGCCACCGCCACCGGTGTCGGAGTGGTCCTCGTCCCCTTCCTCGCTGCGGGTCTGCCGTACGCCGGCGCTCGGATCGGCGGCTCGATCGGCGGCGTCGTCGGCGATGTGGTCGGAGACGCGCTCACCGGCGGTTTCCGGGGTGCCGCGGCAGGCGGAGGCATCGGCGGGATCATCGGCGGAGCTTACGATTCCGCGACCACGGGCACTCCGCTGCTCGCCGCGCTGCGAGCCAGTGCCGAGGCCGGGCTCCAGGGCGCCGCGAGCGCCGGTCCGGCGGGCGCCGTGGTCGGTGCCGCGACCGGATTCCCCAGTCTCGGCGCGGCGATCGGTGAGCTGATCGGCAAGGTGGGAGCCTCCCCGTTCGACGTGCCGGGCCTGCCCCGGATCGTCGGACCGACCGCCGAACTCCTCGGGCGCACGATCGGCGGTGGCATCGGCGGCGCGGCGAACCTCGCGATCGGCACCATCGGCGGACTCATCGGAGTCACGCTCGGCAAGGAGAAGTAGTGCGGCGCACGCTCTTCGCACTGCTCACCACGGCTGCGGTGCTCGTCGCCGCCGGATGTTCGGGTTCGAGCGACGAGGCCCCGGCTACGACCACCACGGCCGCTACCGATATGACGCTCGATGAATACCTCAAGTCGCACGGCGTCGCCGTCGTCGCGCAGACGGCGGCAGACCTCAAAGGCGTCCGCATCGCTGTGCAGCAGCCACCGAACTGGTTCGTCGACAGCGCTTTCCAGCTGCCCAACACGTTCGCGGTGATCGCCGATACCCGTGCCACCAGCGAAGGATTCACGCCGAACGCAACGGTCCTCGTGCACCGGCTCACGGGTGATATCGACCCCGCCGAAGCCATCCGCCGGGGACCGGTCGATACCACCCGCTATCCCGGATTCCGCCAGGACTCCGTGCAGATCGGTACCCGCGACGGCGATCCGTCGTCGACGATCCGGGGCAGTTACGACGACGGCAAAGGTCGCCGACTCGCGGTCTCCTCGACCTACGTGATCCACTCCGGTGCGCAGCAGCGCCTCGCTGTTCAGCTCCTGGTGACCACGACGGAGAAGCAGGCGCAGACGCTGCGGGGCGACGTCCAGACCCTCGTGGACGGCCTGAAGATCACCGACGTGTAATCGCGACCGGATCCGCATAGTTCATAAGCGATTGCTTACGTTCGGCCTAACGGCAGTGTCTTAGTGTGTCGATTCGAGGGTTCCCGATTCGGCGAAGGCGCCGAAGCAGCTAAAGCGCCACGTAAGTTTACGGGCGCTCCTCCAGCGCTGCATTCGCCGCTGTGCGTGGAGGGGTGTCTTCATTCCTAACCGCGAGCCGGAAGCGCCTTCGAATAGCGCAAGGTGGCGCTCAGCAGCGATGCACATCTCACCTGGTATCGACGTCCCGGGGGCCCGGCTAGCCCCTTGATGCCCGAGCAGATCGCGGGGCGGCGCAGTGCGGTGTAGATCGGCGCGTGGTGGTCCCGCCCTGCCCACGGATCTCCGGGAGTCGGCGGTTCGCTCACCGGAGTGCTCTGTCGTATGCCGTTCAACTTCGTGTGGGGCTGTAGGTCATCTAGCCCCCTGACTTTATGCTTGTCGCCTGTACTCAAATACGGCGGCGACAGCGGCGGTCATAGTGACGCCGCTCGAGAGAACGGGGCGGACGGCTGCGGGAGTCCTTGGTAGAGGCCGGGGCCGAGGATCGGCAGTGACCTGCAGTGAGGCCGGCGACAGCGGTGGCGGAATTCCGGTCGTCCACGGGGCCAGGGAGCCGAGCGTCCGCAGGCCGGCCACCGCCATCATCGCGAAGACGTAGGCGGCGGTACCGCCGATCACGGGGGCGGGCAGCGAGGCGATGAGTGTACCCAGTGGGGCGAGGGGCGCCACCGCCGCAAGGAGCAGTCCAGCGGTGGCAGTCACGTATCGGCTGCGCACCCCGGTGACGCTGACGATGCCGATGTTCTCGCCGGTGGTGATCATCGTTTGTCCGCCGAACAGGCCCACGAACAGTGAGGTGATCGCGTCGGTGCGGATCACCCGGCCCACCGTTCGTCCAGTGTTGATGCGCGCACCTACTATCTGGCGTTGAACACCGTCTGTTCCGTCGCCTCAGACATCGACGCCACGCCGAAGAGCAGCAGTGGCATGGCCGCCACCAGGTCCAAACGCGGGTTCCCGGAGGGCAGGAGCACCGGTAGCTGCAGCAGGCCGGATCCAGAGCGCATGGCCAGCCATGTGTCCGGTCGTGGCGGCGAGGGCAGTGCCCACGGCCATGCGAGAAGGACGGACGCGCATCGCAATCCTCCGGGCAGTACCCGCTGCAGGAGCACCGTCGCACCGATCGTCGCGGCGGCCAGTCCGACGACGACGTAGTGCGCCGCCATCGGCAGGGTCAGCCGAGGTGCTGGTCGACCGCAGCGGTACCCGAGGATGCGACAGCATCGGTTGGGCCCTGCGTGCGCGTCACGCGAGGCCCCAGGCCTGGACCTGCTCCGCGGGATAGCGGTAGGCGCGGAAGACTGCGTTCCCCACGGCAGGGAAGACCGTTCGCGTCGAAGGATCGGGGTAGGCGGAGAACTGCGGGACCACGAACTCCCACACCACCCGGCCCTCGGCCGTGACCTCGAACAGCCGCCCGAACGCGGCCTCGGTGATTAGGGTGTTGCCGTTCCAGAGCCGTTGCGCGCCTCCCATGAAGGGCGTGAAGAAGGCCTCGCGCGGGTTGTCGGCGTACTGCCAGACGACGGAGCCGTCCGCGGGGTCGAGCTCGATCACGCGGCTGTAGGTCACGGACTCCCCGTGCCGGAACGTCCCGTTGTCGAAGACCAGGAGGGTTCCGCTGTCGAGAGGGGTGACGTGGTGCTGCTGCGCCACGGTCTCAGGGTCGGCGACGGTGCGGACGTCCCCCGTCGCGCGGTCGATCACGACGACCGCGGAGACGCTGCGCAGACTGGCGACCACGGCGTCGTCGCCGAGCGGCTGCACGCTGTTGATCAGTGGCCAGTGCTCGCGCCAGTAGTGCGCCTGCAGGGGGAAGTCGAGGACGTCGAGGTGGTCGAAGGCGTTCCAGGACCACAGCAGCTCACCGTCGGGGCCCACCTCCTGGATGGTGTCGGCGTAGACGGTCGGCGTCCCGTCGGGGCCGGCGGCCTCGGTGCCGGGGTGGCCGCCGCGGACCGCGCGTGCGCGGTTGCCGGTGAGCGGTTCGAGCGCGGCGTAGAGGATCCGCCCGTCATCGAGGTGGTGGGCGTCGTGGTGCTGCAGCGGGTCGACAACCTCGGAGAGCATCTTCCCGTCGCGGTCGTAGCGGGCCATCGACCCGCCGCTGTACTTGCGCCACATGTCGAACAGCGCGGGCCCCTCCCCGCTGCCGACGAGGTTCCCGTTGTACGCGAGGCTGCCGTCCGCGAGGAGCCGCGCGTGCCGTCCGGGGCGGTACGGCAGGTTCCACCGGTGCACCTCGGCACCGTCCTCGTCGACGAGGTACACCGCGCCGTCGCCGCTCAGCGGCGCGTACAGCGTGTAGCCGCCGGCTGATCGCTCGGCGTCCCGGCCGATGAGGCCGGCGCCACGTCGCTTGAGAGTGTTCTGTTCCACGGGTCACCTCATTGGATCAGGGGCAGGAGTACTGAATATTCAGCCGCAGCGGTGATGCGCGCGTGCGTGCGCTGGTGCGCGGACGACGCGCCTCCGCGCATTGGAGATCACCGGACGCGCCGCCGACGACCGGGACTTCTCTCGACGCCGAGCAACTGCATGCAGGCGACTGCCTCTACATCATCGCTAGAAACCATCCACCGCTGGCGGGGACTCACGGACGACACCACAGTGATCCTGATGACCGTCGCCGACGACCGACGAGTTATCCGCACCTAATGATAAACAATACGGACACGTACTCGCTGAGAGTGAGGGTCTACCGCATACCGGAGTAGGGCACCGCCATCACTAGCCGCAGCGCGAGCCGCGGGCGCTCTCCGGCTGGATAGAGTGGTGTCGTCGTTGCGGAATCAATCGAGGTTGATCTCGCTTCGAGGCCAGCCTGTGCAGTGCATGGTGTCGGACGGTATTGCGGATGCTCGGGCGCGAGCTCGAGTCGCGTGGGCAGCTTGCTGCGGGGCGCCTTCTGTAACTGCCCGTACACTGCACTATGCGCGCACGGCTTGCGCTTCCACGCGCGCTGTTGACGAGCTTGTAGCTCGGTACAGCAAGCGCCCACATTGCGGCGGCCCACATAGCGCTCTGCGGTGCGTCGCCGACACTGGTTACAGTTATCGATGCTTGATTCCACCAAATGCAATCGGAGGTAGTTTTCATGAAGAAGTACGTGACTCGTCGGTTTGTCGGCGTCATTGCAGGCCTCGGAGCCGCTGCAGTGATCGTGACCGGATGCAGCAACGCGAGCGATACCGCGTCGTCGGCGACCAGCGCTGCCGGCAGTGCCGCCTCGGATGCGACCGCTGCTGTGGGGAGTGCTGCCGCTAGCGTGTCCTCGGCGGTCGCTGGCGCAACCCCGGAGGCCAAGGTCAAAGATTCAGATGGCAAAGAGATCACTCTGATCGGTCCGGTCGCCGCGAAGTACAACGCCGCTACACCTGAGCAGCGCGCCGATCTGGGCGCAGCACTGACTGGTGAACGTAGTTCGGGCAAGCGTGACAATGGCGTCGTCTTCCAGCAGTTCAAGGGCGGGGTGATCGTTGCAAAGAACAACAACGCTGACACGCCTGCGTTCATCACGTGGGGCAAGATCCGCGACGCCTGGAACGTTAACCGCGACACTACGGGCAACCCGGCCGCGAACGGCGCCAACGGCTCCGTCGGCCCCCTCGGCGTTCCCACCAGCGACGAGACCACCGAGGGCACGGTCAAGACGAGCACCTTCGAACACGGCAAGATCACGTTCGACACCACGACCGGCAAAGTCGAGGTCACCGTCAACGGCAAGCAGGTCGCAGCGAACTAGCCCAGCCCAGGGCTGCTCACCTGCTCCGACGAAGACAGAAGAATGCAATGCCCTGTCACCGGATCCCGGTGACAGGGCGTTCGCGCACGCACCCGTCTAGTGCCAGTGCCCCTGGTTCAACGCTCCCAAGAGCGTTGTCGGTTTACCTACGTTCCCTCCCGGCGTATGGTGACGCGCTCAGCCCGTAATGATCAGCCCGACCATCAGGAGCACGGAGTTGCCTGTTGGCGACGTTCCGCAGCACAGTGTGGCATGACTCGTCGCGCCCCGTACGTCAATTAGAGACGTTGGCTGGGTGAGGTGCGTCTGTCGCCGGGCGAGCATGTAGACGGGTTTAGTGGCTCGCGGTCACCTCTAGCGCCACAGCACTCATCTCGGCAATGACACGCGCCATGTAGTCACTCGAAATTTGGTAGGCGCCTCCTGCGGTGCGGGCTAGGATTGAGGTGCCGGTAAGGGTTCGCAGGTGGTGGTACATTTTTCCTTTCGACTCGATTTCTACGGCGCTCAGAATTTCCGCAGGTGTTTTCGCGCCTTCGGCTAGAGCTCGTATAATAGACAGTCGCGTCGGATTTCCTATGGCTGAGAAGAAGTTGGATATCCGGACCAGTGGCAATTCGGTGCTCGACGCGGCGTCATCCGGCGGGGTTCGCAGGCTTGAAACTATTTTAGCGTCTCCGCTAGCCTCCAGCGCATGCAGTCGTTGTTCAATAGCTTCTAGGCGCGCGTTAACTTCCTGAAGATCAGAGGATGATTCGCTGGACATATCACTTCTAGCTTCTGTCAGATTTTGCAATTCGATTTTTCCAGAGGGCGCTGGCTTCAGAAACGTATAGGACTTCCATTCTTGCTTTTGAGTCGAATCCTCCGTACCGAGTGATTGCGAATTGCATTTTTTCTGTCGAGATGTAGGGATATTTCATATTCTCAGATAGTTGTTCTGACGGACTGGTTTGCCGTGCCGATATCTCAGCCAGAGATCGTAATATCAGCAGCGGCGCTTCAGCTGATCCGGGATTGGTGTTTCTTAGGCTCTTGAGAGCAGACTGGCACACATCAAGGAGCGCCTTATTTAGCCTTTGCTCCGGGTACCACAGCCCGTGGCGCCACTGACGGCTACACGTTGCTGGTTGAGCGAACTGCCATTCGGTGACGTTATCGCTCCCTGTTCCGGTGCGAAAGAGGAGGGCGAAATCATACCGAATGGGGTCGGGTGCAAAAAATCGCCAGTCCGGGAGCACTAGTCCGTTACGGTCGGCTTTTCGTAACCGGTCGAACGCGCGAAGCGGATGCTGCGAAAATACTGTCATGCTCAGAAGCGAAGCGAGTATAAAAGTGATCATAATTCACTCCCGTGGCGTCGGCGGAAACAATGCCGGCAATACTTCTCGAGATAAGTAGCGGATACTATGCGGGTCAGTTAGCGAGGAGGTGCTTGAATTATTTTCGTTGACGCAATTAAATTCGCAGAGTTTTTGAGCTTTGCCCAATATTTCCCGGGTTTTCGGATTTACTTCTCTCGTTGCGACTAAGCTTATTTGGCAGTCCAATATTGTTAGGGGTGCAATCAGTGCCGAGGGGTCGAGGGAGAAGTATTTGCGTAGGGAAGATCGTGCATTTCGCCACCTGTGCGGGACGTTGAAAGCAGATCGCAGGTGGCGACTGCTTTTATCCGGTCCTTCGTGCGGAGTGATAGCTGTCCACCCGAGCCCCATCTGGAGTGTGAACTGACGAATTGCCAGGTTTTGGTCCATCTGCTTCCTTCGGTTGACTTCCTCGGGAGTGCCGGCAGCAGATGGAAGTTCTGGATTCATCAGAACTAGACCGGATACACGGTCTGGACATAGAGCTGCAGCTAAAATCGAATTCGAGGCCGCTGATCTGTGAGCAAGTAGGGTCGGTGCCGCGCCGCTCTCTTCGTTCCAAAAACCAATAAAATCGGCTAGTGTACGAGAAATGCTGTACGGCACACCATCACATAGAAGCTCCTCAAATCGCACCACTACGTGATACTCTTGCGCAATTTCATGCGCCAGACGTTCTGCGTCTAAGCCGCTCTCTCCGATTGCAGGTTCAATTATGATTGTGTGTTTATTTGGGTCACCGTAGCTTCGATACCTTATGCTCCCGCCGTCGGTCGAGTTGAAATTGCTTGTTGCTGCCCTTAGAGTTCTATACTCTGCGGTTGATCTACGCTGCGCCATAAAGCCGACAGCAAGCCCTACACACGAGGTTATCCCTACAAATACAGGTACTCTGTCGTATCGTTTTTCAGAGAGCTCTGAGTGCTTCGCGGTGATGTAGCGAACAGCTGGGAGCATCGAACCGAAGCCCCAGGGGAAGCGGTTCAGCCCCATCGTGAAGGCTGTCGTTATATGGAAAATTTCGGCACCGCGTATCATCCACTCGCGCGGCCTAGCGGGCAGCACGAATACCACGGGATATAGGGCTTCTCCGAATACTGTAATACACGTGGCCGTCTTCGCGAATCCGGGGTGGTTATTCATGAAATCCCACACGGTCTTGTTTCCGAAGGTTCGCGTTCGCATGATTCCTGTTAGCGCTGAGCCATCTAGCCAACTTGGATTGGTCAGTTTGGTCACGCCGGCTACGGTGTAAGAAAGAACCGATTGCAGTCCTGCATACCACAGGCAAGCGTCAACCTCGGTTGGCCGCAGACCCGAGCATCGCGCCAATGTAACGGAAAGTCTTGATACGAACGCTGCATGATCTGATCCCTCAGCACCATAATGGTGTTTGGGAAGCAATAGAGCCGATGAGAGCAGAACTGCCATACTCGTGACTGATTTGACCCGGTTATTTGCATTGGTCAAGCATATAACTGAGCTTACGATACGCACACAATGAAGCGTGCGTGTTCCATTTTTGCTTCCTATTGCACTCCACCACGTTGGTGTGGTAGGTGCAAGGTTCGCCGCGTAAGGATCTTCATATATTGCCTGATATTCTTTGGAGTTGGAGACTAGGATAGATTCAAGGCTGCTGAGTAGTGTTGTTGCTGCGCTAATTTTATCTATTCGAGAAAGCATCTTTTTGCGGCTGCTAATTTTAGGCGTCGCGTTTTTGGTCAGGCGGCGACGACCGCCTGACCAAAAACGACTTTCCTTCAGTGGCACGTTATGTACTTCTCTGCGCGCCCCTCAGAGGAAGGCGGCCTCTGCTGCCTCTGCGGCCGCTCCGGAAGCGATATCCACGCTTGCCTGGGAGGCCATTAGGCAGGCGGTCGTCCAGTACCGCTGTGAATTCGCTGTGAATTCGTACACAACTCCGGATTGGAGGTCGAAATCGATAGCATCCAAAACCTCGGATGCATCGGCAACTACACTTCGATTTAGTGAAGGTGCTTCCATAGTCTGGAACATGATGTGGGCGTCCTTTCAATTCATCTGCGATGGAGGCAGCACCACCCGGGAGAATTAGGAGTCATCTAAAACTGCCGATTAAGCGGTGCCACCAACAAACGTAGCCGAAGTAAAGACCGCCTTTCAAGGCTGTTCGTGTGAAGATTTCTACATATCTCTATGGTGATTAATTAGATGCTCTGCGGCACTTTTTTTAAGCACTGTTTCGCAGCTCTTTGAGGTCGCGGAAATCGGGTTAAATGTCCCGGGGAATCTAAAGGATGTATCGCCCCACTGCACGAACTCGACGTCCCTGATAGGGACTTCATCCCACTTGTGCTGCCTACGGCACAGCGGTGAACCTTCGCTACACCGCCTGGGTGCGGAACATCACTTTTCGAGGGCAGATGGAGGGCATGTCGTGCGGCCCTCTCTCCGAACCGCAATACAAGTCCCTGCTGGCCCCCGCTGGCTGAGAAGCGCTCGAGGTCGGCCCTGTGCCCCGACCTGCGATTACGCGCGCGGCTCAGATCGTTACCCCCTCAAGATGGCGTCCAAGCCACGCAGGTCCGCCGGGTTTCTGCTGTACAAGCGCGTGCGCGAAGGCTGTGATGAGCAAATCCATCGCCCGACCACGACGCTTACGCTCAACATCGACTACTGCGGCCCGCCAGGGTGCCCGCAGCTCTCCGCCACGGCCTCACCGTGCGCCAGCACATCGAAGCTGCGCTCCAAAACAAGCAGCCGCCTCAGCCGCCGCTCAGAACGACCTGCTGCGTACTACACCAGAACATCGAAGTGCATCTCCGCAGGCGTGACCGCACTGATCGCCAGCTCACCGTCAAGCGCACATACTTGCGCCTACGCAGTTCCGTAACCCCGGTAGCATCGCGCCGGCCGCTTCCTTCGGCCAGGCCTCGATGGCGACTCATCCGAGGTCGAGACCGACCTCCACTGCCGCACAGAGTGCCACAAGATATTCAGCCCAACGCCTCTTGTCGCTTCCTGGACATGATGCGATCTCGCTCGCTAGCTGTACCGATGCCGGGGCGCAGTTCTGCCAGTTATGCGGCGCAAGATACATGCGTAGCCGATCGCTCCACTTCGTGACGAACTGCGCCAGGGCGCCCGCCTATACCTCCAGCTGATCGACGCCCCTCGGGTCCCCCGTCAGCTGGGGATTTAGCGGACCTTTGGACTTTCTGTTTGCTGACCGAGCGATTCCGAGAGCTGCCTACGCGCTGCGCGATGATCTCGGCGTCCGCCGGATCGGCGGGGGGGTGTGCAGGGTGATCCAGCCGTCGTCCTCGAGGCTGTAAAGCGCGCGGAGGCCGCTGTCGCGGGATAATCCGGTGGTTTTGGCGAGGGCGAGGACCGCGGCGCCGCGCTCCTCGAAGCCGGGGGTCAGTAGCGGTGAGCTGGTGGCCACTGTGGGCGTTGTCGGCAAGGAACTCGACAGCCTTGGTCCAGTTCTTGGACAAGGTGGCCACCGGTCAGGCGGAGCCACACTCGGGGCAGGGGAGGCAGGCGGCGATCACGATAAAGACAGCTGCATGGGAGCTGCCGGGGAACGATCATCAGCACAGCTAAGTCGCACACAGACTGGCGCGGGCGGCTCGGTGGTCGCGACGGCCGCCGGGACGGCGGGGATAGGGGGCGCGGTCTGTCCAGCGGGCAAGCCCGAGGTCGAGACTGTGCTGGTCTGGTCGTCGGCGTGCGCTGCGATATCCGGTGCCGCGCACGGTGGTGCGAGAGGTGGTGGTCCAGGTGATCTCGTCGAGCCACCATGCCCACAGTTCACGTTCGATGCGGTGCTGTTCTTTGCGGGCGGCGAGGGTGCCGGTGGTACCGACCCATTGCGCGTAACTCGCTCGCGCGGCCTCATGCACCCGATACACCCGACCGGACGCATCGATATCGATCAAACCGCTGCTATGCAGCGCCTGTACCGCGGCCGAGGATACCTCCGGAGGAGTCGAGCACGGCAGTACCTCTTCGAGTGCTGTCGGCGCTACTGGGATCCGGGCATAGACCAAGCCATCCCACGTCGACAGACCCTCTTCGCCTGTTCCTGTGAAGCAGTCGTGAGTCGCGAGCTCACGAGCAGCAGCAGCCTCACGCAGTTGGCGCCGACGACGGCTCGGTCCATCCTGGGAGTATCGGAATTTCGGTGTAAGTGGCCCGACTCGCTGACCAGAGCTGGTTGGTGGGAAAGAGGGTCTGATGACCGAGACACTGCATGTCATGGACGATGGCAGGCAACCAACTGAGCAGGAGCTGCAGCTCGCGCGGGAGCTCGTCGCGCAGGCCCGGGAGCAGGGTGCGTCGATGAGCGCGCCGGGGATGCTGCGGGCGTTGACGAAGACGATGCTCGAGACCGCCCTCGATGAGGAGATCACCGAGCACCTGGGCTACGACAAACACCACATCGAGGGTCGAGGAAGCGGGAACTCCCGCAACGGTGCCAGGACGAAGACAGTGATCACCGAGACCGTCGGGCCGATCGAGATTGAGGTGCCACGCGATCGGGAGGGCTCGTTTGATCCGAAGATCGTCGCCAAGCATCAACGTCGTCTGAATGGGGTTGATGAGATCGTCTTATCCCTCGCTGCGAGGGGGCTGACCAGCGGCGATATCGTCGCGCATTTCGATCAGATCTACGGCGCCTCGATTAGCAAGGACACGATCTCCCGGATTACGGACAAGATCGTCGAGGAGATGACCGGCTGGTTCAACCGGCCGCTGGAGCCGATCTATGTCGCGGTGTTCATCGATGCCCTGCACATCAAGGTCCGCGACGGGCAAGTCGCTAACCGGCCGTTTTACGCGGCGATCGGCGTTGATCTCGACGGGCACAAGGATGTCCTAGGGATCTGGGCCGGCGAAGGCGGCGGGGAGTCGGCGAAGTTCTGGTACGCGGTGCTGAGCAGCCTCAAAAGCCGCGGCGTGAACGACGTGTTCTTCCTCGTCTGTGACGGATTGAAGGGCTTGCCGGCGTCGGTGGCCGCGGTCTGGCCGGAGACGATCGTGCAGACCTGCGTGATTCATCTGCTGCGCAACAGCTTCAAGTACGTGCCTCGCCAGCACTGGGACACTCTCAAACGCGATCTCAAGCCGATCTACACCGCCATCGACGCCACCGCCGCAGAGGCAGCTCTGGACGCTCTCGACGACACCTGGGGGCAGAAGTATCCGACGATGATCCGGCTCTGGCGCAATGCCTGGGACGAGTTCATTCCGTTCCTGGACTACAACATCGAAGTCCGGCGGGTGCTCTACTCCACCAACGCCATCGAGAGTCTCAATGCCAGGTACCGGCGGGCAGTCAAAGCCCGCGGGCATTTCCCGACCGAGCAGGCAGCGTTGAAAACGCTGTACCTTGTGACCAGGGCGCTCGATCCGTCCGGTCGGGGCCAGAACCGGTGGGCGGCCCGCTGGAAACCCGCCCTGAACGCGTTCGCGATCACCTTCGCCGACCGCATCCCCGGCCTCAACCGAGACCAGGGCTAACAACGCCACTTACACCGAAAATCTGACACTCCCTCCATCCTCCGCGGGAGGCCCTTCGGCAACAGGTGGGGTGGGCTCTCCGGGGCCTATGGCCCCGAGTGACACGCGAGTAGTGCTCTCCTCGGTATCCACGTGTGGTCCCCTCTCCGGTGCCGTCTCAGCAGGTGTTGCAGTAGGCACCTCGGCAGGCTGCGGGCTTGTGTTGTTGAGGGTCCAGACGGCGGCGTGGGGGCCGGTGTGTTCGGCGGCGAGGGTGATCCAGCCGTCGCGGGAGAGGCGGTGGAGGGCGTTGCGGCTGCGTTCGCGGGTGATGCCGGCCATTTCGGCGAGGGTGCGCACGTCGGCGCCGATGGTGAGTTGGACGACGTTGTCGGCGATCTCGCAGAGTGCGTCGAGGACGAGGCGGTCGGCGGCGCCGCCGCGGATGCTCCAACGGCGCATGTTCGCATCGGCCCGCTGGCGGATTCCGGTGGTGGCCTGGCAGATGGCCGCGGTACGGCGGGCGAAGTCCGGATCGTCGGGGAGGTCGTGGTCCTCTGATGTGGTGCTGTGGTCGGCGAGGTAGGCGATCGCGCGGCGCCAGTCGGCGGCAAGGACTTGTTTGGGGGACTGGCTGCCCTTGCGGGGGCGGCGCTCGCGGGTGCCGGGGTGGTGTTTGCTGCGGCGGGTGCGGGCGTGCTCGAGACCGGGGAGCCCGGCGAGACGCGTGTGAACGTCGGTGAAACTCCAGTGCGCGCGGGCACAGCTACACAGGATCGAGAACAACACATCCGAGGCGTCCGTACTAGCGGTAATAGGGGCATGGACCTTCGCCAGGGCCGGGCCCGACAGCTCACGGAAAGTGCCCGGAATCCACAAGTGCCCATCCGGGGCTTCGGCGACCGTGACGGACCGCTGGTGGCCACCGCCATCAATCGGGTCGCCTGCGTCTGCGGGCAGCGCAGCCTTCGCTTCCTGAAGCAGCTGCACAAGCGCGTCGACCTGCTGACGGGTCGTCGAGCGCGCATCCGGCAGCAGCACCGTCGGATCACCGGCGATCACCGTCGACGCGCCACCGGCAGCGTGCGGGGAGCCCGGTGGGCGCAGCAGCCCGGTCTTGCGGTTGCTGAGCATGCCGATATCAAGCACCCACTCACCGCTGGCCTGAACGCGGCCGAAAACCGTGCGAGCAAGATCAGCGAGCGCCGAAACATACTCCACCGACAGCGGCGTAGCCAGGCCCACCCAGACATGCCGGCCACCCGACGGGCCCGACTCGCACACCACGTGCTCAATACCGCACGCCCGAAGCATCGACACCAGCTGGTCGGCACTGTGCTGAGCCGCAGTCCGAGCGACCGCGGCGATCTCCGCAGTATCGCCCTTGGCATCGAAGTCGAACCCGAGCAGCCGATACCGCAGCCGAGCATCAGTCAGGTAAACCGCCCACACACCGGCCGGCGCCGCGCGATCGCACGAAATGAACTCGCTGTAACCATCAGCACTAAGGCCACGCACATGCGAACGCAGCGACATCGCACGAGTGAAATCCCAGGCCGCGTCAGGCGACACGCCGACCACAGCAGCCCCACCAGCCACATGCGACACAGTCGTATTGGCGTCAGTGCTGGTAGACCGGGGTAGGCACACCCGAAGCACCCGACGGGGAGTTCCTCGACCCGGTGCAGTGGACTGAGACCGTCAAGTTCCTGCACACCCATTCCACCGTCGCCGATATGCCGCTCGCACTCACGCTGCGGAACCTCCCGGTGCTCGGGGGGCGGCGGCGACCGCGACCGCGCGACCGCAATGGTGCGCGCGATGCTGGCCCACCTGACGGTGACTCACGGGCCCGACCGCCTTCGCGTGGCCGTGGTCACCGACCAGCCCGATGGCGGCCCCTGAGAGTACACGAAATGGCTGCCGCACAACCAGCATCCGACGTTGGTCGATGCCCTCGGTTCGCGCCGCATGATCTACGCGAACTGGACCGATTTCCTCGAGGAGGTCGGCGGCGGCGATGACACCCCCGTGACCGACACCGACCGCATCGTCGACTACACCCGGCCGTTCACCACCGAGTCCGAGGTCTCCGGCCGCACCCGGCACACGGTGGTCATCGTCGACTCCGCCGAACGAGCCCGGATGACGGATCAGGCGATCTCCTCGCTCGCCGACGTCACGTGGATTCTGATGCACCCTCCGGAGGGGGTGATCGACGGTTTCCCGCACGCGGTACGCCTCGATGTCGACGACACCGGGATCGTCAACCGGTGGGACGCCGATCTGCCGTTGGAAGCGCCCAAGGAAATCGCGCGCGCCGACTACGTGGACGCCATCGACGCGCATACCGCGGCGCGCAAGCTGGCGCGGTGGGAGCTGGAGACCACCGCGTCACTGCAGTCCAAGGAGCGCCAGGACACCGGCCGGGATTGGGCGAGCCTGGTCGGAGTCGACGACCCCGGCGCCATCGACGTGGTCCAGTTCTGGCAGCGCATCAAGCGGTTCGACGATCCGCGCCGGCTCAACTTCCCGATCGGCTTCGCGCCCGACGGTACGCGGATCCACCTCAACATCCGGGAAGCGAGCCAGGGGGGAACCGGACCGCACGGCGAGATGATCGGTACCTCGGGCTCGGGCAAGTCGGAGTTCCTCCGCTGCCTGGTGCTCGACGCCTGTCTGTTCCACTCGCCGGCGATGCTCAACTTGCTCCTCGTTGACTTCAAGGGCGGCGCGACATACCAGGGTATGGAGGAGATTCCGCACGTCGCGGCGGTGGTTAGCAACCTGGAGAAGTCCGAGAGCATGGTCGACCGCATGATGGAGGTCATCACCGGCGAGCTCAAGCGACGCCAGCAAATCTTCGACGATGCGGCGGCGAAGTATCCGTCGTTCAACATCATCGGGCTCACCGAGTACGAGAAGGCACGTGAGACGGGGCTGTGTCCCGACCTGGATCCGATGCCCGCGCTGGTGGTGTTGATCGACGAGTACACCGAGCTGCTCGAAGCCAAGCCGGAGTTCGTGCACATCTTCTCCCAGATCGGCCGGGTGGGCCGGTCCGTGGGAGTGCACCTGCTGCTCGCCTCGCAGAACGCCGAGATGGCCCGGTCACGTGGCCTCGAGTCGAATATTCACTACCACATCGCACTTCGGACCGGCACCGCCGGCGACTCACGTTCCGTCATCGGCGTACCGGACGCCAAGAATCTTCCAGGTAAGCCCGGTAATGGCTTGATGAAGACACTGCACGAGGACGAATTGATCCGGTTCTACGCCGGTTTCACGGGCAAGCCCTACTTCGCGCCGACGGCGGCCGAGCCACCCGTCGTGGTGCGGGACGCTCCGGTGGCGCCCACCTCGGACTCGGTCGCTCACGGGTTCACCGCAGGGCCGGTCGATATCCCCGACCTCGAGGTCGAGATCGTGGAAGAGGAGGAGATCGTCCGCACCGAGGAGGAGCTCCTCGCCGCGCCGACCGTGTTCACCGTGGTCAAGGAGTTGCTCGCCAAGGCTCCGGCTCGCCCGGCCTACAAGCCATGGCTCCCGGAGCTGACCTCGACCACGCTCGACGCCGTCGAACCGGCTCTCGCCGAAGACGTGTGGGTGGCGCCGGCGCCGACCACGCCGGCGACTCTCAAGGTGCCGTTCGGCGTCTTCGACGATCCCGCACGGCACCAGCAGCCGGTCTGGCATCTGGATCTCTCCGGCGGCCAGGGAAACGTGCTCGTGTACTCCGGCCCGCAGAAGGGCAAGACGACCGCGGCGATGACACTGGTCACCTCGCTGGCGCTGACGCACTCGCCGGAGCACGTGCAGTTCTTCGTCGTGGATTACACCGGCGGCGGCTGGATGCGGCTCGAAGACCTGCCGCACATCTCCAAGATCGCCACTCGCTCCGAAGATGATGCGATCAACCGCATCATCACGCAGATGTCTGACCTGATCAATCAGCGCGTCAAACTGTTCCGCAAGTACCGGGTGAATTCGATGGCGGAGTACCGTCGACTCCGCGCCGACCAGTCGGCACCGGTGTTGCAGGAGGATGCCTTCGGTGACGTCTTCATCGTGATCGACGGTTTCGATGCGACGGTGACCGACGGCGGTGTCTTCGAGGACAAGGTTCCGACGCTCGAGGCGCTGGCGTCCGGTGCCCTCAACTACGGCGTGCACTTCGTGATCACCACGGCGCGGAACACCGTGTTGCGCGGCCTGTCCAGCCACATGCACACGATCGTCGAGGGCCGCATCTCGACGGCGAGCTACGACATGTCGGTGGTGAACTCGCAGCGCAACCGAGCGGTTCCCGACCGCGCCGGCCACGCGATCACGACCGATCGCGAGCTGATGGCGCTGGTGGCTCTTCCTCGGGCCGACGGTGATTCGTCACCGGACACGCTCAGCGACGGCATCGCCGAGGTGGTCGACAGGATCCGCCGTGGCAATGCGACCGGCGCGACCGCTCCGCAGCTGCTGGCGCTGCCCGAGGTGGTGCTGCAGCGGGATCTGTTCGCGCACATACCCGTGGCGACGACCGCGCGGGAACGGGTGCGCCTGCCGTTCGGTGTCCGCGAGTCGGACGGCGGTATCGCCTTCGCCGATTTCGGGCGCGAGGCGCACATGTTCGCGGTGGGCGAGGGCGGTTCCGGTCGATCGGCGCTCGTGCACACCCTCATCGAGGCGATCAGCGAGCGCTACCCGACGATCGACGACGGAGCCATTGCTCTGCTCGACCCCAAGCGCGTGCACCGCGGTGCGTTCGCGCCGAATCCCAAGAACATCGGCGTTCACGGATCCGACCTCATGGACTTTCTGCAGAAATGGCAGGACAAACTCGTCGAATGGATGGGGGAGGGGGAGACCGACCCCGCCAAGGTGACCTATCGGCGAGTGCCGGACGGCATCGATAGTGCGGCACTGGCCCGGCGTGATTGGTGGTCCGGTCCGGAGGTATTCCTCATCATCGACGACTACGACACGATCGTCGCGCGCGGTGATAGAACGAATCCGATCACGCAAACAGTGAAGTTGATGAACGATGGTGTGATTCGCGGTTTCCATGTGATCCTCATTCTCAACGATGCGGAATACCTGTACAAGATGAGTTCCGATCCGCTGGTGCAGTATCTGGACACCAACAGCGCGATGGCGTTGGTGACCTCCGCGGACAAGTTCACCGTCACCATCGGCGGCGAGCGAGGACAGCGGTTCGGAGTGCCTGGACGTGCACGTTTCCACCCCGGCAGGGGGGCGCAGTCCGATCTGGTGCAGATCGCATGGAACGGCATCCGGCGGGGCGAGGCGGACGAGGGAGACGACCTGTGGGGCTGACCGACTTTCACCGATGGGATTCCCCTCGGGATTGACTGAAGTGCAGGATTCTGACATTGTTGCAACCTGAAAACGCAAGCGTGAGGGGTAGGGCATGGTGGGTTTGAACGTGGCGCCTATTCAGCTTTTGTCTGGCACTAACGAAGTGATCGCGAATGTCGCGACCACCTCGGGTCTCGTGGGTGGCGCGGCCGGAACTCTGGGAGCCGTGATTCCAGCCGGAATCGATGATGTCTCGCTCATGGTCGCGGCCGGATCGGCGGCGCACGCGGCGAACTATCTCGCGGTCACCGTCGTCGACCACGCCGCCGTGGCGCAGTACGCCGTCAGCCTGTCTGCGGTGGCGGCCACGTACGTGGCCGCGGACAACGCGGTCCAGTTCTAACGCGGGGGCACCGGTGACGTTTCCAGCGCTTCCTCCCGAGGTCAACGTCGGCCGCCTCATGACCGGTCCCGGTCCGGCGCCGCTGACCGCGTCTGCGGCGGGGTGGTCGGTGGTGGCATCGGCGGCGAGTGCCCGATCCGTCTTCCTCACCTCACTGCTTCCCCGGCTCGCGGCCTCGTGGCAGGCGCCCGAGACGGCTCTGATGACGAAGAACGTCGCGATGTACCTGGCCTACAACGAAAGCGTCCGGGTACATGCCCTGCTAGCGGCCACGCGGCACACCAAACAGGCCGCCGACTACTCGGCCGCGCTCGCGGGTATGGCACAGATCCCCGAGATCGCGCAGAACCACGTGACACACGGGGTGCTTGAGGCCACGAACTTCCTGGGGATCAATACCGGGGCGATCGCGGCGAACGAGGCACAGTACGCCGCGATGTGGGCGCAGAACGCCAGCATGATGTTCGGCTACCTCGCGAACTCGACGGCGAACATGACCTTCGAGCCCTTCCTGCCGCCGAAGCCCATCGCGAGCCCGTCCACCTCGCCCATCTCGCCGGCCGCGGCCGGTGCGGCGTCGGTCGGCGATGCGGTGGTCACCAAGCTCTCCCTCGCGGCGCAGGGAGCCGCGGCCATCGCCTCCTCGCTGGCGATGCGCACGAGCGGTTCGGTACTCATCGGCACGAAGATGGTGCAGTCGATCGTGAGCGGTGCGCTCCGCACCGAAGACTCGGCGACGACGTCGGCCCAGAACGCGACGGACCGCGAGCACGCGACTACGGGACCGAAACTGGGTGCTCAGCTCGTGCAGCAGGCCGGTGCCGCGGGCATCGGTGGAGCGGGTGTGGCCGCGAGCAGTCTGCTCGGCCTCGGTCAGCAAGCGGGACAGCAGTCGATTCAAGTGGCGACGTCCGCAGGCGTGACCGTTCAGCCGCTCAGCCAACTGGTCGCGTCGATCGACAACGACAATCGGACCGCATCGGTGGGCTACTTCGGCGCCCGCCCGGGGTCACCCGGGCTCGAGACGCTGGCGGGCGGTGGAACCATCGCCGGCGCTGCCAGCGTGATGCGCGGCGCCATGCCCGCGCAGATCATCGCCCCGGCCACGTGGAATACCGGTGGGCTCACCGTTGCCCCTCCGCCCCCGCCTCCGCCTCGACTCCTCGCCGAGCCGGTGCGTGCACCCCAGCCCGTCAGCAGCACGGCCCCCGTGACGCGGTCGAACGGTAAGCAGCGCGACCGAGTCGTGGTTCCCGCGACGGCGGCGATTCCCATCCCCGTGTATCAGGACGCCCCACCGCAGTACGAGACGGTGCCGGTCGATGTCCCGTCGGCCGGAAAGGAGGGCTGAACCGCGAGCACGCCCGCCCTTGCGTCCGCCGCGCCGGCCACGGCGCACCGGACACCGATTCGTCGCCCATCAGGCTTCTCAAGCAGGAGGAATCCATGATCTACGAAATGAACACCGCGGCCCATGCCGCAGGTACCGCCACCACGGAACAGATCGCCCAGGCGACCCTGGCGAACATCAAGTTCGTTCGGACCACCGCCGAGGCCTACGCCGCCGCGAACTCGGGCCAGACCTCGCTCAAGGCAGTCGCGCACATGCACGAGATCATCGCGGTGTGCGACGCGGAGCAGAAGAAGCTCGAGAACGTCGGTATCTCGCTCAAGCAGAACAACGGGCTGATCACCAACACCGATATGGACGGTGGCGACATCTTCCAGGGCTACATCGGCCTCTAGCGGGCGCTCACACCACCGAATCGAAGACAGGGGAACACCATGCCCATCGATCTGATCAAGGTCGACTACGCCAACTACGACACCACGTCGACCCTCCTGGGCAAGTCCGCCGCCATCGCCGACGGACTGATCGCCGAACTCGTGGGGAACAACACCGCGAACCTCAACGCGGGCAACTGGGTCGGCCCGGACCAGGGCAGCTACCAGGACGTGCACAACGCGTGTGTGGAGGCGAACGAGCGGCTCGCCGAGGTCATCCGCAAGGCCGGCATCAAGGTGCAGACCGCGGCGACGATCCACCAGGCAGGTCAGGCGCAGGCCGCCAGCCTGTACTTCTAGCGTGCCGGACAACGATTCCGGAGGCGGGCTCTCCGCCTTCGGCGTCTCCATCGACGAGCTCTCCCTGCTGATGCGGCTCGCCGATGTCACCGAGCTCGCACCGATCGTGCTGGCCGTGCACCCGAACGTGTACCGCCCCGACGATCAGTCTGCGGTCGACCTGGCCGTGCTTCCCGGACTCATCGCGGCGGGTCTGGTGGATGCCGACGGAGCCATCGACCCCGAGGTGGCGCGGTGGCTGCGGGCATTGCAGGCGCCGGCGGCGGAGATCGCATTGCGCGTCTTCGACGGCGACTCCGCGCTGCGCGGTGCGATCGTGCGCCACGACGATCTGGTGGTGGTGGTGTTCCGGCACGACGACCTGCTGACTCTGCAGGGGTACCGGACCGACGGCGAGGATTTCGACTCGACGGTGGTCGATCCCGTGTGGCGGGTCCTCGGTTCCTGCGACCCCGCGGACTTCGATTCGCTCACACTGGGTGCTGCAGAACTGAGAGAAATCGTGTCGATGTACAACCCCGCTTCCACTGATCCGCGGGGCGAACGAGAATTCCGTGGACGGCTGCGCGAGCACGACCTCCCCCCGCACACCGTGGACGTCCTCGTGGACGCTGCTCGCTACAGCGGGCGGCGCGCAGAGGTGGTCTATCACCGTGTCGATCTCAATGGTGTTCGAACTCAAGCTCAGTGGGCACTCGGCGTGATGGACACCGACCAGGGACGGGTGCTCTCCACCACCACCCGCGGCCGGGGCGGTGACAACGATGTGATCCTCAGTCCGGGCACCCGACGGCGCTTCGCGGAGGGTTTGAACGAACTCGTGGCCCGCGGAGGCTGCGTCGGATGGTTCGATATAGCAAATTGACAACGACTGTCCGAATCCCCGCGAGCAGGCATTGTGCGTTAGAGTGCAAGCGATTTGACCTGGATGGAAGGTTCATCTGATGAGCGACGGTGCAACGAACGTTCACCTGCCTTTTGCAGAGCAGAACAAGACTGAGGGCACACCGGTGCCCACCACGCCGCAGTCCGTCGCGGGCGCGCTGGCGAGTAATGCGGCGGCCGTGCGACCCGTGGTGACCCCCGGGCCGGTGTCCGACGAGGGCACGGATTCGGCACCGTCGACCACGGAGTGGGAGGAACCCGAGCTCCCCGTCGTCGACGACGCGGGCGAGGCCGGCCCCGTGCCCACCGCCGCCGAGGAAGCCCCCGCCGCCGCGGTCGCCGACGCCGCCGCGGTCGCCGACGCCGTCGCGTCCGACGACGACCGACCCACCCGGGAGCAGCCCGTGATCGTCGACGAGCCGGCCGGCCGGCCGGAGGCGGAGGCCGCCCCCACCGCCGACACGGCGGCAGCGGGCGGGCAGGCCTCGCCGCAGGGAGGCCCGCAGGTCACCGGTCCGCAGCCGGCGGCGCAGGCCCCACAGCAGGCGCGGACCGTGCCCGTTCCGGCGCAGCAGCCCCAGCAGCAGTGGCAGGGCCAGGCCCCGCAGGCGCAGCCCGGCCAGCATCAGTTCGCGCAGCCGCACACCGGTCAGTTCCAGCAGCCGCAGTTCGCCGGCCAGCCGCCCACCGGGCAGTTCCAGGCTCCCGTGCAGGGCCGCCCGCCGTCACCGCTGCCGTTCGGCCACGCCGCACCCGGCCAGATCGCACCGCCGCAGCCCCAGCACGCGGGTATGCCGATGCGGCCGATGGGGGAGTCGGTCTCCGCGCCGATGTCCACGGCCTCGTCATCGTTCCAGCAGCACATCCGGATGTCCGATTCGGCGATGCGGGTCACCGGCTGGCGCGCGTGGCTCAAGCGCATGGGTATCGACGTGGGCCCCAGCACCTCCGATCAAGAGCATGCGGAGCGGGTGCACCGGATCCGCGTCCCGAAGAACAAGTTCCACGTCACCAGCGTCTTCGCCGATAGCGCGGGCGGCACCCTGCTGGTGGGCGTGCTGGGCCAGATTCTGGAGCGCACCCGCGCCGACAACGTGGTCGCGCTCGACCTCGATCCCGACGGCGGCGATCTCGACCAGGTGACCGCGTGGCATCAGGGCGGTTCGACCGCGCGCACCCTGATCCAGCAGAGTGATCTGTCGGACCGCAACCAGGTGGACAAGCACCTGGCCGTCACGTCGACGAATCTGCACGTGCTGCCCACCCCGTGGCGGTTCAACGGCCGCGACGTCGCCGATTACGATGACGTGCTCGATCTGTACTCGATATTCCGCCCGCACTACAGCCTGGCGCTCGTCGATGCGGGCCGAGGACTCCAGACCGTCACGGGCACCGGCGTTCTGGAGATCTCTTCCGCGTTGATCCTTCCCGCCTCGGCCACGACCCGCGGCGTGCGCAAGGTGGCCGCGACCATCGATTGGCTGCGTCACCACGGGTGGCACGGATTGCTCGCCAACACCATCGTGGTCATCAATCACACCAAGAAGCGCGGCAGTGTCACCGTCGAGCAGTTCGACGAGCTGTTCCGCGCCGGCCAGAAGCTGCGGGTCCACGAGATCCCCTACGACCCGCACCTCGATGCCGACACCCCGATCGACCTCGATCTGCTCAAGCCGCGCACCGTGCGCGCGTTCGAGCTGCTCGCGGCCGACCTCGCCGACACCTTCAATTCCGGATACGAGCCGCCGGCCGCCACCAAGCTGGCCGAACTGCAGGTGCGCTCGCACGAGGGACGCTGACCCGATGGCGTTTCCGACCACCCCCGGCGCGCCCGGGGGCGCACCGTCGCCGCATCAGGCCGGCGCCGCACCGGGTAAGCCCGTGGTGCCCGAACAGGTCCGGGTACTGGTCGAGGTGGGGGAGAGCTCCGTCGAGCGCAGCCTGTTGGCCCGCCGCCGCCTGTCGGTGGTGATGGACTCGGTGATCCCGGGGCTCGAGCAGATCTTCCCGGACCACGACTTCAGCACCGCCGGGGCGTGGACCTTCGCCCGGGAGGGGGGAACGCCGCTCTCCCGTGACAAGTCGCTCGCGGATGCCGGTGTGCTCGACGGTGATCGGTTGATCCTGGCGGAGACCTTCTCGAACCAGACGTTCCGCCCATTGATCGAGAGCACCGCCGACGCGATCCAGGAGTTCTGTCGCCAGCGCTTCCGCCGGTTCACCTCCGGCACCGCCCGCACCCTCGGACTGATCGCACTGGTCCTCGGTGCCGCGGTCTTCGCCGCGCTGGTGCTGCTCGCGTGGATGGCCGATTCCAGTGTGCTGTGGTGGTTCCCGGTGGCCGCGATCGGTTCGATCGCCGTGATCACCGCGGCCGTCTCGGCAGACCGCCAGTACCACTCGCAACAGGTGGCCTACGCGCTGCAACTGGCCGCCGCGCCGGTGCTCTTCTCGACGGGGTTCGTCCTGATCCCGCCGGACGGCGGCGCCGACGGAGCGTTCACGGCGGCCAACGTGCTCACGGGTGCTGTCTTCACCCTGATCGGCGTGGTGATCCTCGGCCGGAGCAGCGGTCTCGGCGCCGCCGTGCTCGCCGGCCTCGGACTCGTCTCCGCCGCCACCGTCGTGGCCAGTGCGCTGTTCGCCTACACCCCGCTGGGCCGACCGGCGATCCCCGCCATCGGCGTGATCGGCGGTCTGTTGCTGGCGAACTGGGTGCAGGGCTGGGCGCTGATGCTGGCCCGGGTCCGCCCGGACACGCTGCCCCCGCCCGGCGAGGACATCGACAGGTCGGAGTTGGACGTGGCGTACCACGTCGACACCTTCGACGACGAGTCCACCACCGAACTGGCCCGCGGCGACGAGAACACCGCGCTCGAGCGCAAGTCCCGTACCGCGGCGAAGCTGCTCACCGGCTTCTACGTGGCGGTCGCCGCGATCCTGGTGGTCTCCGCGCTCACCATCCTGGTGCCCGATACCCACTACTTCTGGGGCGAGGTCGTGATCGCCGCGCTGGTCTCGGTGATCTGTGTGCTGCGAGGTCGCACACTCGACGACCGGGTGCACGCCACCGTCTTCTTCATCGCGGGCTTCCTCATCGCCGCGGGGCTGGCCATCGTACTGGTCGGCGCCGTGGGATCGAACCTGGCGCGACTGACCGTGATCGTGGTGAGCGCCGTGGTGCTGCTCGCCTTCGGTGCGGGCGCCCTCCTACTGGCCGACCGCGTCTCCGCCGAGGAGGGCCTGATGGCCAAACCGCTGTCGGCACGGCTCATGGGACGCATCGAGTTCGGCGAGAAGACCGCCATTTTCGTGGTCGTGATGCTCGCGCTATGGACCACTCGCCTGTTCGCCTTCCTGCGTGAACTCGACCTGTCGTTCCTGAAGTAGATGCTCGCCTCCACCCGATCCCTCGCGACGAGGGCCGCCGCCGCGGTGGCGGTCGGTGCCATCGTGGCTCTGCTCGGCGGTACGGTGCCTCCGCAGGCGCTCGCCGTGGTTCCTCCCGTCGCGGACATCGGTGGCGCGCCGCCCGACACCGACGGCCCGGAACGCCCACTGCGCTACAACAATCCGCGCTGTGTGGAGCCGGGGGTGCTTCCGAATTCGAACCTCGCGGCGGCGCCGGCACCGTCGACGACTCTGCGGATCGACGAGGCGCAGCGGTTCTCCACCGGCGCCGGTGTCACCGTTGCGGTGCTGAGTACCGGTGTCCGGCCACAGGCGCGGCTGCGGGCGCTCGACGGTGCGGGCGACAACATGAACCCGGCCGACCGCGGCCTGCTCGACTGCGACTCCACCGGCACGCTGGTGGCCGGGATCGTCGGCGCGCAGCCCGCTGTGGGCGACGGTTTCGTCGGCGTGGCCCCCGATTCCCGGGTGATGTCCATCCGCGTCGATTCGACGGCCTTCGCGCTGCAGAATTCGCCCGCGGACAACGATGATCCGAACGCCTCCCGTGCCGCTGTCACCGCGCGCAGCATCGCCCGCGCCGTGGTCCGCGCCGCGAACCGCGGAGCCCGAGTGATCGTGATCCCCGAGCCCGTGTGCATGGCGGCCGATGCGCAGTTCCGCCAGCGCGAGATCGGCGGCGCCGTGGGTTACGCCACGCAGGTCAAGGACGCACTCTTCGTGGTCGGCGCGGGCGCTACCGACCGCAACGGCGGTAACACCGGCGCGAACACCTGTAAGCCCAATCCCGACCCGGACCCGGGATCGCCCGATGATCCGCGCGGTTGGCGGCGGGTCAGCACCGTCGCCACTCCCAATTGGTTTGACGGACAGGTGCTCTCCGTGGGCGCCACCACCGCCGAAGGATCCCCGTTACCGGGCTCGCTCAACGGCCCCTGGCTCGACGTGGCCGCACCCGGTGCCGGACTGGTCTCGCTCAGCTCGCGCGGCGGCGACGGCGTGGTCAACGCACTGCCCGCCGACCGAACCCTGGTGCCTTTCGCCGGACCTGAGTTCGCCGCCGCCTATGTCGCGGGCACCGCCGCCCTGGTGCGCTCCCGGTACCCGCAGATGCGTGCGAAGGACGTCGCCGCGCGCATCGTCGCGACCGCGCACGCGCCCGGTCGCGGAACCGACAACAAGGTGGGCCGCGGACTGATCGATCCGGTCGCCGCGCTCACCGCGAAGGTGCCCGAGGAGGGGGTCGACATCGACGTCCAGTCCGTCGAGAAGCTGCTGGTTCCCGCACCGCCGCCGTCTCCGGACACCCGTCCGCGGCGGACCGCGGCGTTGGTCGCCGGCGTCGGCCTGATCGTGGTGGTACTGGTGGCCGGTGTGGTCGCCGCACTACGGCCGCGGCGCACCGGGAAGCGGAGGTCGTAGATGACTACCGAGGCGCAGCCGGGGCGAACGGTCGACGACGCGCCGCCGCATCCCGAGGTGACGCGGCTGCGGCGGCCGGTGTGGTTGAGCGTGACGCTGCGCCGCGCGTTGGTGTGGGCGGTGCTGTCGACGGTCTTCGTCGCGCTCACCGCTGGTCGGTGGCCCACCTGGGCGGTGACGGCGATCCCGGTGATCGGCGCACTCGTCGCGTTCGTCTCCGTGCACGGATCGGTGCTCAGCGAGCGGATCGCCGCACGGGCGCACTACCTCCGCAGACGCCGTGCGGGTTACGACGGGCTGCCGGGCCGGGTGATCGACGTCGACGGCTGCGGTGTCCGCTGGGGTGACGGCTACGAGCTGGTGTCGGCGATCGAGCTGACCGCCGACCTCGCCGAGACCCGGTTACGGGACGGCCGCGCGTACGCCGCGGACACCGTGCCCCTCGATCTGCTGGCATCGATGATGACCCAGTACGGCCTGAACGTCGACATCGATGTCTCCTCCGCCGGTCGCCGCGTACCTCCGGGACCGGCGTACCGCGCCTCCTATGCACAGGGCGTGCGGTTCTACTCCGCGATGGCCGAGCGCTCCACCTGGCTGATCCTCCGGGTGAACACCCGCCGCAATCTCGCCGGCATCGTGCGCCGCGGTCCATCGCGCACCGCGGGGCCCACAGCGCTCATGGCCGCCACCCGGCGGCTCGAGCAACGCCTGCACGAGCGCCGCATCCGGGCGCGGATTCTGCCGCCCGCGGAACTCGCCCAGCTGGATTCGCTGCTGTCCTTCGGTGCCGATGCGCGCCGCGGTGAGGAGCAGTGGAATCACGTCTCCTACGGAAATTCCTATGCCACCACGTACTTCGTCGATCCCGGCCGGATGTCCACGGAGAAGCTGGACCGGTGGTGGGGTCTGGACACCGACAGCACCGCCGTGGTGCTGCGGCTGCGCAAGCGGTCCGCCCAGGCACCCGTCGAGATCAGCGGGCTGGTGCGATACGACACCGCGACACCGCAGATCGACAACCACGACGATTCGCTGATCCTGGTGGCGGGCCGCCAGCGAGAACTGGCGCTGGCGACGCTACCGGGCGGGGCCACCAGCGTCGCCGACCTCCCCTCGGCTCCGCTCACGAAGCTGGCCGCCGTCGAGATTCCGGTCGGTCCAGCGGGCCCGGTCTGGGGCATCGCCGACGGTGCCGCCATCGCGCTACCGCTCTTCGACGGCTCGCCGGTGCCCGAGACCCTGCAGGTCGAGTTCGCGTCCGATCTGACGGTGGTGCAACTGATCCTGTTGCGTTCGGTGGGTGCGGGCGCCTCCGTGGCGGTGCGTACCGAGCGGCCCGATCGCTGGCTGATGCTGGCGAACACGCTCGCCGACCCCTCCCGGTTCCGGATCGTCGACGCCGGCGACCGGAGGCCGGCCGACATCACCGTTTTCGATGGGGTCGAGGTGGACGCGGTGCCGGAGCGCACTCTGCTCACCGTGCACGGCGCGGGATCCGAACTCGGTGACAAGGCCGATGTCACCGTCGCGCAGACCACCCAGTCCAAGGTGATCGTGCGGATCGGCCGGCGGGCTCCGATCGAGATGGTGCTCAACCCGACCGATGAAGAGTTGCGGTACTGCGACGTGGTGGTGCCGCCGTTGGCGTCCACCGCGGGCGAGCTCCCGGTGCAGCAGCGGCAACCGCGGCAGCCCCCGGCACCGCCCCGGCACGTGCCGACCGCACCGCCCGCACCGTGGTCGCGGGCGATCCCGCAGTCCGCACCGCCGGCGCCGCGCCCGGTTCCGCCCGCAGTGCCGCCGGCTGTTCCACCGGCCGTGCCGCCGGCTGCGCAACCCGCCGGGGCACAGCAAGCGGTGCCCCCGGTTCCGCCGTCCGGAGCGCCGGCCCCCGCCGTTC
This sequence comes from Tsukamurella paurometabola DSM 20162, assembly GCF_000092225.1. Lineage (NCBI taxonomy): Bacteria > Bacillati > Actinomycetota > Actinomycetes > Mycobacteriales > Tsukamurellaceae > Tsukamurella > Tsukamurella paurometabola. Next base: position 346,935 of record NC_014158.1, read on the forward strand.
CCGCAGCGGGTCTCCCGCCGCAGGGCGCACCGCAGCAGCCGCGCATCCGGAGGCCGGTCCGGCCCGCGCCGCCCCCGCCCTTCGAGCGGGGGAGCGGGGCGCAGCGCAAGACCGACGCCGGCCGGTGGGTTCGCCGCGGCCGTGACGACGAGCCCGGCGGCCCCGCTCGCCGGCCCCGCCGGGAACCGGGCGCCCCACGCTGGGCGCAGCCCAAGGACGAACCGCCCGGTCCGCCGCCAACCTCGCGTTAAGCCCTCGACAACCTGCGGCGCGGTAGATTCGTCTCGCTGCGGACGAGCAGGGAATGGAGGTGTCGGCGAGGTGGCCGAACCGGGTGAGGTGATCGCGGGGTACGTGGTCGAGTCGGTGCTGGGCACCGGAGGTATGGGCACGGTCTACCGCGTGCGGCACCGCACGCTTCCCCGATCGGTGGCACTGAAGGTGCTGCAGAGTCAGTTCTCCGCCGATCCGTCGGTGCGCGCGCGGTTCGATCGCGAGGCCGATATCGTGGCCGGGCTCAAGCACCCGCACATCGTCGATGTCTACGACCGCGGCGAGTCCGACGGCCATCTGTGGATCGCGATGGAACTGGTCGAGGGTGGCAACGTCGCGCAGATCGTGCAGCGCGAGGGCCCGTTCAGCCTGGACCGCGCCGTCGCGGTGATCGAGCAGGTCGCCGATGCGCTCGACGAGGCGCACGGCCACGGGATTCTGCACCGCGACGTCAAACCCGCCAACTTCCTCGTCGACCGCGGCCGGCGCGGCGAACAGATCAAACTGGCGGACTTCGGCATCGGCGCCGCGCAGACCGAGGTCGGACAGCACACGCAGACCGGCACGGTAGTGGGAACGTTGGCCTACACCGCGCCGGAAGCGTTGTTGGGCAATCCGATCGATCACCGTGCCGATATCTACTCGCTGGCGTGCGCAGCGGTGGTGCTATTGACCGGCGCGCCGCCGTTCAACACCACGATCTCCGGGCAGCTCATGCTTGCGCACATCAGCCAGAACCCGCCCAGCATACGGGTCAAGCGGCCCGATCTGTCCCCCGAGATCGATTACGTGCTCGGCCGCGCCATGGCCAAGAATCCCGCCGATCGGTACAACTCGGCCGGTGAGTTCGCCGATGCGTTGTCCTCGGCCGCGCGCCGGATGTCCGGCGCGGCCGGCATCGCTCCGCCGCCTCCGCCGGCTGGGACGAACTGGCAGGGCACCCCGTCGAATCCCGCTCTGGCCACCGGGTTCAATCCCGGAGCCCCGGCCGGGTACTCCGGACCTCCGCCCGGTGCCGCAGTGCCGGCCCAGTTCTACGGTGGGCCGAGCAGCCCGAGTAACCCGAGCATGGTGCCGCCGTCTCCGGCGAAGAGTCGGCGTCCGCTCATCGTCGGTGCCGCTGCGGCCGTGGTGGTGCTCGTCGCGATCGCCATCGGTGCGTTCGCCCTCACCGGTGGTGGGGCCTCGGACGGCCGGCCGGCGCTCGACTCCTGGAGCGCACGGACGGTCACAGATATCAACGGCGACACCAGGATCAACGAGCGGCCCACTCGAATCGTGGCGCTCGGTCCTGGTGATGCGGAGATCGTCACCGCGCTCGGCTTCGATGTGGTCGCCGGTGGCAACGGGCCGAAATCAGAACTGCCGTCCTGGGTTCCGTCGCTGAAGGAGGTTCCCACGGCGGGCACCTCGACCAACCCCGATCGAGCGGCGATCGAGAAGGCGAAGCCCGACCTCATCATCGACACCGATCCGGCCGGATCGGCCGCGTCGAAGGATCTCAAATCCGTCGCGAACAGCATCGCGGTCTCGCCGGCCGGCAGTAAGGGCTGGACCTGGCAGGAGCAGATGGCCTACATCGCCGAGGCGCTCGGCGCCAAGGATCGTGCGTCAGCGGTCCGCAAGACCTACGAGCAGAGGATCACCGAACTGCGCGCCGCGCACCCCGATTTCACCGGTAAGAAGGTGGACCTGGTGCACTACGACGGGCAGGCGACGCGGCTTGCCACCAATGCGGCGAGCCCCTTTCAACTACTGGGGCAGCTCGGCTTCACCATGCAGGTGCCGGCCAAGGGCAGCGGATCGTCGTGGTTGACGGTGGCATCGGTGGATCTGTATGCGGTGGTGAACACCAGCTCGGTGGACCGCACGGTAGTGGCACGGACCGATCCGAGCGCCGGGAACGGCGGTTACGACGGGCTTCCGGCCGCACTGACCTACGGTGCGCCGATCGTCATTCTGGACACGGGCTCCGGAGTGGATGCCCTGCTGTACGGCGGACCGCTGGCCATCGATACCGTTGCCGATGATGTGATCCCGGCGATTGCGAAGGGAGTCAAATAGTGGCGGAGCAGACGCTCACCGCGGCGGATCTGGACCGGTTCGCCGCCGCACTGGCGGCCGGTAAGCGGCCCACCGTGTATCTCATCGAGGCTGTACCCAGTCTCGGTCTGGCCGGTGGGGCATCGGCGAAGGTAGTGGAGGTCTCGGGAACCACGGTGACCGTCCGTCCCGCCGGCGTCGACGATCAACTGCCATACGACGCCCGGGAGTTGCGCGCGACCAAGCAGCCGAAGCCGGTCAAGCCAGCCACGGCGGCGAAGGCCGCGCCGAAGGCGGCGCCGGCGACGGCGAAATCGGTGGCCATCACCGTGTTCGTCGGCGCCGACAATGCTGCGGCGGTGAAGGTGACGCGCAATGCGAACAAGCCCGCCGGTGCGCGCGAGGTCGCGCTTCCCGCAGTGCAGAAGGCGCTGGCCGGGCTGGGTGACAAAGAGGCACAGGGCACCGTTGACGAGGTGTTGTCCACGGCTCGGGAGGCCGCCGCCGACCGGGTGGCGCAGTTGCAGGCCGAGCTGGCCGCCGCCAAGAAGTCGCTGGCCTCACTCGATCGCGCCAAGCGCGGGAATGCGAGCACCACTCGCGGTCGTTGAATCGAGTCATGACGGAGTCGATTCATCACCTGAACCTGAGCGCCGATGAGGTGCTCACCTCCACCCGGTCGGTGCGCAAGCGCCTCGACCTCGAGCGGCCCGTCCCGCTGGAGGTGATCACGGACGCACTCGAGGTGGCGCTGCAGGCCCCGTCGGGCAGTAACGCCCAGGGATGGCACTGGATCGTGCTGACCGACCCGGAGAAGAAGCGGATCGTCGCCGAGCATTACGCCCGCTCGTTCGCGGCCTATGCCGCCGCCGGTGCGCAGGCCCGTGCCGCGAACCCGCCGAAGGACCTGGACACCGCCGAGAAGGTGGCCTCCAGTGCGCAGTATCTCGCCGATGTCATGCACGAGGTGCCCGCGCTGGTGATCGGCGCGATCCACGTGCCCGGTGGGGAGCTGCCCGAAGGCAATCAGGCCGGTGTATGGGGATCGCTGCTGCCGGCCGCGTGGAGCCTGTCGCTCGCCCTCCGCGAGCGCGGCCTCGGTTCGGCGTGGACCACTTTGCATCTGGTGTACGAGCGTGAGGTCGCCGAGGCACTCGGCCTGCCGGAGAACATCCGGCAGGGCGTGCTGTTGCCGGTCGCCTACACCAAGGGCACCGATTTCAAGCCCGCTAAGCGGGCACCGCTGGAAACGGTGTTGCACGTCAACGGCTGGTGACGTGCCGGTGGCGTGACCGGATCGTTCCGGTGCGCGGCCTGATCGTGTCTCGTCGGATCGGTGCGGACCGGACACGATGGGGGCATGAACGCACTCGTGGTGATCGATGTCCAGGAGTCCTTCCGTCAGCGCGCGAACTGGTCCGAGGTCTCGAATCCCGGCATCGTCGGTGATGTGAACCGGCTCGTCGTGGCGGCGCGTGAGCGGGGCGAACCGGTCGTGTGGATCCTGCACAGCGAACCGGGAAGCGGTGGCGTATTCGACCCGGCGTCGGGTCACGTCGTGCTGCAGCCGGGGCTCGTGCCGCTGCCCGGAGAACCCTTGCTGACCAAGACCACGCGCAATGCCTTCACCAGCACCGAACTCGGGCGACTGCTCCAGCGCGGCGGCGTCACCGGCCTCACGATCGCGGGTATCCAGACCGAGCAGTGCTGCGAGACGACGGCGCGGCTGGCCGCGGATCTCGGCTTCGACGTGGACTTCGTCACCGAGGCCACCGCCACCTTCCCGATCGTGCGCCCGGATACCGGTGCGGTCCTCGGGACGGACGCGATCATCGAGCGAACCGAATTCGCGCTCGCGGGCCGCTTCGCGCGGATCCGCACGCTCGACGAGGCGGTCGCGGGCGCGGCATGATGCACCCGTGAGTCCGACGACGGTGGCCGTCCTCCTGGTCCCGGGGGTGCACCTGCTCGACGTGGCGGGGCCCACCCAGGCCTTCGGCACGGCCACCGACCTCGGGCACGAGTACGCGCTGCGGTACATCGGCGAATCCGCTCGGGTCGCCAGCCATCAGGGGCTGCCGCTCGTGGCCGAGACGGACTTCCCGCGGTTACGGGTATCGGACATCGCGCTGGTGCCGGGTTGGCGCACCGAATCCGGAGCTGTTCCGCTCTCCGCGACGACCCTGCACAGGATCGCCGACCATCACGCTGCCGGCGGCACGGTGATGTCGGTGTGTGCGGGTGCGTTCGCGCTCGGCGCGGCAGGCCTGCTGGACGGCCGACGGTGCACCACCCACCACCAGCTGTGCGACCGGCTCGAGCGGCGCCATCGGGCCGCCACCGTGGTGCGGGACGTCCTGCACGTCACGGATGGAACCGTGCGCACCTCGGCGGGTATCGCGAGCGGCATCGACGCAACGCTGGCACTGCTGGCGGATCGTCACGGGTCCGCCGTGGCCGCCGCGGTCTCGCGTGCGATGGTGGTGTACGCCCGCCGGAACGGCCACGCCCCACAGCATTCGGTGATGTTGCGGCACCGGTCCCACGTCAACGACGCGGTACATCGTGCACTGGACGTGATCGACGGGCGGTTCGCCGAGTCGTTGCCGCTGAGCGAGCTGTCCGCTGCCGCCGGGGTCAGCGCACGCACTCTCACCCGGGCATTCGATGCCGAACTCGGGATCACGCCGCTGCGGTACCAGCAGGCGGTGCGGGTGGAGCACGCCGGCCTGCTGATCGAGCACGGGGCGACGATGGAGTCCGCAGCGCAGGCAGTCGGATTCACCGACGCCCGGATGCTGCGACGCCTGCGCTCACGATAGCCACCGCCGCACTGCCGGAGAACGCGATCAGATGCCGAGTGCGGCGTCCATGAGCGCGACGAGCTCATCGTGAAACCGGGCCCGGCGCCGCAGCCGCCGCGTGCGAGCGAAGTCGTTGGCGATGGTCATGGCCGCACCCACGGCGATGCGCGCTCCTGCGCCGTCGACCTCGCCGCCGGCCTCCAACAGCGCGACCCACCGTGCGAGGTAGGCCTTCTGCGCCGCGAGCAGAGCTTCGCCGCCGGACTCGATGACCACTTCGCGTCCCACCGTGAAGGCCACCGCGAGATCGGTGGACGAGACCAGGTTCGCGGCGTACGACCGCACCAGTGCACGCAGCTCGGCGATGGGATCGCCCTCGGCGTGGGCGGCTGCGCCCAGTACCCCGATCTCGAGCGCCGCGCGGGCGCGTGCCACGATGCCCACCAGGATCGACCCCTTCGAGGGGAAGTGACCGTACACGCTGGGGCCCGAAATACCCACGGCGGCACCGATATCGTCCATACCCACCGTGCTGTAACCGCGAGAGAAGAACAGCTCCGATGCGGCGTCGAGGATCTCGTCGCTGCGGACCACGGGCGCGCGACGCGGCGGCGGAGCGGGCAAGTGCGGTGCGATCGACGGTGCGGCGCGCAGCACCCGCTCGCTGATCCGCTCGAGATCCGTGCGGTACCGCCGAGTCCCGATCCGCCCGCGGCTCGGCGGCACCGAACCGCCGACGGCGAGAACGGCCCAGGCCAGAACCCGGGCGTCGTCGTCGGTGACCTCGGGGTGATCGCGGCGCAGCACCTCGGTCCACCGGCCGAGGACGCCTTCGCTGGCGGCGATCATCTCGCGTGCCTGCTCGGCCGTCAGGTGCCGCCGGTTCCAGCGCCACAGCGCCAGGGGGCCCGGTTTGTCGACGGCCATCGCGAACACCGCGGCCGCCAGATCGTCGAACGTGGCGCCGGGGCGGGCGAGTGCGCTGTCGGTCGCCGCGGACATCTCGTCGACCGCCGAGCGCATCGCTGCGGCGAGGATGGCCTCCTTGTCCGGGAAGTGCCGGTACACACTGGGCCCGCTGATTCCGGCGGCCCGCGCGATATCGGCCACCGCCACGTTCCCGTAGCCGCGGTCGAGGAACAGGCCGGTGGCGACGTCGACCAGCTGTCGGCGTCGCTCGGCGGGGCGCAGGCGCGTGTTCGATGGTGCCATGGTTAACGCAACGATAGCCCATGAAACCGGTTCTATGTGTCGTTCTACATGCGGATCTTTCCAAATAAGCTACACCCGGTTAGCCTGTAGGAGGACGGGCTCCGAGCTGGACAAGGGAGCTGCGAACACCCTTCTTCGAAAGGACGGGAAGACCAAGTGTCTGACGCATTCATCTACGAGGCGATCCGTACGCCGCGTGGCAAGCTCAAGGGCGGCTCGCTGACCGCCATCAAGCCCACCGACCTCGTGGTGGGGCTCATCGACGAGATCAAGGACCGGAACCCCGATCTGGATCCGGCCGCCGTCGACGACATCGTGCTGGGCGTCGTCTCGCCGGTCGGCGAGCAGGGCGCCGACATCGCGCGCACCGCCTCCATCGTGGCCGGCCTCCCGGACACCGTCGCGGGTGTGCAGATCAACCGCTTCTGCGCCTCGGGTCTCGAGGCCACCAATATGGCGGCCCAGAAGGTCGGTTCGGCGCTCGGCGATGACCTGGTCCTCGCCGGCGGTGTCGAGTCGATGTCGCGCGTGCCGATGGGCTCCGACTTCGGCGCCCTGTTCTACGACCCGCAGTACAGCTACGACAACTACATCGCGCCCCAGGGCATCGGTGCCGACCTCATCGCCACCATCGAGGGCTTCTCCCGCGATGACGTCGATCAGTACTCCGCGCAGTCCCAGGAGCTCGCCGCGAAGGCGTGGGACGAGGGCCGGTTCGCCAAGTCCGTCGTGCCCGTCAAGGACCAGAACGGCCTCGTCGTGCTCGATAACGACGAGCACCGTCGTCCCGGCACCACCGCCGCCGACCTGGGCAAGCTGCGTCCCGCCTTCACCGTGGTCGGTGAGATGGGCGGCTTCGACGCCGTGGCGCTGCAGAAGTACACCCACGTCGAGAAGATCGACCACGTGCACACCGGCGGTAACAGCTCCGGCATCGTCGACGGTGCAGCCCTCGTGCTGGTCGGCAACGAGGCCGGCGGTAAGAAGGCCGGGCTCACCCCGCGCGGCCGCATCGTCGCGACCGCCTCGACCGGCGCCGATCCGACGATCATGCTGACCGGTCCCACGCCGGCCACCGAGAAGGTGCTGGCCAAGGCCGGGCTGACCAAGGACGACATCGACGTCTGGGAGCTCAACGAGGCCTTCGCCTCCGTGGTCCTGAAGTGGATGAAGGACTTCAAGCTCGACCGCGAGCAGGTCAACGTCAACGGCGGCGCGATCGCGCTGGGTCACCCGCTGGGCGCCACCGGCGCGATGCTGGTGGGCACCGTGCTCGACGAGCTCGAGCGCACGGGCGGCCGCTACGGCCTGATCACCCTGTGCATCGCCGGCGGCATGGGCTCGGCCACCATCATCGAGCGCATCTGACGCCCCGACTTCAGCAACAGGAGACTAGAAATACATGTCTGACAACATGATTCGCTGGGAGCAGGACGCCGACGGCATCGTCACGCTGACGATGGACGATCCGAACAGCTCCGCGAACACGATGAACGAGCTGTACGGCACCTCGATGCGGGCCACCGTGGATCGCCTCGAGGCCGAGGTCGACAGCATCACCGGTGTCGTGCTCACCTCCGCGAAGAAGACCTTCTTCGCCGGTGGCAACCTGACCGAGATCCGCAAGGCCACCAAGGCCGATGCGCAGCAGGTCTTCGACAACGTCCAGGAGATCAAGAAGGATCTGCGCCGCCTGGAGAAGCTGCCCAAGCCCGTCGTGGCCGCCATCAACGGCGCCGCTCTGGGCGGTGGCCTGGAGATCGCCCTGGCCGCCAACCACCGCATCGCGGCGGACGTCAAGGGCAGCAAGATCGGCCTTCCCGAGGTCAGCCTCGGCCTGCTCCCCGGTGGTGGCGGCGTGACCCGCACCGTGCGGATGCTGGGCCTGCAGGGCGCTCTCATGGGCGTGCTGCTCCAGGGGCAGCAGATGGCTCCGGGCAAGGCCCAGAAGACCGGCCTGGTGAACGATCTGGTCGGCACCGTCGAGGAGCTCGTCCCCGCCGCGAAGGCGTGGATCAAGGCGAACCCCGAGGCCGCGACGCAGCCGTGGGATGTCAAGGGACACCGCATCCCCGGTGGCTCGCCGATCGACAAGACGCTGGCCCCCAACGCCCCGGCGTTCCCGGCCAACCTGCGCAAGCAGCTCAAGGGTGCGCCCATGCCCGCACCGGAGGCCATCATGGCCGCCGCCTTCGAGGGCACCTACGTCGACTTCGACACCGCGCTCGAGATCGAGTCGCGCTACTTCACCAAGCTGGCCACCGGTCAGGTGTCGAAGAACATGATCAAGGCGTTCTTCTTCGATCTGCAGCACATCAACGGTGGCGGTAGCCGTCCCGATGGGTACGAGAAGTACCAGGCCAAGAAGGTCGGCGTGATCGGCGCCGGCATGATGGGCGCGGCCATCGCGTACGTCTCGGCGAAGGCCGGTATCGAGGTGGTCCTCAAGGACATCGATCAGGCCGCCGCGGATCGCGGTAAGGACTACAGCGTCAAGCTGGAGGAGAAGGCGCTCGCCAAGGGTCGCACCACTCAGGAGAAGTCCGACGCCCTGCTCGCCCGCATCCACCCGACCGTGGATCCGCAGGACTTCGCGGGTGTCGATCTCGTCATCGAGGCCGCGTTCGAGTCCGTCGAGGTCAAGAACAAGGTCTTCCAGGAGATCGAGGACATCGTCGAACCCGACGCCATCCTGGGCTCGAACACCTCGACCCTGCCGATCACCATCCTCGCCGAGGGCGTCAAGCGCTCCGAGGACTTCATCGGCATCCACTTCTTCTCCCCCGTGGACAAGATGCCCCTGGTCGAGATCATCAAGGGCGAGAAGACCTCCGACGCCGTGCTGGCCAAGGTGATCGACTACACCCTGCAGATCAAGAAGACCCCGATCGTGGTGCACGACAGCCGCGGCTTCTTCACCTCCCGTGTGATCGGCACCTTCATCAACGAGGCGCTCGCCGCCATCGGTGAGGGCGTCGACCCGGTGTACCTGGAGCAGGCGGGCCAGCAGGCCGGCTACCCGGCCGCGCCGCTGCAGCTGACGGACGAGCTCACGCTCACCCTGATGCAGAAGATCCGCAAGGCCACCGAGGATGCGCTCACCGCTGAGGGCAAGCCGGTTCCGCAGCACGGTGCCTTCGCCGTGGTCGACTGGATGGTCGAGAACGGCCGCACCTCCAAGAAGGACGGTGCGGGCTTCTACGACTACGCCGACGGTAAGCGCACCGGCCTGTGGAAGGGCTTCCAGGAGCACTTCAAGTCGGGCAGTGTGACGCCGGACTTCGCCGAGCTCCAGGAGCGCATGCTGTTCATCGAGTCGATCGAGACCGTGCGCTGCTTCGACGAGGGCGTGCTGGAGTCGGTCGCGGATGCCAACATCGGCTCCATCTTCGGCATCGGCTTCCCCGCGTGGACCGGTGGCGTGCTGCAGTACATCAACGGCTACGAGGGCCGCCCGGGGACGCCCGCCGAGGGCCTCACCGGTCCGAAGGCCTTCGTCGCGCAGGCGAACGCCCTGGCGGCCAAGTACGGCGAGCAGTTCACCCCGCCGGAGTCGCTGGTGGCCAAGGCTGAGGCGGGCGAGACCTACGAGTAGGCCTCCCGCTTCACGCTAGCGCGCGACGAAACGCCCCGGACCTCCGATGGAGGGCCGGGGCGTTTCGCGTGGGTGGAGCGGTGCGATCAGACCTGCGGGATGGCCTTGTTGGCCGAGGAGCGGATCTGGAACGCGTGCACGACCTGCACCAGGCCGATGATGATCAGCGCGATGCCGGTGCCGTAGGTGAGCGGGGCGATGGCGTCGTACGGGTAGATCACCACGATCACACCGGCGATCGTGAACAGGATCGAGGCGAAGATGCTCAGGATCCGGTGCGGGGTGCCGTTCGGCAGGTCCAGGCCGACGGCGAAGCCGACGATGCCCTGGATGAGCCAGCCGACACCGATCCAGATGGCCAGCATGACCAGCGAGTCACCCTCGCTGCGGAAGGCCAGCACGGAGAGCACGATCGACAGCGCACCCGAGATGAAGGTCAGGAAACGCCACCAGTTGCTCTCGGACTTGATCGGACCGAACACGGTGTAGAGCTGCAGAATACCGATCAGCAGCAGGTAGATCGCGAACAGCACACCGACCACGCGGAGCGTGGGCGAGGGCCAGGCGAGGATCACGGCGCCGAGGACGATCGCGACGATGCCGATACCGAGAACGGACTGCCACACCTTGGTGACAACATCGGAGGCGTACCCACGGACCTCGTCGACGAGAGAGTGGCGCGGCGGCTGCTCCTGCGGAGCCGACGCCGACGACGTGGTGTCAGTAGTCACTTACTTCCTACTTTCCTGGTGGACCCGTTTCTTGGGTCCGATTTGATGGTGTGAATCCGCCGACGGTGTCGACGGGAAGAATCTTACGATCCGCTGGAGATGTTCAGCTTTTCCTTAAGCTTGTCCACGCGGGCGTGTCGGTCGGCCGACCGGTCGGCCTTCTTCTCCTCGCGGACCTTCTTGCGGGCCGCCGCGGCGGCCTCGTCGGCGGCCTCCTCGGAAGCGTCGATCTCGTCGAGCACCTCGCCGGTCGGCTTGCGCACCAGACGGGCGCCGGAGCGCGCGGCGAGCCCGTCGATCGCATCGTGCGAGCCCTCGACCACATCGGCGAGCAGGGCATTGGCGCCCGGCGGGATCGAGCTGGACAGGGCGGCGATCACCGAGTCCGAATCGTCGGCGCGGGAAAGGTCCCAGGCGCCGCCGATGAGTGCGCCGCTGGCCCAGCCGAGCAGGGCGCCCACGGGGCCGCCGAGTACTCCAACCAGCACTCCGAGGGTGCTGCCGCCGAGCGTGGCGAGGCCGACGGTGCCGGAATCGCCCTGCGGAACGGTGAGCGTACCGTCGGCACCGCGCTCGACGACCGCGGACTCGCGGACCTCGACGGCGCCGGAGTTGCCGAGCTCCGTGAGTCGGCTCTGCGCCTCGTACGCGGGTGCCGTGGTGGGCCACGTCAGTAGGACGACGTTCTCCTCTGAAGCCACAGTGAATCTCCTCCCGATCAAACTGCGATGTCTAATGCAGCGCGTCGACGGGCGGCACGCCGCTGACAGTGGAGCACGGCAGCCGTGCGATTGCACTGTGGGGGCGCAAAAAGCTACTGGTTTGCGACAAGTTCGCAGTATGCGCGATACGTTCTTGATGATCGCAATGGCGAATCAGATCAGGTTATCCGAGAGGGTCGCCTGAACGGCGGGAATCGAAAATGTGAACGCCCGGTGAACCGGTCGACGCGTCGCGCACCGGTGTGGCGCCCCGGAGGATCGGCGGCGACGTCTGCGGCGTCTAGTCCGGACCCGCCTCGATCACCTGCTCGGCCACCTCGGCCAAGCGCACGTTGCTGTCCTGCGAGAGCCGGGCCAGCAGCCGGAAGGCACCGTCGGAGTCGAGCTTGTAACGCTCCATGATCATGCCCTTGGCCTGGCCGATCACATCGCGCGTGGTGAGTGCGGCGCGGATCTGCTCCTTCTCGCGTACCGCCGAGAAGGCGACCGCGGCGTGCACCGCGAACAGCGAGCCGATCGACTGCGATTCCGCGTCGAAGGCGTTCGCCTCGCGCGCCATCAGGTCGAGGGTGCCGTACGCGTCGTTCTGCACGTACAGGCAGAACGACAGGATCGACCCCACGCCCGCCTCTTTGGCGGCCTCCGCGAATCGCGGCCAACGCGGCTCGGTGGCGGTGTCCTCGACCAGGATCGTGGTCGATTCGAAGGTGGCGCCCACGCTGGGCCCCTCCTCCAGCTCGCGTTGGACATCCGCCACCCGCTGGGCGGCGTCCCCGATCACGACGGGATGGGTGATGCCGCCCTTCGGATCGACCAGCGTGATGCTCGCGAACGAGGCGCCCGGCACCTGGTCGACCGCGAACTGCGTCACCGCGGTCAGCAGCGACTCCGAATCGGAGGACTGCTCCCGCAGCAGTCGCGCGATCTCGCCCATCCGCTCGCTGAGCGTCAGTTCCTCGAGCGGGACCTCTTCCGCCGGCGGTGCCTCGTGCACGGTGCCGAGGACCGAGGGGAGCTGTTCTGTGGACTGCTTATGTGCTGGCACGGCCACCCGTTCTCCGCACCTCGATGCGGGGTGCGGGCTTACGTACGTGGTCAGTCCGCCGGCTGCTGGACGGCTGTTCTCGTTTTCGACAGTTTGCTACAGAATCGCTACCGATCAGTAATCACCATATCGAGACGCGACGCTCCGGGGCCAAAAACAGCGTGTCGCCCTCGGTGACGCCGAACGCGGAGTAGAACTCGTCGAGGTTGCTGGCGATGGCATTGCACCGGAACTCGGGCGGCGAGTGCGGATCGATCGCCAGGCGCCGGATGGCCTCCTCGGGGCGGCTCTTGCCGCGCCAGATCTGGCCCCAGCTGTAGAAGACCCGCTGCAGGCCGGTGAGACCGTCGGCTTCGGTCGATGGGTCGTCGACGGTGCCGCCCGCGCGCTCGCGTGCGATGCCGTACGCGACCAGGGCGATACCGAGGCCGCCCAGGTCGCCGATGTTCTCGCCGACCGTGAAACCGCCGTTGACGTGGTGCTCCGAGTCGGCGCCCAGCTCCCGCGGGGTGAGCTCGTCGTACTGCTCGATCAGCGCACGGGTGCGCTTGCCGAACTCCTCGCGGTCGGTGTCGGTCCACCAGTCCTCGAGGTTGCCGTCACCGTCGTACTTGGCACCCTGATCGTCGAAGCCGTGTCCGATCTCGTGGCCGATCACCGCCCCGATTCCGCCGAAGTTCACCGCATCGTCAGCGGTAGGAGCGAAGAACGGCGGCTGCAGGATGGCGGCCGGGAAGACGATCTCGTTCATGCCCGGGTTGTAGTACGCATTGACCGTCTGCGGGGTCATGAACCACTCGTCGCGGTCCACCGGCGCTCCGATCTTCGCGAACTCGCGGTCGTGCTCGGCGGCGTTGCCGCGGCGCACGTTACCCAGCAGATCATCGCGCTGGATCTGCAGCGACGAGTAGTCGCGGGCCGCATCCGGGTAGCCGATCTTCGGGGTGAACTTGCCCAGCTTCTCCAGCGCCCGCTCCCGCGTGGCCGGTGTCATCCAGGGGAGCTCGACGATCCGTCGGCGGTAGGCCTCCACCAGATCGGCGACCAGGGCCTGCATCCGCGCCTTCGAATCGGCGGGGAAATGCCGGGCGGTGTACAGCTCGCCGACCGCGAAGCCCAGATGTTCCTCGACCAACCCGACGCCGCGCTTCCAGCGTTCTCGGTTCTCCGTCGCACCGGTCAGCGCGGTCCCGTAGAAGGCGAAATTCGCCGCGACCAGCTCATCCGAGAGGTACGGGCTCCGCGCGCGCAGCACCCGCCAGGCCAGCCAGGTGCGCCACTGCGCCAGCGGGCGGTCGGACAGCAGCGCCGCCGCGTGCGTGACGAAGGACGGCTGTCGCACATTGACCTCGGCGAAGACCTCGGCGAAGGCCTCGGCGGCGGTGAGTGCGGCAGTCCACGCCCGCAACTGCAGGGCGGGCGCCTCGGTGCCGAGGTCGGCGAAAGTGCGCAGGTTGTAGGACTTGTCGGCGTCCCGGCGATCCACCACGTTCCAGTGGCCCGCCGCGATCGCGGTCTCGAGGTCCAGCACGGAGGCGGCAGCGGCGTCTTCTTCTCCGGCCGTGACGATGCCCTCGAGGAGAGCGGGTGCGAGCCGGGTGGCGAGCCGGAAGGTGTCGGCCACGTGGGCGGTGAACTTCGCTCGCAGCGGCGCGTACTGCTCGTCGCGGTAGTACGCCTCATCGGGGAGCGAGATGCCGCTCTGGGTGACCTGCACCAGGTACCGATCCGAGCGCTTGGCATCCGTGTCGACGTAGTAGCCGAGCAGGCCGCCGACGCCGGTGCGCTGCAGCCGCCCCAGCACGGTCGCCAGATCGGTGGCGGAGTCGGCCCACCGGATCTCGGCGATCTCGTCGGCCACCGGAGCCACGCCGGCCGCCTCGATCGCGGCCGTGTCCATGAAGCTGGAGTAGAGGTCGCCGATCTTGGCGGCGTCGCCGGTGGCCGCGGCGTCGGCCGCCGCCTCCTCGACGATCTCTTTCACGTGCAGCTCTGCGGCATCGCGCAGGGCGTAGAAGGCGCCGTCGGAGGAGCGGTCCGCGGGGATCTCGTGACCGTCGAGCCACTTGCCGTTGACGTGGCCGAACAGGTCGTCCTGCACGCGGATATCCGGGTCGACGAAGCTGAGGTCGAGTGCTGGTTCGCTGGTCACCCGACCATCCTGCCAGGTAGCGGCCGAACCTTCAGGTATCCCAATATGTGGGAATGTTATTCACCAGTCTTTTCTGTAGCGAACCTGAGTATTAGGGTTTCGTGCGATGTATTCCACAATCCGGGTTGCGGTGTGACGTGACACTCCACGGAGGAACTCCATGATTCTGAATCGGCTCGGGCGCGCGCTCACCGCGCTCCTCGCAGTAACCGTGATCGTCGCCGGAGCGGCGGTGCCCGCACTGCGCGCGCCGGCGGCCGCGGAACCGTGGAAGCCGGGTGCCGGTGTGGCGGGGATGATCAATCCAGAGTGGATCGCCTCGCACGACGGCCCTTCGCAGTACCCGCGGATGGCCACCGAGTGGGATGTTCCTATTCGCATGTCCGACGGCACTGTATTGCGCGCCAACATCTTCCGGCCCGCCGATGCGTCCGGCAAGGCGATCGAGACCGCGATGCCGACGATCGTCAACATGACGCCCTACACCAAGTTCATCAGCACCATCGTGACATTGGTGACCAACGTCCCGGTGCTGTATCCGGCACTGGTGGGACTGCTCAATCTGTTCAACTTCTCCGGCACGCCGATCGCCGGGGTGGACGATCTGCGCAACACGCTCAACGGTGGCCTGCTCAACACCTTCACCGTGGATCAGAAGCTGGTACAGAGCGGGTACACCCAGGTGGTGGTGGACGTGCGCGGCACCGGCAATTCGCAGGGCGTGTGGCAGGTCTTCGCTCAGCGCGAGCAGCAGGACACCGTCGAGGTGCTGGACTGGATTCGCAAGCAGAGCTGGACCAACGGCCGGTTCGGTATGGCAGGCGTGTCGTATTCGGCGATCAACCAGTTGCAGGTGGCGTCGAAGAATCCCGAGGGACTACAGGCCCTGTTCCCGGTGGTGCCCGGCGCCGATATCGCCGCGGACATCGTGGCGCCCGGCGGCGGGCTCGGCGTCGGCTTCATCGGTCCCTGGCTCGCCATGGTCAACATCCTCAAGTTCATTCCCGATCTCCGGTCGCTGCTCAACGGCACCTTCGATTGGAAGTGGTTGCAGGACAGGCTGCAGAACCCCGCGGTGTTCGTCCCCGAGCTTCTCACCGGTGTCTTCTCGCCCACCGTGGAGGGCCTCACCCCGACCACGAAGGAACTGATCAACAAGGACTCGACGCTGCGCGCCGCCTTCCAGACGCCTCTGGACAAGGTGACCACGCCCACGTTCGCGCTCGGTGGCTGGAACGACCTGTTCACCAACACCGAATGGCGTCTGCCCACGGCGCTGAGTGCGCTGTCCACGGCCAAGAAGAAGCTCATCATGGGCGACGCCGCACACGTCACCGTCACCAACGATATGGGCGGAGTGGGGCAGCCGACCCGTGCCGACGTCCTGCAGAAGGCGTGGTTCGACAAATGGCTCAAGGACGCCGATAACGGTATCGACAACTATGCGCCGGTCACGGTGCACCGGATGGGTGGCGGCTGGTGGCAAGGGGACACCTTCCCCGAGCCCGAGCAGAAGTACCAGCGCATGTACCTCTCCAGCCTGCCCTCGGGTACCGCCCCGACGGCGCTCTCGGACAACAGTCTTCAGACGTCACCTCCGAAGGTTCCGGCGCGCCGCACGGTGGGGCCGGGGCTGTCGACGCTGTGCTCGAACGACACCGGCCAGGCGATGTTCGGTCTGCTGGTATTCCAGGGGTGCACCAAGGACAATCGCGTCGCCGAGATGAACGCGCTCACCTTCACCTCCAAGCCGGTGGGCAAGCCGACCGTGATCTCCGGACCGATCAACCTGCGGCTCAACACAACCCAGGACGCCAAGGACGCCTACTGGAGCGTGATGGTCACCGACGTCGGCCCCGACGGCAGGTCCGAGAAGATCAGCTCCGGTCAGCTCACCACCTCGCTGCGGCAGATCGACGAATCCCGCAGCACCCGCACTGCGGGTGGAGACATGGTCGATCCGTACTACAAACTCAATCTCGCCGACCGGCAGCTGGTAGCCCCCGGACAGGTGGTGCCGCTCGACATCGGCACCCACGCCGTGAGTGCCGTGCTCAAACCCGGGCACCGGCTGCGTGTCGATGTCTTCGCGCTCAATCTGATCAAGGCGATGACCGTCGGACCGGTGACCGCGGAGACGCAGTTCCGGCCGCAGCACGTACTGATCGATCCGAAGCAGCCCAGCTACCTGGTGGTGCCATCGGATCGGCCCCTGCCGTGAGCTGGTGACAGGTCAGTCGCCGAGCCGCCGGTGCATCTCCCAATAGAGGAGTTCGGCGCCGCCGGCTCCCGCGGTGATCCGGATCCCGTCGGCGATCGTCCGCAGCGAGTCGCCGTCGACGAGCGCTCCCGTGCCATCGGCGACCGCCGACCCCGCCGCGACGTAGAGGTGCCCGAACGGCGCTTCCGGAAGGTCGACGGTGGCTCCCGGCGCGAGTCGTGCACAGTGCAGCGTTGCGCCGCGGGCGCCGATCCGGATCGCGGCGTCCCGCGCCGGATCGCCCGAGGCCACGGTCACCAGGCCGCCGCGGTCCACGTCCGCGCTCACCTCGCGTTGTTCGTACGACGGCGCGGCGGAGGCATCGTCGGGCGCCAGCCACATCTGGACGAAACGCACGCCGGCCCCGGCCGGTTCGGGCCGGTCGTTGCGCTCGGAATGCAGGATGCCGGTGCCCGCGCTCATCCGCTGCGCCAGACCCGGATACACCACTCCGGCATGCCCCTCGCTGTCCTGGTGGACCAATGCGCCCCCGAGCACCCAGGTGACGATCTCCACCGCGCGATGCGGGTGGGTGTCGAAGCCGCGACCGGCTGCAACGCTTTCGTCGTTGCAAGCCAACAACACTCCGTGGTGAGTGTTCGCCGGGGCGTAGTGATCACCGAACGAGAAGCAATGGCGCGATCGAACTCCGGGCATCTCGGACGCCGCCCGGTCCGCGGCGGTGACGAGCACGTGCATATCCCAAGGATGCCACGTGTAAGTGGGTAAACTGCGGCGTCAGGAGTGGCGAAGGTCGTGACAGCGGCAGGCGGGAGACGATGTGAGACCGAGCGTGGGGCGACGTACCGGGGCTGCCGCGCTGGTCTCTCTCCTGCTCCTCACGCTCGCTGCCTGCGGCGACGACGAGACCGCGGACGTCACGAAGATGCTCGACGGATACGCCGCCGCGATCGGCGAGCGCAATGCGGTGGCCGCGGCGGGCTTCACCTCCTCGCCGGATGCCGCGAGCGGCGTGATCGGCCGGACCCTGCGCGATATGCGGCCCGAGAAGGTGAGCGTCAAGGCCCAGAACGTGCAGCGCTACTCCGGCGGTAACGCCACCTTCGATCTGAAAACGCAGTGGAACTTCGGCAAGGGCCGCGACTGGGAGTACACCACCAAGGGCAGCGCGTCGAGTCTGTCGATCGGCTGGCGCATCTCCTGGGATCCCGCCGTGCTCGCTCCCGGCCTCACCACCAGCACCGCGATCCGGCAGATCCGCACCGACGCCCGTCCTCCGAAGGTGTTCGCCCGGGACAACTCCGAGCTGATGTTCGCCGGTACCGTGCACAAACTCACCGTCGACCCGAACCAGACCACGAACCTCACCGACAGTCTGACCCGGGTCGCGAAGATCGTGGCCCCGGTCGCGCCACTGGTGACACCGGAGAGCCTCGCGGCGAAGGCCAAGGCCGATCCCGGTAAGCCGGTGCCGGTGGTGGACCTGCGCGGCGATGACTACGCGGTGCTCGAGGACAAGCTCAAGGCGGTGCCCGGCCTGCGGGATACCGAGGCACCCGATCTGCTGATCGCCAACCGGCAGCTGTTCTCCCCGCTGTTCACCGGGATCAAGGGGGCCTGGCAGGCCAACCGCGACGCCACCGCAGGGTGGGCAGTGCAGTTGGTGACGGAGGAGAAGCCGCCCACGCAGGTGGTGGGGTTCCAGGGGCCGCCCGGTCCCGATCTGAAGACCTCGATGGACCCCAAGGTGCAACTCGCGGCCGAGAACGCCGTGGTCCAGCTGGGCCAGCCCGCCGCGATGGTCGTTGTCTCCATCAGCAGCGGCGCCGTCCTCGCCGCGGCCCAGAACAACCAGGCCAGTCTGGAATCGCCGGACTGGGCGCTCACCGGTCTCTCCACCACCGGCCCCGTGCTGGCGCCGGTGTACTCCGAGGTGAACTCCGCCGCCGGCAAGGACACCGGTAAGCAGGCGGGACTGCTGTCGCCGCTCGGGCTGGGCACCGCCTTCGCGATGACGGGGGTCACAACCGTGACCGCCGAGCTGCCCGGCACCGGCGGCCGGCCCGCCGCCGAACTCGGCGCCGACACCATGAAGGCCTCGCCCTTCGGGCTCGCGGTGTTCGCGTCGGCGATCGCGAAGGGCAAGACCACCGCGCCCTACGTCGTGCAGGGGCAGACCGCCACGCCGAGCGCCCCGATGGGCGATGTCGACGGCACGATCCTCGCGGCGGTGCGCGCGAAGATGGAGGCCACCGTGTCACCGTCGGGCGACGGCAGTGACCTGGTGTCCAGCAAGGTGAAGGGGCTGGTCGGTACGAACGGTCCGCAGGGACCGGGCTGGTTCGTCGGCTACCGGGGCGACCAGGCCTTCGCGATCATGGTCAGCGGCGAACGGTCGGGCAGCGGATCGCTGCAAGTCGCCGGTTCCTACCTCACGCAGTAGGGACGTCGGGACCCGAGACCGCCTCGGCGCTACGGGCACGCCGCGCCAGCACCACCTGCGCGATCGCACGCCAGCCGAGCAGGAAGATTCCCAGCACGATCGCCGTGACGATCACGAAGCTCACCTGCACGCCGTCCTCGGTGAGCAGGCCCCGCGCCGTCATACCGACCGCCACCGTCGAGACCCAGATGATGACGCCCTCGGGGAAGATCCGACCGGGGGAGAAGGTCTGCGCCCGGCCCGGCTCGTGCCCCCGGATCGCCGACAGCACGTAGGCGAAGGCCCAGCCCACGGCGAGCGCGAGCAGAAACGGCCACGAGGTCTCCGCGACACCCGCGGGCGAGAGCGATTCGCCGTGATTGAACCGCCCGATGGATGCGAACAGCACCACGAGCAGTGCGTCGATGACGGCGATGACCGGAATTCGCATGAACTCCACCGTAGATCATTCCCGTACGCCGTCGTCCCGGCGATGCGGCGGCGGACCTCAGAGCACCGGGTTCCCGGGGGCCACCGCGACCGCATCGCCGGTTCGTTTCGCCTGGTACATGGCCTCGTCGGCGGCGGCCAGCAAGCGGTCGATCAGGCCGGGATCGGTGGCCGGGGCATCGTCGACCGCCACTCCGATACTCGCGGTCACGGCGCTCGCGCCGACCGGGGGGACGGCGGCGATTCCGCGACGGATCCGATGCGCCAGATTCGTGCATTCGGCCTCGTCATGACCTACGACGAGCAGTGCGAACTCATCGCCCCCGAGCCGCGCGACCAGGGCGTCGACGCTCGCGCCGATCGAGCGCAGTGTCCGGGCCACCTGCACCAGCATCTCGTCGCCGGCGGTGTGACCGTGGGTGTCGTTGACCGCTTTGAACCGGTCGAGGTCGACGACGATCACCGCGGCGTGTTCGGCGGCGGGGGAGCGGCGCATCGCCCATGTCGCCCAGATGGTGTGCAGGCCACGTCGATTGAAGGCGCCGGTGAGCGGGTCTGTGCCGGCCTCGGCGGTGTCGAACCAGGAGAACGACATACCGAACTGCATCGTCGCCGGCACGCCGATCGTGGCGCCGATCAGGATCGCCGCCCCCAGAAGCGTCTGCGCCCAGCCGTAACCGGGCAGCACCGGGAGAGTCGACGCGGCGATCGCGGCGAAGATCAGTGCCGCGTTCACCAGGAAGGCGCGGGTGGAGAGGATCAGCGCGCCGAACGTCGCGATCATCGCCAGGCTCGCGACGCCCAGTGCCGCCGCGAGCGGTTCGTTCTGGGTGGACGAGGCCACGTAGATCGCGATGATCGACGACGCCACGAAGACGCTCGCCCAGCGCGCATTGGGTACCTCGCCGAGCTGCCAGCGGACGGCCCAGAACAGGGCCACCGCACCGCACACCGTCAGCCGCACCACATCGACGACGGTGAGCGGTCGTACCAACGGGATCAGGGCGATGGACATCAGGCCGAGCAGCGCTGCGCAGACGCTGACCACCACGCGGATCATCGGTAGCAGGGATCGGTTGTGGAGGTAGGCGATCCGCTGGTCGTAGCTCGGCCCACCCCGCCACCACAGGGCCACCAGGGTCCGCAGGTTCTCGCGGCCGTGGTCCGGCGAGACATCGGGCACGACACAGATTTTACTGCGGTTGCCCGCCTGCGGGACCGGCTCCGACGACTTCCGGCGGTGGTGGGGCGGCCACGCCCGTGGGGTCGGCACTCGGCCGGGACGCGGTCCTCCCAGACGCGCCCCGGCCGGGCCTTACCCCCCCGGTTCCCCCCGTCGCCCCTCCCCCCAGGGACGCGGTGTGAGCGTGTTGGTCGCCCGCTCACGAGGAAGACGATGCCCGGGCGGGCTTCTGTTGCGGTTGCACGTCGCTTAAGGCGCAGGTAATGGGCTACGCGGGGCCCGGCGGTGTGCCAGGGGAGTCGTCGTCGGGCCCGCTCTTCGCCGCGTCGGTGCCCGGGGCGGTGCCGGTCTCGGCGTCCGATCCGTCGCCCGGGCCGCCGTCCGCACCGGCGTCCGGGTCGACATCCATGGTGTCGCGGTAGCTGACGAAGAACACGATCCACCCGATGATCACCACCAGCAGGTAGCTCACCAGGCGGTACAGGATGGTCGCGGTGAGCGCCTGGCTGGCGGGCATCCCGGCCAGCACCAGGGCGGGGACCAACGCGGCCTCGACCAGGCCGAGGCCGCCGGGGATCGGGCTGATCGTGTTGACCACCTTCGACGCCGCATAGGCTCCCGCCAGCGCAGCCAGGCCGGGCGCATCGCCCACGGCGTAACAGGCGAAGGCGAGGCAGGCCACGTCGGCGACCCAGTTGAACAGCGACCACCCGAAGGCCTCGACACCGTAGCGGCGGCTCAACTTCACCGCCTGGAGCTGATCGAGGATCTCCTTCCACCGGGCCAATCCGGTGTCCTCGGGCTTGTTCCGCAGGTCGTTCACCCAGCGGATCAGACGCGCGCCCACCACGTACAGGCCGTCGGGGTGCGAGGCGACGTACTGCATCATCACGATGAACACGACGAGCAGCGCCACGGAGAAGACGACCGAGTAGGGACTGGTCTTGGCGCCCGCGAGCAGGCCTCCGACCAGCCCGAGGACGGCGAGACCGGACGACATGAGCAGGCCGCTCATCACGATCTGCCAGGCCGCGATCACGCGGGACGCGCCCCACATGCGGGTGCGCCGGTACACCAGGGTGGGCGCCAACACCTGGCCGCCGGGAAGGGACTGCGAGACGGCGTTGGAGGCGAACTGCAGGCCCAGGACCTGCATCTGCTTGACCCGCACTCCGGCCGATCGCAGGAGCACCCGGGTCACCTGCGCATACGAGTCGAAGGAGAACCACACGGCGATCACGCAGGCGATCACCCACTCCCACTGGATATGGCGCAGTTCCCGCAGCGATTTCGCGACGGTGGGCCAGAAGTAGACGGCCTCGAACGCGAGGATCGCCGCGATCAGGACCAGGACGCCGCGGCGCACCCACTTCAGGCGCTCGCGGGTGATGAGCGTGGACTTCCCGGCGTCATCGTCCGGGGTCGGCTCGTCCGGATCGGTCGATTCGCGGTCGCTCATCACCGTCCTGCCCGTTCGTGTGCGCGTGGTGCGCCCTGACTTCTCCCCGTTGTCCGGGACGATCGGCGCCAGCCTACTCACCGGTTACCGTGAGCACATGGATGGCACCGTGTCCCGGCTGCGGCGCGTCGTACCCACCGGACGCGACGACGAGTCGCACCGGCCCGGCGACGACGACCCCCGGGCACCGCTGTGGCGGGGTGCGCAGTACTTCCGCGCGATCTCCGTGATCTACGCCGTGGGACGACACATCGACGAGGCCGGGCGGTACGAGCGGATCGGGTGGAGCTGGGTGCTGATCGGGCTGCTCGTGGCCTTCAGCGCGCTCGCGGCCCTCGCCTATGTGCGCGGGTTCGGCCGGAACCGGTGGTTCGTGGGCGGGGAGTTCGTGGTCGCGGCGGCGTTGGCATTGTCGACGTGGCTCGTGGCCTCGCCCGGTTTCACGCAGTTCAATCAGGCGCTGCCGACCACGCTGTGGCTCACCAACCCGGTGGTCTCGGCCGCGATCCTCGGTGGCCCCGTCGCGGGACTGATCGGCGGCGTCGTGATCGCCGCGGTGAACGCGATCTACCGGGACGTGTTTCCGGAGAGCACGCTGCGCGATGCCAACTACCCGGTGTTCATGTCCGTGGGCCTGGGGCTGGGCGTGGCCGCACGGATGGCCACCAAGTCCCGCGAGCAGGTGCGCGCTGCCGAACGAGTCGCCGCGGAGGCCCGGGCCCGGGAGCGGCTGGCCCGGGAGGTGCACGACGGGGTGCTCCAGGCGCTGGCCTTCCTGTCTCGGCGGTGCGCTGAGCTCGGCGGTGCGGCGACCGCATTGGGCGAGCTGGCCGCACAGCAGGAGCGCGCATTGCGCCGGCTCATCGCCGAGAGCCCCGATACGGCTGGACCGGACGAGGCCGGCGGCACCGTCGACCTGCGGGAGCTGGTGCGCCCGCTGGCCACTGCCGCGCGGAGCCCGGTGACCCTGGCCGAGCCCGGCGGTCCGGTGGCCCTGCCCGCGGGTACCGCCGCAGAGGTGGCGGCCGCTGTCCGGAACGCGCTCGACAACACCGCCCGGCATGCCGGGCCCGGTGTACGCGCCTTCCTCCTCATCGAAGACGTCGGGGACGCCGTGCTCGTGACGGTGCGCGACGATGGCACAGGAATCGCACCGGGACGGCTCGATGAAGCGCGCGCGGAGGGCAGACTGGGTGTATCGGAGTCGATCGTGGGCCGGATACGGGCACTGGGTGGCCGCGCCGAACTCACCACCGATATCGGAGAAGGGGTGGAGTGGGAACTGTGGGTACCTCGGAACTAGACGATGCGGCGATCCGTGTACTGGTGGTCGACGATCACCCGATGTGGCGCGACGCCGTGGCCCGCGACCTGGAGGCACGTGGCTTCACCGTGGCGGGTACGGCCGATTCGGTGGCGGCCGCCGGCCGGATCGCGGGCGCAGTGCAGCCGACCGTGGTGCTGATGGACATGTCGCTGCCCGATGGTGACGGTGCCGCCGGGACCACACTGGTGCTCCAGCACGCACCGCAGGCCGCGGTGCTAATCCTCTCGGCTTCGGACGAACGCGAGGACGTGGTCGAGGCCGTGAAGGCCGGAGCCTGCGGCTATCTGGTCAAGAGTGCTTCGGCCGAGGAATTGGTGGCGGCGGTCCGCGCCACCGCGGCGCACCAGCCGGTGTTCACCCCCGGTCTGGCCGGACTGGTGCTCGGTGAATTCCGGCGCATGGCCGCCGAACCCGAGCCGGCCGGCCCGCAGCTCACTCCCCGCGAGACCGAGGTGCTGCGGCTGGTGGCGAAAGGCTTGTCCGCCAAGCAGATCGCCACCCGATTGCATCTGAGTCACCGTACTGTCGAGAACCACGTGCAGGCGACGCTGCGCAAGCTCCAACTCGGGAACCGAGTGGAGCTCGCGCGGTACGCCTTGGAGAACGGCCTGGACTAGCGGCGCTGCAGGATCCTGGCGGTCACGGTCTGCGGCCGTAGATCGAGCCGGCGCAGGAGCTGCGCGTTGAGCGCAACCACCACGGTGGACAACGACATCAGGATCGCGCCCACCGACATCGGGAGGACGAACCCGATCGGGGCCAGCACGCCGGCGGCCAGCGGCACCGAGATCAGGTTGTATCCCGCTGCCCACCACAGGTTCTGCTTCATCTTCCGGTACGAAGCGTGGGACAGTTCGATCACCGACAGCACCGACCGAGGATCGTCGCCGGCCAGGATCACCCCGGCCGAGGCGATGGCGACGTCGGTGCCCGCGCCGATCGCGAGTCCCACGTTCGCCTGAGCCAGTGCGGGTGCGTCGTTCACACCGTCGCCCACCATGGCGACGATGCGGGTCTCACCCTGCAGCTCGGCGACCTTGGCGGCCTTGTCCTCCGGTCGGACGCCGGCGTACACCCGGTCGATGCAGAGTTCATCGGCCACGGCGTGCGCCACCGCCTCGGCGTCGCCGGTGATCATCACCACCTGGATTCCCAGGGCGTGCAATGCATCCACCGCCTCGCGGGATTCCGGGCGCACCTCGTCGGCGAGGGCGAGCGCACCGATCACGGCACCGTCGCGCAGCACGTGCAGGATGATCGCGCCGCGCTCGCGCCAGGCGTCGGCGGCGGGCAGTTCGCGAACGTTCTCCTCCGCCAGGAGGTTCGGCCCGCCGACGCGGATCGTCGCGCCGTCCACGACAGCCGTCACGCCCACGGCGGGAGAGCTGGTGAACCCGGTGGCCGCGGGCACGGTGAGGCCGCGGTCGCGGGCGCTGCGCACGATCGCCCTCGCAAGGGGGTGCTCGCTGTCCGCCTCGGCCGCCGCGGCCAGCGCGAGCACCTCGCCGCCGCCCACGATCTCGGTCACGACGGGCTCGCCGCGGGTGAGCGTGCCGGTCTTATCGAAGAGCACGGTGTCCACGGTGCGCATGGTCTCCAGCGCCATCCGGTCCTTGACCAGCACGCCTGCCTTCGCGGCGCGTTCGGTGGCGATCGAGACCACGAGCGGGATCGCCAGGCCGAGGGCGTGCGGGCATGCGATCACCAGCACGGTGATGGTGCGGATCACGGCCTGATCGGGCTCGCCGAGCACCGTCCAGACCGCGGCGGTGAGCGCGCCGGCCCCCAGGGCGTACCAGAACAGCCAGCCCGCGGCCCGATCGGCGAGTGCCTGTGCCCGCGATGTGGAGTTCTGCGCCTGTTCCACCAGCCGGCCGATTCCCGCGAGCGCGGTGTCGTCGCCGGTGGCGGTGACCCGCACGCGCAGACCGGAATCGGTGGCGACGGTACCCGCGGTCACGGTCTCGCCCACGGTCCGCTCCACGGTCTGCGATTCGCCGGTGATCATCGATTCGTCCATGGCGGCGCGGCCCTCGACCACCGCGCCGTCCGCGGGCACGCTGCCGCCGGGGCGGACCACGACCACATCGCCCACGCGCAGCTCCGACGGTGCCACGATGACGACCGCACCGTCCTCGATGCGTTCGGCCTCCTCGGGCAGTAGCGCGGCGAGCGAGTCCAGCGCGGAGGTGGTTCGGGCCAGTGAGCGCATCTCGATCCAGTGGCCCAACAGCATGATCACGATGAGCAGTGCCAGCTCCCACCAGAAGTCGAGCTGGTGGTGCAGCAGGCCCAGGCTGGCGCCCCAGGAGGCGACGAAAGCCACGGTGATAGCCAGCCCGATCAGCAGCATCATTCCGGGCCGGCGGGCCTTGATCTCGGAGACTGCACCGGTGAGGAACGGGCGTCCACCCCAGACGTACATCACTGTGCCGAGGATCGGGGAGACCCACGCCAGGCCCGGAACGGCCGGTAGGGAGTACCCGGCGATCATCGCGAACATGTCCGAGAGCGCCACCACCGGAACGGCCAGCATCAGCATGATCCAGAACAGCCGCCGGAACTGGGCCACATGATCGCCGTGGCCGCCGTGGCCGCCGCCGTGATCGGTCGCCGTGTGATCCAGGGCTGTGTGATCCATCGACGCGTGGTTCATCCCGCTGTGGTTCATGCGATCGAAGATATACCCCCTAGGGGTATGTGACAAGGGTCAGTCGTGCTTCTCCGCGGACCCCGGGTGCAGCGCGTGCGGCGGGTGCCCGGTGAGGTACTCGGGGCTCAGGAGCGAATCCAGGGTGGCCTCGTCCAACAGTCCGCGCTCGCGCACGATCTCCACCACGCCTCGTCCTTCCTCGAGCGCCTGGGCGGCCACCGCGGTCGCCGCGGCATAGCCGATGCTCGGGCTCAGGGCGGTGACCACACCGATCGACTCGGCGACCGACTGCTCCAGTCGCGCCGTGTTGGCGGTGATCCCGGCGACGCACCGCTCGCCGAGCACGCGCGCCCCGCGGGTCAGGTGCGCGATCGACTCGACCAGCGATCGCGCGATGATCGGCTCGAAGGCGTTGAGCTGGAGCTGGCCGCCTTCGGCAGCCATCGTGATCGTCACGTCGTGCCCGATCACCTCGTAGGCGATCTGGTTCACCACCTCGGGGATCACCGGGTTCACCTTGCCCGGCATGATCGACGATCCGGCCTGCACCGCGGGCAGGTGGATCTCGTTGAGACCCGCCCGCGGCCCGGAGGACAACAGCCGCAGGTCGTTACACGTCTTGGAGAGCTTGACCGCGATCCGCTTCAGCACACCCGAGAGCTGGACGAAGACGCCGACATCGGCGGTCGCCTCGATCAGGTCGGAGGCGCCCACCAGTTCGTAGATGCCGGTGATCTCGCGTAGCCGCTCGATCACTTTGGCGCGGTAGCCGGGGTGCGAATTGAGGGCCGTGCCGATCGCCGTGCCGCCGATGTTCAGCTCGTGCAGCAATCGGGTGGCCTCCTGCAGACGCACGATGTCCTCGCCCAGCGTGGTCGCGAACGCGCCGAACTCCTGGCCCAATGTCATCGGAACGGCGTCCTGCAACTGGGTTCGGCCCATCTTCACGATCCCGCCGAATTCTTCTGATTTCGCGGCGAATTCGGCGCGTAGCCCGGTGAGCGCCTCTTGCAGGTCGCGCAGCTGGGTGATCAGCGCGATCTTGATCGCCGTCGGATACACGTCATTGGTGCTCTGCCCCAGATTCACGTGATCGAGCGGGTGCAGTGTGGCGTAGTCGCCGCGTGGCCGGCCGAGTTCCTCGAGCGCGGCGTTGGCGATCACCTCGTTGGCGTTCATGTTGGTCGAGGTTCCGGCGCCGCCGGCGATGGTGTCCACCACGAACCACTCGTGTAGACCGCCGCCGCGGATCCGCTCGCACGCTGCGACGATCGCCTCGGTGCGCTCGTCAGTGAGTACGCCGAGCTGCCGGTTAGCCTCGGCAGCAGCTTGTTTCACGCATGCCAGCGCGTTCACCAGGTGGGTGTGGGTGGCGATCGGGATGCCGGTGATCGGGAAGTTCAGCAACGCGCGCGCGGTGTGGGCGCCGTAGTACGCGTCGGCGGGAACGTCGATGTCGCCGAGCAGGTCGTGCTCGCTGCGGGTGGTTTCGGTCATGCCCATGATTGTCCCGTGCCCGCGCGAGGATGCCAGTGTCTTGCGGGATATGGTTCGGAGGCAGACCGATTCGCCGCGATTAAGCGGTTTGCAGTGGGACGCCCGAGGTGGCGAACACATCGACCACCTCGGCGTAGAGCTTCGGGCCCAGCGCGGTGCGCACATCGTCGGCGTGCGTGATCCGGAAGTCGAAGGGCTCGTCCTCCGGTGTGCCGAAGCCGCCGCGCAGGCAGTCGACGAGTGCGTCCAGGTTGCCGCCGAAGTAGCCGCCCGGGCCGTTCACGGCACGGCCGAGCTCGGCGTAGAAGCTGTCGCGGTCCACCACGCGGCGGCCGTCCACGGTGTACGTCGTGGTCATCTCAGGCTCCCGTCAGGGTGCAGAACGACGAGTAGTGGTCGCCGGTGTAGTAGTAGACCGGCGGCGAGGTGAGCGGGGTGCCGCCGGTCACGATCCGCCGGGCGCCGCGGGTCGATGAGCCGGGCGTGGGCACCGTGTACTCGTGGTAGTAGCCCGACGCCTTCGCCGGCAGGATTCCCTCGCGGTTCTGGAAGACCACGCCGTCGTTCTTCGGATACGGGAAGGGGCCGCCCTGATGGATGAGGTTCACGGTGTCGGTCGCCTCGGGCGGCAGCGAGGAGAGCGCGCACGAGGGGAGGGCGGCGGAGGCGGACGGGAGGCTGGTGACGGCGGTGCTCAGGCCGAAAGCGACCAGGAGCGCCCCCGCGGTGCGGGTTGCGGTACGCATGCACCGAAAGTTAGCGGACGCAGGTAATCGTCGTGTGGCGATCGGATGAACGCTATTCGCGTGGCCGGTACGAGCCCAGGCCCAAAGCGACCACAGTGAGCTGTCGCTTGGTGCGGTCGATCAACTCGTTCTCGTCGCGGGTGTTGCGCGGATCGATCCGCACCAACTCCGCGACGAAGCCCAAGATGATCGTCACGTAGAGATCGGCGATCATGTCCAGGTCTTCGACACTCCAGTCGGCCAGGGCGGGGATCCGGGACAGGTCGTGGGTGAGGTCCTTGGCGAACAGGCGCAGCTCGACATCGATCGCGCGCTGCAGCTCGGGCGAGCCGCCGTAGCGCTCCCGCACGAGGAACTGGAACTCCGCGTCGTTGGCGCGCGCTTGCTTGGCGACCACGCGCACGGCTTCCTCGCCGCTCGGCCGACCGTCGCGACGACCTTCGCGCAGCATCCTGCGCAGCACCCGCATCGCATCCTCGACCAGGGTGACCCCGAGATCGTCCATGGACGCGAAGTGCCGGTAGAAGGCCGTAGGGACGACGCCGGCGGCCTTGGCCACCTCACGCAGCGACAGGCTGGCGAACGCGCGTTCGCCCGCGAGTGCCAGCGCCTCGTCCAGGAGGGCCTGCCGGGTGCGCTCCTTGGCCTCGGCTCGCGTCGGACCCGGGGTGTGCCGTTCGACGGCACGGGTAGACGGACGGGGCATGGGTTTCAGTGTATCCGTGTGCGCCGAAACCGCTGTGGCGGAGGTCACCGATCATCTCCTTGACGCGATGTGCCCAACTTGGTGGACACTGTCAGTGTACAAGCGTGCACTGAACGGAGAAACACAGCCATGAGCCGCTTCACTCGAATCGCCGGAAACGTCATCGAGGCCGTGCTGACCCCGCACGCCGTGGATCGCTATCTCGAGCTGGTGGACCCGATGGTCACCTGGACCGAGATCCGCGGCCGGGTCACCGCCGTCAGCCGCCGCACCGACCGGTCCGTCACGTTCACTGTGACCCCCACTCGTCAGTTCACCGGCTTCGAGGCCGGGCAGTTCATCCAGGTCAGCGTCGTTATCGACGGTGTCCGGCAGACCCGCTGCTTCTCGCCGGCCGGTTCCGCACTGTGGCCCGGCGATCTGGAGTTCACCGTGACCGCCGACGCCGGCGGCCAGGTCAGTACGCACCTGCGGGACAATCTGCGGGTGGGCGACGTGCTCGGCCTCTCTCCCGCTGCCGGTAGCTTCACCCTGCCCGGCGCACCGGGGGACCGTCCGGGCCGGATCCGCCTCATCAGTGGTGGCAGTGGCATTACACCCGTGCTCTCGATCTTGCGCACGCTCGTGGACGAGGGATACACCGGCAGCGTCGATCTCCTGCATTTCTGCCGGGACAGTGCCGATAACCCCTACCGCGCCGAGCTGGACCTTCTCGCCCGGCGCTCGGGCGTGTCCGTGACCTACGTGTACACCCGTGCCGGCGGACGCCACCTGGGTGCCGAGCACCTGCCCGACTTCGGCGACGTGGGCTTCGCCTGCGGCCCCGCTGCGCTGCTGGAGACCGCGAAGGCGCTCTACGCCGAGGCCGGCGTGGAATTGCGCGTCGAGGAGTTCGCCCCGCCGGCGGCGGCCGCACCGTCGGGCGACGCGACCGGAACCCTCCGATTCACCGAGGCCGGCACCGAGGTGGACAACGACGGCCGCAGCATCCTCGACCAGGCCGAGTCCTCCGGCCTGTTCCCCGAGAGCGGCTGCCGCATGGGCATCTGCTTCTCCTGCACGGCGGTCCGCACATCGGGCTGCACCACCAACATCCTCACGGGCGAGACCGATTCCGAACCCGACCAGCACATTCAGCTCTGCATCAGCGCGCCCGTCGGCGACGTCGAGATCGCGCTCTAACCCCACCATGATCGGAAGGGACATCTCATGACCGAGCACATCACCCTCACCGCGGACCAAGTCGAGGCCATCGGCGAACGGTTCGACGCCATCCGCGCCCGCATCCTGGCCGACCTGGGCGAAAAGGACCGCGAATACATCTATTCCATCGTCCGTGCCCAGCGCGGCTTCGAGATCGCCGGCCGCGCCATGATGTACCTCCCCCCGCTGTGGCCGCTGGCGGTCGGATCGCTGGGAGTGTCGAAGATCCTCGACAACATGGAGATCGGCCACAACGTAATGCACGGCCAGTACGACTGGATGCGTGAGCCGGGCCTGAACTCCCGCGAGTTCGAATGGGACACAGTATGTCCCGCAGACCAGTGGAAGCACAGCCACAACTACCTGCACCACACCTTCACCAACGTGCTCGATATGGACCGTGACATCGGCTACGGCATCCTGCGCATGGCGCCCGAGCAGAAGTGGCACCCCTACTACCTCGGCAACCTCGCCTACGCGAGCGCGCTCATGGTGCTCTTCCAGTGGGGCGTGATGCTGCACGATCTCGAGGCCGAGCGGTTGATCAAGGGCGAGCGCAGGTGGTCCGATATCAAGGACCTGGTGCGCGGTATGCGCAAGAAGGCCGGCCGCCAGGTGCTCAAGGACTACGTGCTGTTCCCGCTCCTGACCGGCCCGCTGTTCCCGCTCACCTTCGCGGGCAACCTGTCCGCCAACCTGATCCGCAACCTGTGGACCTACTCGATCATCTTCTGCGGACACTTCCCGTCGGGCGTGCAGACCTTCACCAAGGAGGAGACCGCCAACGAGACCAAGGGCGAGTGGTACGTGCGGCAGATGCTGGGCTCGGCCAACATCGACGGCGGCCGCCTCTTCCACATCATGAGCGGGAACCTCAGCTTCCAGATCGAGCACCACCTGTTCCCCGATATCCCCGCCAACCGGTACCCGGAGATCGCCGCCGAGGTCCGCGCCACGTGCGAGGAGTTCGGTCTGCCCTACAACACCGGGTCGTTGCGGAACCAGCTCACCTCGACGTGGAAGAAGATCGCGAAGCTGTCGCTGCCCAACAGCTGGACCAAGCAGGAGCCCGACCTCGCTGTCACCATCGAGCGGGTCAAGGCCGAGGACGCCGCGAAGAAGGCTCTCGCGCAAGCGGGCTGGCAGCGCGGCGCCGCGCGTGAGATGGTGACTGCCTAGGACATCGACGACGGGGTGGTGGATCGTGGGCAAGCTGGAGCGACGTAAGGACCTGGCTCAGGAGGCCGTCGAATCGACGGCCATCCGAGTGGGCCGGATCGCCACGATCATCACCACCGCCGTCGCCGACGTCGCCCGCGAGATCGGCGACGCGGTGAGCGACGGCCTCGAGATGCGGAACGCGGCCAAGCGTGCCGCCGCCGACGAGGCCCGTACTGCGCACCGGACCGCGACCCGCGACGACGAGGCCTAAGCCGCGCGGATGAAGCCACCGTGAAGAGAACGGTGGCAGCGACGCTCCCGGCGTGAGAAGGTTGCAATCCAACAATCTTTTCCGGGAGAGGTGTCCGTCGTGAGCGCGATAGAGCAGGGCAAGGCCGTCGTCAAGAAGATCAGCCAGGTGATCAACGGGCTGACACAGGCGCGGGGCGCGGCCGGTCGCGCCGCGGATGAGAAGTCCCAGATCACCTCCGATGTCAGTGATGTGAAGTCCGCCGGCAAAGAGGTCACCGAGGGCGTGTCCAATCTGAAGTCGGCGGGATCGAAGCTCGATTCCGACGTCAAATCCACCGCGGCCAACGTTTCCGCCGATATCGCCGCCGTCAAGGGCGTCAAGACCAAGCCCGCCGCGAAATCCGATGCGAAGCCCGCGGCCAAGACCGATGGCGCGCCCGCGGCCAAGACCGATGGCGCGCCCGCGGCCAAGTCCGATGGCGCGCCCGCGGCGAAGGCCGAAGCGAAGCCCGCAGCCAAGGCGGATGCCAAGCCCGCCGCGAAGGCCGAGACGCCCAAGGCCGCCGCACCGAAGCCGGCACCGTCGGCGCCGAAGACCGATCCCAAGGCCTGACACCGGTTCGCCGGTCCCGAGCACAGCGGAGCCCCGCAGGAATTCTCCTGCGGGGCTCCGCTCTCGTCGCTACTCGTCCCGGTCGCGCTGCTGGTGCGGGCGGGGGCCGTCACCGGACGGGCCGGGGAAGGGGCGCTGACCCGGCCCTCGTCCGCCCGGTCCACCGGGCCCACCCGGGCCCTGTGGCCGGGGCGGGTACGGCGGGCGCGGCCCACCGGGACCACCCGGTCCGGCGGGGCCGCCGGGTCGCTGCTGGCGCGGCATCGGGCCGCTCGGGCGCGGACCGCCGCCCTGTCCGGGGGGACCGTAGGGCCCCTGCGGCCCGCGCGGACCGCCCGGCCCCTGCGGCGGAGGCCCGGGGCGCCGCTGCCCCGGGACCGGCGGCTGATAGCTCCGCGGGTCCTGCGGGGGACGCTGCATCGGCGCCGACGGGCGCGGCGGCTGGCCGGCGGGCGGCGGTCCCGGACGACGATTGCCCATCCGGATCTGGCCCGACGGACGCTCGTTGTTCGACGGTGCGGTGGGATCGGCCGCGCTGTCCGGGATCGGACGCTGCTCGGCACTCCCCAACGATCCGGGGACCACGGGCGCGCCCGCGCCCACCAGCTGCGGCGCTGCACGGCCGGGCACCGCCGACGGAGGACGCACCGACGCCAGCGGACGGCCGTCGCGCGTCTCCGCGGGCAGCGCCGTCTCGCCCAGGCCGATCGCGTGCTGGATCTTGCGCATCCATTCGGGAGCCCACCAGCAGTCGTCGCCGAGAAGTTTCATCACCGCGGGCACCAGCACCATGCGGACCACGGTGGCGTCGATGAGCAGCGCGAACATCAGGCCGAACGAGACGTACTTCATCATCACCAGGTCGGATGTGGCGAAGGCCGCGGCGACGCAGGCCAGCAGAATCGCAGCCGCGGTGATGATCCGGCCGGTGTTCGCGGTGCCGGCGCGGATGCTCTGCACCGTGGTGGCTCCCGCGGCTCTCTCCTCGATCATCCGGGAGATCACGAACACCTCGTAGTCGGTACTGAGACCGAAGACCACCGCGATCACCAGCACGAGCACCGGCGCCATCAGTGGGCCGCCGGAGAAGTTGAAGATCGAGCCGCCGTGCCCGTCCACGAACATCCAGGTGAGGAAGCCCAGGGTGGAACCCAGCGACAGGATCGACATCAGCACCGCCTTGATCGGCAGCACCAGCGATCCGAACGCCAGGAACATCATCAGCGTGGTCACCACGACCAACAGCCCCATGAGTAGCGGCAACTTCCCGAGCATCGAGTCGATCGAGTCGTTCTGCAGCGTCGGCATGCCGCCGACCATGAACCCGACGCCCTTGCTGGCGTCCGCACCGTCCATCGTGATGCCGCGGATCTGCTCCACCGCCTGACTGACGGCCTTGGTGTCGTTCGGATCCTGGAGGTTGCCGTTGGAGGTACGGACCTTGACCTCGGGCCCTTCGCCTCGGATCTGGAGCGGGGAGCCATCGGACTTGGCGGTCGCGACCGCTGCAGTCGGGGGGCTGAAGCGGCTTGAATTGCGATCGGCCGGATCGGTGTGGACGAATCCGGGAATCTTGTTCGCCTCGTCGAGCACCTGCTTGATCTGGGCGTCATCGGCATTGGTGAACACGATCTGAATCGACTGACCGGTATACGCCGGGAAGGTCTCGAAGAACTTGTCCTGCGCCTGCCGCGTCTCGTTGGTGGGCGGCAGGTAGGTCTGCGAGATACCGCCGAACTGCAGGCCGATCACCGGAATGGTGATCGCCAGCAGGAGGGTGACCACACCGACCGTGTAGGCGATGGGCTTGCGCATGACCGCATCGGTCACCTTGCCCCACATGCCGTTCTCGATGTTGGCCTTGGTCTTCGGCTTACCGGTCTTCTCCGCGGCCCAGTGGATGATGCCGCCGATCAGCGGCAGCTTCCACTTGTCGAAGATGGTGAGGAACCAGTGGAAGCTCAGCGCGAACACGCGCGGGCCGAGCACGGCGAGCATCGCGGGCAGCAGCACCAGCGACAGGAGCGCCGCGATGAACACGCCCAGCAGCGCGCCGGTGGCCATCGAGGTGAGCAGGCCCAGCGGCGAGATGTACAGACACGCGAGCGCGCCCACGATCAGCAGGGAGGACATCACGATGGTGCGGCCCGCCGTCATCACCGTGCGTC
This sequence comes from Tsukamurella paurometabola DSM 20162, assembly GCF_000092225.1. Taxonomy (NCBI): domain Bacteria; kingdom Bacillati; phylum Actinomycetota; class Actinomycetes; order Mycobacteriales; family Tsukamurellaceae; genus Tsukamurella; species Tsukamurella paurometabola. The sequence continues at coordinate 381,573 of NC_014158.1, forward strand.
TGACCGCGGTCGGTGTGTCGTACCCCTCGTCCAGTTCCTCTCTGAACCGGGACACCATGAACAAGCCGTAGTCGTGCGCGATGCCCAGGCCGATCAGCGAGATGATCGGTCCGACGAACAGGTTGACTTCCATGAACTGTGCGAGGACGGAGGCGATCGCCATCGATGCGCCGATCGTCATCACACCGATGATCATCGGCAGCACCGCCGCCACGATGCCGCCGTAGACGAAGAACAACACGATTGCGACGAGCGGCAGGGCGATGAGCTCCGCCTTCTTCTGATCGCGCTGAACGCCCTCGGTGACCTCGGATGTCACCGGTACGAGGCCGGCGAATCTGGCTTCGAATTTCCCGTCGGCCTGGGTCTTCAGAATGTCCCGGATCGGCTCCCGGATATCCGCCCAATCAAGGCCGCGTTGCGTGTCGTCGTTCGATTTGAGCGGCAGCGTGAAGAAGCCCCACGACTCGCCGTTGGCCTCGTTGCGGACGAACGGATTGTCGGCCGCGGGGAGCGTCGTGTAGCTGGCCGGGCGCATCGAGGTGTTCTCTGCATCCGCGCCGTACAGCTTCGCGTCCGGTCCCTTGGCGAACTGATCGAGGATCTTGGTCCGTGCGCTTTCGACGGAGTCCTTCACCTCTGCGTCGGTGACCTTCTTGCCGTCGGCGGCCTTCACCAGCACCAGGATGTCGGACTGCGCGAACCGGCCATTGGCCTCGTCCGTCAGTTTCGACGCGGCGACCGAATCGCTCTTCTCGTCGTAGAGGCCGTTCATCTTGGTCTTCGAGCCGAGACCGAGGAAGCCCCAGACGCCGGTGGCGGCGATCGAGACGAACAGGACCGCGATGATCGTGTATCGGAACGCGTACGAGAAGCGCCCTATCGCTGCGAACAAGCGAAAATTCCTTTCCGGTGGCCGGGCCCGAACTCAGACACGACTCGAAAGTAGCGAAGACAGGGGGCGGAACGGCTGCAGCCACGCACCCTCGTCGGGCAGCGAATCGAGGCTCACACGTGGCAGCGGCTCGCGGAACACCCCGGCGATGTCTTCGAGATCAACGAACTCCAGAGTAGGGGACTGCAGCGCCCAGGCGGCGTGCTCACGGAACCCGAGTACCTTTACCGGGACCCCGGTGGCGGCGATCTCCTCCAGCGGTTCGCGGAAGGCCTGGCCGTCGGCCGAGGCCACCAGCAGCCCTCCGAGGCCCGGGCGGTAGCGCCGTACCTCGATGTGATCGAGCATGTCGGCGTCGACATCGCTGTCCTCGTCGACCTTGGGCTTGGCGAACACGGCGTAGCCCACGTTCCGCAGGGCCTCGACCCAGGGACGCACCACGTCGGCGGTGCCGGGAGCGATGTTGGTGAAGACGGTGGCCTCGGGCTCGAGCCGACTGTCGGTATCGGATTCCAGGGCGGCGGTGTACTCGAGGAGCCACCGGCCCAGCGCATCGAATCGCGGACGGTGCGCCGCCGTCGGGCGGCCGCCGAGGATGGAACCGAGCCCCATATCGAGGTTCGGCGCGTCCCAGACCAGCAGAACCCGTCTTGCCGCGTCGAGGGACGCCTCGGAGGGATCGGTCGCAGTTCCCGTCACCGGTGCGCTCCTTCCTCCACGACCCGTTCCCAGACGAACTCGTGGATCTCACGGCCCACCTGCGCGGCCTTGTCCTGGAACTTCGTGACCGGCCGGTCGACACTGATCGGCAGGTTCGCGTCGGCGAGCCGCGGGGGTAGTTCCACGGGCCGCAACAGCGGCTCGCTCGGAGCGACCTCCGCGATCGCCTCCGCATAGTCTGCATGATCGGTGGCCACGTGCAGAATCCCTCCGACCCGCAACCGGTCCGCGATCAGCGAGAACATGCGCGGTTGCAGCAGCCGGCGCTTGTGGTGCCGGGCCTTCGGCCAGGGGTCCGGGAAGTACACCCGCACGCCTTCCAGCGAGCCCGGCGCGATCATGTCCTCGAGGACGGCGACGCCGTCGCCGCGCACCACCCGCACGTTGGTCAGGCCCTGGCGCTGCACACCGCCGACCAACTGTGCGATCCCGGGCAGGTACACCTCCACCGCCAGGACGTCGCGTTCCGGCTCGGCCTCGGCCATCGCCACCGTCGACGTGCCGGTTCCGCAGCCGATCTCCACGATGAGCGGTGCGGTGCGGCCGAACCAGGCCGGGGCGTCGAGTGGGTGTGACGGGGCCGGGAAGGCATCCTCGTTCGGCGCACCGTCGACGGGACGCGCCGGCGGGATGTCGCGCCCGATCGTCGGCCACATCTCGTCCATCGCCCGCTGCTGTGACGGAGTCAACGCTCCACGGCGAGAGCGGAAACTGGTCACACGGGGGTACAGCCGACGGTGTTCGGCGCGGGGGTCTTGAGATTCGGGCACGCTCTCCATCGTCCCAGCCGAACGAATGTGACCTAGCATTGGCCGCATGATCGTGCGTAACAGTCGCCACACGGCACTTCGCCTGGCCACCCTGATGGTGGCGCTCCTCGCCGCATTCGGTCTCGTCGCCGGCTGCTCCAAGGCCGAAGGCGAGGCGAAGAAGAATGATGCCCCGCTACCCGACGCCACGACGATGATCGACTCCTCGTCGGCCGCGGCGAAGGCGCTGCGGGATGTGTATCTCGATCTGTCGGTCGACGGCACCGTGCCGAAGCTGCCGGTCAAGAGCGTCTCCGCGTATCTCACCAACGATCCGAAGGTGGCCGGTCAGGGCGATGCCGATGTGATCTTCAACGGCACCCAGGTCAAGGCGAAGTTCGTGGTGGTCGATTCCAAGCTGTGGGCGCAGTTCGGCGCCGGTCAGTCGTATCAGGACATGGGCCTCGCGGCCGACATCTACGACGCCTCGGCCATCCTCGATCCGAACAAGGGCATCGCGAACCTGATCGCCTCGGTCCGCGAGCCCAAGGCCGAGGGCCGCGAGCAGATCGGCGGCGTCGAGACGGTTCGCCTGTCCGGCATCATCCCGGGGAGCGCACTCGCGGGCATCGTGCCCAAGGCCGATCTGGGCGACCGCCCCGTCACCTTCTGGGTGCAGGAGGCCGCGCCGAACAACCTGGTGCGCGCCAACGTCGGCTTCGACGCGGGCACCCTCACCGTGACCCTGTCGGACTGGGGCAAGAAGCAGCAGCTGATCGATCCGAAGACCGCCAAGTGACGCAGGCCCCAGCGGTCGCGGCCCCCGCGGCCGGGCCGGTGCGTGGGCGGGGCGTCGCGATCGGGGCGGCGGGGTTGGCGGTGCTCCTGGGGGCACTCGACACCTATGTGGTGGTGTCGGTGCTCGAGGACATCATGCGGAGCGTGCAGATCCCGATCAACCGGCTGCAAGAGGCCACCCTGATCGTCACCTGCTATCTGCTGGGGTACATCGCGGCGATGCCGCTCCTCGGCCGGCTCTCGGACCGATTCGGCCGGCGGCTGGTGCTGCAGGCCAGTCTGGTGTTGTTCATCGTCGGTTCGGTGATCACGGCCACCGCCGACACCGTCCCGACGGTGCTCGCAGGGCGCGTGGTGCAGGGTGTCGCGAGCGGTGCCCTGCTGCCCGTGACCCTGGCGCTGGCCGCTGACCTGTGGTCCGCGCGGCGCCGCGCCGCGGTGCTGGGCTGGGTCGGGGCCGCGCAGGAATTGGGCAGCGTGCTCGGCCCCGTCGTGGGCGTCGGCGTGGTCGCGCTGGTCCATGACAAGTTCACCTCCGTCCCCGCCGACGACGCCTGGCGCGTCGTGTTCTGGGTGCAGGTGCCGCTCGCGCTGGTCGCGATACTGCTGATACAGCTGTCGGTACCCACACGGTCGGGTACCGAGAAGCAGAGCGTCGATGTGGTCGGCGGTCTGCTGCTCGCGGTCGCCCTGGGCCTGTCGGTGATGGGCCTGTACAACCCCGACCCGAACGGCGAGCAGATCCTGCCGCCGAACGGTCCGGTGCTGCTCGGTGGTGCGGCGGTGGCGTTCGTGGCGTTCGCGGTGTGGGAGAAGTTCGCCCGCACCAAGCTGATCGACCCGGCGGGAATGCGCGTACTGCCCTTCCTCGCGGCGTGCGCCGCGTCGGTGTGCGCGGGCGCCGCACTCATGATCACGCTGGTCGACATCGAGCTGTATGCGCGGCTGGTGCTGGAACGGTCGCAAGTCGATTCCGTGGTCCTGCTGGTGCGCTTCCTGATCGCGCTGCCGATCGGAGCGATCCTGGGTGGCCTGATCGCGGCGCGGATCGGCGATCGATGGATCTCGGTGGCGGGCCTGCTCGTCGCCGCCGCCGGTTACCTGCTCATCGCGCAGTGGCCGCGGGATGTACTCGCAGCCGACTACTTCGGGGCGCTGCCCGTCCTCGATACCTCGCTCGCCGTCGCGGGCTTCGGCCTGGGGCTGGTGATCGGTCCCCTGTCGTCGGCGGCGTTGCGTGCGGTGTCGCTCTCGCAGGCGGGGATCGCATCGGCGTTGCTCGTGGTGGCGCGGATGAGCGGCATGCTGATCGGCGTGGCCGCGCTCACCGTGTTCGGGCTGCACCGCTTGGCCGCGATCCAGGCCGGGATGCCCGCCCCGCAGGTGCAGGGCGACTTCGTCGCGCGGGTGAAGGCCATGGCCGGTCAGGTGCAGGACGCCTACGCGATCATGTTCGGCGAGGTCTTCGCCGTCACGGCGGTGATCTGCCTGGTCGGGGCCGTGTTCGCGGCGTTCGTCGCGGGCGGGCGGCACCAATCGCCGCAATCGTCCGCCGAGGACGGCGATGCGCTCGTAACCTCCTCCTAGGAACGGCGCGGGGGCGCCGGGGGAGCTGGGGGCTCACCATGGGGGATCTCACTGTGCGGGGCGGCCCGCCACGGGTGCGGCTGCTGGGCCGTGACGGCGTGGGCAAGTCGGTACTGGCCGCGGCCCTGGAGCGCCGCGGCATAGCGACGACGAAGCGCGACAGCGGCGACGCGAACCTCTACTGCCTGGCCGGCGGGCTGCGCGCCACCGACCGGGCGGCGATCGCGACGCTCGCCGCCGGCCGAACACCCCTGCTGGTGGCCTGGACGAAGGCCGATGCGGCGGGCTCCTGGCGGGCGGCCGACGCGCGCGCCGCCGAGCTCGCCGGTGAGCTGGGCCGGCCCGTTCTCGCGGTGATGGCGCTGCTCGACGTGATCGGTACCGACGAGCTGGACATCGCGCGCCGGCTCGCCGCGTCCGCGTTCGCGCTGCCCGAGTCGGTCGCCGAGGCCGCGGCGGCGCTCGGCGACGATGCCTCGGTGCTGGTGCGGACCGGCGGGTACGGTCTGGCCTGCGCGATCGGTGCGCTGCGCGAGACTCCGTCGCTCTCCACGGACGAGTTGCTGCCCCGGCTGCACGAGCTCAGCGGGGTCGACCTTCTCGCCGAGCCGGTGATCGCCGCCTTCGCGGGATTCGAAGCGCGACGGGAGGCCGAGTTCGATGAGACGCTGCGCACCGTCGCCCGGACCGACTGTGCGCGGCGCGACGAGGCCGAACACCTGCTGCTCGATCGCTTGGCGCGGGTCTCATGACGGTGCTGGTGGCGGCGCAGGACGCGGCCGGTGCGATCGCGGTGGCGCGAGCTCTGGACGGGGCCCCGGCGGTGGTCGGCGCGGACGGCGCGCTGACCCCGCTCGCGGAGCAGCCTCGGGAGGTGGACGCCGCGGTCTACGTCCTCGATGCCTGTGTGCCCGCGGACCCGGTCGATTCGGTCGCGCTGGGGAGACTGCGGGCACGCTGGGGCACCGTGGTCGCCGCGACCGGTGCCGAGGCGTATCCGGATAGCGCCGCGACCTGTGCGGAGTCGGCGCGGCGGCTGGGCGTCGCCGTGCTGCCCGTCGAACCGGGGTTGGCGGCGATCCGTGCCGCGCTGGCGTGCGCGCCCGCTCCGGAGCCGTGCGTTCCCGCGGTCCCGGCGCGACCGAATCCGGCGTTGGAGCGGGCCGATCGCTCGGCGTACCTGAGGTCCACGGTCGCGCGGATGCGGGCTGCGCTGCTCGCCGAGTCCGCCGAGCGGTTCCGCGGGCGGGACGACGACGCGAGCCCGGAGCGGGTGCGGGCGCGGCTCGAGCGGACCGTGGCTGGCCTGGAACTGTCGCTGCACGAGTACCTCCGGGCCGCCTATCGGGGTACCTTCGCGGGCTGGCCGTCGCCGCCGGAGCCCGCCGTGCCGGTGCTCTCCCGTCCGGACCCGACGGAGCCGCCGGCGCACCGTCGGCGGCCCGAGGACGCGGCCGTACTGGTGCTGGGTGCCTCGGCCGGACTCGGAATCGGCCGGGCGGTGGCCGCGCCGCTGGAGGCGCTCGGCACGCTGCGCTGGCTGGCATTGCCGATCAGTTTGGTCGTGGGCCTCGCGGCGGCGTTGTGGCTGCTGCGAGTGCGTCGCCGGACCAGCGCTCGGGCCTCTCGCCGCGCCTGGTCCGACGGTGCCGCGGCGGCGCACCGGCAGCGTGTCGAGTACGAGATCGCGGCGGCATTGGTGGCGGCCGAGTCCGATGCCGCGCTCCGGCTCGCCCGCGGTCCGGGAACCGAACCGCGACCTGATGCGTCCAATGGTCATGGAGCCTGAGTTCGGGTTGTTCGCCGGCGGCGACTCCGACGCCGCCGGCCCCGATCTGTTCGACGGTGCCGTCCCCGCTGCGGCACCGTCGTCCGAGGGGCTCTGGGTGAGCGCCGACGGCGGCTGGTTCGACGTGCACGCCCTGGATACCGACGGCGACGGCCACCCCGATACGGGCACCCTCTCCGGGCCCGGCGGCACGGCCGTCTTCACCGACCTCGACGCCGACGGGGTGGCCGACGTGTACCACCGGATCAGGCCCGACGGCACATTCGAGACCTGGCGGTTCTCCGGTGGCTCATGGCACCTGCTGGACCGCGGCGAGGTGATGTGAGCAGTCGCACGTCACCCTCGGAGCTGGGACCTTGCTCGATGTGTGACACTGGTTAAAGGAGTCGGCACGACATCTCGGGAGATGACACATGACCTCAGCCACCATTGATGGCCTTGACGGGGACTCGATCCCCACCAAGCACGCGAAGCTCATCGAATGGGTGCGGGAGGTCGCCGAGCTCACGCAGCCCGAGCGGGTGGTGTGGGCCGACGGCTCCGAGGAGGAGTGGGACCGGCTGACCGCCGAGATGGTCGCGGCCGGCACGTTCACCAAGCTCAACGAGAACAAGAAGCCGAACTCCTTCCTCGCGCTGTCGGATCCGGCGGACGTGGCACGCGTGGAGTCGCGCACCTACATCTGTTCGGAGACCAAGGAGGCCGCGGGCCCCACGAACAACTGGGTGCGCCCCGCCGAGATGCGGGCCACCATGACCGATCTGTACCGCGGCTCGATGCAGGGCCGCACCATGTACGTCATCCCGTTCTGTATGGGCCCGCTCGGCGCGGAGGACCCGAAGCTGGGCGTCGAGATCTCCGACAGCCCGTACGTCGTGGTGTCGATGAAGATCATGACCCGTATGGGCACCGCCGTGCTCGACAAGCTCGGCGAGGACGGCTTCTTCGTCAAGGGCCTGCACTCGGTGGGTAAGCCGCTCGCGCCGGGCGAGGCCGACGTGCCGTGGCCGTGCAGCGAGACCAAGTACATCACCCACTTCCCGGAGACCCGCGAGATCTGGTCCTACGGAAGTGGTTACGGCGGCAACGCCCTGCTCGGCAAGAAGTGCTACGCGCTGCGCATCGCCTCGGCCATGGCGCACGACGAGGGCTGGCTCGCCGAGCACATGCTGATCCTCAAGTTGATCTCGCCGGAGGACAAGGTCTACTACATCGCCGCGGCGTTCCCGTCGGCCTGCGGTAAGACCAACCTCGCGATGATCCAGCCGACCCTGCCGGGCTGGCGCGCCGAGACCGTCGGCGACGACATCGCGTGGATGCGCTTCGGCAAGGACGGCCGCCTCTACGCGGTCAACCCGGAGTTCGGCTTCTTCGGTGTCGCGCCGGGCACCTCGATGGACTCGAACCCGAACGCGATGAAGACCATCGACGCCGGCAACACCCTGTTCACCAACGTCGCCAAGACCGACGACGGTGATGTCTGGTGGGAGGGTATGTCGGCCGCGCCGCAGCACCTCACCGACTGGCGCGGCAACGACTGGGAGAGCTCCTCGGCGGAGAACGAGGACGGCCTGGTCACCGTTGCCGCGCACCCGAACTCGCGCTACACCACCCCGATGTCGCAGTGCCCGTCGATCGCCCCCGAATGGGACGATCCGCAGGGTGTGCCGATCTCGGCGATCCTGTTCGGCGGCCGTCGCAAGACCACGGTGCCGCTGGTCACGCAGGCCCGCGACTGGAAGCACGGCGTGTTCATGGGCGCCACCGTCGGTTCCGAGCAGACCGCCGCCGCCGAGGGCAAGGTGGGCACCGTCCGCCGCGACCCGATGGCGATGCTGCCCTTCCTCGGTTACAACGTGGGCGACTACTTCGACCACTGGCTCAACATCGGTAAGCAGGCCGATGAGTCGAAGCTGCCGGAAGTGTTCTACGTCAACTGGTTCCGTCGCGGCGAGGACAAGCGCTTCCTGTGGCCCGGATTCGGTGAGAACACCCGCGTGCTCAAGTGGATCATCGATCGTATCGAGGGCAACGCCGCGGGTAAGGAGACGCCGGTCGGCATCGTCGCCACACCGGAGGAGCTGGATCTCACCGGCCTGGACACTCCGGTCGAGGACGTCGCCGAGGCGCTCGCCGTGAACGTCGACGAGTGGCGCGGCGAGATCCCGTCGATCGAGGAGTGGTTCTCGTTCGTCGGCGACAAGCTGCCCACCGGTCTCCAGGACGAGCTGGACGCGCTCAAGCAGCGACTCGGCTGATACCTCGCGGTTCGCCGCATCGACGCACCCGTCCACGCAGGATCGTGGGCGGGTGCGTCTGTCAGAACCCGTTACCTGTCAGGGAATGCGCCTACTGGTGCCCGACGTGCGATAGCCGCCGGCGCCTGCGATCAGCCGCCGACCGCGAACGGCAGCCACCGTGCGGCCAGGCCGGCGATCACGCCACCGACGATCGGTCCCAGGATGGGCACCCACGAGTAGTTCCAGTCGCTGCCGCCCTTGCCGGGGATCGGCAGTAGCAGGTGGGCCAGGCGCGGACCCAGATCACGCGCGGGATTGATCGCGTATCCGGTGGGACCGCCGAGGGAGAGGCCGATGCCGACGACCACCAGGGCGACCGCGAGCGGTCCGAGTCCCGTTGGTGTGCCACCGAAGTTGAGCACCACGTAGACCAGCACGAAGGTCGCGACGACCTCGGTCACCGCGTTCCAGCCGTAGCTGCGGATAGCGGGGGCGGTGGCGAACACGCCGAGCTTGTCGGCGGGGTCCGCGGCGGAGTCGAACTGCGCTTTGAACGTGAGCCAGCACAGCACTGCGCCGAGGAACGCGCCGATCAACTGAGCGGAGAAGTAGACCGCGGTCGATGCCGCACTCACCGGTACGCCGGGGGCGTATTCACTTGCGCCTCTGGATAGAAGGCCCAGGGTGATCGCCGGATTGAGGTGCGCGCCGGATTTCGCCGCCACGTAGACGCCCGCGAAGACGGCGAGGCCCCAGCCCCAGGCGATGGTCATCGTCGCGCCCGACCCTTTACCGCGGGTGAACAGGACGTTCGCCACCACACCGCAGCCGAGCAATGTGAGCATGGCGGTCCCCGCCACCTCGGATCCGAAGACGACTCCCAGGGAGATGTTGTCGGTCATGGTCCTCCGGTCTCATCGAATGCGGACCGCGGGGGTGTGCGGGCCGTACCCGAGTCGATCATGCGGGGGACTGCGATCGCAGAGGACTCCCCGATCCTGCGACAAAATTGATGCCCCGCTAGAGGGCGCGGCGCCGCCCGTAGCTGCCGAATTCGAGGAGAAGGAGCGCCGCGGCCACGCGGGGCAGGTGGCGCCACCGCAGCATGACGGCGCGCTCCTGGTCGAAGGCGTGATACTTGCGCAGGTACCGGTATAGCCGCTCGACGTGGATCAGTGGGTCGAAGGCGTGCGCGGCCCGCCGGAGCAGGGGGTGGCCGTCCCGGCTGAACAGGTCGGGGAAGGGCGCGAAAGCGAGCGAGACCCGCTTGTACCCGTGGTCGCGGGCCCAGGTGAAGACATCGTCGGTGAGCCGTTCGTCCACGCCGTTAGGCGCGCTGGGCGCACGCAGTGGCTCGTCGAGGGAGAGGTCCTCGGGGCCGGCGGGAAGGTAGCGGTGCGCGGCGCAGAGAGTGCCGTCCGCGGTCCGGGCGAGTGCGATCACTCCGTCGGGAGCGGTGCCGTCGAGCATGCGGCCGAGGATCATCGAGAAGCCGCGAGTGGGATCGTGACCCGCGGCGCGTTCCATCGCGCGGATGGCCGTGGCACCGGATGTGGGGAGGTCGCCTTCGCGCACGATCTCGACGGTGACGCCGGCATTACGGGTCCGGGCGATGGCCTGCCGGAGGTTGCGGAATCGTCGGCCGGTCAGGTGGAAGGTGGTGGTCTCGATGACCACGTCGCGGCCGATGGGGGCGGCCCGCAGGCCGTGCGCCTCCCAGGTGCGACGATGCGCCTCGCCGGCACCGAGCACGGCGATCGGGCGGCGGCCGGCCCGGCGGACGAATTCGGCGATCGCGGCGTCACGGTCCTCGGCGGTCGCCCCGACCGGATCGCCGCTGGCCACCGCGACGCCGAGGCGCACGGCGTAGGCGAGCGCCGCCTCGCCGCCGGGGGGAGAAGACGTGGTGCTTCTCGGGGCGTAGTGCGAAGGGCGCCAGCGGATCGCCGATGGACTCCCGGATCAGCGCCTCGACACTTTCATGTTCGAAGGACATGGTTTGAGTATGCGCCCGGTGCGCACTCGGGGCGTGCCGTGGGTCCGCACTCGATGCGTCAGCACCATGGATCGGCCTAGTCGATGTAAAACGTCAAAAGTATCTATTGTACTGATTCGTTCCGCAGATGAATCATGGACCGAAGCGACCTGTTCTCTTTACGACCAGCGAGGTGGAGATGTCGGACACGGAAGTCGAGGCCCTCGTCATCGGCGCCGGCCAAGCCGGTATCGCGATGAGTGAGCATCTCGGCGCGCACGAAATACCCCACCTCGTCGTGGAGCGTGATCGCATCGCCGAGCGCTGGCATTCCTGGCGGTGGGATTCGATGGTCGCCAATGGACCCGCCTGGCACGACCGATTCCCTGGCCTCGAATTCGATATCCGGCCAGATGATTTCGCGGGAAAGAGGCAAGTGGCGGATTACCTCTGCGCCTACGCTGAGATGATCAATGCCCCGATCCGGACCGGTGTCGAGGTCACGTCTGTGACGAAGTGCACTGGGAGAGCTGGGTTTCGGGTAGACACCTCGCAGGGTGTGATCCACGCCCGATACGTGATATCGGCGACGGGAGCATTCCAGAAGCCAGTGATACCGGCCATCCTTCCCCAGCACGCACGCATTCATCAGATCCACTCGGTCGACTATCGCAACCCGCAGCAACTTCCAGGAGGCGCGGTACTGGTGATCGGTGCCGGATCGTCGGGGGTCCAGATCGCTGACGAACTGCGCAGTTCCGGGAGGAGAGTATTCCTGTCGGTGGGGCCGCACGATCGTCCACCGCGCCGATACCGCGGACGGGACTTCTGTTGGTGGTTGGGAGTCCTCGGTCAATGGGATGCTGCTACGCCACCTGCCGGTGCTGAACATGTGACGATCGCCGTCAGCGGGGCGAACGGGGGACGCACAGTCGACTTCCGCGCACTCGCCGCCGACGGCATCACGTTGCTCGGACGCGCAGAGCGTTTCGAGCGTGGTGCGTTGCGTTTCTCGGATGATCTTCGAGCGAACATCGAAGCAGGCGATGCCAGCTATCTATCGATGCTCGATGAAGCCGACGACTACGTTCTGCGGAACGGGCTCGATCTGCCAGAAGACCCGCAGGCCAGGACTTCCCTCCCGGACCCGGAATGCATGCTCGATCCGGTGCGAGAAGTGGATCTTGCCGCGGAGGACATTCGATCGGTGGTGTGGGCAACGGGCTTCGCGAATGACTTCGGTTGGCTCAAGGTGGACGTATTCGACGATCGCGGTCGACCCGAGCACCAGCGAGGTGTCTGCACTGAGCCGGGGATCTACTTCCTCGGACTTCCTTGGCTTTCACGGCGTGGTTCCAGCTTCATCTGGGGCGTGTGGCACGACGCCAGACACCTTGCGGACCAGATCGCCATCCAGCAGGGGTATCTGCGATACACCGGTTCGGAGTGTGCGCGCAGTGAGCGGGGCGCAGACCGGAACGACCGATCCGCTCAAGGAGCCCGACCATGAACACTCCCGCCGCGAGACCCACCCATCGTCGTATCCGCCCGTTCAATACGAGAGACACCTATCCGGAACAGAATCTCGACAACGACCTGTGTCAGGCGGTGGTGGCCGGAGGTGTCGTCTACCTTCGCGGCCAGATCGGTCAAGACTTGGATACGCGGGAATCCGTCGGAGTAGGAGACGTGAAGGTCCAAGCGCATCAGGCGATGAGGAATATCTCTCAGCTGCTGGAGGAGGCGGGAAGCTCACTGAGAGACATCGTGAAGGTCACCGTCTATCTCACGGATGTGCGCTATCGCGAGGTGGTGTACCGGGTGATGGGGGAATGGCTCGCGGGTGTGTACCCGGTGTCCACCGGACTGGTCGTCGATGCGCTCGCCCGCCCCGAGTGGCTCGTGGAGATCGATGCGGTCGCGGTGCTGAGCGCGCCAGAGGGTGTGGCCCGGTGACACTGTCGTTGGTAGCGCGTGATCCGCACAGTGGGGCCTTCGGCATCATCAGGGCCTGCTGCACGGGTAGGTGACATCTGATCTGTGGTGCCGAGGGGTGCCGCTGGAAGGATGTGCACTGTGCCTAAGCCGTATCCGAAGGAGTTCCGCGACGATGTGGTCCGTGTCGCGCGTAATCGTGAGCCGGGAGTCCGTCTCAAGCAGATCGCTGCCGACTTCGGCATTAGCGAGTCGTGCCTGATGAACTGGGTGAAGACCGCCGATGTCGAGGCCGGCTCCAAGTCCGGGAGCAGTGCGGCGCAGTCGGCGACCGAGAGGCAAATGCGTAAGCGGATTCGGCTCCTTGAGCAGGAGAATGAGGTCCTGCGTCGTGCGGCTGCGTATCTGTCGCAGGCGAACCTGCCGGGAAAATGATGTACCCGCTCGTGAAAGAGCTCGCCGACGACGGTGTTCCCGTCACGGTGTCGTGCCGGGTTTTGAAGCTCTCCCGTCAGCCTTACTACCGTTGGCTCGCCGCCCCGGTCCCCGCGACGGAGCTGGTCGAGGCGTATCGCGCGAACGCCCTGTTCGACGCCAGCGTTGATGATCCGGAGTTCGGTCACCGGTTACTCGCAGACGAGGCCCGCGCTGCCGGTGAGCCTATGGCGGACCGCACTGCGTGGCGGATCTGCCGCGACAACCGGTGGTGGAGCGTCTTCGGAAAGAAACGCTCGAGCAAGGGCGGCAAACCCGGGCCCGCGGTCCACGACGATCTATGCACCGTCACCGACGAGCACGGCAGGACTCGTCACCGGTTCACCGCAGATGCACCGAATCGGTTGTGGCTCACAGATATCACTGAACACAGGGCTCGGGAAGGGAAGCTGTATCTGTGTGCGATCAAAGATGCCTACTCCGGGCGGATCGTCGGCTACTCCGTCGACTCGAGGATGAAGGCCCGGCTCGCCGTCAACGCCCTCAACAACGCTGTCGCGATGCGCGGTGATGTCACCGGATGCATAGTTCATAGTGACAGAGGATCGCAATTCCGGAGCCGAAAATTCCGACGTGCCTTGGAATATCACGGACTACGCGGATCAATGGGCCGAGTCGCCTCCTGCGGCGACAATGCCGCGATGGAGTCGTTCTTCAGCCTGCTGCAGAACAACGTCCTCGACCGCCACTGCTGGGCCACCCGGCAGGAACTGCGGACCGCGATCATCACCTGGATCGAACGGACCTACCACCGCCGGCGCCGACAACGCCGCCTTGGACGATTGACACCCATCGCATTCGAGTCCACCATGAACCCGGCCGCGCCACACGCGGCCTGACCAACTTGTCACCTACCCGTGCAGCAGGCCCTCATCGCCTCGTCGAGTCCCGCGGTGGCGTCCCGGTGTGCCCACATTCGGGCCGGGACCGGCGTCGTCGCATCGCAGAACGTGACCAATCCCGGCTTGGGGACCATGGTTCTAGGTTCACTCGCCGGAGGCGCTGATGCCCGTTCCGCACTGGAGTGGGCTCTGGCGCGGGAAGAGTTTCCCGCCTATCGCCAAGTGACGATTGTCGATGCCCGCGGTAGGACAGCAGTTCACTCGGGCGCCCGAAGTCTCGGGGTTCACGGGCATGCCGTCGGAGAGCAGGCCGTGGCCGCAGGCAATCTCCTGGCGGATGAGGCGGTGGTGAGGGAGATGCTGGCGGGTTATCGGCACAGCTCCGCACCAGCTTTCGAAGTCCGGCTGCTGGATGGACTGAGCGCAGCACTCGGCGCGGGCGGCGAGGCGGGGCCGGTTCGCTCCGCAGGTCTGATGGTGGTCGAGGATGTGGCCTGGCCCGTGACGGATCTGCGTATCGACGATGCCGACGACCCGATATCGGAATTGAAACGGCTGTGGCGGATCTGGGAGCCCCAGAAAGGCGACTACCGGCTTCGGGCTCTCGATCCCACCCGTGCCCCGTCGTACGGCGTTGAGGGGGATCTATGACCTCGCTGGACGAGGCCATTGAGTCCGTCGTCGCCGGAGTGCATCCGAACCTACTCGACCTGGCGCGTGATCTGTTCGACCACCCGGAAGTCGCCTGGGAGGAAGTGCGTTCTGCGCGACGTGTTGCCGCACAGTTGTCGGACCACGGCTTCGAGGTGACCGAGCGCTATGTCGGTGTGGATACCGCCTTCGCGGCGACAATCGGCACCGGGGGACTGCATTTCGCCCTCTGTGCGGAGTACGACGCACTGCCGGGACTCGGCCATGCCTGTGGGCACAACCTGATTTCAGCGATCACAGTCGGTGCAGCGATTTCGCTGGCCCCGCTGGTGGATGATCTGGGCCTGACGCTCACAGTGCTGGGCACGCCGGCCGAAGAGGGCGGTGGCGGCAAGATCGAGTTGCTCGAAAGAGGAGCATTCGCCGGTCAGCATGCGGCGGCCATGGTGCACCCAGGGCCGGTCGATGTTGCGCGTGCCAAGCCTTTCGCGGTGTCGCACAGTCATATCGACTACCGAGGAAAGGCGGCGCACGCCGCCGCATACCCGGATCGCGGTGTCAATGCCGCTGATGCCTTCACCGTGGCTCAGGTTGCGATCGGATTGCTCCGCCAACAACTCCCGTCATCTGTGCGGGTGCACGGCGTGGTGACTCACGCCGGCGAGGCGCCGAACTCGATCGCTGAGCACACCGAGGGCCGATGGTACGTTCGCGCCGAGACCCTGGCAGAACTGGAATCGATCGAGCCGAGAGTCATGCGCTGTTTCGAAGCAGGGGCATGGGCCACCGGGGCCGAACTCACCGTGTCGCCAGAATCCAAGCCCTACGCCGAATTCCGAACCGATGAGCAGTTGTTGGCCTGTTGTCAGTCTCGGGCTCGTGCGATCGGCCGGCGATTCGACGATGGGGGCGACGCGATGATGGCGCGCGCTTCCACCGACATGGGAAACGTCTCACAGGCCTTGCCGGCTATACACCCGTACATCGGGATCGACTCACTCCCCGCGGTCAATCACCAGCCCGAGTTCGCCGCCGCCACGCTCTCTGCGGCGGCCGGTACAGCGGTCGCTCAGGGTGCCGTCGCACTCGCCGGGACAGTGGTCGACGCCGCGACCCGGTCCTCTATCCGGCGGCGACTGGAGTCCGTTTGAGTCAGCCGTAGTTCCACACAGCCGATACACGTCGATCAGCTCGCTGATCATCCCCGACGGAGGAAAGTCCATGCGCGACCCTCGTTATGACATCCTGTTCGAGCCGGTTCGGATCGGACCCGTCACGGCACGCAACCGTTTCTTCCAGGTGCCGCATTGCAATGGCATGGGATATCGAGACCCGTCCGGTGAGGCGGCGATGCGCCGTGTCAAAGCCGAGGGCGGGTGGGCCGTGGTGTGCACCGAACAGGTCGAGATCCATCCGACATCCGACATCGGGCCTTTCATCGAACTACGCCTCTGGGACGACCATGACCTACCGGCGATCGCGCGAATCGCGGAGCAGATCCACGAAGGTGGGGCATTGGCCGGAATCGAACTGGCTCACAACGGTCTGAACAGCCCGAACCTGATCAGTCGGGAGACGCCGTTGGCGCCGCAGCACCTCCCGGTGGTCTCGTGGAATCTAGATCCCGTGCAGGCCAGGGCGATGACGAAGGCCGATATCGCTGATATGCGCCGTTGGCACGCGGATTCGGTCCGCCGATCGCTCCAGGCTGGCTACGACATCGTCTACGTCTACGCCGGGCACGCGATAGGCGGCCTACACCACTTTCTGTCACGCAGATACAACAACCGTTCCGATGAATACGGCGGAAGCCTGGAGAACCGGGTCCGGCTGATCCGCGAGATACTGGAGGACACTCGCGAGATCGTCGAGGGGAAGGCCGCTGTGGCGTGCAGGATCTCGGTCGACGAGTTGCTCGGAGACGAAGGGATCACCCGCGCTGAGATGGAGGACGTGTTCGGTCTCATCGGCGAACTCCCCGACCTGTGGGATCTGGTGCTCGGCAGCTGGGAAGATGACTCCGTCACCTCTCGATTCGGTCCAGAGGGGGAGCAGGAGCCGTTCGTTACCGGCCTCCGGGACCTCACATCCAAACCAGTGGTCGGCGTGGGGCGATTCACCTCACCCGACACGATGGTGCGCCATGTCACCAGCGGCATCCTCGACCTCATCGGTGCCGCGCGCCCGTCGATCGCCGATCCGTTCATGCCGAACAAGATCGAGCGGGGTGACCTCGACGACATCCGCGAGTGCATCGGCTGCAACATCTGCGTCTCGGGCGACTTCACCATGTCGCCGATCCGCTGCACGCAGAACCCCACCATGGGGGAAGAGTTCCGTCGCGGATGGCACCCCGAGTCCATCGCTCCCAAGCGATCGTCGTCGTCGGTCCTCGTCATCGGCGCCGGCCCCGCCGGATTAGAGGCGGCCCGAGCACTGGGAAATCGTGGGTACCCGGTGACGGTGACAGAGGCGAGCCGGATTCTCGGTGGCCGGGTGGTAGGGGAATCGAAACTTCCGGGCTTGTCAGCGTGGATCCGCGTGATCGACTACCGCCTACATCAGATCGCCCGACTCGACAACGTCGAGCTCTACCGCGAGTCGGCGATGAATGCCGACGACGTCCTGGACGTCGGATTCGATCACGTCGTGGTGGCGACCGGTGCCTCGTGGCGGCGGGATGGGGTGGGGCGCTGGCATACTCGACCGATCGATATCGAGCCCGGTGTCGACGTTCTCACTCCTGACGACATCATCGCGGGTGCGCGTCCGCAGGGCCACCGAGTGGTTCTGTTCGACGACGATCACTACTACCTCGGCGCCGTCATCGCCGAACTCCTGGCCAGTGAGGGGTTCGTGGTGACCTTGGTGACGCCGGTTCCGCAGGTCTCGCAGTGGACGACGAACACGATGGAAGCTCATCGGATCCGCAAGCGGATCATCGAAGCGGGAGTCGAAGTGCGCACCGATACTGCGGTATCGACCGTCATGGTGGACGGCGTCGTCACGGCGTGCAGGTTCACCGGTCGTACGGGGTGGATCGATGCGGATTCCGTGGTTCTCGTCACCGCTCGCCTTCCGCACGACGATCTGTATACGGCCCTGCATGACCGGGCGAGCGAGTGGTCGGATGCGGGAGTTCAGAGTGTGCGCGGTGTTGGCGACGCATGGGCGCCCGGAACGATCGCGGCGGCGGTGTGGTCCGGGCACCGGTTCGCGGAGGAGCTCGATGCACCGCTCGGTGACGCTCCGGTGCCATTCCGGCGCGAGGTCACGCAACTCACGATCGAACCCGTCTTCCCACGGCCGGCATCTTCGTCTTGACGGTGGGACGATCGCGGACAGCCGCGTCCGGCTACGCCCCCTCGCTGCCGAACAGGTCCCTGCAGAGCTCGGCTACGACTGTCGCTCGGCGGGTGGGTTTCGCCGCCACCGCATTGAGCAGCACCATCGTCAGCGCTGGCGATGCATCCGCAATGGGAACGCTTGCGACGGGATGTCCGTCGAGGGCCATGGGAACCGCCGACTGGAAGTTCAGAACCGTGTAGGCCAGACCACGCCCTACGAGGGCGCGGCAGGTCTCGACCGTCGTCGACCGATAGCGGACGTTCGGTTCGACCCCTGCGGCAGCGAAGATGCGCCGGAAGTAGTCCCGGCTGTGCGGCAGATCGAGCAGTGCCATGGGCTCGTCCGCGAGCTCCGACAAGTGCACGCTGGCGTTCTGGGCCAACGGATGTGACCCTGATACCAGGACGTGAGGAGAGATCGTGCGAAGCGGCCAACGTTTGAGGCGGGGGTCGTCCACCAGGTCGTAGCCGATTCCCAGCTCGAACGTCCCGTCGGCTACGCCCTCCGCGAGATCTGCGAGGTCGACCTCGGTCGTTCTCAGCTCCAGTCTCGGAAGCTTCTGTGACGCCACGGACAACAGCGTCGGCAACACATACGGCGCGACTACCTGGAAGCACCCCACCGAGAGTGTGCCGCTCAGCGAGCTGCCGAGTCCTTGGGCTGCGGATCGGAGATCGGCTGCGGAGGCCAGCAATTGGCGGCTCGCGACCACCAACTCGCGTCCAGCCGGGGTCAGGGTGATGCCCTTGGCGTGATGCCGGACCACCAGTTGTACCCCGAGCGCGCCTTCGAGATCAGCCAACGCAGTGGACATGGCCGATTGCGACAGGTGGACCGCCGCCGCTGCACGCGTGATGCTGTTGGCCTCCGCCACGGCCACGAAGTATTCCAGTTGTCGGAGCGTGTAGTCGGCCACGGAGCACCTCGCAAGTTCGATTGAATCGATCTTAAAGCTAGAAAACAACGACTGTACAGAGGGTCTTCGAGGTCGCAGGCTTGATGAAACCTCCGAAGGCCATCGACAGGAGCTGGCGACCATGGGAACGAATCCCCCTGTGCAGAAGGATCCTCCGAGATCGGCGGCGGACGGTGAGCCGCTGCGGCTGCGGCATTCGCTGCGCAGGTTCGACGTCGCCGTGATGATTCTGTCCGCGTTGATCAGTCTCGACATGGTGGGCCAGATCTCCAGCTTCGGTGGTCAAACATTCACCTGGCGGGCCTGCTGCACGGGTAGGTGACAAGTTGGTCAGGCCGCGTGTGGCGCGGCCGGGTTCATGGTGGACTCGAATGCGATGGGTGTCAATCGTCCAAGGCGGCGTTGTCGGCGCCGGCGGTGGTAGGTCCGTTCGATCCAGGTGATGATCGCGGTCCGCAGTTCCTGCCGGGTGGCCCAGCAGTGGCGGTCGAGGACGTTGTTCTGCAGCAGGCTGAAGAACGACTCCATCGCGGCATTGTCGCCGCAGGAGGCGACTCGGCCCATTGATCCGCGTAGTCCGTGATATTCCAAGGCACGTCGGAATTTTCGGCTCCGGAATTGCGATCCTCTGTCACTATGAACTATGCATCCGGTGACATCACCGCGCATCGCGACAGCGTTGTTGAGGGCGTTGACGGCGAGCCGGGCCTTCATCCTCGAGTCGACGGAGTAGCCGACGATCCGCCCGGAGTAGGCATCTTTGATCGCACACAGATACAGCTTCCCTTCCCGAGCCCTGTGTTCAGTGATATCTGTGAGCCACAACCGATTCGGTGCATCTGCGGTGAACCGGTGACGAGTCCTGCCGTGCTCGTCGGTGACGGTGCATAGATCGTCGTGGACCGCGGGCCCGGGTTTGCCGCCCTTGCTCGAGCGTTTCTTTCCGAAGACGCTCCACCACCGGTTGTCGCGGCAGATCCGCCACGCAGTGCGGTCCGCCATAGGCTCACCGGCAGCGCGGGCCTCGTCTGCGAGTAACCGGTGACCGAACTCCGGATCATCAACGCTGGCGTCGAACAGGGCGTTCGCGCGATACGCCTCGACCAGCTCCGTCGCGGGGACCGGGGCGGCGAGCCAACGGTAGTAAGGCTGACGGGAGAGCTTCAAAACCCGGCACGACACCGTGACGGGAACACCGTCGTCGGCGAGCTCTTTCACGAGCGGGTACATCATTTTCCCGGCAGGTTCGCCTGCGACAGATACGCAGCCGCACGACGCAGGACCTCATTCTCCTGCTCAAGGAGCCGAATCCGCTTACGCATTTGCCTCTCGGTCGCCGACTGCGCCGCACTGCTCCCGGACTTGGAGCCGGCCTCGACATCGGCGGTCTTCACCCAGTTCATCAGGCACGACTCGCTAATGCCGAAGTCGGCAGCGATCTGCTTGAGACGGACTCCCGGCTCACGATTACGCGCGACACGGACCACATCGTCGCGGAACTCCTTCGGATACGGCTTAGGCACAGTGCACATCCTTCCAGCGGCACCCCTCGGCACCACAGATCAGATGTCACCTACCCGTGCAGCAGGCCCGGCTGATGGTTCTCGCGGTGCTGTGGATGGTGCCGTACGGGCTGGTGACAGCCGAACTCGGGAGCGCATTTCCGGACGAGGGTGGATTGTACGAGTGGGTTCGGCGGGCCTTCGGCAGGCTCTCCGGCTCTATCGCCACCGTCTTGTACTGGTCGATCAACCCGCTGTGGATCGGTGGATCACTCGCCTTCATCAGCGCGGAAGCATGGAACACGTTCATTTCACCACTGACGGTGGGGACGATCGGCGACTTCGCGTTCAAGACTCTGTTCGTCTGCTCTTCGGTGTGGGTGACGCTATTGTCCATGCGGCGTGCTCGGTTGGTGTTCAGAGTGGGGACGTATCTCAAGCTCAGTCTGGCGGCCCTCTTCCTCCTGACCACGGTCATCTACGGAATTAGCGACGGATTCAACGGATTCGGATCAGTCAGTTGGTCTCCGACCCTCATGGGTTTTCTGGGTTTGGTCCCCTTGTTGCTGTTCTCGCTGGTCGGGTTCGAGGTGCCGAGCCAGGCGGGCGGCGAGTTGCAGAACCCCCAGCGCGATGTTCCGCGCGGAATCGCGACCGGTGGGATCGTCGGGGTGCTGGTCTACGCACTACCGGTCTTCGCTCTGCTGCTGGTTCTTCCCCCCGACCAGATCACCGGAATCGGCGGGTTCATGGCCGCAGTGCACACCGTCTTCGCCGTATATGGTCCCGTGGCACCGATTTTGGTGAAGATGGCGGTTATCGCCTTCATCCTCAGTCTCGGGATCACCGGTGCCACATGGGCAACTGCGGCGAATCGTGCGCTCGCCGTGGCTGCTCGCGACGGCGCGTTCTTCCCGTACTTCGGCAAATTCGACCAATCCACGGATACGCCACGGAGAGTCGGGGGCTTCACCGGCGCGATCGCTCTGGTGTTCATGTCCGCGAGTGTGGTCTTCTCCAGCGGCGACAGCGCCGCCACGTTCGGAGTAGTCCTGAGTATCACCATCTCGACCTCCCTGATCGCGTACCTGTTCGTCTTTCCAGCGGCATTCCGACTGCGTTTCTCGCATGCCGAAGTACCACGTCCGTACGCCGTCCCTGGCGGGAGAGTCGCGATGGCACTGGCGACGGGAGTGGCCACCTTCTGGGCCGCTCTCGGTGCGTGGGTCGCGGTCTTCCCGGGCACACTCGAAGTCGTGCTCGGCCTTGACTACGACTTCCTGGCGCAGTGGGGTGTATCGCGAACGCGGTTCGAGGCCTTCGCCATCGGCACGCTGGGAATCCTGACAGTCATCGCGGTCGCTGGATACCTCGTGGGTCGTCGTGACCGCGCCGTCCGCGGCGGGTCGATCGCGACCGATCGTTCCTGAATCCGGGGCGATACCGCAGTGCTGGGAACATTCTCGGGAACGATCCTCGGGCACCTAGCGCGCGTGCCGCGCGATCCAGGTGGTCTTCAGGCCGGTGAACTTGTCGAGCGCGTGCACCGAGAGATCGGATCCGAATCCCGACTCCCCGAATCCGCCGAACGGGGTGCCGGGGGACAGTGCATCGACCGTGTTCACCGAAACCGTGCCGGCGTGGAGCGCATCCGACACTCTCAGCGCGCGATCGAGGCTCGACGTCCATACCGAACCAGCGAGTCCGTACGCGGTGTCATTGGCGATCGCGACCGCCTCTGCTTCGTCGTCGAACACTGCGACCGATAGCACCGGGCCGAAGATCTCATCGGTCATGGCGGCTGCATCGAGGGGAAGATCGACCACCACGGTTGGCTCCATGAAGTATCCTGGACCTTCGATTCGTTTCCCGCCCAGTAGTGTTCGACCATCGGAACCTGCTTGCGAGCAGGCGGCGAGGACACGGTCAAGGTGCTTTTCGGAGACCATGGCGCCGGTGATCGAATCGGGATCAAGCGGATCGCCGGGGCGGTACGTGGCGGCTTGCTCGACCACCTTCGTGAGGAATTCCTCGGCGATAGTGCGCTGGACCAGCAGGCGACTGTTGGCGGAGCACACCTCTCCCTGATTGCCGAAGATGCCGAAGCAAGTCATCTCCGCTGCTCGATCGAGATCGTCGTAATCGGCGAAGACGATGTTAGGGCTCTTGCCGCCGCATTCGAGCCACACCTGCTTCATGTTGGATTCCGCGCTGTAGGCGAGGAACTTCTTTCCCACTTCGGTGGATCCGGTGAACGCCAAGCACTGAACGCCGGGATGCACGCCGAGGGCGCGACCCGCGGTCGTCCCCAGCCCGGGCACCACGTTGAAGACCCCGTCGGGGATACCTGCTTCCGTGGCGATTTCGGCCATCCGCAGTGCCGACAACGGCGACTCCTCGGCCGGTTTGAGCACTACCGAGTTCCCGGCCGCCAGGGCCGGCGCGACTTTCCAGGCAGCGATGTCGAGCGGGAAGTTCCACGGCACGACGGCGCCGACGACACCCACCGGGATCCGTCGAACCATGGCGACGCTACCGTCTGCCGTGGGTGGGAGCTCACCTGGAATCTTGTCGATCACTTCGCCGTAGTACCGGAACACGGCAGCCGCCCCGGGGACCTCCACCGTGTAGGAATCGCGGATGACCTTCCCCATCTCCAATGTGACAAGGAGCGCAAGCTCTTCGATGTTCTCGAGGAGGAGATCGGCGAAGCGGATGAGACGCTCTCCGCGTTCGGTGGGGCTCAGTCCATTCCACCGCCCGTCGTCGAACGCCCGCCGCGCGGCTTTCACGGCCGCGTCGATGTCGTCTGCGCCGCCCGCCGATACGGCGGTGAGCACCTGGTCAGTGGCCGGGTTGACGACATCGAAGCTCTCCCGCGACAGTGCTGGAGTACTACGACCGTCGATGAAGGAGGTGGTCGGAAGTTTGATCGTTGAGGCTCGCTCGTGCCAGTTGATGGAGGTGACGTCGGAAGGTTCGGGCATACGTCCATCGTGATTGACGATGAGCCGGAACAGTGCACCCACTGCTCCCGAATAATGGATGCTCGGGATCAACGTTCCCGATGCGCGAACACCGGACGGAACAGGAACGTCGAGGTGCACTATGGAGGTATGGACCTCCGGATCGACGGCAGGGTGTTCCTGGTCTCCGGCGCTACCCGCGGCATCGGGGCGGCGGTGGTGCGAACGCTGCTCGCCGAAGGTGCGTGCGTCGGTGGCTATGCGCGCCGCGTCGCCGACGAGGTGGACGATTCGCGGCAGCTGATCGGGGCGGCCGAGGCCGCCGATGCCGGGCAGGTGCGCGCCTTCGTCGATCGCTGCGCGGAGCGGTTCGGCCGGGTCGACGGAGTGGTCGCGAACGCGGGACAGGGACTCATCGCCGGTCCCGACGCTCCGCTCGACGTGTGGCACGATCAGTTCGACCAGCGGATCACGCACGCCAAGAACCTGATCGATGCCGCACTGCCACACATGCGGCGCACGGACGCGCCCGTGATCGTGCTGCTCAATGCAGTGAGTGCACATCACCCTGATCCGGAGATGGCGCCGGTCAGCGCGGCCCGCGCCGCACTCGCGTCGTATGCGGCCACGCTGAGTCATCACCTCGCTCCGGACCGGATCCGGGTGGTGTCCGTCGACCTCGGAATGATCGACACCGACAGGCAACGCGCACGCCATACCGCTTCGCAGAGCCCGATCGAGTACGACGAGTGGCTCGTGGACGAAGCCGTGCGGCGTGGAATCCCCTGGGGGCGTGCGGGTACCCGACGGAGGTCGCCGACATCCCTCGCGCGCGAGGAAGGCGGGGGCCGTCAGCGAGGCGTGCGCTGTGGCGAACAGGACAGGTTCGGTACGGCAGCGGACAGGATGTCGAAGGCGGCGTCGATCCGGTCGGGAATCGGGATGTTGCGGTTCGCGAGAAGCGCGACGCCGGTTCGCGATCCCGGGTGCAGTAGCACGTAGGTGCCGAATCCCTTGGTGGAACCCGTCTTGTTGAGCAGACACGAGGGCTCGGGGCCAGTCGGGGTGACGGGCCTACTCGCGCCCGTGATGCCAGCGGCGTTGGCGTCCTGCACTCGTTTCCGGGTCGCAGGGCTCGCGATGCCCTCCCATCCGAGTGACTGTCGCATCGGCGACACCTCGTATCGCGGTTGCATGGCCGACCGGATCGCCGGGGGTGTGGTCGGATTCATGAACGCGGCGGTGAACGCCGCGAGGTCGCTCGGCGTGGTCTTGACGCCGTAGGCCTCGGCGTCGAGTGGACGGGGGGAGAGCCGGACCCGCGGCGAATCGGAAGTGCGGCCCCATGCGTACCGATCGGCCGCTGAGTCGGGGATGGAGATGTAGGTGTCGCGCAGGTCCAGTGGTGTGAGTACTCGCTCTCGCAGCGCAACCGGGTAGTCCATCCCGTACGCAGCGGCGGCGGACAGGCCGAACAGCCCGATGCTGGGATTGGCGTACCGGCGAGTGGTGCCCGCCGGTGCGGTCGGGCGCCAGGTAGTGAAATAGTCGCGCATCGAAGTCTCGTCGGTCACCGACGGTGGAAACTGAAGTGGGAACTCGCCTGCGGTATACGTGCCGAGCTGATCGAGTGTCACGCCGGCTAGCGGAGTTCCGCGCAGCCAGGGTAGGAACCGGGCGGGGCTGTCCTGCAGTGATATCCGCCCGTCGGCTTCGGCGGTAGCACCCAACAGCGCGGTGTAGATCTTGCTCACCGAGCCGATCTCGAACAGGGTGTCCGGTCCGACGGCACGGGAATCCTCCGCGCCGAGCGTGCCGTCCGTGACGACGGTGGTCCGCGCACCCAGGACCACCGCGACGGCGATGCCTGGAATAGCATGTGCCCGACGTAGTTCCGTGATCACAGAGCGCGCGGTGGTGCTCACCTGATCGGGGGCTGCGCTAGGTGACTGATTCGGGTGTTCCGCCGGCTGTGCAGAACAGCCGGTCATAACCGCGGCGGTCAGTACTGCCGCGATCAGGGAGCGCATCGGAATGGAAGGCATGGATCGAGAAGATCATGTGTCGAGTACGCCGTCGAGGTGTGGTGCGGCGAGATGGTGATACCCGTTCGCTATCACCGCAGGTCGCGGCCGGCTTCGAGCGTCGCGATCAACGAGGGTCCGAGCGTGTCATCGAGGCGAGGTGCACTATGGAGGTATGGACCTCCGGATCGACGGCAGGGTGTTCCTGGTCTCCGGCGCTACCCGCGGCATCGGAGCGGCGGTGGTGCAGACGCTGCTCGCCGAAGGTGCGTGCGTCGGTGGCTATGCGCGCCGCGTCGCCGACGAGGTGGACGATTCGCGGCAGCTGATCGGGGCGGCCGAGGCCGCCGACGCCGGGCAGGTGCGCGCCTTCGTCGATCGCTGCGCGGAGCGGTTCGGCCGGGTCGACGGAGTGGTCGCGAACGCGGGACAGGGACTCATCGCCGGTCCCGACGCTCCGCTCGACGTGTGGCACGATCAGTTCGACCAGCGGATCACGCACGCCAAGAACCTGATCGATGCCGCACTGCCACACATGCGGCGCACGGACGCGCCCGCGATCGTGCTCCTCAACGCGGTGAGCGCGCACCACCCGGACCCGATGATGGCGCCCGTGAGCGCCGCCCGGGCGGCCCTCGCCTCGTACGCCACCACGCTGAGCCGGCACCTCGCCGGCGACCGGATCCGCGTGGTCTCCGTCGATATCGGGATGATCGACACCCCTCGGCAGCGCGAACGCCATGCCGCGTCCGGGAGTGGACTCGACTATCAGGATTGGCTCGCCGGAGAGGCCGAGCGCCGCGGAATCCCCTGGGGCCGCGCCGGTACCACGGCAGAGGTGGCCGATACCGTCGCCTTCCTGCTCTCCCCGCGTTCCTCGTACAGCACCGGCACCTCGATCGCTATCGCGGGCGGGTTGCATCCCCGGCCCTGACCTCACGCCGCCTGGGGCGGTGCAGTGGAACGGTGCACATGCCCTGTCGGGGTATGAGTTTCGACGGTGTGCCGGCCGGTCTCGTCGTCGACGGTGCGGCTGGACCACCCCGCTGCTTCCTTGGCGTAGTTGCACGCCGCGCACAGCCCCTGCCCGTTCGCCAGGCTGGTGGGGCCGCCGTGCGCGTGCGGGGCGATGTGGTCGGTGTGTGCGATCGGGGCGTCGCAGTACGGGGTGCGGCAGTACCGATCCCGCGCCGCGATCACCTCCGCCAACCCGCGAGGAAACAACCGCGACCGCGAATCCAACCCGACCACAGCACCCGATTCCGGCTGCACGTAGAGGCGTTTGACCCACGCGATCGCCTGCTCGGCCGCCCGCCCCACCAGATGGCGGGCGATCTCCCCCGGCAGCGTTCCACCGCCGGAGAGGTGCGCGGCGCCAGGCTGATCGCCCAGCAGAACAGAGGCAGGGACGGTCAGGTTCACCGTCACCGGTTGCCCTTCTGCCGCCTCGCGGCCGGTGATCCGCGCGAACGCGGTATCAGCCATGATCTGCCCACGACTGCGCGGCTCACCCGGCACACCGAACACGGCATCGGCCGCCGTCTTCAGTGCGGCGTACACGCCGACGGCCTGTGCGACCGGTAGCAGGATCGATACCCGCGCCATGCAATCCGGCGCCGGACGGACCGTGACCCGACGATCCTTGGCGGCCAAAGCGACTCGGTCTACCGTGGCTTGTGCATCCAGCCGGTATGCGACCTGCTTGACCGTGTCCTGCAAGCGCTTCAGGCCCAGGCCACCCGCGGCGAAGTTCTCGCCGCACAGTGCGGTATCGGCCTCGGTCTTCAGGCGGGGTTCCAGATGGGAGACACCGGCGACGATCACCTCCACCGCTTCCGGTGACACATCACCCTCGCGCAGCCGCGCGAAGGTGGCGGGCAGATCCCGCGCCAAGACTTTCGCCCGGGACAGCATCGCCGTGGCCCGGTTGGTCGAGACTCGCAACGCGAGCGCCACCTCCGACGCTACGCCGGCCTCCCAGCGATCCTGCGCCGCACCGGCGGCGATCCGCTCACACACCCGCGCCCGCAGCAGCTCGACGATCAGCCGGTACTGATCGAACACCACCCGCGCCCGTAACCGCTCCAACGCGGACAGTCCGGCGATCACCTCACCGCCAGCCCCCGAAGCCGTGCCGATATCTTCCTCTTCCATACTCGAACACTACGACCACCCACTGACAAGTTTTCGATTTGAAAGGTCAAGTGAATAGGTATATTTGGGTAGTCTCGGGGTATCGCATCCACCCTCGACGCCCCACCGCCCGTATATGCGAATCCACGGAGTCGTGGGCCGCTTCTGGCGGGAGAAGGCCACGTGCTCGACCGCGAATCAGCGCCGAAAAGTGCGGAGGAACCACCGCTGCCACGGTGTCTCGACCGCACGCGGGTGGTACTCCGCACGAACGAACTCCACGGCATCGGCAGGTGAGAGTCCGTCGAGAATCGCGAGCGCGGCGAGACCCGTTCCCGTTCTGCCGATCCCGCCTCCGCACACCACCTCGACCCGCTCGGTGGAGAGCAACTCGTGTGCCTGCGCGATCCGGCGCCTCGCGGCGCCCGGAGCCAGCGGTACCCCGAAATCCGGGGTGCGCACCCACAGGATCCTGCCCGGTGCGGACTCGGGAGGCAGCCAGGTAAGAGCGAGGGTCACGGTCGCTGCGTCCGCGGGTGCACCGGCGCGCAGGCTACGACCGCGCACCAGGGTGCCCGACGGTAGCCGTACCAGGCCGGCGGTGGAATCGGCCCACTGCCTCACGTGGGCGGCGTCCACTGCTGGACCCGGCGCATACCCCAGTCCATGAGCCCGTCCGGGGCGAACCGGAAGGCCAGATCGCGGCCGAAGGCGACCAGCGGGTTGGGCCACTGCCCCGCGGCACCGAGCAGATGAGCCTGCCGCGCGATCCGCTGGGTGCGCCGCCTGCGCTGCTTGTCATAGCTGGTCAACGCCGCAGGCACCGCCCGCGGGTCCGGATCCGTCGCCAGCGGCCTCAGCACCGACACCAGGACGGCCGCATCCTCCAGCGCCAGGTTCGCGCCCTGCCCCAGGGTCGGAGGCATGGCGTGCGCTGCATCACCCACCAGCGCCGCCTGCCCGCGAGAGAAGGTGCGCAGCGGGCGCGCGAGTCGCTCGATGGGTTGATAACCGATCCGCTTCGTTTCGGTGGCCGTGATCAGCTCCGGTATCGGATCGTGCCACTGCCCGAACCGCTCCAGCAGCTCGCCGGGCTCCGGCTCGTCGTCCGCGGTGGAGGGACGCACCGCGAACCAGTACACCCGCCCGTCCCGCAGAGGCACGTAACCGAAGCGCTCGCCCCGGCCGAAGGTCTCACCCGCGTCCTCGAGCGCCACCGGTGCGGCGGTGATGCCCCGCCATGCCCCGTACCCGCAGTACGCCGCACCCGGGTCACCCGCATAGCTGCCCCGGACCCGGCTCCGGATGCCGTCGGCGCCCACGATCACATGTGCGTACGACAGCAGGCCGCTCGGTCCGAGGTCGACGGTGTCCCGGTTGACGCCCTCGACCCGGATACCGGGACGCACGGTGTCCGGTACCAGCGCGCCCAGCAGCGCCTGGTGGAGCTCGGTGCGGTCGATCACCCGCAATCCGGCCGCGGTCTCGGGGCGGAAGGTGCTCACCCGCGTACCGTCGACCGTCCGCGTGCCCACGGGGATCTCGGGCGGACCGTCCGCCGTCACGGCCCGTACCCGTTCCTCCAACCCCAGCGATCGCAGCGCGGTGAAACCATTGTCGAACAGCGACAATCCCGAACCGCGGGGGAGGAAGCGCGCGGCCTGCTCCAGGACGATCACCTCGGCACCGGCGCGCTGCAGGCCCGCGGCGGCGGCGAGCCCGCCGATGCCCGCGCCCACCACCGCGACCCGGAGTGAGTTCGTCCTCCACATGTCTTCGACGGTAATGCGCCGTCGTCCCGCTGTCACCGAACCGGACATCCCACGTACCTCGCTGACAGTGTTTGCTGTCACGTGGGTGGCTCAAGTTTGGGATCGCACGGGATGTGCGGTTAATCTGTACCGTCCCTCTCGTATGGCCGACGGGGGTGAAGACTGAGGAGTATGCCCGTGTCGATCGCCGACGAGTGGGAGATCTGGTTCCCCGACGCCTATGAGATCG
Organism: Tsukamurella paurometabola DSM 20162; assembly: GCF_000092225.1. NCBI lineage: Bacteria > Bacillati > Actinomycetota > Actinomycetes > Mycobacteriales > Tsukamurellaceae > Tsukamurella > Tsukamurella paurometabola. Next base: position 411,139 of record NC_014158.1, read on the forward strand.
GCTCGGAGTCGGTGCGTTCGTTCGCCCGCGCGACCCGTAACTGGCACGTGCCCTACGCGGCCAGCCGGGTGGTTCCCGCAGACTCCGCCGTGCCCGCCACGATGCTCGGTGCGCCGCTGCTGCAGGCCGCGTCCGCGCTGGTCGGCAAGGCGATCCCGGGCTGCAACCTGTCCGCGATCCTGCACGCCGGCCAGACCTTCCACTACCTGCGGGCGTTGCAGATCGGCGACATCGTGAGTGTGGGCACCCGGCTCGGCTCGCACATCGTCAAGGCAGACACCGACCTCATCACGGTCGACTGCATGGTGTACGTGGCCGATGAGCCGTGCGTCTCCGCCGAGATCTTCATCGCCCACAGCCAGCGTGAGACCGGTATCGACCTCGAGGCCGCGGATCGGCTCGCAGACGAGGTCATGATGACCGGCACCGGTCCGTCGAACAGCGACGAGTACGCGGCCAACGTCGCCTCCTCGATCTAGACCGCCACACCTACCAGCGCTTCGAGGGCTCTCGCCATATCGGCGCCCTCGATCCGCATGAGCTGCGCCTCGTCGAGGCCGGCCAGATCTGCCCCGGACTCCGCGAGCCGCATTTCGCGCTCCTCTTCCGCGGCCTCGATCACGTTGCGCACGAAGCGGCCGTTACCCAGTTGGTCGAGCCGGTCGGTGATGCCCGCACAGCAAGCCTCCAGAACGGCTGCGGCCTCGCCCGTGAGCACCGCATCGCGGGCCCTGGCCATGGCCTCGCCGATCTCCGCGAGTTCGCCCGGGGAGTAGCCGGGGAACCGGATCCGTCGCGCGAACCGCGACGCCAGGCCCTCGTTCGATCCGAGGAACCGGTCGATCTCGCCGTCGTATCCGGCGATGATCACCACCAGGCGATCGCGGTCGTTCTCCATGCGGGCCAGAAGCGTGTCGACGGCTTCCCGGCCGAACGCGTCACCGCCCGACAGCCCGTCCTGCACCAGGGTGTACGCCTCGTCGATGAAGAGCACACCGTCGAGCGCGGAGTCGATCACCGCGCTGGTCTTGATCGCCGTGGCGCCCAGGTACTGCCCCACCAGATCGCGCCGGGAGCACTCGACCACGTTCTCGGTCTGCAGCAGCCCCAGCCCGCGATACATCCGGGCCACGATCCGGGCCACCGTGGTCTTGCCCGTGCCCGGTGGCCCGGTGAATGCCAGGTGGAGCGATCGGGCGCCACTGGACAGCCCGCGATCGGCGCGCACCTGGGCCAGCTGCATGGTGGTGCGCAGCCGTGCCACCTGTTCCTTCACCTCGCGCAGCCCGACCTGCCGGTCGAGTTCGGCGGCGGCCTCGGCGAGCAGGTCCGCGGAGTCCTCGGCCTGCGCGTCCTCGGCCACGGGTTCGTCGGGGGAAGCGAGTACCAGGCGGTGGTTCGGGTCGCGCAGCGCCGCCTCGGCCGGAGGGTACGACGGTGCCGCTCGTTCCAGCAGTGCGCGGGCGCCGTCCTCGTCGCCCTGCTCGCGGAGCACCAGCCCGTGGCAGTACCGCGCCGCCGCCGCGGCGCCCGGCACCGGTCCCGCCGCCGCCGCGGTGAGGTGCCGCGCCGCCTCGGCGAACCGGCCGAGCTGCGCCGCCGCGGCGCCGGCGATGGCGTGGCCGGCCGCGGCCAGCGCCTCGTCGTCCCAGCCACCGAGTCCGTCCAGTGCGGTCAGGACCTCGCCCCACCGGCGGCCGGTGGCACAGACGACCGCGCGCTGATACCGCTCGATGGGGCAGCTCACCGCGGCGTCGAGGGCACGTTCGGCATCGTCGGGCGCACCGTCGGCGAGCAGCCGGGCGGCGTACGCGACGTGCGCGGTGGCCGCGTCCCGGAGCGGGTAGTCCACGTACATCCCGGTGGCGAAGGTGCCCGCCAGATCACCCGGTGAGAGCCCGGCGCGGCGCGCCGCGGACCCCAATGCGTCGGCGGTGCGGTGCAGCGCCGCGAGCACCTCGGCGGTGGTCTCGCCCGCGGCGGCGCGACCCAACCAGGCATCGGCCATTCCCGGATCGGCCGCGGTAGCCGCGGCGAAGGCCCGTCGAGCCAGTGCGGCATCTCGCGGTGTGGCCTCGAACTCACCCACCTGGATACCGAGAGCGGCGACGCCCGCCCGGAACGCCGACAGCGCTGATGCAGAAGCAGTCATGGTGTCCCCCCAGACCCCGATTCGCCCCCGAGCCTAGCGGCGTCTAGCGCGCCAGGAGCGCGATCTCCCGGATCTCCTTGAGATCGGGGCCCACCTCGTCGGAGTGCCACAGCCGAAGACGCCACTCGTCGGCGCCGTCGCCGGCATGCCGGGCACAGGCCTCGACCACGTAGTAGCCGCGGGCCATCGGGAACTCCACGATCTCTCCGACCGCGCCGTCGGCGGGCGAGAACAACTCGACGGTGCCGGATGTGTCCACGCACAGGGTGGTGCTCAACACGGTGTCCCAGTCGCCATCGTGCGGTGGCACGTCGTCCCAGTGCTCGATCTCCACCGGCATCGCCGACTGTGCCCGCGACGGTGACGCGAATCCCGCGGTCGCCTTGTTGGTGGCCGCGCCGTGCACGGTGACCGCCGCGAGCAGATCGTCGGGGACGCGGTTGCCGAAACAGCTCGCGAAGAACTTGCCCTCGCGCAGGTCCAGCAGACCGGAGAGCTGCATGAGGACGCGGGGTTCGAGGTGCATGGATCAGTATTGTCCCCGATGCCGCAACCCGGTGCGTCTGGCAAGCTCGATGACATGTCCGAATCTACTTTCGCGGTGGCCGCCCGAGCCGTCGATCTGACCAAGGTCTACGGCGAGGGCGACAACGTGGTGCACGCGTTGGCCGGAGTCTCCGTCGACTTCCTCACGGGCGAGTTCACCGCGATCATGGGGCCCTCGGGCTCCGGCAAGTCCACGTTGATGCACTGTCTGGCCGGCCTGGACACGGCCAGCAGTGGATCAGTGCAGGTGGGCGGCACCGAGCTCACTTCACTCAGCGATAAGCAGATCACGGAGCTGCGGCGCGACCGGATCGGTTTCGTCTTCCAGGCGTTCAACCTGGTGCCCACGCTCACCGCGCTGGAGAACATCACCCTGCCGCTCGACATCGCCGGCCGCAAACCCGACCAGCAGTGGCTCGATACCGTCGTCGACCGACTCGGCCTGCGCCCGCGCCTGGACCACCGGCCCACCGAGCTCTCCGGAGGCCAGCAGCAGCGCGTGGCCTGTGCCCGCGCTCTGGTCGGCAGGCCGGACATCATCTTCGGCGATGAGCCCACCGGCAACCTGGACTCGCGATCCGGCGCCGAGGTGCTGTCGATTCTGCGGTCCGCGGTGAACGACTTCCGGCAGACCGTGGTGATCGTGACGCACGATCCGCGCGCCGCGTCCTATGCCGACCGGGTGGTGTTCCTGGCGGACGGGCGGATCGTCGACGAGATGCGCGGACCGACCGCCGAAACGGTGATGGACAAGATGATCCATCTCGACGAGCTCGTGGGCGGCTGAGATGGCCTCACCCATGCGCAAGGTGGCCTTGCGCAATCTGATGGCGCACAAGGGCCGGCTGTTCCTGACGGTCCTCTCGGTGCTCCTCGGCACCTCGTTCATCGCCGGATCGATGGTCTTCACCGGAACGCTGTCGAAGGCTTTCGACGGGATCTCGGACCGGATCGCGGTGGGGGTCGACGCGCGAGTCGCGCCGAAGGATGCGCAGGGGCAGGGCGGTTTCGGGCCACAGGGACCCGGTGTCCCGCTCAGCGCGCTCGACCGGGTCCGCGCCGTGCCGGGTGTGCGGATCGCGCAGCCCGCCGTCACCGGTTCCATCGCGCTCCGCGACGGCAAGGGCGATGTGGTCTCGCCCACCGGCGCGCCGCAGACCGGCGGTGCCTACCTGCCGCCGGGGGAGAGCTTCGAGTCCGATGGCCTGAAGATCACCGAGGGCCGCGCACCGTCGGGCCCGAACGAGATGGTGCTCAACGACTCCGCGGCCGACCGGCTCGATCTACCGGTGGGGTCCAAGACCACCGTGGTGACGCCGCGGTCGCCGGGGCCGATCGAGGCGACCATCGTCGGCACGTACACCGCGTCGGTCGACACGGGCGGGTACATCGGCGCCCTGTTCGCGAAGGACGAGGCGCAGAAGCTGTTCGGCGACGGCGCGACCACACCGAACATCGACGTGGCCGCGGCGCCGGGAACCAGCCCCGAGCAACTGCGCGACCGTCTCGCGCAGGCGCTACCCGAACTCGACGTCAAGACCGGTGACGAGGTGCGCACCGAGTTCACCGACCAGGTGAACCAGGGGCTCAGCTTCCTCAATTACTTCCTCGTCGCCTTCGGTCTGATCGGTTTGCTGGTAGGCGTTTTCATCATCTACAACACGTTCTCGATGCTCGTCGCACAGCGCCTCAAGGAGCTCGCGCTGCTGCGCGCGATCGGCGCCAGCCGTCCACAGGTACGCAACTCCGTGGTGCTCGAGGCGCTCGTCGTCGGCGTGCTCGGCAGTGCTGCCGGACTCGCGACCGGCATCGGTCTGGCCTGGCTGTTGCAGGCCGTGGTGAAGGCCGCGGGTGCGGGCTTCCCCGATACGGGCATCGTGGTCGCGCCCTCGGTCGCGATCACCGTGATGCTCGTGGGCACCGTGGTCACGGTGATCTCCGCGTTGATTCCCGCGGTCCGGGCGTCGAAAGTCCCACCCGTGGCAGCGATGCGAGCGCAGGACGGCGGATCCGCCGCATCGGTCCTGGTGCGCGGCGCGATCGGTGCGGCCCTTTTCCTCAGTGCGCTCGCGCTGCTGTTCGTGGCGACCACCGAGTCCGGTTCCGGTGCAGCGATCATGGTGGGCGTCGCCGGCTTCGGACTGGTGCTCGCCGTGGTGATCGGCGGCCCGGCTCTCGTCGGCCCCGTGCTCGGCGGCGTCGGCACGGTGCTCGCCAAACCCTTCGGCCCGGCCGGCCGATTGGGCCGTACCAACGTGATGCGTAATCCTCAGCGCACCACCGCGACCGCGTTCGCCCTGGTGATCGGCGTGGCGCTGGTGGGTGTGATCGGCACCCTGGGGGCGTCCATGCAGAAGTCGATCGACTCGCAGGTCGACACGGGTATCAGGTCCGATCTGGTGCTGCAGGCGCCGCAGTTCGGGATGCCGCCCGCGGCGCTCACCGCGATCAAGGACGTCCCCGGCATCGGCACCAAGACAACGCTGTACGCGGTGCCCACGCGGATCGACGGTGACCGGCAGAACCTGCTCGCCGTCGACGGCGATGTGAACGCGGTGTTCAATCTGACCCGGGTCGCCGGCACGCTGGACCTGAAATCCGGTGGCCTCCTGATCGACGAGGACAAGGCGCGGGCAGAGGGCTGGGAGGTCGGCTCGAAGGTCGCCCTGGGCTCGGCCACCGGCCGGGAGCAGGCCGAGACGACGGTCACCGGGATCTATGCCAAAGCCGGTGGCCTGTCCGGGCCGGTGGTCACCGTCGGTGAGGTGAACACGCTGTATCCGCCCGCGCAGGGGGCGACCAGCCCGATCGTCACGCCGCAATCGGTCTTCATCGGCGCCGCCGACGGCACCTCCGTCGAGGACCTCAAGGACCGGCTGCGCGAGGCGGTCAAACCGTTGCTGGTGGTCAATGTCGACGATCAGCAAGACCTCAAGGACCAAGCAGGCCAGGCGATCACCGCCCTGATGGGCGTGCTCTACGGGCTGCTCGGCTTGGCGGTGATCATCGCGATCCTGGGCATCATCAACACACTGGCGCTGTCGGTGGTGGAGCGGCGCCGCGAGATCGGCATGCTCCGCGCGATCGGCATGATCCGCTCCCAGGTGCGCAAGTCGATCTATCTCGAATCGATGCTGATCGCGCTGTTCGGCGCCGTACTCGGCCTGGTGCTCGGCGTGCTACTGGGCACGTCGCTGGTGTACGCGCTGCGTGATGAGGGGCTCGGCTCCGTGGTCGTCCCGTGGTCGACGGTGTTGGTGATGCTGGTCGCCTCGGCCTTCGTCGGCGTGGGTGCGGCGATCCTTCCGGCCATCCGTGCCTCCCGCACGCCGCCACTCGCCGCGATCGCGGAGGGCTAGCTGTCACAGATCGCGGGCGGTCGGTGTCCTGAGTGCGGAACACTGGGTTCCGCCTGAAGGAGGCAGAGATGAAGGTCGTCGTGATCGGTGCCGGATATGCGGGGACGATCGCCGCGAACCGGCTGATGAAGAAGGCCGGCGGCGCGGACGTCACGGTGGTGAACCCGCGCGGCGAGTTCGTCGAGCGGGTGCGGCTGCACGAGTACATCGCAGGCAGCGGCTCGGCGACCACGCCGCTGGCCGACATGCTCAATCCGGCGATCCGGCTGGTGGTCGGCTCGGTCGAGACCATCGGTGATGGTTCGGTGACCCTGGCCGACGGCACTGTGCTGCCCTTCGATCACCTGGTGTACGCGGCGGGTGGGGCGATCACGGCACCGGCGGGCACCGTGGCGGTGGGCGGATTCGAATCGGCCGGCCGGGCGCGCACGGCGCTCGCCGCACTGCCCGACGGTGCCCTGGTCACCGTGGTCGGTGGCGGTCTCACCGGTATCGAGACCGCCGCGGAGATCGCGGAATCGTGGCCCGCGCTGCGGGTGCGGCTGCTCAGCGAGGGCGAGATCGGCGCCTCGCTCGGTGTCGGTGCGCGGCGTCGGGTACACCGGGAGCTGGAGCGGCTCGGAGTGCAGTTGCGGCGCGGCCGGTACGAGGAACCCGACGGTGCCGGTCTGGTGCTGTGGGCGATCGCCACGCAGGTCAGCGATCTGGCGGCGCGCAGCGGGCTGGCCGTCGACGACTCCGGCCGGGTTCTGGTGGACGAATTCTTGCGCAGCGTCAGCGATCCGCGGATCGTGGCGGTGGGTGACGGTGCCGCCGTGCCGGATGCGCGGCTGAGTTGCCAGACGGCGTTGCCGCAGGGGGCGCACGGCGCGGACAACCTGGCCCGGATCATCGCCGGCGCGGAGCCGAAGCGGTTCTCGATGGGGTACACCGGGCAGAACGTCTCGATCGGGCGGCGCAGCGCGGTGATCCAGACAGCTCGCCGCGATGACACCCCGACGCGGATCTGGTTCGGTGGCCGGCCCGCTGCGTTCGTCAAGGAGCAGGTGTGCACCATGGCCAGGGGCGCCGCCCGCACCGCGAACTACGCCTGGCTTCCGGCACCGAAATGACCACCGCAGCAGAAGTGTTCACCGAGTATCGACCGCTGTTGTTCTCGATCGGATACGAGATCCTGGGCAGTGTCGCCGATACCGAGGATGTGCTCCAGGAGAGCTACCTGCGGTGGAGCGATGTGGATCTCGCCGTGGTCGAGAATCCGCGGGCGTACCTGGCGCGCATCGTGACCCGGCAGGCGCTGAACGCGCTGCGCGGTGCGGCGCGCCGGCGCGAGCAGTACGTGGGACCGTGGCTACCGGAACCGCTGGAGACGCCGTCGGGTGATGCGCCGACCGAACACGTGCTCACGGGTGAGGCGGTGACGACCGCGATGCTGTTGGTGTTGGAATCCCTGACCCCTACCGAACGCGCGGTTTTCGTGCTCCGCGAGGTGTTCGGCTTCGGCTATCCGGAAATCGCCGAAGCGGTGGGGAAGAGTGAAGCGACGGTGCGCCAGACCGCGCACCGCGCCCGCGGTCATGTCCAGGCGCGACGACCGCGCACCGTCGTCGACCCCGCGGTGGCGCAGGGCGCGGCGGAGCGGTTCCTGACCGCGGCGGCTACCGGCGATGTTCAGGCGCTCATGGATGTGCTGGCGCCCGACGCGGTGTACCTGGGGGACGGTGGCGGCGTGGTCTCGGCGGCCCGGCGTCCGGTACACGGCGCGGACAAGGTGGCGCGCATGCTGATCGGGTTGTTCCGCAAGGGCGCCGCGATGGGCGAGATGGGATTGCGTTTCGCGGTGTACAACGGCATGCCGGCGATGGTCGTCTCCTTCGACGGGGTCGTCGATCAGGTCACCTGTATCGAGGTCGACGGTGCGATCGTCACAGGTGTCTACTGCGTGCGGAACCCGGCGAAGCTCCGGAGCGTATCGATGGGGTGACGGACGGCCTCGGAAGCGACGGCGAGGCCGTACGAAGTGAAAGAAGATTCCCTATCGAATCCGATAAAGATCGGCTGTCTGAGCAGGCATTAATCCGTGGCATCGCAAAGAGTGGAAAAGTCTCTAGCGTGAGTAGCGAGATGTATGAAACAACCAACTCGGACAAACTTCACAGGTCACAGTGGTGACAACGGGTCTTGTTTCCGCTGCTGGAAGTCGCATTCCCGAGGCTCTCGATCCCTCGTTTGTGAATCACAATTTCATAACGTTTAGATAACTGATCTATATATCACTGATAGACATCGGATCTGTACCGTTAACTATGTCGCGGACTGAATATGAATCGGTGTTCTCAGGGATCGCGCATCTTCAGTCACCCGACCGCGCCGCAGGCCTGCGCGCGGTCATCCCGTCGGAGAGCTCAATTCAGGAGAAGACATGCGCGCAGCAGTGCAATTCGGTGCGGCCAAGGGGCAGTGGGACAGGCTCGGGGTGGTGACCCAGGCCGCCGCCGCAACCGTCCTCGTCTCGTCGGTGGCGCTCGCCGCCCTCCCGGCCACGAGTATCACCGCGATACCGACGCCGGCACAGGTCCTCGCGCAGCCGCCCGCCGCGCTCAAGGCCGACTTCGTCCCGGTGGGTCTGATCGATCTGCTCCCGGATTCGACTCTGGTACGGGAACTCTCGAATGCCGACCCGGCTCGCATCGCGCGCATCATGGCGCAGATCCCGCCGTCGAAGGTCGCCGCGATCATGGGGCAGATGCCCACCGAGTCGGTGGTCGCGATCATGAACGAGATGGACACCGGTGCGCTCACCAACATCGTCGGCGGCCTGCCCACCGCGAAGCTGTCGGAGGTGGTGGCGGGGCTGTCGAATGACAAGCTCTCCGCGCTGGTCGGCGGCATCCCCGTCGACAAACTCGGTCCGGTGGTGGCGAGCCTTCCCGCCGATACCCTCTCCAAGCTCGTCGGTTCCATCCCCACCGACAAGTTGGCGCAGGTCGTCGCCACGCTGCCGAGCGAGACCCTGACCCAGGTGGTCGGTGGTATCCCCGTCGAGAAGCTGGGGCCGGTGGTGGCGAGTCTGCCCACCGAGACGCTCTCCGGCCTGGTCGCCAGCATCCCGGTCGAGAAGCTCGGTCCCGTGGTCGCGAGCCTGCCGGCTTCGACTCTCACGCAGCTGGTCTCGGGTCTGCCCGACGAGACACTCAAGCAGATCGTCGGCGACATCCCGGTCGAGAAACTGGGTCCCGTGGTGGCCAGCCTGCCCGCCGACAAGCTCACCCAGCTGGTCAGCAAGATCCCGGTGGCCAAGTTGACCGAGGTGGTCTCGAACCTTCCCGACGACACCCTCAAGGAGCTGGTCGGCGGGATCCCCGTTGAGAAACTGGCTCCGGTGGTCGCGAGCCTGCCCGCGGACAAGTTGAGCGCCCTCGTCGGTTCGATCCCGATCGACAAGCTCACCACCGTGGTCTCGAACCTCCCGGACGACACACTCGGCAAGATCGTCGCCGGCATCCCGGTCGAAAAGCTCGGTCCCGTGGTGGCCGGCCTGCCCTCGGAGACCCTGATCAAGCTCGTCGCCGCCATCCCGAACGACAAGCTCAAGGAGGTCGTCGGTGGTCTGCCCGACGACAAGCTGCTGGCGATCATGGACGGCAAGCTGATCGGTCGTGTGGTCACCTCGCTCGCCGGCAGCCTGCTCACCGCGCAGGGCTGGCGGACCGTGCCGCCGCTACTGGTCGACGCCGTGCAGTACAGCGCGACGGGCATCTTGGGTATCCCCGGTCAGGTCGTGCAGGGAATCCCGGTGGTCGGTCCCGTGCTCTCCGTGCCGGTTTCACTGGCGACCGGCGCTCTGAGCACCGGCATCAACGCCGCGGCGGCGCTGGCCCGCCCGATCGCCGAGCTCATCGGCACGATCATCGCACTGCCGGTTCAGCTCGTCGGGCCCTTCCTGAACGGTGGTGGAGTCGGTAACCTGTTCGCCTCCAACGCGATCGGTACGCAGCTCACCGACGCTGTGACGTCGGTGGTCTCGGGCGGCAAGCATGCGAAGCAGGACGACGGTGCGGTTGCCGTCACCCAGGCCGCGCCGGTCGAGACCGGCGGTAGGCACGCCCTGTCCAGCGCCGAGGATCCGGCTACCGAGGCGGCGGCGCTCGCAGCGCTGGACACCGCGCGGTCCGGTGGTCGGCACGCCAAGGACGACGACGCTTCGACCACCACCCCGTCGACTCCGCCCACTGGCTCCGCGACGCCCACTGACTCCGCGGCGTCGTCCGGCGCCGGCGCGACCGCGTCCTCGGACTCGCCGTCCGAGTCGCCGGTGCGGGAGCAGGCCTCCACGCCGACCGAGGCTCCGGTGAAGACCGAAGCGGCGGAGGAGAAGGCGACGGCGAACGAGGCGCCCGCACAGACACCGTCGACGTCCTCCGACACCACGGAGTCGGGTGCCTCCGGCGCCGACGGAGCCGCCGCGTGATCTGATCCGCGGTTCGGTCAGTCGAATCGGTGAACGCTCCTCCGCTGTGGCGGAGGGGCGTTCGCCGTATCAGTGCTTCCGGAAGGCCAGCACGAGATTCGAGGTGAACACCTCGCGCACGCCCGGCACGCGCACGATCCACCACGCCCACGACGGGTGATACCGCGGGAACGCGGCCACCAGATCGGCACCGTCGACGGTTGCGGCCCAATCCAATCCGTCGTTCGCACCCACTTTGAACAATGACGTCCCGTACAGGTTCTTCGGCGGATGCCCGTGTTTGGTGGTGTACCTCCGGGCCGCGCGTTCGCCGCCGAGGTAGTGACTCAGGCCCATCTCATGTCCACCGAACGGGCCGAACCAACAGGTGTAGCTCAGGATCACCAGGCCTCCGGGGCGGGTCACGCGCAGCATCTCCGCACCCATCGCCCGCCAGTCCCGCACATGCTCGGCGACGTTCGATGACAGGCAGACGTCCACGGCGCCGTCGGCGATCGGCAGGGCGAGGCCCGAGCCCCGCACGCCTCGTGAGGCCGTGATCCCAGCGGCATGCGCCTCGGACGGATCGGGCTCGATGGGAACGTATACGGCGCCGTGCTCGGCGAACGCGTCCTCGAAGTAGCCGGGCCCGCCACCGACATCCAGCACCAGCGCGCCGTCGAGCGGCTCCCAGAACAGGTCGGCCGTCAGATCGACGGTGTCGCGAGCGAGCGAGCCGTAGAAGCGCGCCGGCTCGGACTGCTCGAACCGGAAGTCCGAGAGCAACCGCACCGAACGGCGCAGGGTCGCCCTGCGGCGCAACCTCGAGGTGGCGTGCTTCGAGGTCGCGTCTTTCCAGCTCACGGGGTCCACACCACCGGACGGTACCCTAGTACGCGTGCGTGAAGTCCTTCTGCTGTGTTGGCGAGACACCCGCCACCCGCAGGGCGGCGGTAGCGAGCTGTACCTGGAACGGGTCGGCGAGGAACTGGCCCGCCGCGGTGTGGCGGTGACCCTGCGCACCGCGATGTATCCCGGTGCCGCGCGCTCCGAGACCGTCGACGGGGTGCGGGTCTCCCGCGGCGGGGGCCGCTTCACGGTGTACCCGCTGGCCCTGCTCGCGATCGTCGCGGCCCGGTTCGGCCGCGGCCCGCTGCGCGGCATCCGTCCCGATGCGGTGATCGACACCCAGAACGGCATCCCGTTCTTCGCCCGGCTCGTGGCGGGCGTTCCCGTCACGGTGCTGGTGCACCACTGCCACCGTGAGCAGTGGCCCGTGGCGGGGCGCCTCGTGGCGCGGATCGGCTGGTTCATCGAATCGAAGCTCTCGCCGTGGGTGCACCGCCGCTCGCAGTACCTCACCGTCTCGCTGCCCTCGGCCGAGGAACTCGGCCTCCTCGGTGTGGGACCGGAGCGGGTGGCCGTGGTGCGCAACGGCATCGACGCGCTGGAGCCCGGTGTCGCGGATGTGCGATCTGAGACCCCGAGGATGGTGGTGCTCTCGCGCCTCGTGCCACACAAGCAGATCGAGGACGCCCTTTTCGTACTCGCGCGACTGCGCCACCGCGTGCCCGACCTGCATCTGGACGTGATCGGCAGCGGCTGGTGGGACGACGAGCTGTACCGACATGCGCTGCGCCTCGGCGTGCTCGACCGGGTGACCTTCCACGGCCACGTGACCGAACAGCGCAAACACCGGCTGCTCTCCCGCGCCTGGGTGCACGTGATGCCGTCCCGCAAGGAGGGCTGGGGTATCACCGTGATCGAGGCCGCGCAGCACGGTGTGCCGACGGTCGGGTACGTCTCGTCCAAGGGCCTCACCGATTCCGTGGTCGACGGCGCGACCGGTCTGTTGGTGCGCGATCTCGCCGGGCTCACCGAGGCCGTGGCCGGTGTGCTCGCCGATCCGCTGCTGCGTGCCGAGCTGGGGGAGAAGGCGCGCCAGCGTGCCGGAGAGTTCTCCTGGCAGGCCACCGCCGACGGTGTCGGCCGGGTGCTGGCGTCGTCGGTGACGGGTGACCGCGTGGGCGGCCTGGTCTGAGCCGACGGCCTCGCCCGACGGATGGCCGGTCAGCGCCGGGTATGCCCGGCAACTTCGACGATGCGATTGTCCTGTGAGGGGACGCCGATGATGTTCGCCCGCCCGCAGCCCATCCGTACGAGCACCTCGCCGTCCTCGACACGCGGGGCGAGGCGATCGAGGGCTCGGTGCAATGAGGCCTTGAGCCACCGGGTGGGATCGGCCCCTGGGAGGGGGAGCGCGCCGGTCCGGTAGGGGGCGTTCGCGGTGAGGGTGTGTGGCGTTGTCATGACTCGTTCCTTTCCGGGACGGGCGATCGATGTCTTCGATCCTCGGCGGCGGTTGTCGCGCCGGAGCCCCGCGAGGGTCACGGGAACGTCCCGGCTGTGCCCCGATCGAGGCGCTGGCCGCGCACTTCAGTCTTCGTTATCGTGAAATCATGGTGGAGGAGAGTGGTCTGACGGCGCGGCGAGCGTGGCTTCTCGTCGTGCTCGGGATCGTGAACGTGGCGGTAGCGCTGGCCAGAGACTGGTCGCAGTGGCCCGATTTCCGCACGGTGCTCGCCGCGGTCATCGCGGTCTTCGGTGCCGCGATCCTGGGCACCGGTGTCTTCGCCCTGGTGCGAGCGCCATGGAAAAGGAAGTCGGATGAGTAACCCGCACCCCGGGGCGGTTCCCGCTCCCGTTTCATCATCCCGCTCCGGTTACGACGGGAGCGGGAGTGGGAAACGGGAGCGCGAAGCCCCGACCGTGTTCGCCCTCCCCGTGTGGCTGCTGCGGTGGGCGGCGACGATCGTGATGGCGGTGTGGATCCTGGGGCTGGTGGCGGTCGGCGCGATGGGATGGTCGGTCGAAGCGCCATTCTCGACGAAGATCGCGAGGGGTCTCCTCTTTGCCATCGCCTTCCTCTCAGCGATGGTCGCCGGTCAGGTCTTCCGGTTCACGCGGGGCGCTCGCCCGCTTCCGTCTCGCACGGACACGCTGATGTTCACCGTGTACCTCGCCGCGAACTTCTGCCTGCTCGCTGCGATCTGGTCGGGACTGCCGTGGGATCGGCCGCGCGAGGGCCGGGCGCTGCTGCTCGTGGGCGCAGTGCTGCTCGCCGCGGCGGGCGGGCTGTGGATCCGGGAGCGGAAGCGGAAGAAGAACGAGCCCGCCGAGATCGAGGCGCCGATCGCCCACCGCACCGTCGCCACCGCGTCGGGAGAGCGGACGATCAAGGTCGGGCTGCCGATGCCGGCGGACGACGGCTACTGGGTCGCATGGTGGTCGGTCGCCGGACTGCCCGCGGGGTACCTCGTGCACCCGGCGTTCGGCCCCGATTCGGCGACCGCCCTCGCACGGGCACTGAGCGCGGCGGAGACCGCGGCGACATCAACGGCGGGGAGCGGCGCACCGTCGTAATGTGGAGGGGTGGCAGAGACCCAGAGTCGCCCCGCGATCCTCACCGTCGATGATGACCCGAGCGTGTCCCGCTCCGTCGCCCGCGACCTGCGGCGACGGTACGGCGAGACGCACCGTATCGTTCGTGCCGAAAGCGGCCAGCAGGCGCTGGAGGCGCTGCGTGAACTGAAGCTGCGCGGTGACACCGTCGCGGTGCTGCTGGCCGACTACCGTATGCCGGAGATGAGCGGCCTCGACTTCCTCGAATCCGCCATGGACCTGTTCCCCACCGCGCGCCGCCTGCTGCTGACCGCGTACGCGGACACCGGGGCCGCGATCGATGCCATCAACGTGGTTGATCTCGACTACTACCTGCTCAAGCCGTGGGATCCGCCGGAGGAGAAGCTCTATCCGGTGATCGACGCCCAGATCGAGGCGTGGGAGTGCACCGACCACCGGCACATCCCCGAGGTGAAGGTGGTGGGCCACCGCTGGTCCGCCCGCTCGTCGGAGGTGCGGGAGTTCTTGGCCCGCAATCAGATCCCGTACCGCTGGTTCTCCTCGGAATCTCCGGAGGGCCAGCGCTTCCTGGCGGCGGCGGGCAGTGACGGCCTCGAACTCCCGCTGGTCGTCGCCGAGGACGGCGCGGCGCTGTGCGCACCGTCGGACCAGGAACTGGCCAACCACATCGGCATGACCACCGCACCGTCGGAGGAGTTCTACGACCTGGTGGTGGTGGGCGGTGGCCCCGCCGGCCTCGGTGCGGCGGTCTACGGCGCCTCGGAGGGCCTGCGCACCGTGCTCGTGGAGCGGCATTCCACCGGCGGCCAGGCCGGGCAGAGCTCCCGGATCGAGAACTACCTCGGCTTTCCCGACGGGGTGTCCGGCACGCAGCTCACCGACCGCGCGCGCCGCCAGGCCGGGAAGTTCGGCGCCGAGGTGATCACCACCTCCGACGTGGTCGAACTCGATGTCACCGGATCGTCGCGCACCGTGAAGTTCGCCGACGGCACGTCCGTGGGCGCGCACACCGTGATCCTCGCGACCGGCGTCGCCTACCGGCAGCTCGACTCTCCGGGCGTCGAGCGGCTCACCGGTGCCGGCGTGTACTACGGTTCCGCACTCACGGAGGCCCCGAACTGCAAAGATCTCGACGTCTACATCGTGGGCGGCGCCAATTCCGCGGGCCAGGCCGCCGTCTACCTCGCGAAGGGCGCGAAGTCGGTCACCTTGCTGGTGCGTGGCGAATCGCTCGAAGCGTCGATGTCGTACTACCTCATCCAGCAGCTCGCTGCGATCGACAACGTGCACGTCCGCACCGGTACCGAGGTGGTCGAGGCGCACGGTGAGGAACACCTGGACAAGCTCACGCTGCGCAACCGCAGCACCGGCGAGCAGGAGACCGTGCCCGCCGACTACCTGTTCGTCTTCATCGGCGCCGCGCCGCGGACGGAGTGGCTCGACGGTGTAGTAGTGCGGGACGAGCACGGGTTCGTGATCACCGGACCCGATATCGGCGGAATCGAGGGCACGCGGCGGGAATGGCCACTGGACCGTCCGCCGTTCCACTTGGAGTCGAGCGTGCCCGGAGTGTTCGTGGCCGGCGACGTCCGGTCCGAGTCCGCGAAACGCGTGGCCTCGGCCGTGGGAGAAGGAGCGATGGCAGTGATGTTCGTACACAGGTACTTGGCGGGGCAGGACTGATGAGCGCGCCGCACGAATGCCTCAAGGATGAGCTGCGTACCCTCTTCCTGTTCGAGAAGCTGACCGACGAACAGTTGGAGTGGCTGTGCGAGCGGGGGCGAATCGAGGAGTTTCCCGCGGGGCCGGTGTACCGCGAGGACGACCCCGCGGAATCGCTGTTCGTGCTGCTCGACGGCACCGTCTCGCTGTCGATGCGAGTGGGCGACTCCGAGGTGGAGACCAACCGCACCGATCACCGCGGCGTCTACGCGGGTGCCTGGCGCAGCTTCCTCGGCGAGGGCATGGGCACCACCTACAACTCGTCGATGCGGGCGGTCACCGATTGCCGGTTCTACATCCTGCCGTCGCGCGATTTCGGGGAGCTGATGCAGCAGTGGTTCCCCATGGCCGTGCACCTGCTGGAGGGCGTCTTCTACGGCAGCAAGCGCACCCAGCGGATGATCGGCGAGCGGGAGCGGCTGCTGGCACTGGGCTCACTGTCCGCCGGCCTCACTCACGAGCTCAACAATCCCGCGGGTGCGGCGGTGCGCGCCGCGTCCACCCTGCGCACCCGGGTCAGCGGTATGCGGCACAAGCTGGCCGTGATCGCCAATGGCGCATGGCACCACGACCTGCTCGTACAGCTGGTCGACCTGCAGGCCGACGCCGTGGACCGCGTGGCGACCGCCCCCACTCTGGGCCCGCTGGAGGCCTCCGACCGCGAGGATGAGATCGCTGATTGGCTCGACGATCACGGTGTGCAGAACGGCTACGAGCTGGCGCCGGGATTCGTTGCGGCGGGCCTCGATCTGGAGTGGTTCGAGGCGGTGCTGGAGCAGGTCGGCGGCGACATGCTGCCCAAGGCCGTCGCGTGGCTGTATTACACGGTAGAGACGGAGCTGCTGCTCAACGAGATCACCGACTCCACCACCCGTATCTCCACGCTCGTCTCCGCGGCGAAGCAGTACTCGCAGATGGACCGTGCCCCGTTCCAGACCTTGGACGTGCACGAGCTGATCGACAGCACCCTGGTCATGCTGAGCCAGAAGTTCGGCGACGTGACGGTCAGCAAGGAATACGACGGTGCGCTGCCGGAGATCCGCGGATTCGGTGCCGAGCTGAATCAGGTGTGGACCAACCTGATCGACAATGCGCTCGGCGCGATGCAGGGAGCCGGCACTCTCACCCTGCGCACCTCGCACGACGACGAGCACGTGCTGGTCGAGGTGGGCGACACCGGACCCGGCATACCCGACGGTGTCGTCAACCGGATCTTCGAGCCCTTCTTCACCACGAAGCCGGTCGGTGAAGGCACCGGTCTCGGCCTCGACATTTCATGGCGCATCGTGGTCAACAAGCATCACGGTGATCTGTCGGTGAAATCCGAACCCGGCTCCACCTGGTTCCGGGTCAAGCTCCCCATCGCGGGCCCGCCCCGCGAGCCCGATGAGGCCGAGGAGCTGGACACGGGGGTGTGATAAACCGGGGTGCATACGTTGCCGTCGGTTGAAGGGGTCAGTCATGCCACAGGTCGTTCGAGGAGTCGTCGCGCGAGCGAAGGGCGAGCCCACCTCGGTGGTGCCCATCGTGATCCCCGATCCTGGACCGGGTGAGGTGGTCGTCTCGGTGCAGGCCTGCGGTGTGTGCCACACCGATCTGCATTACCGCGAGGGCGGCATCAACGACGAGTTCCCGTTCTTGTTGGGGCACGAGGCCGCCGGCGTCGTCGAGTCCGTCGGCGAGGGGGTGGATCACGTGGCGCCCGGCGACTTCGTGGTGCTCAACTGGCGCGCCGTGTGCGGTCAGTGCCGCGCCTGCAAGCGGGGTAAGCCGCAATACTGCTTCGACACGTTCAACGCCACCCAGAAGATGACCCTCGAAGACGGTACCGAGCTCTCGCCGGCCCTCGGAATCGGCGCTTTCGCCGAGAAGACCCTGGTGCACCAGGGGCAGTGCACCCGCGTCGACGCCACCGCGGATCCGGCGGTGGTGGGTCTGCTCGGCTGCGGTGTGATGGCCGGACTCGGCGCCGCGGTCAACACCGGCGGTGTCTCCCGCGGCGATACCGTCGCGGTGATCGGTTGCGGCGGTGTGGGAGACGCGGCCATCGCGGGTGCTCGTCTGGTGGGGGCGCGCACCATCATCGCGGTCGACCGTGACCCGAAGAAACTCGATTGGGCCCGCGACCTCGGCGCCACTCACGCGATCAACGCCGCGGAAACCGATGCGGTGGAGGCGATCCAGGAGTTGACCGGTGGGTTCGGCGCCGATGTGGTGATCGACGCCGTGGGCCGCCCCGAGACCTGGAAGCAGGCCTTCTACGCGCGCGATCTGGCCGGCACCGTGGTTCTGGTGGGCGTGCCGACACCGGATATGACGCTGGACATGCCGCTCATCGACTTCTTCTCCCACGGCGGCTCACTCAAGTCGTCCTGGTACGGCGACTGCCTGCCCGAGCGCGACTTCCCGCAGCTCGTCGACCTGTACCAGCAGGGCCGGCTGCCGCTGGACAAGTTCGTCACCGAGCGGATCTCGCTCGACGAGGTGGAGGCGGCGTTCGAGACCATGCACCGCGGTGAGGTGCTGCGCTCGGTGGTCGTGCTGTGAGCCTGCGGACCGAAAGAGTCATCACCAGTGGACAGTTCAGCCTCGACGGCGGCACCTGGGATGTAGACAACAATGTCTGGCTGATCGGTGACGACGCGGAGGTCGTGGTGGTCGATGCCGCACATTCCGCCGACCCGATCGTGGCGGCGGTGGGTGGGCGTACGGTGCGCGCGATCGTGTGCACGCACGGACACAACGATCACGTGACGGTAGCGCCGCAACTGTCCGAGCGCCTCGACGCCCCGATCCTGCTGCATCCCGGAGACGATGTCCTCTGGGATATGACGCATGCCGGCATAGCACATGAAGACCTCGCAGATGATCAGCGGATCGCGGTGGCGGGCACTGACATCCAGGTGATCCACGCACCCGGGCATTCGCCTGGATCGGTATGTCTGTACCTGCCCGAGGCGGACGAACTGTTCAGCGGCGACACCCTGTTCGCGGGCGGTCCGGGCGCCACCGGTCGTTCGTACAGCGACTTCTCGGTGATCATCGACTCGATCCGGGACCGGCTGTTCGCCCTTCCTCCGCAGACCCGGGTGAACACCGGACACGGTGACGGCACCACGCTCGGCACCGAGTCCCCGCACCTGGAGGAGTGGATCCGCCGCGGGCACTGACCGCGGCGCCATGTCACCGCCCGCTGGTCAGCTGGCGGTGGCCACCAGATGAGGGCGGACTCCGTCGGCCACCTCGATGATCCGATCGCGCAGGAGTCGGAACACGGTGTCCACGGCGCGGGTCGCCTCCACCGTCTCCGGATGCTGTGCGTTGAAGTCGAGACCCGACTCGTCGCGGTTGATCCACATGAACACCTCCCGCGAGGGAGTGGCATTGGCGAACACCGAGAAGTCGTGCTGCCGGGCCAGTTCGGCGCCCGGCACCCGGGTGACGTCGATGTAGGAGAGCATCGGCGAGGTGAAGCCGTGCTGCACCGGGAAACCGGGATCGTTGGCCAGCATGTCGATCACGGGGAACACCGGTGTGCGGTCGAGCTGCCGGGCCACGCCGAGCGCCTCCTGGGCGTTGCGCGTCGCCTCGGCGAAGGTGCCGCTGGCGTCGAACTGCACCGGCACCAGCGTCACGTACCAGCCGACCGCCATTGCATCACCGGTCGCGGAGCGGTCCGCCCGCGGGATCAGCATGGTGAACAGGCGCTCCCCGGTCAGGGCGTGATGCACCTGGCCCAAGACGGCCAGTAGCGCGCTGCTCGTGTTGCCGCCCGCCTGTTTTGCGGCGGCACCGAAGCGGGCTGCCTGGGCGGCATCCACGAACGAAGCGTGCACCGCGATCTTGCCGGGAGCGGCTTCACCGGGCCCCAGGCCCAGCGGGAGCGGGAACTTGGGCATACCGCCAGCGCGGGCGAGCGTGTCGCGCCACTGCTCCACGTCGGGGTGGGTGGGGGTGAGCGTCGCCGCGAGGGCCCGCTGCTCGGCGCAGAACTGCGGATACGGCCGCACGGGCACCGGCTCGTACGGCGTGCCGGTGCGGGCCGCCGTGTAGCGGGAGAGGATCTCGAAGAAGCTGATCGCCTGCGATACCCCGTCGGTGAACATGTGGTCGGAGCCGACCACCACCTGGAAGTGCGGATCGACCGCATCCGGGCCCGCGTTCTCGATGCCGTTCACGGCGAACGCGAAGGCTGCCCACTCGTGCAGCGTGGGCACCGACTCGATCAGATGGTCCTTGACGGTGCGCTCCGGATGATCCTGCGAACGCGCTGTGACGGCGAGCGAGATTTGCTCGGGCCGCAGCGTCCGGCCGCGTGGTCGAAGATCGGTCGACACCGGGAACGCCGTATGAAAAGTTTCATGTGCGCGCACGAAATCAGTGAAGACCTTCGCAATTGTTTCTGCATCGAATTTATCGTGCACGGTAAAAGAAGTGAATACCAGGCGTCGTACGCAGGACTCACCCTCGATGCCGCTGCGAAGGTGATCGGCCTGGATGAAGGAGGTCTCAACGCCCAGGTCGGGAGCGTTGCGCATGGCCTCGCACGTGTTCGCATCAGGGGCCCAGACGACCCACTCGCCGGTGGGGCACTGCCAGTGTTCCGCGAATCCCGAAATCATGCAGACCACTATCCCTAAAAGCGTAGCCCAGCAAAAGACGTTTGCGCAGTGAGAAATTCGACAATTCTCGGGGTGGTGTTTTCAGGTTCGGCGGCTATCATGCACATTAGTCAACGAAAATATCTTGAACCGGCAGTGTTCGGGCGTTGAATTCGCAAAAGAAACGATCTGTCGCAGTGGTTTGCCGAATGTCGGAATTTTGCATGCTTAGAATGAAGGCGTGAGCAGGCCGAAGCTGGGTGCGCCCTTCAGTCGCTGGTGGTACGCGTGGTTCGCGGTAGTGGCCGTGATGATGGTGAGCAGCGTGCAGGATCGTCGATGGGCCACGGCCGTGCTGTGGCTCGCGATCCTGGCGGCCGCGACATCGGAGATCGCCAGATCGCTGCGTCAGCGGAATCTCGCCTTCGGAATCGCTGGGATTCTGGGCGTTGTGGCGGCCCTTCTCGGGTACGCCGAGCGCGATTGGCTCGCGGTCGGACTGGGCGCGATGATCGCCGTCGTCCTGGTCGCCTTCCTGCCGAAGATCCGTCACGATGTCCCCACATGTCGCGTCCGTACCGAAGAACTGGTCGGGCGGACCGTCGCCGACGCCACCCATCTGTTGGGCTTCGATGACCGGCGCCAGCCGGCGGGGCTGTCCGGCCCGGAGTTGGTTCCGATGCCGCCGGGCGAGCAGGACCTGGGCGACCCGGAGCTCATCGTGACTGCCGTGACGGTCGTGGTCGATGCCGGGACGCAGGCGCAGATCGACGCCGCGACCATCACGTTCGGCGTCGCCGATTCGGACGATCCCGCCATCCCCGCGGCGGGGAGCGCGACGAGCCTCGCGCTCACCAAGAGCGAGGCGCAGGATCGGCTGGTCGGCATCGTCGGCGGCGGGCCCGCGGACATCAGGCCGCGACGGTTCCCAGGTTCTTGACACCAACTCGACTCGGAAAAGTCACAATTCACGTTGTAGAATTCGTGCCGTGACCAGGATCGAGATGGGACCGCCGCCGAATCGGTGGGGCGCCGTCCTCGCGATCGCTTACGGCCCGGGGAGCGCCGCCGTGCAGGCCTATGCCGGGAACTGGACCCTCGCCGCTTTCGTCCTCGCCGTGTCGGCGGGTATCGCCGCGTTCGGCGCACCGTCGCGCCGGTGGGAGACCACGCTGACCTGCGCGATGGTCATCGGCTTCGCAGCAATGGCCGCGAGCGGCTTCTCCCGCGGGCAGACATTCAGCGTGATCATCGGCTCCGTGCTCGCGGTGGTCGTATCGCTCACCTGCTGGCATCGCCGCTGGAAGGCGGCGGACTGCCGGGTGCGCACCGAGGAACTCGTCGGGCTCACGGTGACGCAGGCGAGCGGTCTTCTCGGATTCGCGGCCGGACGGCAGCCCGACGGGCTTCGCGATCCGGAGCTCGTCGCCGTCCCCGCAGCCGAATTGGACCTCTCCGAACCGTCTCTGATCGTGACCTCCGTGGTGGTCGACCCGACCGGGCCCGCGCTCACCTTCGGGGTCGCCGACGGTGCCGGCCTCGCGCTCGGGCGCGCCGCGCGCGGCGAGTACCAGCGCGAACTCAGCGCGCGAGTCGGCGGCTTTCCTGCCGATATCCGTCCCCTCCGCTGGCCCGGATCAACCGGCGCACGATCGATGTCGACTGTCGGCGGTGTGGCGGACGGCTCCCGTCCCGAGCTGCAGCCGTGACACCGGGACGGAGCACGGTCGGAACACCCAGTGGGCGGGGGATGAGCCTGGCCGCGCTCATGATGCTTCCGGCGATCGCGCTGCAGGCGGCAGCCGGAAACTGGGACCTCATGTTGCTGACCTTGGGCGCTGCCTTGGCCCTCCTGCTGGCGGACGTTCGGTCGGCGATGCGGTGGCACGTGCTGCGATGGACCGCGGTTGTGTCGGGCATCGCGGGAGCCGCACTCATGATGGCGAACGGAAGTCGAATCTTCGTGTTCGGCGCTGCTGTCTCGCTCCTGCTCTGGGGGAGGTTGGCGTTGATCAGGCAGAGTGGCGCGAACCGATCCGCCTTCCCTTCTGAGGACCTCGTCGGCCTCACGGTGGCGGAGGCGAAGGGCCGCATCGGATTCGACGATGATCGTGCGCCGCACGGCCTGGAGGAACCGACCCTGGTCGCCGTTCCCGCCGCGGACATCGACCTACAGTCACCGTCGTTGATCGTGACCGGCGTGGTGGTCGACGATCGCGAGGGGATCATGACCTTCGGTGTCACCGAACCGGATCGGCTCTCCGCGGACCTCGACCGCGATGACCTCCAGCGGCAACTCGTCGACCAGGTGGGTGGCTGCCCCGCCGATATCCTGCCGCTGGCGAAGCCTGACCCGCTGTCGAAGTACCGCCCCCGCGCGATGTGACCGCTCGTCCCCCGCGCCGCACCGATTCCCCCACAATGCGCTTCGTCCCCCTTGGCAGGCGCAAACTCCGATGGGGGAGGAAACGCGCAGCAGGGGAGTCGGCGTGTGGTGTGGGACGAATCGGGCAAGGGGGATGCTCAGGTGAGCTCGCGACCCCGTCGGGCGACGAGAAGGCCTGCGCCACCGACCATCAGCCCCAGCCACACGATGTGCGCCGTCCAGGCGCCACCGCGTTGGAGCCGCGACGGTGCATCCACCGTGGCGATCCGACCCGGTACCCGGTACAACCGCAATGCCGGCGTCTGCGCAACCGGCGACAATCCGGGCAGCGGCACCGCAGGGAAGGCCTGTGCACCATCGATGACCACCGCCTCCACCAGGACCCACCCCACACCGAGAACGGCCAGCCGCCCGGCCAACTCCGGTCCGCCCGCGGCCAGCGCATCCTCGGCCGCCGCCGCCGCCCCGGGCACCCGATCGATCGCCCGCCCGCCGACGCGCAGCTCGCCGGTCTGCAACACCGGTGCTCGCAGCATCCGCGGCGCCGGATCAAGAGCCGGCGCCGCCGGACCGTAGGCGAAGGTGCGGAACATCCCCGGCGGTAGGACCGCGACGGCGCCCTGGTCCGCGGGAACCTCCGCGGCGATCTGGCGCCACGACGCCGGGTAGCTCGTGGGCGTCAGTGCGCCGCCCACGCCCCACACCAGCCCGGGCAGCACCGCCACCGGGATCACCACAGCCGCGACGGTGGCACCCGGCCGCGCCACCGCGGGCACCGCCCCGACCAGTGCCGCCGCGCACGTCGCGTACAGCGGCACGGCCAGCGCCACCCACTTCTGCCCGTCTCGCAGCAGTCCGCTGCCGGGGATCGCCTGCACCAGATGCTCGAGGAACGCCACTCCCGGACCCGTCGCCGCCAGCGTCGGCAGCACCACCGCGGCCAGCGCGAGGAGCGCGAGGCGCCCGAGCGGCGGGTGTGTGCGTACCGACCGCAGCACCAGCGCCCCACCGGCCAGCAGGACGACGAAGAACACGGTCCAGAGCCACGGCGCACCGTCGGGCACGGCCTGGCTGTTCCAGATGCCCCCGAGCCCGAGCAGCGATCCGAAAGTGCCGAGTCCCGGCTCCGCCCGGGCCGCGAACACACTGATGCTCGCGGGGTCGGCCCGCACCCCGGTGCCCGACACCAGCGACGGGTACAGCCACGGCACCGCCGCCAGCACGAACAGCCCCAACAGAACCGCCCATCGCCGCGGCGCCACGACCAGTCCCGCGATCACCGCGAACACCGCGCCCGTGGGGGTGAGGCCGCCGGCGGCGAGGGCCGCGGCGAAACCTCCGGCCTGCCGCCATCCGGTCAGCCGGAGGCCTGCCACCACCATCCAGCCGATCGCGGCGTAACCGGCCAACAGGCTCCAGTGCCCCTGCAACAGCCGCTCGGCGACGAACGGATTCCACAGCGCCACCGTCGCCGCCGCGAGCCCGCCGCCGAGGCCGGCGGGGCGGCCCACCGCCGACAGCACGGCGAGGGCGCAGCGGCCGAAGCCCCAGCCCGCCGCCACCAGTGCCATGAACAGCAACACGGTGACCAGCACGCCACCGTCGACCACGTGCGAGCCGAGCGCGACCAGCCAGTCCTGCGGGGTGGCGCGAGCGGCGTTCCCACCGAGCCCGAGTGCGGCATCGGTGACATACGACCGCGGCGTAGAGACGGCATCGCGCAGCAGCAGGTACCGGCCGGCTGTCGCCAGTGGTCCCAGGATCACGAACGCCAGGACCGCAGACCAGGCGGCCAGCGCCGCGTCGCGCGATCTCATCGGAGAAGAGCCTACTGACACAATGGCCGGGTGAGTGGGTTGGCACTGGTCACTGTGGGCTCGATGCTGGCCAACCTGTGCTCATATCTGGTGCACCTGCCCGCGAGCCGCTGGCTCGGCCCTGCCGCCTACGGCGAGTTCGCCTCACTGCTGCAGCTCTCGCTCATCCTCGCCGTGCCCGCCCTGGCGCTGCAAACCGTCGTCGCACGGCAGGTGGTCCGGGGCGCCGGGGCCGAGCAGATGCGTCGCCTGGGGTATCGGGTCGCGATCGGGAGCGCGGTTCTCGCCGCCCTGGCCGCCCCGCTCGCGGCCGCGGGGCTGCACACCAGGGTGGGAACCGCCGCGGCGGCGCTCGCGGCGGCTCCCGCGCTCGTGCTGCTCGCCGTCGAGCAGGGCCTACTGCAGGGTGAGCGACGATTCCGCCGCCTCGCGCTGCTGCTCGGCGTGGCCGGCCTCGGCAAACTCGTCTTCACCGTGCCCGGCCTGCTGTGGGGAGTGGGGCCGGCGCTACTCGGCACCACGGTCGGCGCGCTGGTCGCCGCCGCACTCGGTCGCGCCCTGGCGGGCAACCCGGCGGGACACGACGCAGAGGCCGACGCAGGTGTCCGCGCCGTTCTGGGAGCCAGTTCGGTGCAATTGGTGCTCGTGGTGTTCGCCTCGCTCGACCTGCTGCTCTCGCGCCCGGTGCTCGGCGCTACGGCGGCCGGTACGTACGCGCTCGGCGCGGTCGCCGCGAAGATCGCCTTCTGGCTGCCGCAGGCCGTGGGCGTGGTCTTCTTCCCGCAGCTCGCCACACCGGAGCGGTCCCGATCGGCACTGCGAATCGTCATCGCGCTGTTGTCCGGCCTGGGCGTGCTGTGCGTGGCCGCGGCCGCCATCGCCGCCCCGCTGGCCACCCTTCTCGCTGGCGAGGAGTACCGCGCCGTGCAGGGCTGGCTGTGGCTGTTCGCCGCGCAGGGCGCTCTGCTGGCGCTGCTGCAGGGCCTGCTGCTCTACAGCATCGCCACCGAGCGCACGCGGATGTCGGCGCTGGCCTGGGTGATCCTCGCGGTGGAGGCGGCGGTACTGCTGACGGTGCCGCACACCGTCGGAGAAATGATCACCGCCGCGGCGCTGTGTGCGGCCGCGGCGGTGATGGTGGTCGGACTGGTGACCGGCGTCAGTGCTGGTCGCGATTCCTCAGATCGATCGCCTCGGTCTGCGACTCGTCCGGCTTCGGCTGGGCGTTGAACGCCTCCGTCACCGGCTCGTCGTCGGTCGGCGCCGCGGCCGTCGCATCGTCGTCCAGCGGCAGCGTGGGGGCTGCGCCGTCGTCGGACCGGCGACCGCCGCCGTTGCCACCCGGTGCGGTACGGCCCTGGAACAGCGCGAAGCCGCCCAGGCCCAGGGCGATCAGGCCCAGTACGCCACCGGCGATCGGCACCACGGTCTTCGCGACGGCGAGCTTATTCTGCTCCGACTTCGCGGCCTCGGCCTGCGACCGCACGGTGTCGTCGACCCAGCGCTGCTGCGCATCGAAGACGTCCATCTTGAAGTCGCGGACCGGCTTCGGGGTGTTCGGGACCACCTGTGCCGGGAGCCGGAACTGCTGCGTGTAGTGCAGCGACTGATCGACGATGATGCCGGTCTTCGGGTCCACCCACAGCTCGACGTCGGTCTTCGCCCAGCGATTGAGGGTGATGTCGTCCTTGGGATCGACGCCGCCGATACCCCACCAACCGGCGGGCATGGTGAGCACGGTGCCGAGTGTCGGATCGTTGCCGTCCCGGACGGTCGACATGTCCACCCAGTCCTGCGAGCCGCGTAGGCGCAGCGTGTTGGTCCCGCTGACCTCCTTCTCCTCGACGAAGTCGAGCGCGACGTTCTTGCGGGTGATCAGGTCGTAGAAGGAGTACTTGCCGTTCTCCTTCGAGGTGTCCGCCGGGAAGCGGTACTGCAGGCCCTTGCGGTCGGCCACCTTGACGGCCGGGGCGCTCTCACCCGGGCTGTACACGGTCTCCGAGGTCTTCCCGGTGGGGGCGCCGGTCTCGCGGTCCAGCGAGACGCGGTCGACCCACGCCTGCACCAGGCCGTCGTCGCACGGGCGCTCGCCCTTGTTCGCGTTCGTCAGCTCCGGATGACGCGGCTCGCCCTTGGTCTTGATCGACGGAATCACCATCGAGCTGCCCGACTGCACGGTCATCGTCGACTTGTCCGACGGGGACTGCACCAGGGTGCGAGTCTGCGTCTTCACCGAGACCTCGTTGACCACGGCGCGCTGCTTGCCGATCGAGCACAGGTCCAGCGACTTCGCCGGGAACTCGGCGTCGGCCTGCGAATCAGCGGGCTTGACCGACTGGGCAACGGTGGTGACGTCCAGATCGAGCGGGATCGTCTTCAGCTTGCCGGCCACGTACGCCGGTCCCGCGATCGCGGAGGTGATCAGCAGCACGCCCAGGAAGATCAGGATCGGACCGATAACGCGTGCGAGCCGGCTGCGGCCTTCCGCCATCGAAAAGTCTCCTCACGGTCTTTGCGCGGGAGCAGGCAGGGTTGCATGCGCCCACGGCGGCACGAGGGTGACGTGCCCCTTTCAAGTACCCGAGCGTAACAGGGGTGAGGGCGGTGACCGGTCTCTCACGCCATGCCCCCGGTAGATTGCGGGAGCGATGACCAGACCCGATACCAGCGACTTCACGATCGCAGCACCGGCCGGTGCTGCCGGTTTCGTGCCTGCTCTCGAAGGTATGCGGGCCTGTGCCGCCGTCACCGTGCTCCTCACCCACACCGCCTTCCAGACCGGTCAGGTGGATGGTTCCGTGATGGGCCGGGTGTGGGGTCGTTTCGATATGGCCGTCGCCGTCTTCTTCGCTTTGTCCGGTTTCCTGTTGTGGCGGGCGCACGCCCGCGCGGCGTGGACGCACACCCCGCGGCCCGACACCGGCCGGTACTACCGGTCCCGGATCGTGCGCATCCTGCCGGCCTATCTCGTGGTGGCCGTGGTCGCTTTGGCGCTGCTGCCGCGCTCGGATCCGCCCTCGGGTTCCACCTGGCTCGCCAACCTCACCCTCACCCAGGTCTTCGTGCCGTTCTCGCTCACCGACGGGCTCACCCAGATGTGGAGTCTGTCGGTGGAGATGGCCTTCTACCTGCTCATGCCGATCGCGGCGCTCGTCCTGCTGCGGATGCGCGGTGCCCGCGCGCGCTGGCGCATCCCGACGGTGCTCGCCGCCGCCGCCGTGTCGCTCAGCTGGGCCTGGGTAGGGGACACGCTGCCGCTGCCGCGTGGGGTGAACCATCACAACTGGCTACCCGCGTACGTGCCCTGGTTCGCCGCCGGGATCGTGCTCGCCGAGGTGGTCTACGCCCCGGCGCACCGGTACCGGGCGCTGCGCCGGATCGCGACCCGGCGGATCTGCTGGCCCGCCGCCGTCGCCGTGTTCGCCGTCGTGGTCACCCCGCTCGGCGGCCCGGTCACCCTCGACACCCCCGCGCCATGGCAGTTCGCCACCCGCATGGCCCTGGGCGGAGTGCTGGCACTGCTGCTGCTCGCCCCGCTCGTCCTGGCGCCGTCCGATACGCCGCCCGGGCGGCTCGGGTCGGGCCCGATGCTCGCGCTGGGGCGCTGGTCGTACGGCATCTTCATCTGGCATCTGGTGGTGCTCAGCGCTGTCTTCCCGCTGTTCGGGATCCTCGCCTTCAACGGGAAGATGATGCAGGTCACCGCGCTGACGGTCGTCTTCTCCGCGGCCGTTGCCGCACTCAGCTACGCCTGGATCGAGGAGCCCGCTCGGCGCGCCCTCGCCCGGTACGAGCATCGACGGTTCGCGCCCGCTCCGCAGGATGCCGTCATCGAGGAGGCTGAGGAGGAAGCGGCTCCCTGATCCGCGGCGGCACCGCGGACCACGCCATGATCAGGATGCCGGCCAGCGCCAGCCCCTGCGGCCACGGACCGTGCCCCACGTAGCCGCTCTCCGCGTGCCACGGCCCCGTCGCCAGCAACAGCATCCCGGCCGCGGTGAATCCGGCGGCGCAGAACACCCGGATCGCTGCGCGACGGTCCTCCGATACCTGTAGCCGCGAGATCACGGCGGTCGCCGCGCCCGTGGTGGCCCAGATCGCCAGACCGGGCCAGCCGCTGAGTACGAAAGATACTGCGCCGATCCCGAGTCCGGCGATCGCCCACGCCGGCTGCCAGGCCTGTACCGGCTCCGCGCGGCCGGCCGGGGCGCCGCGGGTGAGCGCGAGCGAGGCCAGGATCAGGAGCAGCATCAGCCCGCCGAACAGGCCGATCCGGTAGGTGGCGTTGAGTGAATAGCGCAGTGTCACATTGCCGTCGACTCCCGGGGGCACCACCCAACCCTGCTGCCATCCGTTCACGGTGACCGCGCGCAACGGCGTACCGTCGGGTGCGGTCGCGGCCCATCCGGAGTTCCGGCTCTCCGGGACCACGAGTACCCGCTCCACCTCGGAATGGGTGACCGCGATGATTCGCCGGTCCGGGGTCCAACTCTGGATCCGCGGTGAGGTGGTCGCGGCGGGGGTCGCAGCCGCAGCCTCCGGGGTGTCCAGCGTCAGCGTCTCCACGCTGAAGGCATCGCCGGGGGTGGCCACCACTTGCTGCCGGCCACCGGGCAGTGGAAGCGGTCCGGATTCGCACGGCACCGCGCGGACCGGCGCACCGTCGCGGAGCGACCGGGCGGTGCTCTCGATCCGGAAACGCACTGTGCGGTCGCCGATCCGGAGCGACGGTCCGCTCTCGCAGGACACCGTCACCGGACGGTCCGGGGAGGCGGGCGTCGAGCCGGGAACGGGCGCACCGTCGGGACCGAGGGCAGAGACATCGGCCAGCCCGGCCGCCATCTTCTCCGGGAAGCCGAGCGTGTTCACGTTGATCCGCTCGTCCCAATCGAGCAGGGAGATCGCGATCGAATCGGTGATCGCGGGTTCCAGCGCGATAGTGGCGGTATCGGCGTCGGTTTCGATGTCTCGCACCTGTCGGCCGGTGCCGAGATCGACGCCCACCTGCGTCGGTCGTGCCGGCGCTTCGCCGCGAGGCAGCGCCAACGTCAGGCCGGTGACGAGCTGTGGTGCGGGCAGGCGCAGTCGCAGTACGGGTTTCGGTGCGGTCGCATCGGTGGACGATTGCGGGGCGGTCCACACCGTATTCGGGTCGCCGTCCGAGGCGGCGCCGCCATTGCCCCGGCCGTCGCCCACGGCGGCGTCCGCGAACGACGACGGTGCCGACGGCGCACCGAGCAGTGTGGACAGTGCTTGTCCGGGCCGGGCCCGCAGGGTCATCGTGGGCGTCACGGCCGGGGCGCCGGGACCGTTGACGGTGCGCCGCAGCGCGCCCGGCTCCTCGGGACCGATCGCGATATCGGCGCACTGCACCGGGCCGTCGCGGCCGTCCGGGCCGGGCGTCACCACGCAGCCCGAGCGCCCCATGGTGTCCTGACCGAACACCCAACGCGTGGGCTGGAGTCCGGTGCCGGGCACGACGACATCGTGGCGTGCCGGGATGGTGGTGTCGGTGCGGGCATCGGTGAGGCGGGCCTCGGAGATCGCGAACTGGTTTCCCCACGAGCGGTTCGCGGTCTCGGCGGCCGTGATCCGTAACCAGCGGGTGGAATCCGAGGGTGCCACCAGGGTGATCGGTGTACCGGCGGTCACCGGGTCGGAGTACACGGTGCCGGCCTCGGTGGAGATCATCAGCCGGGTCACCGCGGGGCCGAGTGCGCGGCCCACGGTCACCGTGACGGCGAGGTCCTCGCGGGCGCGCGGCAGGTCGAACTGGAGCCATTGACCCACCGCATGATCCAGGCCGGAGGACACCCACGAAGTGTCCTTGTCGCCGTCCACCGCTGCGGCGGGCGAAGCGCCGGGAAGCACGGTGCCGAGCTGCGTGGCGTCGCTGGCCGAACTCGATGCGCTCACCGTGGCGCCGTCCCATTCTCCGTCGACCAGGCCGGCGCCGGTCACGGGATAGTCGGGTAGCCGGTTGAGGGTGCGTCGCGGATCGCTCGCGCTGCGGATGGCCGAGCTGTGGTCATCGACCCGGCCGTAGTCGGTCTCGCGGTTCTTGGGGGTGTCCGTCACGGTGGTCGGCCCGGCGGGCAGTCCCGCCGCGGCGGCGTCCGAGGAGAGCAACGCGGGCCCGATCTCCCGGCGACCCGCGGCAGCCGCATCGGTCTGCAGCGTGAGCAGAGATTCGGGGCCGCCGGCCACGCGCGGTATGTCTGGAAGGTCGGCCAAGTACGGCCCCGCCGGTACGTCCCGGTCGTCGACCTGGTAGATGGTGATCGCTGGAAGTGGTGGGCGCAGACCGGAATCCACGGTCACGTTCTTCACCGTCGGTGGCGCGGTATCCGGGCCGAAGCGGGCCACCTCGGTGATGCCTGGGGAGCCGAGGATCGCGGCACGCGCCAGCGCTGGCCGCGCCGATCGTGAGGTATCCGGATCGAGGTCGGCGCGCAGCACGAGGTAGCCGATGCCCTGCCGCCGCAATGTGGGGGCGAGACCGGCCGACGGGGTGCCGGCGCTGAACAAGCGTTGCACCGAGTCGAGAGCCCGAATGGCGCCGGGTGGATTGAGCGGGATCGCATCGCGTACAGCCCAGGGGGTCTCGGCCAGCGGTTGGATCGGCTCATCGCGGGTGAGGCCCCACAACTGGGCGCCGAACGGTGCGCCCGGCACCACCAGTGCCCGTTCGGCACGCGCCTGCCCGGGGGCGGTGCCCGAGGCGTGATCGGCGAGCCAGCCCGCGGCCTGGCCCCAGTAATCGGGGATCTTCTGGTACGGACCGCGCGGCGCGAGTTTGCCCGCCCAGGCCATACCCCCGGCCAGGGTCAGTACCACGACCACCGCGAGCGCACCGGCGGCGACCCGGTCGCGCTCGGGATGCGCGATCGCCGCACGAACCCGCGTGAGATCGACGGTGCCGGGCAGCGGCGCCCGGGCCAGGAGGTGCGCGATACCGAAGACCAGCGGCAGCCGCAGGAACGGCTCGAGTTTGTAGACGTTGCGGAGCGGGGCTCCCACGCTGTCGAGGAACACCCGCACGGGTTCGGCGACCGGGGAGCCGAGGCCGCTGGCATAGCCGGCGCCGATCCCCGCGAGCCCCACCAACAACACCGTGATCCATACGCCGCGCTTGGGGGTGTGCCGCATCGTCAGGCCCGCGATACCAGCTGCGGCGAGCAGGCCGGTGACCACCACCGCGGCGGGCGTGGTGGTGAGCATGGCGCCGGCGGCGCGCTCGTCGGAGATGAACGGGCTCCACGACGTGGTGCCGCGCAGCACCTCCGGTAGCGATGCCCACTGCGTGGTGGCGCGCGAGGATTCGATGAACTCCAGGAACGGTGGGCTGACCCGGCCCATGATGAGCAACGGCACGATCCACCACGTGGTGGCGAGCGCCACGCACACCGTCCACCAGGCGCTGAACGTCCAGAACCTGCGGGTTCCCGCCCCGAAGCGCACATGCAGCAACCACCACAGCGCGGCGACGGCGCAGGCCAGGCCGGTGGCGACGGCGTTGACCGCACCCATGAGAGCGACCGCGACGGCGGAGCGAGCCGCCAGGTTCCGCAGCGGCGCATCGTGGCCCTGCACCATCTGGACCAGCGGCAGGAGCACCCACGGTGCGAGCATCACCGGAGCGGTCTCGGAGCTGATCGCGCCGAGCGTGGTGAGCACGTGCGGCGCGATGACGAAGGCCGCCGCGGCGACGATCCGCGAGCCGCGCGACCCGGTGTTCAGGGCCTCCGCGAGCCGGACGATGCCCCAGAATCCGGCGAACAGCAGCAGTGCCCACCACAGCCGCTGTGTGATCCAGGGTGGGACGTGCAGCACCTGCCCGAGGGCGAAGAAGCTCCCGTGCGGGAAGAAGTAGCCGTAGGCCTGGTTCTGGACCTGGCCGAGCGGGGACTGACTGGACCAGACGTTGGCGGCGCGGGCCAGGAAGCCGAGGGGATTCGCGGTGAGGTCGAGCTTGGTATCGGCGACGATCTTGCCGGGTGAGCTGAGGAAGCTCAGCGCCAGAAGGGCGACGAACGCCCACACGCCGGCACGGCGGGGGAGCGGTTCGGTGCGGAGCTGGGCGCTACTTGTTGGCACCCGAGTCGTCGCGCGCGCCGTAGTTCGACGAGCCCTCGATGAAGCCCTTGTCCTTGGAGACGGTGTTGATGTCCGTCGACGGGGTGGACTGGCCGGCGGCCGCGCCGCTCACCAGTGCGAGAGCGACGGCGACGACGATGCCGGCAAGCGCAGCGGTGGCGCTGGCAATGATCGTGGTGCGGTCCATGCAGGGCAGTCTACAGGTCCGAGCGTTGTGCCCGGATCTACAGCTCCGGGACGCCCGAGGGCACGATCATCACCGGCCGCTTGCAGCCGCGGAGTACGTGCTCGGACACCGATGAATGCCACAGCGCCTTGAGACCGGTGGTGCCCCGGCTGCCGGTCACGATCACATCGACGTTCTCGGCGTCCGAGGCGCCGATGATCGCGGTCCAGACCGTGGTCGCCACTTCGACGAGTTCGCCGCGCGCGGTGAATCCCGCGGCGCGGGCCAGTTCGACACCCTCCGCGTTGGTCTGCTTGGCCTCGGTGTGCACCACATCGGTCTCGCGGGTGAGCGCGGTCTCCGCCGCGCCGGCCCCGGCGACGCCCGACATGGCGGACAAGCGGGCCGCCTGATGGATGGTGGATTCCCACGCGGTGACCACGACGGCCTCTGTCTCGCGGCCCTGCGCGAGGACCTTGCTGGCGTACTTCACAGCGCGCTGCGCGGACTCGGTGCCGTCGTACGCGATCAGAACCTTCACGGGGGCAGTCATACGGATCACCTCGATGTTCTCGGCTTCCTGATACCCCGAGCCTACGCCTAAACCCTGTTGTTGCACAGTGCAAGAAGGTGTTTCGGGGTGCGGCCGGTGGAGCGCCCTGTAGATTCGGATTTCACTATTCGACACGAATTATCGGGGGATGATGGAGATGCGGCAGCGACGGTTCGGGGCGGCGGTAGGACTGGTCACGGTGGGGGTGTTCGTGGCCGCGTGCAACGGTTCGTCGGGCGGGGGTGCATCGCCGTCGAGTGCGTCGCCGTCGACTCCGGCGGCCGCGCCGATCACCACGCCGGTCAAGGAGCTGGTGCTCACCGCATCCGAGCTGCCCCCGGGTATCACGGCGGTCCCGGTCACCGATGATCAGATCAGGGCGAGCATCGATCAGATGTCCGGCGTCGCGTCCACGTCGACCATCACGCCGGCCGAATGCGGTTCCGCCACCGCGCTTGTGGATGCCACGAAGAAGCTCGACGTCACGCAACTGGGGATGGTGGCCGGCAGCACCGATACCGGTGCCGCCACGGAGACGGTCGTCACCGAGAAGCCCGATCTCGCCAAGTTCCGCGCCAACTTCTCGGGGAAGTGCAATGCGATGTCGGCCCGGATGCAGGTGCAGGGGCAACAGGTCACGACCGAGACCCGCACGACCGTGCAGGACGCGCCCACCAGCGAGGCTTCGGACGCCGTCGTCCTGCGGCAGGACACCGATGCCACCATGTCCGGAGGTGAGCGGTCGACGCAGAAGACGCTCATGGGCATCGCGGTGGTGCGGGGATACGCGGTCTCGGTCACGGTCATGGGTATGACGGGTGAGCCGGATCAGGCCCTGTTCGACAAGCTGTTCACCGCATCCGTCGCCAAGGTCGCCAAGGGTTGATCATTCGGGGCCTGCAAGACTGCTCCCCGTGCTACTGAATCGAATTCGCCCGGCTACGGTGACCGCCACCGTCCTGGCCGCCGCTGCCGCGCTGGTGGTCCCGGCCGCGGCGTCTGCGACGCCTGTTCCCGTGTGCGGCGGCTGGACCTCCAGCGTGCTGCGTTCCGGTATGGGAACCCTGGAGAATCTCGCCTTCGACGGTGCCGGGGCGGTGTACGTCTCGAAGCAGAACGCGGTCACCGGCCGCGGGCAAGTGCTGCGGGGTCGTTCGCCGGCGACGCTGGCGAGCCTGGCCGATCTGCCCAATCCGGGCGGCCTGGTGATCCGCGACGGCCGGGTGTTCGTCACGACCGCCAACAGCGCACCGTCGGGTCTGTTCGGCGCGACGGACGGCACCGTCGCCGAGCTCGACCCCGGCACGGCGAGCGTGCGCACCTGGGCGGCGGGACTGACGATGCCGAACGGCCTGGCTGCGCTCCCTGACGGAAGATTCGTCACCAGTACGGTTCTCGGGCCAAAGCAGGGCACCGTCGTTTCCGCTCGCGGCGGCGTACCCACCTCGTTCGCCCTGCGCGGCGAGTCGGTGAACGGACTCTGGTTCGACGGTGCCTCGGGTCGCCTCTGGGCGTCGACGGCGACCTCCGCCCAGACCGGGCTGTACGCGATCGACCCCGCACGCCCCGCCGCGCCGCGGCGCTACGCCGTCCCGGGGCTCGGGCCGGCCAACTTCGCCGACGATCTCACCGTGGGGCCCGACGGTGCCGTCTACGCCACGCTCGACCTTCCCGGGAAGGTGGTGCGGCTGGATCCGGAAACGGGTGCGCTCTGCACCATCGATGCCGGTCATCGTGGTGTGACCTCGGTGCGGTTCGGGCGGGGCACGGGGTGGGACCCACGGTCGCTCTACGCGACCACGCTCGGCGGAAAGCTGCTGCGGCTCACCCCGTAGCCGGCGATCTGCGAGACTGGCCATGATGCGATTGTTTCGAAACCTCACGGTCATGGTGATCGCCGCGGCGGGTGTCGCCGCGTGCGGCACATCCTCCGGACCGGACGCCCCCACGTCGGTAACGTCCGCGGTACCCGCACCGAACAGCTCCACGGCATCGTCCTCGGCCGCAGCTCGCCCAGTGAGCTGCGAGATCGACTACCTGAGCAAGCTCAGCGTGCGGGAGAAGGTGGCCCAGCTGCTCATGGTGGGGGTCAAGGATGCCGCCGACGCTCGCCGTGCGGTACAGCAGTACGGCGTCGGCGGCATTTTCGTGGGCAGCTGGACGGACAAGTCGATCTTCGCCGGTGGTGCGCTCAAACAAGTCTCGGCCGCGGGCAAGGTGCCGCTCATGGTGTCGGTCGACGAGGAGGGCGGCCGAGTATCCCGGGTGCCCGGCGCGAACCTGGTCTCCGCACGCCAACTCGCGAAGACCAAGACGGTCGAGCAGGCGCGGGCCGAAGGCAAGCGAGTGGGCGCCCTGATGGCGTCGATGGGGATCACCGTCGACTTCGCGCCCGATGCGGATGTCTCTGCGCAGCTAGCTGATTCGGTGATCGGCGACCGCTCCTACTCCGACGACCCCGCCGTGGTGACCAAATACGCCAAGGCCTTCGCGGCCGGGCTGCGTGATGGCGGCGTCTACCCGGTGTACAAGCACTTCCCGGGCCACGGACACTCCTCCGGGGATTCGCATCAGGGCGGGGTGAGTGTGCCGCCGCTGGCGGAGCTGAAGAAGAAGGACCTGGTGCCCTTCCGCGCCGCCGCGACCGACGACGCCGGAATCATGGTGGGGCACCTCACGGTGCCCGGTCTCACCGAGAAGGGCACACCCACCAGCCTCAGCCCGAACACGATGCGGTTGCTGCGCGACGGTGCCGGATACGGTGCCGCCCCGTTCGCCGGCCCGATCTTCACCGACGATCTGTCCGGGATGAAGGCCGTCACCGACACCTTCACGGTGCCGCAGGCCGTGACGAAGGCCCTGGTGGCAGGTGCTGACGTGGCCCTCTGGATCTCCACCGACCAACTCGGTGCGGCCGTCGCGCAGGTCGAGGCGGCGGTGCGGGCGGGCACGCTGCCGATGCAGCGGCTCGACGCCTCAGTGCTGCGGGTGGCGCGCGCGAAGCATGCGGTGCGCTGCTGAAACAAGCGGATCTGGCCGGAACTTACTAACCGGTAACCAGGTGCCGTAGTATCTGACCGAAGAGTAAGGAGTGTGTCGGTGGCTGGTGGAACGAAGCGTTTGCCGCGCGCGGTGCGCGAGCAGCAGATGCTCGACGCCGCTATCAAGGTGTTCTCCCGCAACGGGTTCTACGAGACGTCGATGGACGCCGTGGCCCGCGAGGCGGAGATCAGCAAGCCGATGCTGTACCTGTACTACGGGTCCAAGGATGAGCTGTTCGCCGCGTGTGTCACCCGTGAGGTGGGCCATTTCATGCGGAGCATCGAGTTCGATGCCACCCCCGCCCTTCCGCCTTCGCAGCGCTTACGGTCGGTGATCGAAGGCTTCCTCAAGTACGTGGACCAGAACCGCGACGCCTGGCGTGTGATGTACCGCGAGGCGAGCGGCCAGGCGTCCTTCGCCACGCTCGTCGAAGCCAATCGCGAGCGGGTGGTCGAGATGACCGCGGTTCTCCTGCGGGAGGCCGCGAAGTACGCGCCCGAGGACACCGATTTCGAGCTCTACGCCGTCGCCCTGGTCGGCTCCGGCGAGGCCATCGCCGATCGTCTCGCTACCGGGAAGGTCGAACTCGACCGCGCCGTGGAGATCATGACCTCCTTCCTGTGGGGCGGCATCCGCGGCGAGCGCCCGGAAGACGGCAAGTAGCGCTCACGCATCACGCTCGTGCCACGTGGCCCGACTCCTTCGCGAGACTGTCGCTCAGCGAGGACGTGTGGAGATAGTGGCCGAACAGTTTCACGATGAACATGAATGTGCCCCGCATCCGGATCCGGGAGCGGGGCACAGTCGATGGGGCTACAGCGGGGTGACGGTGGCGGTCACGTGCGGGAAGCCCTTCTTGAGATCACGCGCGACGATCTCGGTGCTCTCGTCGGTGCGGGTGACGAACAGTCCGATCTTCGCCGGCAGCACCACGGGACGGCCGAAACGTACGTGGTAGACCACCGCGTCGGGGATATGTCCCTCGAGCACGCGCAGAATGGCCGCAGCCGTCCAGGCGCCGTGCGCGATCGACGACGGGAAACCGAAAGCCTTGCCGCCCAACGGTGACATGTGGATCGGGTTCCGGTCGCCGCTGACCCCGGCGTAGCGCCGGATCAGGCCACCGTCGGCGGACAGCAGCGCGTCGGGGGCGCCGGGGCGTCCCTCCTTCGGCGCGGGGCCGGCGGGTTCGCCCGACAGCGAGGTCTTCTGCTGGATCATCATCGTCGAGACCTCGGAGGCCACGGACGCACCGTCGGCGTCGGTGAACTCGGTGACGAAGTCGATCAGCATCCCCTTGCGGTGCTCACGCAGATTCTCGGCGGACGTACGCAGGGTCAGCTTCTCGCCCGGAACCACGCGGCGACGACGGGTGATGGTGTTCTCCACGTGCACCGAACCCACTGCGGCGGCAGGGAAATCATCGGCCAGGAACAGGTCCATGATCAAGGGGAAGGACAGCACGTACAGGTAGTTCACCGGCACCTCGCCGGTGTTCTGCAGCCCGACCACATCGCAGTACTCGGCCACGCGAGCCGGATCCACATCGACGGTCAGCTCCACCGTCCGGTCGGGTAGCGGCGTCTCCGGCGTCAGCTTCCCGTGCTTGCCGACCACGGGCAGAATGCCCTTGAGTCCGCGAGTGAGCACGGACAGGCTCGACGGGGGCGCCTGCAGCACGGTCACGTTCTGCGCCATATCAGGCTCCCAGCAGGCTCTGACCGCACACGCGCACGACGTTGCCGGTCACGGCTGCCGACGCGGGCGCGGCGAAGTACGAGATGGTCTCCGCGACGTCGACGGTCTGGCCGCCCTGCTGCAGCGAGTTCATCAGTCGGCCGGCCTGGCGGGTTGCCAGGGGGATCGCGGCGGTCATCGCGGTCTCGATGAAACCGGGGGCCACGGCGTTGATGGTGATGTTCTTCTCCGCGAGCACCGAGGTGTACGCATCGACGATGCCGATCACGCCGGCCTTGGTAGCGCCGTAGTTGGTCTGTCCGCGGTTACCGGCGATACCGGCGATCGACGAGACATCGACCACGGAGCCGCCCTCGTTCAGCGCACCGGCGGCGAGCAGGTCGTCCACCAGCTGCTTCGGGGCCTTGAGATTGACGGCCATGACCGAGTTCCACTTGCCCTCGTCCATGTTGGCCAGCAGCTTGTCGCGGGTGATGCCGGCGTTGTTGACCACGATGTCGAGGCCGCTGTGGCGGGACTTGACCAGCTCGGCGATCTTCGCGCCCGCATCGGGGGCGGTCACGTCGAGCGGCAGCGCGGTGCCGCCCACCTTGTTGGCGACCTCGGACAGGGCCTCGCCGGCGGCGGGGATATCGGCGGCGATCACATGCGCACCGTCGCGCGAGAGCACCTCGGCGATCGTGGCGCCGATGCCTCGGGCGGCACCGGTCACGAGGGCGACCTTGCCGGCGAGCGGCTTGTCCCAGTCGGCGGGCGCTTCGGCGTCCTTGTCGGTGATCCGGATGACCTGCGCGTCGACGTACGCCGACTTACCCGAGAGCAGGAAACGCAGCGTCGAGGCCAGGCCGGAGGCGCCGGTCGAGGCCTTCGGGTGCACGTACACCAGCTGGGCGGTGGCACCGTCACGCAGCTCCTTGGCCACCGAGCGGGTGAAGCCCTCGAGGGCGCGCTGGACGATGTGCTCGTCGATATCCTCGATCAGCTCGGGCGTGGTGCCCAGCACCACGATGCGGGCGCTGTTGCCCAGCGAGCGGATCTGCGGGCCGAAGAACTCGTACAAGCCCTTGAGATCGTCGATGGAGGTGATGCCGGTGGCATCGAAGACGGCGCCACCGAGCTTCTCGGCGCCGCGGGCGCCGCCGTTGTTGACCACCAGGTCGTAGTCGGCGAGCAGCTCGCGCACCGGCTCGACCAGGCGGCCGCTGCCGCCGAGCAGGACGGGGCCGGCGAGGGCGGGCTTACCGGGCTGGTAGCGGCGCAGCGACGGGGGCTGCGGGAGGCCGAGACGGCTGGCCAGGAAGGAGCCGGGGCCCGACTTCACGAACGCTGCGTAGAAGTCTGTGCTGGGTGCATCAGGCATGTGAGGTTCCTCATCCGTGTGGGGTTCCGATAGGCTATCGACAAGCAACTTACTCCAGAGTAAGAATACTCGGTAGTAGCAACCCTCGATCACTGGGAGAAACCCGTGGCAAACTCCGAAATTCGACCGGTCGCGATTCTCGGCGGCAACCGGATCCCGTTCGCCCGTTCCGACCGGGCGTACGCGAAGGCCAGCAATCAGGACATGTTCACCGCGGCGCTCAACGGCCTCGTGTCCCGCTTCAACCTGCAGGGCGAGCAGCTCGGCGCCGTCGTCGGCGGTGCCGTGCTCAAGCACAGCCGCGACTTCAACCTGATCCGCGAATCCGTACTGGGCAGCCCGCTCAGCCCGTACACCCCGGCCTTCGACGTGCAGCAGGCCTGCGCCACCGGCCTGCAGGCGATCAACACCGTCGCCCAGGGCATCGCGGCCGGCCGCTTCGAAGCCGGTATCGGCGGCGGAACCGACACCACCTCCGACGCCCCCATCGGTGTCTCCGAGGGCCTGCGCAAGGTGCTCCTCGACCTGAACCGGGCCAAGGGCAACGTCGACCGTCTCAAGCTGGTCGGCAAGCTCCCCGGCAACCTGGGCATCGACATCCCCCGCAACGGCGAGCCGCGCACCGGCATGTCGATGGGTGAGCACGCCGCCATCACCGCCAAGGAGATGGGCGTCGCGCGCTCGGAGCAGGACGAGCTGGCCGCGCTGAGCCACAAGAACATGGCGGCGGCCTACGATCGCGGCTTCTTCGAGGACCTGATCACCCCGTACCTGGGCCTGACCCGCGACGACAACCTGCGTCCCGACTCGTCGGTCGAGCAGCTCTCGACCCTCAAGCCCGTCTTCGGCGTCTCGCTCGGCGACGCCACCATGACGGCCGGCAACTCGACCCCGCTGACCGACGGTGCCTCGACGGTGCTGCTCTCGAGCGACGAGTGGGCCAAGGAGAAGGGCCTGCCGGTGCTCGCGTACCTCAAGGACGTCGAGTACGCGGCCGTCGACTACGTCGGTGGCAAGGACGGCCTGCTGATGGCGCCCACGTATGCGGTGCCGAAGCTGCTGGAGCGCAACGGGCTCACGCTGCAGGACTTCGACTTCTACGAGATCCACGAGGCCTTCGCCTCCGTGGTGCTGGCCACCCTGCAGGCATGGGAGTCGCCGGAGTACTGCAAAGAGAAGCTGGGTCTGGACAAGCCGCTCGGCTCGATCGACCGCAGCAAGCTCAACGTCAACGGTTCGTCGCTGGCCGCGGGCCACCCGTTCGCCGCGACCGGCGGCCGGATCGTGGCCTCGACGGCCAAGCAGATCAAGGAGAACGGCGGCGGTCGCGCGCTGGTGTCGATCTGCGCCGCCGGCGGCCAGGGCATCACCGCCATCATCGAGGGCTGATCCCGCACGAATGTCGGGCCGTCCCGGTGCCATCCACAGCACCTGGACGGCCCGACATCGTTGCCCTCGGGCCTACACTGGCACCATGACCGCCACGGACCAGACGATCGAGCGGATACTGCGCGACTACGACACCATTACGGTGGTCGGGGCCAGTGCTGATCCGGCCAAGGCGGCGAACGAGGTTCCCGCGTACATGCGTGAGCACGGCTGGCGGATCATCCCGGTCAATCCGAAGGCCGACGAGATCGTCGGTGAGAAGGTCTACCGCACGCTGGCCGACATCCCCGAGCAGGTGGGACTCGTCGACGTCTTCCGCCCGTCCGACCAGACCCCCGAGATCGCGCGGCAGGCGGTGGCCGCGGGCGCCACCGCACTGTGGCTGCAACTGGGCATCCGCTCCGCCGAGGCCCGCGATATCGCCGAAGCCGCCGGTCTGCTCTACGTCGAGGACCGCTGCCTGATCATCGAGCAACGTCGTACCGGCATCACCCGGGAGGCGAACTGACATGGGTACCACCGGAATCGTCATCGTCGTGGTGGTCGCGATCGTCGCGATCTCGCTGCTGATCAGCGTGGGCTGGTTCCTGCGCGACTCCAACAAGCGGATCCAGAAATTCGCCAAGTCCAGCGACCTGGTGCCGGGGCGTCCCGGGCGTGCGCCCGCGGAGTGGTCCACCTCCAGCGCGCCGGAAGCGCTGCTGCACCAACGGGTCCGCTACGCCATCGCCGATGTGCACGGCAACGGCAACCCGGTCGCGGTGCCACCGCCCGCGGATTCCGCCGTCACGGGGAAGCCGGGCGATCTCGACGATCTCGACGATGCCGTGTTCGCGCTCGACGACCGGATCATCGCCGCGGCGCAGCTGCCCGCGGCGGAGCGGACGAAAGCCCTCGCCGAGCTCGAACCCGCGGTGGCCTCACTGGAGGGGCTCACCGGCAGACTGTGGGAGGCGCCGTCGCACAGGCGGCACGAACTGATCGACGCCGTCATCTCCCGGTTGCGCGGGTAGCGCGCCGCAGCCGTTCCACCGCGGTGTGCAGCAACCACGCCAGCGGGACGGTGAGCACGGTGGTCACCACCGCGATCGGCCCCGTCGAGCCCTGGAACAGCGACCAGCCGAACAGGTCCAGCACCACCACGTCCATCACCATCACGTGGATCAGGAAGAACTCGTAGCTGATCCCGCCCAGCCACACCATCGGCCGAGACGCCAGTACGCGCGACGGCCCACTCGCCGCCCACGCCACCAGCACGCCGCCGATCAGCGCCTCCAGCAGGTACTTCAACACGCCCTGACCGGGATTCGGTAGGGCGAGGTCGATGGGACCGGCCAACGGCGTGAGCAACACCGCGTACGAGAGCATCGCGGCGGCGAGCAGCGCCCGCCGGCGAAGTGGGGTCCAGTGCACCCGATCGGCGAAGAGCGCCACAGTGATTCCCGCGGCGAACGCGGCGGCGTAGCTCGGCGGCCAGGTGCGCGCCGTTTTCCCGAACAGCTCGGTGGCCGTGACCAGCGCGACCCAGCCGGCGGTCAGCGCCGTCATTGCAGCCGGTACTACCCAGGATCGCGGCGCCCGCCGCACCAGAGCGATGCCGATCAGCGGGAGCACCAGGTAGAAGGCCACCTCGACGCACATGCTCCACATCTGCGCCAGTCCGGTGTGCACGTGTCCCACCCCGTACACCTGCACGAACAGCATGTTCCGCAGGTAGCCGCCCCAGCCATGACCGGAATCCGAGGGGTCGGATCGCCACATGTAGATCAGGTAGACCGCGGTGACCACCGCCCAGTACGCGGGCAGGATGCGCCACGCGCGATGTGCGAAGTACCTTCGGACATCGGCGGTCCCGGTGAGCCAGGGGCGCACCAGCAGGTAGCCGGAGAGTGCGAAGAACACCGGTACCGCCGTCTCCAGCCGGGCGTACGCGGCGCCCCAGGCGTCGGGCGTGAAATCGCCCGCCCAGAAGGCGGCGTGCGTGACGCACACCGCGAACGCGGCCGACGCGCGCAACCCCGTCAGTGCGGGGATGCGCTCGGCGGGAGCGGTGGGGGCGACGATGGGTCAGATCTTGATCGCGGGCATCAACCGGTCGAGGTTCCACAACCGGTTCCGTCTCGCGGAGAGGCACGAGACGGTCACGGAGACGACCCACAGGAACACCAACACGGCGACCGCCTGCCAGAGCCGGTGGTCGATTCCGCCGGAGACCAACTGGCGCAATCCATTCACGCCATAGGTCATCGGGTCGTACTTGTGCAGCACCTGGAAGGGTCGGGCGGTGGTCTCCACCGGATACATGCCGCCGGAACTCACCAGTTGCAGCATGAGCAGCGCCATGATCAGCAC
Organism: Tsukamurella paurometabola DSM 20162; assembly: GCF_000092225.1. Taxonomy (NCBI): domain Bacteria; kingdom Bacillati; phylum Actinomycetota; class Actinomycetes; order Mycobacteriales; family Tsukamurellaceae; genus Tsukamurella; species Tsukamurella paurometabola. Next base: position 454,252 of record NC_014158.1, read on the forward strand.
GCGGCCCACCGCCGGCCCCACGAGGGCGTTCACCGCCTGGGTGAACGCCACGAAGGCGAGGGAGACGCCCAACATGAACAAGAACATGCCCACCGGGTGGGCGACCTCCAGTCCGAGGGCGAACCGCACCACGCAGTACAGGATCACGGCCTGGCACAGCGCGATCGCCGCCGCCGGGAGATAGCTCGCCATCACCACCCGGATCGCCAGCACCTCCGCCGCGATGGCGCGGTTCTGCAAGGGCCGGAACACCATCCACAGCACGAGCGCCCCGAAGAACAATGCGAGCGTGAGGAAGAACGGCGCCATACCGGTACCGAAGTTCGGGGCCCGGTTCTCGTGCGTCGAGTCGAGCTGCACCGGGCCGCCGATGGTCGAAGCCACCTGGGAGGTCTGCTCCTGCGACCACTTCGGGACGGACTGCGCCCCTTCCCCGAGCTTCGTCGCGAGCTCCCGGCTGCCGTCCTTCAGTTGCACGGTGCCCGTTGCGAGCTGGCCGGCGCCCGACGAGAGCTGCGTGATGCCGTTGTCCAGCTGGGCGTTACCGGCGGCCACCTGGGCGGCACCGTCGCGCAACTGGGTGAGCTTGGCGGTCAGATCGTCGCCCGTGCCGCCCACCTTCGACAGTACGGTCTGGAGCGGGCTGCCCGGGGTGCGCAGCTGTTCGGTGAGCGCGATCGCCCCGTTCTGGGCGGCGATGATCTGCTGTTTCGTCTGCTCGGTCACCGACGCCTGGGCCAGCTGCCCGCGTATCGCGCGTAGGCCGTCCGCGGCCTGTCGGGCAGCTGGGTCGGGGCTCGCGGCGAGCTGACGGATCGCGGCATCGATACCGGCGAGCGCCGTGTCCTGCGTCTTGACGAACACCCCGGCCTTATCGGCGGCCTCGACCAATGCCGTAGCGCTCTGCTGCAACTCGGCGGTGTTCCCACCCAGGCCGGAGAGCGCACGAGTCACCGCGAGGATCGGATCGGTGGCCTGGTTGATGCCGTCCGAGAGCTGCTGCGACCCCGTCTTCAACTGGGCCGATCCCGTTTTCGCAGTCGCCAGGCCGTCGGCGAGCTTGGCGGCACCGTCGTTCGCGGTCACCAGCCCGTCGGCCAGCTTCCCCGCCCCGTCGGCGGCCTGCTCGATCCCCGCTCCGGCCGTGATCATCATGGACAGCACCTGGTTGACGGCCTGCCCGGACACCCTGGTCGAGACCGCGTTGAGCACCTGCGCCATCGCGGTCTGTCCGATGGTCGAGCTGATGTAGTTGTTGGCATCGTTGTAGACGGCCCGCAGCTGCGCCTTCTCGGGCTTCCCCGTCATCGGCGAGGCGATCGCCGAGGAGAAGTTCTCCGGCAGCTCCAGCATGAAGTAGTACGTGCCGTCCTTGACTCCCTGCCGCGCCTCCGCCGGCGAGACGATGTTCCAGTCCAGGCTCTTGTCGTCCTTGAGCGACTTCTCGACCTCGGCGCCCGCGTTGATCTTCTGATCCTTGACGATAGTGCCCTTGTCGGCGTTCACCAGCGCCACCGGCATCTTGTTGACGTTGCCGAACGGGTCCCAGAAGGCCCACAGGTACAGCGCGCCGTACACCAGCGGCAGCAGCATGAGCACCACGATCGCGGCGCGCGTCATCCGGCTGCGGCCGAAGCGCTTGATCTCGGAGCCGAAGGCGAGGCCGGCGGCGATCGGAACGGTGTTGCTCCGCTTCGGGGACTTCTTGTCGGACATGGAGATCAGTCCTTCCGGGTGAGCGCGCGGCGGTCGTGCAGGGTGTGCTGCGGTGCGGTGCCGCCGAGGGGGTTGGTGACCCCGACGATCACGGTGTAGCGGGTCGCGATGGCGCCGAGGCGCTGCACGGCGTCGGCGCGACCGGGATTGTCGCGGACCTGTTCCAGATCACCGACGATGAGAATCGGCCGGTTCCCCAACAGGGCCAGGGTGATCCGCAACAGGAACAGCTGCAAATCGGTGAGCTCGACGATGGGCGTCTTCGGTTCGGGGCGGTCCAGCTCGCCGAACACCTGGTCCATCTCCAGCCGGCCGGCGCTCAGCGGCACCATCGAATACCACGGCGCCAGCCAGCGCCGCTGCTCCGACAGCACGGTCTCGACGGAGACCGACTCGTCCAGTTCGTCGATGTCCGCGAAAGCGGCGATGGCGCACTTCTTGCGGATCTCGCCCGGGCTGGTCGCGCCCAGGGCGTCGACGGTGCCGTGCGTGGGCTTGAGCCGGCCGGCGAGCGTGAGCAGCAGCGCGTCCTGGTCGCGCCCCGCGGGCATCTGCACCGCGTGCAGGCCGGGGCCGAACTCCAGATCGATGCCCTGGAACAACGGGCCGTGCTCTCCGTCGACCCCGATGTTCACCGCCGTGAGTTGCACGTCGTTCGGCTGGTCATCGTCCATGCGGGGCACTCCGGAGGTCGTCGGCGCAAGTCGGTAGCAATCCTACGGTGGCTGCCCGACGGTGCGGCGCGCACGTCGGGCGGACCGTCGGGCCCGGGAACGGGCGAGGGCGCCCCGACCGGTGGTCGGAGCGCCCTCGAGGTTCGTGTCGCTAGACGACGATCAGAACGCAGCCTCGTCGAGCTCCATCGGCTCGTTGTCGACCGCGGCGACGACGTCCTTGACCGAGGTCAGCAGCGGCAGCATGTTGGCGGCGAAGAACTTCGCGACGCCGACCTTGCCCTCGTAGAAGGACTTGTCGGCACCGGAGGCGCCGCCGTCGAGCTTGGCCTGCGCGATCACGGCCTGGTGCAGCAGGCGCCAGCCCACCATGAGGTCGCCGAAGGCCATCAGGAAGCGCACCGAGCCGAGGCCCACCTTGTACAGCTCCTTGGGCTCCTGCTGCGAGGCGAGCGCGAAACCGGTGAGCGTGGCGGCCATCGCCTGCACGTCCTCGGTGGCGGTCTTCAGCAGGGCGATGTCCGCGGCGAAGGCGCCACCGGCGTTGGCCTCGATGAACTTGGTGATCTCACCGGCCACGTGGCCCAGGGCGGCACCGCGATCGCGGAGGATCTTGCGGAAGAAGAAGTCCTGCGCCTGGATGGCGGTGGTGCCCTCGTACAGCGAGTCGATCTTCGAATCCCGGACGTACTGCTCGATCGGGTAGTCCTGCAGGAAGCCCGATCCGCCGAAGGTCTGCAGCGACTCGGTGCCCAGCAGGGTGAACGCCCGCTCGGAGCCCACGCCCTTGACGATCGGGAGCAGCAGATCGTTGACCTTGTAGGCCATCTCCTCGTCGGCGCCGGAGACCGGGGTCGCGGTGCGGACGTCCTGGTGCGCAGCGGTGTACAGGTACACGGCGCGCAGACCCTCGGCGTACGCCTTCTGGGTGAGCAGCGAGCGACGCACGTCCGGGTGGTGCGTGATGGTCACGCGCGGCGCGGTCTTGTCGGCCATCTGGGTCAGATCGGCGCCCTGCACGCGCTGCTTGGCGTAGTCCAGCGCGTTGAGGTAGCCGGTCGACAGGGTGCCGATGGCCTTGGTGCCCACCATCATACGAGCGTGCTCGATCACCTTGAACATCTGCGCGATGCCCTTGATCTCCTCGCCCACGAGCCAGCCCTTGGCCGGGATGCCGTGGCCGCCGAAGGTCAGTTCACAGGTGGTGGAGGTCTTGATGCCCATCTTGTGCTCGACGTTGGTCACGAAGGCGCCGTTGTGCTCGCCCAGGTTGCCGTCCTCGTCGAAGTGGTACTTCGGAACGAAGTACAGGCCCAGGCCCTTGGTGCCCGGGGCGCCGCCCTCGGGGCGAGCCAGCACGAGGTGGAAGGTGGACTCGAACATGTCGTCCACGGTGGCCGAGGTGATGAAACGCTTCACGCCCTCGATGTGCCAGGAGCCGTCCTCCTGCTTGATGGCCTTGGTACGGCCTGCGCCCACGTCCGAGCCGGCATCCGGCTCGGTGAGCACCATGGTGGCGTTCCAGTTGCGCTCGGCGGCGATCTTCGCCCACTTCTTCTGCTCGTCGGTGCCCTCGTCGAAGAGGATCTGCGCGAAGCCGGGACCGGCGGCGAACATGAAGATCGGGGGGTTGGCGCCCAGGAACAGTTCACCGATGCCCCAGTACAGCGAGCGGGGCACATCGGTGCCACCCAGCTCGTCGTTCAGGCCGAGGTAGGCCCACCCACCGTCGGCGAAGATGGCCTGCGACTTCTTGAAGGCCTCGTTGATCTTGGCCTCGTGGGTCTCCGGATCGAAGACCGGCGGGTTGCGGTCGGCCTCGGCGAAGGACTCGGCGATGGGGCCCTCGGCCTGACGGGCCGCCTCGCGCAGCATCTCCTTGGCGGTGTCGGTGTCGAGGTCGCCGTACGCGCCCGACTCCAGCACCTCACCGACGCCGAGGTCCTCGAAGAGGTTGAACTCGATGTCGCGCACGTTGCTCTTGTAATGGCCCATGGGGCTGTTCCACCTTCGTGATTCGAGCTGATGTGTTGCAAGCTGTCGTTACCAGCCAGTAAGTTACCAGTCGGTAATAACGTGAATATTAACGCTCTCGCCGCGTGCGAACAAGTGCAAGCACTCGCGCGCGATTCAGGTCACTGCCAGCGGCGGCGCGCGCGTACCGCGAGGTCAACCCCCGTTCCGTGGTGCGGATCACTTTCTCGCCACTCGACGTGCTCGACCACCATGTCCTCCGGGAGCGCGGCGGACACCTCTGCCGCGCCGAAAGTGGGCAATCCGTCGTGGCCCTCCAGTCGCTCGTGCGCCAGGAGCAGCAGTAGCCCTCCCGGTGCGAGCGCGTGCGCCGCCCGCGCGATGGCGCCCGCCCGTTGCTCCGCATCGGGGTGCACGTACGCCCAGATCGCCAGGTCGTAAGGGGAGTTCGGAATCTCGTCGACGGTCACATCGAGCGGGGTCCAGTGCAGGCGGGCTCGGACGGTGCGCGGCTGCCGCGCCGCGACCGTCGCGGCCTTGTCGAGACCCACGCGGGAGAAGTCCACCGCGGTCACGTCCCAGGCGCGGGTGGCCAGCCACAGCGCGTGTCTGCCCTCACCGGCACCCACATCGAGCGCGCGGCCGGGCGGCAGGATCGTCACCTGCTCGACGATCCACGGATCGGGCGGAGCGCCCCACACCAGATCGGTGGAGCGGTAACGGGCGTCCCAGGCCTCGGCGTCGCGGATCTGCCGCTCCTCGCGGGCCAGCGCGTCCGGCGACAGCGGACCGAGGGTGCCCTCCTCCCGCTCCTGGTCGGCGCGGTCGATGCCGTCGGGGGAGACGGTATCGGGGGCGGCGTGCTTCGGACCGGCACCGTCGGGGGTGCTCACAGCAGTGCCTCCTTGAGATAGGCCACATCGTCGGCCAGGCCGTCGGCCGGCGTCTCCAGAATGACCGGGGCATCGGCGGCCCGCGCCACATCCGCCAGCAGGTCGGGGTCGATGGTGCCGTCCTGCAGGTTGGCGTGCCGGTCCCGTGCTGAATCGAACTCGTCGCGCGAGTTGTTCAGGTGCACCAGGTCGATCCGGCCGGTGATCGCCAGCACTCGCTCGACGATGCCCAGCAACTCTTCGCCGCCCGCCCAGGCGTGGCAGGTGTCCAGGCAGAAACCGGCGCCCTGATCGCCCACCGCATCCCAGAGCCGGTCAATGGTCTCCAACTGCCGCGCGATGGCGCCGTCGCCGCCCGCGGTGTTCTCGATGAGGATCGGCACGCCGAAGCCGCCCTTCTCCTCCTGGCGGGTAAAGAGCTTGCGCCAGTTGTCGATTCCGCCCTGCAGGTCTTCGCCGTCGCGCAGGTGGCCGCCGTGCACCACGAGCCCGAAGGCACCGAGGTCGGCGGCCGCGGCCGCCTGCTGTTCGACCGCCTTGCGGCTCGGCATGCGCAGGCGGTTGTTCAGACTCGCCACGTTGATCACGTACGCCGAGTGCACGACGATCTCGAGCGGCGAGTCCCTGAGTGCCTGTGTTTGCGGGTGCGGCTCCGGCTTCTTCCAGCTCTGTGGGTCCGCGACGAACATTTGGATCACGTCCACGCCGAGGCTCTCCGCCGTCTCGACGGGGTGGGTGTCGCTGCGGACGTGGGCACCGATTCGCATGGTTCCAGCCTATTGCCCCGGGACCGTCGCTGGCGAGCGTCCGAGCGCACCGCCTGTGGAGGACCACGGTCCTGTGGAGAACCGGCGTCGCGCGAGCTCCGTCCGACGGTGCCCGCCACGCCCGCGGGCCTAGCGTGACCGCATGGTGGTGGGGGAGGCGCTGCGGGCGCCGCAATCGTGGACCGGCGGAACCGCCGAGGCGTACGACCGCTGGGCGGGATACGCGGTGCGGGCGACCGCGGAGCTCGACGCCGCGCTGCGGCGCGCGGAGGCGGAGATCGCCCGCGGCGGCCCGGGCCTCGCGGAGCGGCTCGCGGCGATCGAGCTTCCCGCCGCGGTACCCGTGCGGGAGGCGCCCGCCTCCGCTCCCGAACCGGCGGCGTGGACCCGTCACCGCGCGAACCGGGTCCGCTTGGCCGCGCAGCTGCGGGAGCTGCGCGCGATCGCGCGGCCCACGGCGGCCCAGCGACGGCGGCTCGCCATGGCCGAGACTGTCGCCGCCCGGCTCGCCGAACTGGACGGCGCCGTCGACCCGATCACCGGAGCCCGAGTGCCGGTGCAACTGCTCACGTACGAGCCGGAGGCCTTCGGAGGCGACGGTGCCGTGGTGGTCTCGATCGGTGACCTCGCAGCCGCGGACCGGGTCGGCGTGCTGGTGCCGGGGATGGGCACCACGGCGGCCTCGCTCGGTGCCGTCGGCGGCGGTGCGGCGCGGCTGTACGCGGCCGCCCGGCGCGCCGACCCCGACGGCAGCGTGGCGGCGATCGCCTGGATCGGGTACGACGCGCCGTCGGGGAGGGGAGCGGCGGCCCAGGTGGTCACCGGGCACGCCGCGAGCCGCGGTGCCGAGCGGTTGCGCGCCGATCTGGCGGAAGTGAGCGCGATGGCGCCGGACGATGCCCGGACGGTGGTGTTCGGCCACAGCTACGGCGCGACGACGGCGGCGACGGCGGGCCGCCACGGCGCACTGGCCGGAACCGTCGACGCGATGGTCCTGTTCGGCGCACCCGGTGCCGGGCCGGTGCGGAGCGCCGCCGAACTCGGGCTCGCCGACGGCGTGTACGTGGCCCGCGACCGCGACGATCCGGTGCCACCCGGTGCGTTCCTCGGCGGTCTCGCGGGGCGCGCGCTGGGTATGGTGCCGGGGCTGATGGGGCTCGGTCTGGGCGTCGACCCCGCGGCCGAATCCTTCGGCGCAACAGCGATTGCCGCCGATGGTCCCACCGGGAGGCTCGGCGCGCATTCCGGTTACCTCGACGCCGCATCCCCGGCGCTGGCCGAGTTCGGCAGGATCCTCGCCGGGGTGCGCGACGATGCCCGGTGATGCGCTCGATTCCGCGGCGGTGGAGCGGCTCGCGCACCGCTGGGAGCGGGCTGCCGCGGAGCTGCGGGCGCGCGCGGCGGCCTGGTCGGGGCGAGGGGATGCCACCGATTTCGGGCCCCGCGCCACCGCGGCACTCACCGCCCACGCGGAGGCGGCGAGTGCTGCGGCGCAGCGGTTACGGGACTACTGCGCCACGGTGCGCGCGGTCGACTCCGAGGGCGCACGCAGTGTGTACCAGGCGATCGCGGCGGCCACCAGCATGAGCACCGCGCCGATCGAGGAGGTGATCACGACACCGGTCTCGAAGGCCTGATCCGCGGCGGTGATCAACGCTGCCCCGGTCTCGGCGGGTAGCTGTCCCGCCACGTGATGTGCACCCGCCAGGGTCTCGGAGGCGGCGGACGCCTGCCCGGTGTCCATCCCGGCGGGCAGCACCAGGTTCGCGGTGTACGCCCCGGCCAGGATCGAACCCAGCACGGCGGTACCGAGCACCGTGCCCATCTCGTACGCGGTCTCGGAGACGGCCGAGGCGGCACCGGCCTTCTCCGCCGGCACGGACGAGACGATCAGGTCGTTCGAAATAGTCTCCGTGGCACCGACACCCATGCCGAGTAGTGCGAAGGCGCCGAGGATCACGGTCACCGAATCCGGCGATGCGAACAGAGCGATGAGCACGTAGGCCGCGGCTGCCAGGGTAAGACCGCCGGCGACCACCACCGCGGGCGCGACGTGCCGCACGAGTCGCACAACGAGCAGGCCCGCGACCATCGTCGCGAGCATCCCCGGTAGGAGCGCGATCGCGGCCTGCATCGGGCTCTGGCCGATCACCAGCTGCAGGTGCTGGCTGATGAAGAACATGAAGCCGATCAGTGAGAAGACGGCGAGCAGGTTCACCGCCACCGAACCGGAGAACTGGCGGTGACGGAACAGGCGCACGTCCAGCATGGGGTCGGGCCGGCGCAGCTGCCGCCGCACGAAGGCGACCGTGGCGATCACGCCGATCAGTGCAGGTACCACCGTGTGCATCAGGTCACCGCCCTTGGCCATGCTCTTGACGGCGTACACGATCGGGGTGAGGGCCAGCAGCGAGAGCGCGATGCTCGTCGGGTCGATCCGGCCGGGCGCGGGGTCGCGCGATTCCGGGATGAACGCCGGGGCGAGCGCCAGCAGCGGGATCAGCACCGGCACGGCGAGCAGGAACACCGATCCCCACCAGAAGTACTCCAGCAGTAAGCCGCCCACGATCGGTCCGAGTGCGGCACCGGCCGCGAAACACGAGGCCCACACCGCGATCGCGAGGCGGCGCTGATTCGGGTCCGCGAAGATATTGCGCAGCAGTGACAGGGTGGAGGGCATCAGCATCGCGCCGAAGAAGCCGAGGCCGGCGCGCGCGGCGATGAGCGCCGCCGCGGTGGGTGAGTACGCCGCGACCACCGACATCGCAGCGAAACCGGTGGCGCCGATCAGCAGCAGGCGGCGCCGGCCGAAGCGGTCGCCCAGGCTGCCCATCGACACCAGCAGCCCGGCGAGCACCAGTGGGTAGACATCGATGATCCACAGCTGTTGCGCGGCGGTGGGGCCGAGCGTCGCCGCGATCGAGGGGAGTGCGAAACCCAGGACCGTGCCGTCCACGGAGACCAGGAGGACCGGCAGCATGAGCACGGCCAGCGCGCACCAGTCGCGCGCGGTGGCGCGCGGCTGAGCCCTGGAGGTCGGGGTGGTGAGGGTGGTCATGTCGCACTTCCGTCGTTCGGGTCGGTTTGTCAGCACCGTTACTGTACCAACCAGACGGTATAGAAACCAGGTGCGGTGACCACGGTTACCATTCGTGCTGTGCCGCCCCCTCCCGCCGCCCGCGCCAAACTGCTCGATGCCTATGTGCGCATCCTGATCGAACAGGGCGAACGTGCCGCGACCCTCGAGGCCGTGGCCGCCGAGGCCGGCGTCAGTAAGGGCGGTCTGCTGTACCACTTCGGTTCTAAGGACGCCCTGGTCGAGGGACTGATCGGCCGGCTGAACGAGCTGGTCGAACAGGACGTCGAGCTGATGCGCGCAGCTCCCGAGGGCGCCGTGGACTACTACGTCCGCACCTCGAACTACGCCGATACGCCGCTCGATCGGACCATCGTCGCCGTGCTGCGGCTGAGCCAGGTGGCCAACACTCGTGCCCAGGAGGCGATCCAGGCCATGCAGCAGCGCTGGCTGGAGACGCTCGTCGAGCAGGTGCCCGACGAGGCCGCCGCGCGCGCGGTAATCCTCATGGGCGACGGGCTGTACTACAACGCCGCCCTCAGCGGCGGCCGGCATGTGGCCACCGACGAACAGATCGAGGAGCTGCTTGCGCTGGTGCGGCACATGCTCGACGCCCCGCGGTAACTCCTTCGGTTCCCGCGCTGTGTAGTGATGGGCGGCATCTGAATCGCTAGCGGCGATTCGAGTCGCCCGCACCGCGCCGACCTGGATAGGACGCTCTCGTGCTGAATCTTCTGTTCGAGTGCACGAGCCGCCTTCGCCGGGCGCACTTCAGGGCGAGTGAGGGGGCTTGCGCTGCTGCGGGTCCATCCTCGCGAGCGCGCGGCGTCGCGCGGCTTCGACTTCCTGCTCGACGGTGCTCTCCCCCGTTGCGATCCGGCGCACCATTGCTTCGGCAGTGTCGGTCAGCGGCATGCCGGCCATGAGATGACCGGCCTCCATGCCTGCCAGGGCCTGGTCGACGCCGCGTGCTTCAACGGTGGTCATAGTCTGTCGACTGTACCTGATTACCTGCGGATAGTCGGCGTGGCAGGTAGTTCGCGACAACTGCGGCGAGCGCGATAGCGACGAACAGCGACATAATGACAACCACCCACGTCGGGACACCCCGGCCCGCGCCTAGTTCCGATAACGACGTTGACGTTCGAACTGGACGGCGGGAATATGTGGCCGTGGGTTCGGGACTGGGAGAAGGTCGCTGAGGACGTCGCAACGCTGGCTCGGCATCGAGGATGCGATGCCCTCCCCTCGGCCTGCCCGACCTCGACGCGATACTCCTCGCAGGCGGGTCACCGACCACGCGAACCGTCGTCACCCGAAGGTCAGTACGTCGTCGGGCCTGCCGACCGTGCGCAAGTCCTAGAGAAGCTCATGCGCCACGTCGAACGATCTGAGGCGGAGCAACCGTGGTGGGCAGGAGACGGACTGACTCCCGTACCAACCGCGCCCGTGCGCATGCTCTTCAAACGGTGGGATCGTGACGGCCCTGCACGCTCCGCAGTGGAGCTAGAAGATCCCAAACCGTCGCCGGCGACGCGGCGGCGCTTGCTTGGCTCCTGACGCTTCTGGCCTGGTGGCACGCAGCTGCTTCGCTCCGGGGATCGGGATACTCGCCAACTCGGCCTCGATCGCTGCAACCCGATCCTGCGCCCGCTGCTCTGCTGCCGCCTCCCTGCGCACTCCGGGAAGCACTTCCGCCTGGTAGCGCTCGTTCGTTGCCTCTACCACACGATCGAACCGCGCGATGTCGGGCGACATGTGCTCACGGTCGGTATCGAGGTGGTACCCGACCTTGTCCTCCCATTCAGCGAATCGCCTAATCGCAAGCTGATGCCGCTTGCTCTCTTCGTAGAAGATGCTCGACCACCCGCCGTCGGGCAAGGGCTTCAACATCACCAGCACCTTCACGTTGGATGAGGTAATCGCCGGGCCGCCTTGTTCCGGTGTCACCCGCTCTTGCTCGGATCGCTGTATCGGCTGCCATTGCGTCACGTGTGATTCCTCCCTCGGCCCCTGATTGTCCCAGAAACGAACGGTTCAGGGGCACGTCTTGGCTTAGACCTTCTGCGAGATACAGAGACCTCTCAACAGCGAGGCCGTGACTAGCGCCGTCCCGAAAAGACACGTTCTGGACGCCTGCTGGCAGGCCCGCTCCCGCTCCGTCGGCGGGGAGCGCGCGCGGGCCTCTGCTAGCTGGGAGAGCGGAGAGAGTCGGCCCCAAGTTGCCCCTCGCGCTCCTGAGAGCCGAGCTTCCACGTGGAAGGCCATTGCCCGTCGAGCTCGATGTCCGTCAACTCGATCTTGGACTTGATCCCGCTCGCCTCAAACTCGGTAGCCCATCGCACCGGAACTCTAATGCCGGGATCGATCGCTATCTCCGTACGGGCGTGAGAGCTGGTCTTATGTACGGCGCGAACGAGCAGCTCGCCGTCCTGCACCGCAGCACTCGCAATCCTCCACTGGTCCGCTCCGCGCCCCCAGATGTCGAGCTGGGTTGGGCTGAGTAGGCGTACGGCAGGAGGCGGCGGGTTGTCGGTCGGAAGGGACTTGTCGTCGCAGTGAATCAGCTCGTAGCCGGTACTCGGAGAGTACCGAATTTCAGCCTGAACCGGAGACGAGATATCGACGAGAGAGAAAGCCTGCGCGGCCCGATCTAGCGTGAGCTTTCGCTCCTTCACTGACTTCGGGTCGCCGTGAAACTGTCCTCTCGGCCAACGCTTATCGAGAACGGTGCATGTCACCCTTGGGGAATTCTCGACGTCGCGAGAATCGTCGTTCTCGTGTGACCGATTGACCTCTGGGTCGTCCTACCGCCCCTCTTTTAGCTCCACCGAGAGCGCTCCGTCGCCCGCCGCGGCGTGAAGATGATCGACGATATCCGTCCGCTTCTGGAAGCTCACTACCTAGGTGGTGGGGGCAGCTAACCTCGCAGGTATGGCCCCAGAACCGACCGACCCGAAGCGCGGAGCGCTGCCGTATCGATCAGTCAAACCGCGCCCTGGTGAGCTGCCGGATATTCCCGGCGCGGCCACTGAGTCCTCTCGGTTGTTCGTACCCGTGCTGTACAGCGATACTGAGACGCTTGGGAGAGAGCAGCCACCTCTACTTCGTTGTCCAACATGCGGTTTCTCGTTCGTCACGGTCTGGGGCGTCCGCACCGTTGAGAGGGACAACTACATGCTCGTGGCGACCGAGCCAGTCGAAGGCTGGGGCAGCGGGCCATCGGAGGCGGGGGAGTCGGTGCCGCCCATTGAGGGCATACGGCATAACTCGCTCGTGTTCGAGATTCAGTGCGACCTCGGGCACGTGGGTGTCGTGGAGTTCGGGCTTCACAAAGGGCAGACCCACGTTCGTGTGACCCGCGTCGACGTAGACACGGACGAAGACCTGGACGACTAGTGTTCGCGCCGAAACCGGTCCAGTGCTGTTACAGCCCAACCGAAGCGCGAAGCGAGGTCGGCCGCACGTGCGGTGAGACGCCGTCGCCTCCGCACCTGGGACCTGCTGGGCGCCTTGACCGCCGCCGGCGCTAATTGAGTGAAGTTCAGTACGGTCTTTACCGTGCCCTGACCGGCAGGTAGTTTGATGGCATGCCATCGATCTTCATCTCCGGCGGTGCTTCCGGCATCGGCCGTGCCACTGCCCTGCGTTTCCTGTCCGAGGGATGGACCGTGGGCGTGTACGACGTCAATCAGGCCGCGCTCGACGAGCTCACGGCAGAGCATCCGCAGATCGTCACCGGCATCCTCGATGTGCGCGACTTCGGGCAGTGGGAGGCCGCGCTCGCCGATTTCGCCACGCACACCGGCGGCACCCTCACAGTGCTCGACAACAATGCGGGGGTGCTGTTCAGCGGAGACCTCGATGAGGTCACACCCGAGCAGATCAAGCTGCAGATCGACATCGACGCGTTGGGCGTCACGTACGGCGCCAAGGCCGCGCTGCCCTACCTCACGGGGGTCGAGGGTGCGCATCTGGTGAACATCAGCTCCGCCTCGGCCATCTACGGCCAGCCGGGTATCGCCACCTACAGCGCCGCGAAGTTCTACGTCTCCGGTTTCACCGAGGCGCTCGAACTCGAATGGGAGAAGCACGGCATCCGGGTCGTCGCGATCTGGCCGCTCTGGGCCAAGACCGCGCTCGCCGAGACCGATGCGAAGAGCACTCGCACCCTCGGCGTGAACATCACGCCCGAGGAGGTGGCCGAGCAGGTGTGGAACTCTGTACACCCTGGTGTGCAGGTGCCCTTCCTGCCGCGCGTGCACTATTCCGTCGGAACTCTCACCACCCTGCTGTCCAATTCGAGTAAATTCGCACCGCGGTCCGTGGTGCGCCTGATCAACCGGTTCACCAGCCAGTAGCGACCGGCCGGTTCGCATTAGATTTCGCAGAGTTCTTCCGAGAAGGAGTCCACCCCACCGTGATTGCGACCACGATGCAGGACGGTGAGCTGAGCATCGCTCGGCTCGTCGAGTACAGCCGCCGCGTCTTCCCCGAGGCCAGGATCACCACGTGGACCGGCACCGAGCTTCGCGACGCCTCGTTCGCCGAGATCGGTGACAGGGCGGCCCAGCTGGCGCACGCGCTCACCAAGCTGGGCGTGCAGCGCGGCGACCGCGTGGCCACGTTCATGTGGAACAACAATGAGCACCAGGTCGCGTACGCGGGCGTACCCGCGATGGGCGCGGTGTTGCACACGCTGAACCTGCGCCTCTCGCCCGAGCAGGCCGTCTTCATCATCAAGCAGGCCGACGACAAGGTGATCCTGGTGGATGCCTCCGTCGCTCCGTTGCTCTCGAAGTACATCGCCGCCACCCCGAACGTGCAGCACGTGATCGTGACGAACGGCCCGAAGGAGGCGCTGGAGGCGCCCGAGGGCATCACCGTGCACAGCCTGGACGAGCTGCTGGACGGCGAGCCGACCACGTTCGACTGGCCCGAGATCGATGAGCGCGACCCCGCGGTCATGTGTTACACCTCGGGCACCACGGGCGACCCCAAGGGCGTGGTCTACAGCCACCGCAGCATCTGGCTGCATTCGATGCAGGTCAACTCCAGCTCGGGCATGTCCCTGGGCAACGCGGACTCGGTGCTCGCCATCGTCCCGATGTTCCACGTGATGTCGTGGGGCCTGCCGTACGCCGCGATGATGGGCGGCATCACCCTGGTGATGCCCGACCGCTTCCTGCAGCCCGAGCCGCTGCTGCAGATCATGGCCGCCGCGAAGCCCACCTTCGCCGCGGCCGTGCCCACCATCTGGCAGGGCGTGGCCGCGCAGCTCGCCGTGACGCCCCAGGACATCTCGCACCTGCGCGAGGTGGTTGTGGGCGGTGCCGCCGTGCCGCCGTCGATGATCCGGGCCTTCGATAAGCTGGGCACCCGGATCGTGCATGCCTGGGGTATGACCGAGACATCGCCGCTGGGCTCGGTCTCGCGTCCGCCGTTCGGCATCGAGGATGACGACAGGGAGTTCGCCTACCGGGTGACGCAGGGCCGCTTCCCGGCCTCGGTGCAGGCCCGGCTGATCGACGACGAGGGCAATGAGCAGCCCTGGGACGGCGAGTCCTCCGGCGAGCTCGAGGCGCGCGGTCCCTGGATCACCGGCGCCTACTATTCCCCCGAGGGAAATGTGGTGGACGAGTCCAAGTTCCACGACGGTTGGTTGCGGACCGGTGACGTCGCAAGCATCAGCCCCGACGGCTTCATGACCATCCGTGATCGCACCAAGGACATGATCAAGACCGGTGGCGAGTGGATCAGCTCCGTCGAGCTGGAGAACACCGTGATGAGCAACCCGACGATCGCCGAGGCCGCCGTCGTGGGCGTGCCCGACGAGAAGTGGGACGAGCGTCCGTTCGTGCTCGCCGTGGTCAAAGACCCGGCCGACGCCGACATCGAGAAGCAGCGTGCGTACCTCACGGACCTGTTGCCCAAGTGGCAGATCCCGGAGCGCTGGGCATTCGTGACCGAGGTGCCGAAAACCTCGGTCGGCAAGTTCGACAAGAAGGTCATCCGCGCCGAATACGCCGACGGCACCTACCCGGTGGTCGACGCGCGCGCCTGAGCGTGCCCGAAAGGGCCGCGGCGGTCGCCTGACCGTCGCGGCCCTTCTGTATTAGGAGTGGGATCGTTACCCGGGGGCCCGGCCGACGGCGAGCCGCTCGTCGCCTGACGTCAGTCGAGACCCTCGGGACCGAAAGTGAGCTCGGGCGTGATCACCCGGGCGAACTCGGCATCGGCGAGGAAGCTCAGATCCGTGATGCCCGCGACCGCGGCGAACAAGGCGAAATATCGGTCCTCGGAATGCTTCTCGGCCAGCACGGCGGGCAATGACTCCTCCGCGAGCGGAGGGCCGACCTGATCGGAGAACCCATCGTCCGTCTCGCCGACCCGGCGCACCAACGCCCCGTCGCGGTAGACCTCGATGCCGTAGGCACCTCCGGTGCTTCCGATCATCACGCTGGTCACCGGCACGCCGGTGTGCGCCGCGAATCGTTCGACCGCGTGCGGGTCGAGGATATCGCCGCTCGCGACCACCGTCCCCCCGTCGACGGCGCGCGCCCAGGCGTCGTCGTCGCCCGCGGGATCGGTCCGCCGGTCGGCACCCAAGATGAGTGATCCGCCGGCGTCCGGACCCGGTGCCGCGATGTGCAGTATCGATACGTTCCAACCCATGTCGTTCCCCCTGGCGATCGGTTGGTCAGTTGGTGAGCAGTCCCGACGGATCGACCACGATGACCCGCGCTCCGTAGCCGACGTCCGAGATCAGCTGATTGATCAGGTACGTCGCGACGACGCTGACCCGCGTCGCATTGGTCAGGTCGAGGACCACCGTGGTGCCCTGCCGCAGCCTGCCCGCCTTCAGTGCCTCGTGTACCACCTCCTCGACCGCGACGAAGTCGACCTCGCCGCGCAGTCGCAGTGTCACGTGGCCGGTCGCCGGGTCGGTGGTGATGGACTCCAGCGCGCTCACCGGCGTCATCGGTCGGTCGAGTAGGTGCAGCCCGAACTCGCTGCTCATCTTCTGCAGTACTGCGACGCCGCGCGCCGAGTTGCCGGCCTCGTCGAGCGGCGGGCTGAAAACGCCCACGCCGTACTCGCCCGGCGCGGCGGCCACGATGCCGCCGCCCACACCGGATTTCGCCGGAATGCCGACCGAGCACATCCACGCGCCCGACCGGTCGTACATGCCGCATCCTGTCATCACCGAGAGGGTGTGTCGCGCGACCACCGTATCCACCACGCGCTCGCCGGTACACGGATTCACCCCCGAGTTGGCCAGGGTCGCGCCCATCACGGCGATATCGTGCGCGTCCACCAGCAGTGAACACTGCCGGAAGTACGGATCCAGGGCGTCCTCGACCGGAACACGCAGTGCATTGGTCGATTTCGCGAGCGCCGCGAGTGCCAGATTGCGGAAGCCGGTCTCCGACTCGGACTTGTACACCGATTCGTCGAGCTCGAGCTCCCGGCCGGCGAACCGCGAGAGACCGGCACGGATCTTCGCGAACCGCTCGTCGCCGGTCTCGGCCGAGATCAACGAGGTCGAGACGATCGCCCCGGCGTTGATCAAGGGATTCTCCGGCCGACCCGACGGATCGAAACTGATCGCGTTGAACGCCTCACCGCTGGGTTCGACACCGATCCGCTCGCACACCGCGGTGGTACCCAGCTCCTGCAACGCCAGCGCGTACACGAAGGGCTTCGACATCGACTGGATGGTGAACTGCACGCGGTAGTCGCCTGCCGCGTAGCTGTGCCCGCGCACGGAGACCGAGGCGATCCCGAACTGATCCGGGTCGACCTTGGCCAACTGCGGTATGTAGTCCGCGACGTGACCGGGATGATCCTCCCGGCGGACATCGTCGAGCACCCGCGCCATTGCGGCGTTGACGGGGTTGTCCGTGCTGATGGAATCGCCGATCGTTTGCTCCGTCATGGCGTCGACGCTAGCGAACGGGAGCCGCCGGTGCCGACCGGTCGATAGCACTGCGACAAAGTTGAGTATCGTTCTAACTACCGCGACGTGACCCAGGTGAGCAGCGCAGACCAGCCGATATCGCCGTCAGACACACTGGAGATTTGTTATGACCGAACTGCTACCCGACGGCAGGACCATCGACGAGGCGACCGCGGCCGGCGCCCGCGCTCACGAGCTGGACCGCGCGCACGTGTTCCATTCCTGGTCGGCCCAGGCCCAGATCAATCCTATGACCATCGTTGCCAGCGAGGGCTCGTACGTGTGGGACGGAGAGGGCCGCAAGCTGCTCGACTTCAGCTCGCAGATGGTGAACACCAACATCGGCCACCAGCACCCGAAGGTGGTCGCCGCGATCGCCGAGCAGGCCGCGAAGATCTGCACCATCGCTCCGCAGCACGTGAACGAGGCGCGCAGTGAGGCCGCCCGGCTCATCGCCGAGCGCACGCCGGGCGACCTGAACAAGGTGTTCTTCACCAACGGCGGCGCCGACGCCAACGAACACGCGATCCGGATGGCCCGCGTGCACACCGGCCGGCCGAAGGTGCTCAGCCGATACCGCAGCTACCACGGCGGCACCGAGCTGTCGATCAACGTCACCGGCGATACCCGCCGCTTCGCCAACGATCACGGTGCCCAGGCCGTGGCCCATTTCGACGGCCCCTTCCTCTACCGCAGCTCGTTCTACGCCGAGACCGAGGAGCAGGAGTCGCAGCGCGCGCTGGAACACCTGGAACGCACCATCGTGCTGGAGGGCCCGAACACCATCGCCGCGATCATCCTCGAGTCGATCCCGGGCACCCCGGGCATCATGGTGCCACCGCCCGGCTACCTGGCCGGTGTTCGCGAGCTGTGCACCAGGTACGGGATCGTCATGATCGCCGATGAGGTGATGTCCGGCTTCGGTCGCAGCGGTAAGTGGTTCGCGATCGAGCACGGTGCCACGGAGGCGGGGCCTGTCGTCCCCGACCTGCTGACCTTCGCCAAGGGCGTGAACAGCGGGTACGTGCCGCTGGGTGGAGTCACCATCGGTGACGAGATCGCCGCGACCTTCGATGACAAGCCCTACCCGGGCGGTCTCACCTACTCGGGCCACCCGCTGGCCACCGCCTCGGCGGTAGCCACCATCAACGCGATGGCCGAGGAGGGCATGGTCGACAACGCCGCCACGATCGGCGACGAGGTGATCCGGCCGACGCTCGAGGAGTTCAAGGCTAAGCACCCGTCGGTCGGCGATGTGCGCGGCGAGGGTGTCTTCTTCGCCATCGAACTCGTCCGCGATCGGGCGACGCGCGAGCCTCTGGCGCCGTACGGTGGCAGCAGCCCCGCGATGAACGAGACCGTCGCGGCCCTGAAGAAGGGCGGCCTGCTGCCCTTCGCCAACTACAACCGCATCCATGTGGTGCCGCCGTGCAACGTCTCCGTCGAGGAGGCCCGTGAGGGCCTGGCGATCATCGACGAGGCGCTGAACGTGGCGGACGCGCACACCGTCTGACCGCCCCAGGAGGCGCAATGCCCGCTCTCAAGCCCGTTCTGCCCGCCGACCTGACCCCGGGAAATCCGGGTGTCTACGAGTTCTCCGTACGCTCCGCGCGCCCCGTCGAGTGGGTCTGGGGCGAGCTGACCTCCGATACCCCGCTGCACTGGTGTAACGGGATCCGGAAAATCGAGTGGACCAGCCCGCGGCCCTTCGCCGCCGGGTCCACCCGCACCGTGACACTGGGCCCCGGAATCAGCGCCGACGAGATCTTCTACTCCTGGGAAGAGTCGGAACAGCTGTGCGAGAAGGCATTCTACGTTCAGTCCGCCACTGCACCCGGTCTCTCCCGGCTCGCCGAGAAGTACCGGGTCGAGGCGCTCCCCGAGGGCGGCTCACTGTTCACCTGGACCCTGCTCATCGAGCCGGTCGGCGGCGCCAAGGTGATCGGCCTCAGCGGCCTGCCGGTAGGGCTGATCGTGAAGTGGCTCCAGCGCGACACCGAGAAGTACCTGGGTTCGGCGTAGTCCCGGAACGCGGTTCCGCTCGAAAGTTGTGAGCGCGCAACGTGTGCAACACATTGCGGGAAGCGCGCATTCATTCGATCAGGTAGTGTCGGAGTACAACACGTTGTGAGAACGGCACAGCCCGACCGGCGTTCGACGCACTGCTGAGCTCTCCGACAGCCCGGACTGCAGCGCTTCCTCCGGCCCATCGGCCGTTCCGCTCATCAGTGGAGGAGAAGCCATGACGGATCACCGCAACTACACCACCACCGACTCCGGGGCACCGGCGGGCAGCGACCAGCATTCGCTCACCGTCGGCGCCGGCGGGCCGATCGTCCTGCACGATCACTATCTGATCGAGCAGATGGCGCAGTTCAACCGCGAGCGCATTCCCGAGCGGCAGCCGCACGCGAAAGGTAGCGGCGCCTTCGGAACGTTCGAAACCACCGCGGATGTCTCGGATTACACGTGCGCCGCGCTGTTTCAACCGGGCGTCACCACTGACATGGTGGCTCGGTTCTCGACCGTTGCCGGTGAACGCGGCAGCGCGGATACCTGGCGAGATCCTCGTGGCTTCGCGCTGAAGTTCTACACCGACGAGGGTGTCTACGATCTGGTGGGCAACAACACGCCGGTGTTCTTCATCAAGGACCCGTTGAAGTTTCAGCACTTCATCCGCTCGCAGAAGCGGCGCGCTGACAACAACCTGCGCGATCACGATATGCAATGGGACTTCTGGACCCTGTCTCCGGAGTCGTCCCACCAGGTCACATGGCTCATGGGCGACCGCGGCATCCCGAAGAGCTGGCGGCACATGAACGGCTACGGTTCGCACACGTACCTGTGGGTGAACGATGCGGGTGTCAAGCACTGGGTGAAGTACCACTTCATTTCGGACCAGGGCATCGACTACCTCACGCAGGACGAGGCGGACCGCCTGGCCGGCGCCGACGGCGACTATCACGTGCGTGATCTGTTCGAGGCGATCCGCGACGGCGAGCACCCGAGCTGGACGCTCAAGGTGCAGATCATGCCCTTCGAGGACGCCGCCACCTACCGCTACAACCCGTTCGATCTGACCAAGGTGTGGCCGCACAGCGACTATCCGTTGGTCGAAGTCGGGACGATGACGTTGCACACCAACCCGACCGACAACCACGCCCAGATCGAGCAGGCGGCGTTCGAGCCGAACAACCTGGTTCCGGGTATCGGGCTCAGTCCCGACCGGATGCTGCTGGGGCGGGTTTTCGCGTACGCCGATGCGCACCGTGCGCGCCTGGGGGCGAACTACAAGCAGATACCGGTGAATGCTCCCCGTAACGAGGTGCGCAGCTACTCCAAGGACGGCGCCATGCGGATCGATCCGGTGCGAGATCCGGTCTACGCCCCCAATTCGAAGGGCGGACCCAGCGCCGACTACCCGGGCCAGGCGGAGCCGCAGTGGGCCGCGGACGGAGAGATCGTGCGCACGGCATACGTGGACCACGCCGAGGACGATGACGTCTCCCAACCCCGCACCCTGATCCGCGAGGTGATGGATGAGGCCGCCCGCGAGCGCCTCGTCGATAACGTGGCCGGTCACCTGCTCGACGGTGTGAGCCCTCCGGTGCTCCAGCGCGCCTTCGAGTACTGGACGAACATCGATCCCGAGATCGGCGGCCGGATCGAGCGCGCGGTCGCGGAGGCGGGCACGGACTGATCGCGGTTAGCGCAGTGGCGAAAGGTCGTGATCTCCGGCCGCGCATGAGCATTCGGCGTCAGGTTCGATCGCTGTGAGCGTGTGTGTGAGCGCGGTGGTCAATCGCGGGAGATTGACCTTGAATTGCTCCAGAACGTCTTCGGCGTGCACGCCGTCGCCCGCCTCGATGCCGGCGTCGAGGTCGGTGACCAGGGCGAGCGAGGCGTAACAGAGCTTGAGCTCGCGGGCCAGGGCCGCCTCGGGCAGCCCGGTCATGTTCACCAGCTCCCAGCCCTGCGCTGCGTACCAGCGGCTCTCGGCGCGGGTGGAGAACCTGGGCCCCTCGATCACCACCATCGTCGCGCCGTCGTGGTCCGCATGCGGGCGAGCCGCGGCGCGCAGCTCCGGGCAGTACGGGTCGGCGAAACTCACGTGCACACCGCCCCCGTCGAAATAGCTGGAGGCGCGGCTGGTCGTTCGGTCCACCACTTGGTCCGGGACGACGATGGTGCCCGGTCCGAGCGCGGGATCGAGGCTTCCGACGGCGCACGGTGCCAGGACCTTCCGCACGCCGAGACTGTGCAGGGCCCACAGGTTCGCGCGGTAGGGCACCGTGTGTGGCGAGTACTCATGGTGCGCACCGTGACGCGGAAGGAAGGCGACCTCGCGGCCCCCGGCCTCACCCAGGGTAATCGGTGCGCTGGTCGGCCCGTACGGGGTGTCGACGGTGCGCGTGGTCGTCTCGCCGCCCAGGAACCGGTAGAGTCCGGTGCCGCCGATCACGGCGATCGGCGCGCTCACGCCGCTCCGCCCGGGATCCGCTCGCGGATGGCCGCGGCCACCTCGTCGGGCCGCGATACGTCGAATACCTGCTCGGACGCATCGCCCAGGGTGACGCATAGCCGGTGCTTGCCGCGACGCAATAGGCCCGTGGTCTCGACGACTCCCGCGCCGGCGAGATGGCGCAGTTGCACGGCGAAAGGCGCTCCCTGCATCTTCGCGGCGAGACCCGCGGGCCGGAACCTGAGGTGACTGTCGCCCAGTTCGAGGTATCCGCGGATGGCCGTGCGGCCCACGATCCGGGCGGCGGGCCAGCTCAGGTCGCTCATCCTGCCAGGATAGGTGGATCGAACAGGGAGCGGCGCGGTAGCATCGGCTATCCGTTCGTGTGATCTTGGGGGTTGAGATGGTGTACTTGGGGCCCATCATTCTGTTGCTGTGGGTGGCCGCACTCATCGACGTGATCGTCGCGGACGAATACCGCGTGCGTCATCTCCCGAAGTTCGGCTGGCTGATCGTCGTGATCCTGATCCCGCTCGCCGGCTCGCTGATCTGGTTCCTGCTGGGGCGCCCTGTCGGGGCGGTGAACAGCGCGCCGACCAGGACTACCGGATTTCCGGAGTACGAGCGCCGTCATCGGCACATCGCCCAGTACCCCGATGACGACGACGACTTCCTGCGGCAGTGCCGGGAACGCGCCGAGGAGCAGCGTCGGAAGGCCAAGGGGCTCGATGCCCGCAATCTGGGCGAGGAACCGGACCCCAAGGACTGAGACTGCGGCCGAACGCTTGTGCGGCGCTGTGTTCGCCACCATTATGACACTGTGACCGGCGACGAAGCGGAGGCCTTGCGCCGCCGGATCGATGAGCAAGCGGTGCCGTTGGAGTTGATACCGATCGCTCCACTCGGCTTCCGTGATCTCGTCGTGGGTGCGGCTCGCGCGCTGCGCACCAACCCCAGGATCATGTTCGGCCTCACCGCCGTGGTGGTCGGTGTGATGGGGCTGGTCGCGCTGATCGCGCAGCTCTCGCTGGTTCCGGGGGCGCGCGCGACAGGCGTGGCCCGGGCCGATGAGGATGCCCGGCAGGTGTTGGCCGCGCTCGGCGTCGGGTCGGGGGTGCAGGTCGCCAACTCCGCGTTGAGCATGGTGGGCACGCTCCTGGTGACCGGCATGGTCACGGTGGTCGTGGCGCGGTCCGTGCTGCGGCACCGCACCCGCACGGCGATGGCGTGGTCGGTGGCGGGCCGCCGGCTGCCCGCGCTCGCCCTGCTCGGGGTGATCGAGATCGGCATGATCCTGGCCCCGCTGACGGCGGCCGTCGCCGCCGCGATCCTGGTCGCGATCGCAGTCGGTCCGTCCGGTGTGGCGGGGTACGTGATGCTCATCGGGCTGCTGACCGTGGTCGCGGTGTTCGCGATGTGGCCGCTGTTCGCGATGGCGGCGCCCGCCGTCGTGCTCGAACGGTGCGGACCCGTCGCGGCTCTCAGCCGCGCGGTCGACCTGATCCGGCCCGGATACCTGCGGCTGCTGTGGCGGCTGCTCCTGGTATCCGCGACCAGCTACGCGGTGGGACTGCTGATCTGGATCCCGTTCATCCTGCTCGGGCGCGCGCTCTCTCACGCGGACCGCGGCCTGGTGCCGTCCTTGTTCCTGGTCGTCGGCGCAGCGATCGGCCAGACCGTCACCCTGCCCTTCCTGGCTGCGATGAACACGCTGCTGTACACCGACCAGAGGATTCGTCTCGAAGAGGTCGCAGCCGAGCTGCAGCGGGTGGCCGATGAGGCGCCGAGCCCCGACGTCGCCATGGTGTGGCAGGTCACACGCCCCGGTGCCGATGTGGCACCCGGAACGCGTAGTGAATCTCAGTAACGCACAATAGCTCGGTGTCTACCGACCAGAATGTGAGCGCCGATCACGCACTCGGCGCCGAGGACGAGGGTTATCAGAAGTCGCTCACCCCTCGACAGCTGCAAATGATCGCCATTGGTGGAGCCATCGGCACCGGCCTGTTCCTCGGGGCCGGCGGACGTCTCAATTCCGCTGGACCGGGACTGTTCCTGGTGTACGGGATCTGCGGAGTCTTCGTCTTCTTCATCCTGCGCGCGATGGGCGAGTTGGTACTGCACCGGCCCTCGTCGGGATCGTTCGTCTCGTACGCGCGGGAGTTCTACGGCGAGAAGGCCGCCTATGTCGCGGGCTGGATGTACTTCCTGAACTGGGCGATGACGTCGATCGTCGACTCCACCGCGATCGCCCTGTACCTCCACTTCTGGGGGCCGATGCGGGTGATCCCTCAGTGGGCCTTCGCCTTGCTGGCGCTGGCCGTGGTGCTCACCATGAACCTCATCTCGGTCAAGCTCTTCGGTGAGCTCGAGTTCTGGGCCGCGCTGGTGAAGGTGGTCGCGCTGACGGCGTTCCTGGTGGTCGGCACGATCTTCCTGAGCGGCCGGTTCACGATCGAGGGCCAGCGCACCGGGTTGTCGGTGATCTCCGATAACGGTGGCTGGTTCCCGCACGGCATCCTGCCGTTGGCGGTGGTCACCTCCGGTGTGGTCTTCGCATATGCGGCGGTCGAACTGGTGGGCACCGCGGCGGGGGAGACCGAGAATCCCCGCAAGGTGATGCCCAAGGCCATCAACACGGTGATCTTCCGCATCGCGATCTTCTACTGCGGTTCGCTGTTGTTGCTCGCGCTGCTGCTGCCGTGGTCGTCGTACAAAGACGGCGAGAGCCCGTTCGTCACCTTCTTCTCCAAGCTCGGCTTCAGCGAGGCCGGATCGATCATGAACCTGGTCGTGATCACCGCCGCACTGTCCTCACTCAACGCGGGTCTGTACTCGACCGGGCGGATCCTGCGATCGATGTCGGTCAACGGCAGCGCGCCGAAGTTCACCTCACGGATGTCGCGCAACGGAGTGCCCTACGGCGGCATTCTGCTGACCTGCGTGTTCACATTGGGGGGCGTCCTGCTCAACGCGTTCAACCCGGGTCAAGCATTCGAGATCGTGCTCAATATCTCCGCGCTCGGCATCCTGGGCGCCTGGGCCACGATCGTGTTGTGCCAGCTCAAGTTGTACTACGAGGCCAAGGCCGGTCGCATCGATCGGCCTGCGTATCGGCTGTTCGGCGCGCCCTACACCGGCTATGTGACCCTCGCCTTCTTGGCGATCGTGCTGGTACTGATGGCATTCGACACCCCGATCGGCACCTGGACGGTAGCCAGCCTGCTGGTGCTGATCCCGATGCTCATCGTCGGCTGGTACGCCGTGCGCGGCAGGGTCGCCGAGGCGGCGGCTGCGCGCGACGGATACACCGGGACCTTCCCGGTGATCGCGGAACGTCCGAGCCCGCGGGATAAGCGGCGCTGACGCCCGACGGGCCGACTCTGCACATTATGTTGTTGGTCACAGCGTTGGCTGGGCCGTCGTCGCGTCTGGCGTCCGTACGGTGGCGGACGCAGCCCGCCGACTATGCAGTGCCGCTTTGTGTTTCGAGTCGGATCCGGGCATGCGCCGCTCACCAGTGTGATGCGGGGTCACCACCGGCCGGCGAGGCTTCGTGAAACCGGGGGGTGACGAGAAGCGCGAACGCCCGCAGACTGGGATTTCATGCGCATGCCGCGGTGATCGAAACCTGCTCGGGCAGTTGTCCGTTAGATCCGCGGTGTCGTTCGATGCTGGATGCGATCACGAAGTGGAGACGTGACGGTATGCGGATTTCCCGACGTTCGGTGATGCTGGCGGGTGCCACGGCGGCGGCGATCACGGCGGGAACGGGGCGCAGAGCCGCAGCGGCACCGGCACAGGCCGCGGGTGGGGCAGAGTACGTCTCGATCGACCTCACCAGAACCCGAGGTCAGCGGGTCGCCATCAGAGTCACTCTTCCCGGGGGACGCAGCGTCGAGATCGCCGTCCGCCGAACGACGCACGGCCGTGACGACCGGCCGCTGCCGAACACCTCGGAGCTGATCGCCCTCCCTCCGGACACGCTCGATCTGGAGGTGATCACCGACGCCGGCATCGCGCTGACACCGACGCGCTACCGGATCGCGACCGCGCCGAACTTCCAGACGCCCGTCGCCACGCATTACGGCTGGGGCTTTCCCGTGGTGACGCGGACCGGCTGGGGCGCGGACCCGGCGCTCCAGACCTGGGGCGATCCGGAGTACACCCCTGCCCAGGTGATCACCGTGCACCATACGGCGCAGCCGCGGGGCGACGAATACCTCGACTACCGCGATGCGGTCCGCTCGATCTACCGCTTCCACGCCTCTCCGGCTTCCGATGGCGGCCGGGGATGGGGCGACATCGGCTACCACCTGATCATCGATCCCAATGGCGTGATCTACGCGGGCCGCGACACCGGTGCCGACGCCCCGGTCTTCGCGCCCGGAACGTCGACGCTGCGTCCGGGTGCGCCGGTCGTAACCGCCGGGCACGTCTACCAGGCCAACAGTGGCAACATCGGTGTCTGCGTCATCGGGGACTTCACCGGCTCTCAGCCCACGCCCGCAGCGCGGGCGTCGCTGGTCCAGGTGCTCGCGGCCCTGTGTCGCCAGCTGGGACTGAATCCGCAAGCCGCGGTCCGGTACGTGAATCCGAACAACGCCGTGCGCGCGACCTCATGGGCGATTAGCGGTCACCGAGACTGGGCGAAGATCGCCGGACCCACCGAATGCCCCGGTGACGAGCTGTGGGCTCTGCTTCCCGCACTGCGTAGTGCGACCGAGTTCCGGGCTTCCGACGACGGTGCGGTCCCCCGCTCTCCGGTGCCCGGAGCCTGATCACGTCCCGACGGGGCCGGCCGGACCGTCGAGCGCAGCACGGTGGCCGTCGTACAGCCGCAGCACCCTTTGTTTACTTTCAGGCAGTATGAAAAACGGATCGGTTCGGCGGGGGTCGGATAGTCGATATGAGGGGGCGTGATCTGTGGTGTCGATCGGGATCGTCGATACGAAGGCGGCGGCAGAGACGCCGCGGCGATGGACCACTGTCATGCTGCTCGTAGCCGTGACGGCGCCGCAGCTCGGATTGAGTCTGCTCAACCCGTCGATCCCGCAGATGGCGGTGGATCTGCACACCACGGTCTCGGCGGTGCAGCTCACCCTGTCGGGATACATGGCCGGATACGCGGTATCGATGTTCGCCGCGGGAATCCTGGCCGACCGTTTCGACGCACGCACCGTGCAGGCACTGGGGCTGCTGTTGTTCGCCGTGGGTGGCGTGGCCGCGGCCGCGGCACCGAGTGTGGCGGTGCTGGGCGCGGCCCGGTTCGTGCAGGCGATCGGCGGCACGTCAGCGACGGTGCTGTGCCGCTTGGTGATCCAGCGACGCTACCCGGCCGATACCAGAATGCAGCTCCTGACCTCGCTGTCGATCGTGATCGCGGCGACACCGGCGATCTCGCCCTTCCTGGGCTCCGCTCTCGTGCAGGTGCTGGCCTGGCGCGCGTTGTTCCTGGGTCTCGCGGTCGTCGGTGTGATGCTCGCTGTGGCCTTCCTCCTCCTGGTCCCCGCGGCGCCGCCCGAGGTTCCGGTGTCTCCGACCCCGCGAATGGTGGGTCGGGGGATCGCCGAGGCGGTGCGCGAGCGCGGTTTCCGCCGCCACGCGCTCGTGATCTCGCTCGCCTGGATGGGCTACTTCCTGTTCATCGAGCAGTCCTCGTTCGTGCTCCAAGAGCTCCACGGCGCAACGGAATTGCAGTACGGTCTGCTCCTCGTCGTGCCCGCGATCGGGTACATCGCCGGCAGCGTTCTGGTTCGCCGTGCTCCGGCTGTAGTGCGGGCCGTGCGGTTCGGTGCGGTGGCGTCGCTTCTCGGTGCGGCGGCGTTGGTCATCCTTGCGGCCGTCGGTGTACACAACCCGGCCGCGGTCGTGGTGCCGCTGGCGGTGGGGTTCGTCGGTGTGGGCGCAGCGATTCCGTTCTCGCAGGCCGGTTTGCTGGAGCTGGATCTCGCGGCGCAGGGCGTGGGCGCGGGACTGTTCTTCTTCCTGCAAATGGCGTCGGGTGCGGTGTACTCGGTGATCGTCGAGGGGTTGCGCCTGCGTGGTTCGCTGAGCGTCTCGCTCGCGATCGCGCTGCCCCTGTTCTGCCTGGCCGTGACGGTGGCGATCACGACCCGGGCGCGGAATCGTCAGGGGGAGAATGCAAATGCATGAGTACACCGTCTTCGACGCGCACTTCCACATCATCGATCACACCTTTCCCGTGGTGGAGAACAACCGCTTCCTGCCCGATCATTTCGACGTCGACGCCTACCGCGGGCACGCCGAGCGGCTGAGGGTGGTCGGTGGTGCGATCGTCTCGGGATCCTTCCAGGAGTTCGACCAGAGCTACCTGCGCGACGCTCTGCAGCGACTCGGCCCGGGATTCGTCGGAGTGACACAGCTCCCCGCGTCCGTGACCGACGAGGAGATCATCGACCTCGACCGCGTCGGGGTCCGGGCCGTGCGGTTCAACGTCAAACGCGGCGGATCGGAGAGCATCGGCAACCTCGAGACCTTCGCGCGCCGGGTGCACGATGTGGCCGGTTGGCATACGGAGTTGTACGTCGATGCCGCTCACCTCGGCGAACTCACCGACGTGATCGGTGCACTCCCGGCCGTGAGTGTCGACCACTTGGGCCTGTCGGAGGCCGGCCTCCCAGTACTGCTCGACCTGGTCGAGCGCGGAGTCCGGGTGAAGGCCACCGGTTTCGGCCGGGTGGAGCTCGACGTGCGCGCGGCCGTTCGGCGCATCATGGACATCGACCCGACGGCGCTGATGTTCGGCTCGGATCTGCCGTCGACCCGCGCCCGGCGTCCGTTCGAGGACGCCGACATCGATCTGTTGATCGACGAGGTGGGGGAGGACGACGCCGAAGCGGTGCTGCGGACCAATGCGGAGCGGTTCTACCGGATCGCCGGACCGCGGTGAGGTGGAGCCGATGACGGGAATCGAACCCGCGCTACCTGCTTGGGAAGCAGGAGTTCTGCCATTGAACTACATCGGCAACGACGGCATCGGCCAGCGATGTCGTGCGTACGGGCCAGACTAGCACGCGCACCGTCGAGCGCGGGGCGTGCCTAACGCTCCGAACCGGACCGCACTGCGGCCTTCGGCGCCACCCACACGGCGTATGCGGCGGCGAGGAAGGCGAGCCACACGAACCCGACGATCAGCGCCACCCGGGTGTCCGGCTGGAACGCCATCAGCACCGTGACGAACAGTAGGAACGCGATGGCGATCAGCTGGCCGTAGGGCCACAGCGGCACGGGGAACGTCAGCGCCGACTGCTCATCGGCGGACATCGCCGTGCGCTGGCGGTATTGCGAGAACAGGATCATCAGCCACACGAAGACCGTCGCGAAGGTGGCGATCGACGCGATCACCACGAACACGTTCTCCGGGATGGCGGCGTTGAGCACCACGCCCACCAGCAGCGCGGCGGCCATGATCACCACCGTCATCCAGGGAACGCCGTTACGGGAGACCTTCTGCATGATTGTGGGCGCCTGCCCGCGCTGAGCCATGCCGAACATCATCCGGCCGGCGCCGTAGATATCGCTGTTGATGGCCGAGATCGCCGCGGTGATCACCACGACGTTGAGCACGTGAGCGGCGGGCTCCACGCCGAGTGCCTGGAAGATCTGGACGAACGGGCTCGACTCGCTGCTGATCTGGTTCCACGGGATCACCGCCATGATGACGGCCAGCGCCAGCACGTAGAACAGGCCGATACGCACCGGCACCGTGTTGATCGCCTTGGGGATCGTGCGCTCGGGATCTTCTGCCTCCGCGGCGGTGAGCCCGATGATCTCCGAGCCGCCGAAGGCGAACACCACCAGCACGAAGCAGGACAGGAAGCCGAGGAAGCCGGTGGCGAAGAAGCCGCCGTCGCCCCACAGATTGCTCACGCCCCGGCTGGTGTCGTGCATGCCGAAGCCGAAGATCAGCACCGCGATGCCGCCGAAGATCATGGCGACGATCGCGGTGATCTTCACCATCGTCAGCCAGAACTCGACCTCGCCGAACACCTTGACGCGCATCATGTTCAGTGCGCCGATGAACAGGATCACGGCGAGTACCCAGATCCACTTCGGCACGTGCGGGAACCACAGCCCCATGTACGTGCCGAACGCGGTGACGTCGGCGATGCACACGAAGACCATCTCGAAGACGTACATCCACCCCGTCATGAACCCGGCCCGCGGCCCCAGGCTCGACGAGGCGTAGTCGCCGAACGAGCCCTGCGGATTGCGCACCGCCATCTCGCCCAGCGCCCGCAGCACCAGGTAGATCACCAGGCCGCCGATCACATAGGCCAGCAGTACCGATGGCCCGGCCGCCTGGATGGCCTTCGCCGACCCGTAGAACAGGCCGGTGCCGATGGCCGAGCCCAGCGCGATGAACCGGATGTGCCGGGCGGTGAGTCCGCGACGGAGGGGTGCGTCAGTCACGAATCAGCAGTATCCACCACCGATCGCCCCTTCGAGAAACCCGTGCGTCCCGCGGCGCCGGGCTCTGCCCTAGGCTGAACCCGTGCTGCTCTCCGACCGCGACATCCGTGCCCAGCTGGACTCCGGCCGCCTCGGCATCGAGCCCTTCGATACGCAGCTGGTGCAGCCGTCCAGCGTGGACGTGCGCCTCGATGGGCTGTTCCGGGTGTTCAACAACACCCGCTACACCCACATCGACCCGGCACAGCGGCAGGACGAGCTGACCAGCCTCGTCGAACCCGACCCGGGTGAGCCCTTCGTGCTGCACCCCGGTGAATTCGTGCTCGGCTCCACCCTGGAGGTGTGCAGCCTGCCCGACGATCTGGCCGGCCGCCTGGAGGGCAAGTCCTCACTCGGCCGCCTCGGCCTGCTCACGCACTCGACCGCGGGCTTCATCGATCCCGGATTCTCGGGGCACATCACGCTGGAGCTGTCGAACGTCGCCAATCTGCCGATCACGCTGTGGCCTGGCATGAAGATCGGCCAGTTGTGCCTGTTCCGGCTGTCCAGCCCCGCCGACAACCCCTACGGCAGCGCGTCCACCGGCTCGAAGTACCAGGGGCAGCGCGGCCCGACCCCGTCGAAGGCGTACCTGAACTTCCAGCAGGACTGACGGTCAGTCCGGGGCCGCATGGCGGCCGCGCCGACGCGGCTCGGGCTCGGACGGCGCCTGCGTGGGCGGGGCCGGTGGTACGACCGGGGGTTTCGGCTGTGGGCGCGGCGGCGCGGGAATCGGTTCCGATGGACGGGGCGGTGCGGGCCGAACGGGACGTTGCACCGGCATCTGGCCGGTGACCGGGCTCTCCGTCGCCGGTGGTGCCGGTGCCTGCTGTGCCGGTGCCTGTGCCGGTGCGGACAGCGCGGGCTCGGCCACCGCCGGGGCCGCGGCACGCCGCTGACGGACCTTGATCTCCGAAGGATCGGCATCGGGGTGGCTGTGCGTGTACCGCTGCGCCGCCTCGGGGCTCACGGATGCTCGGGTGGGCTTGGCGAGCAGGGTCGCGATCGCGGTGGTCAGCGGAACAGACAGCGCGAGGCCGATGCCGCCGACGAACGACCGCACCAGCTCCACCGATACGGAGTCCGAGGTGAGAACCTGGCCCAGCGGCCGCCCGGCGATCGAGAACAACAGCAGCAGCGGCAGCGCCGACCCCACATAGGCGAACACCAGCGTGTACACGGTCGACGCGATGTGGTCGCGGCCCACGCGCATGGACGAGAGGAACGTGCGGCGGCGCGAGGCCTTCGGCGAGAGCTTGGCCAGCTCGAACGTGGTCGAGGACTGGGTGATGGTCACATCGTTGAGCACACCGAGCGCACCGATCACGAAGCCCGCGAGCAGCACGCCCGAGATCGACAGTTGCGAGGCGTGCGCCTGGAGATTCGTGGCATCGTCACTGCTCAGGCCGGTGACCCGGGTGGTCACCGTGGCCGCCCAGGCCAGCGCGGCGCACACCGCCAAGGCGCACAAGGTCCCCAGTAGCGCCGCGGACGTGCGCAGGGAGACACCGTGCGCCAGGTACAGCACCACGTAGAGGATCACCGCCGAGGCGACCAGAGCCACCCACACGGCGGAATGTCCATCCAGGATCGAGGGCAGCGCGAACAGCACGATCACCACACCCGAGAGCGCCAACCCGACCAGTGCCCGGAAACCCCGCCAATGCGCCACTGCGACGATCACGGCCGCGAAGATCAGTCCCCACACCCACAGCGAGACGCCGCGTGAGTAGTCGTAGAACGAATAATTGCTGGGGGCGCCGGCCACCCCGCCGCCGTTCTCGGCGATCATGATCTTGGTGCCGGGGGTCAGATCGGGCTGGCCCGTGCCGGGCGTGGCCGGGCGCGAAGTGTCGATGCCGTTGGATCCGCTCGAGGGCCCCTGTCCCGGAAGCGAGCTGAAATTGACCCGCATCGTCCCGATGGAGAACTGGGTCCACCTGTTCGTGTCGGGGCCGCTGGTGATCTTCACGGAACTGTTCAAGCAGCCACCGTCGGGATTGGAGACCGGGTGCGGCTCGGTGTCGGAGACCTGACCGTTGCCGCGCGGGCTGAAATCGCACTCGCCCAGCACCTGTTCGGACACGGTGCCCTTGTACAGGGTGGGCGATTCGGGTGCGTTCGGCACGCTCACCCGGAGCTGCGAAGGCCACAGTGCGATCACGCCGATCACCACGGCCACCCCGATCACCGCGAGCAGGCCGACGACCACGCGTGATGCCCATTTGCCGAGCGAGATGGTGCTCAGCGAGTGGCTGTGCACCCCTGCGGCGTGGTCGTGGTCGGCGTGCTCGTCGGTGTCTGTCACGCCCGCAACCCTACTTCTGCTTATAAGAACTCAGGAAGTTGCCGAAGCGGTCGAGCGCCTCGGACAGGTCACGGGCCCAGGGGAGGGTCACCACGCGCAGATGGTCGGGCGTGGGCCAATTGAAACCGGTGCCCTGGACCAGCAGGATCTTCTCCTGGTTGAGCAGATCGAGCACCAGCTGCTCATCGTCGCGGATCTCGTGCACGTTCGGGTCCAGCTTCGGGAAGGCGTACAGCGCGCCCTGGGGCTTGACGCAGCTCACCCCGTCGATGGCGTTCAACTTCTCGAACGCGACGTCGCGCTGCTCCAGCAGCCGTCCGCCGGGGAGGATCAGGTCGTTGATCGACTGGTAACCGCCGAGCGCCACCTGGATCGCGTGCTGCGCGGGGACGTTGGGGCACAGGCGGGTCGACGCCAGGAGGGTCAGGCCCTCGATGAAGCCGGAGGCGTGGTCCTTGGGCCCGGTGAGCACCATCCAGCCGGCGCGGTAGCCGCACACGCGGTACGCCTTGGACAGGCCGTTGAACGTGCAGACCAGCAGGTCGGGCGCGAGTTCGGCGATGGAGATGTGCTGCGCGTCGTCGTAGAGGATGCGGTCGTAGATCTCGTCGGCGAGCACGAGCAGCGAGTGCTTGCGCGCCACCTCGACGATCTGCTGCAGCGTCTCGCGCGAGTACACCGCGCCCGTCGGGTTATTCGGGTTGATCACCACGATCGCCTTGGTGCGCGGAGTGATCTTCGCCTCGATATCCTCGACCGACGGGTTCCAGCCGTTGTCCTCGTCGCAGAGGTAGTGCACGGGGGTGCCGCCGGAGAGCGACGTCATGGCGGTCCACAGGGGGTAGTCGGGCGCGGGGATGAGCACCTCGTCGCCGTTGTTGAGCAGCGCCTGCAGCGTCATGGTGATGAGCTCGGAGACCCCGTTACCGAGGTAGACGTCGCCGATGTCGAAGTAGGGGAAGTCGGGGACCTCCTCGTAGCGGGTCACCACGGCCCGCCGCGCGGAGGCGATGCCCTGCGACTCGCTGTAGCCCTGCGAGGTGGGCAGCGCGTGGATCATGTCGCGGACGATCGAGTCGGGCGCTTCGAAGCCGAAGGTCGCCGGGTTGCCGATGTTCAGCTTGAGGATGCGGTGCCCCTGCGCCTCGAGCCGAGCCGCCTGTGCCACCACGGGTCCACGGATCTCGTACAGCACGTTCTGCAGCTTGGCGGACTGCTCGAGCGGCTTGAGTTCGGTGCGGATGTGGGGCACATGCGGTCGGCTCATGGGCTCTATCGTCGCAGGTTGCGGCAAACGCTTTTCCCGCGGACCGTCAGGCCGGGGTGGCCACCGCCGCGTCCGGCGTGCGCTCGCCCGACGGTGCGCCGGACGGCTGAGCCCGGTGCCGGGCCACGCCGATCGTCAACAGGCCGTAGCCCACGACGATCCAGGCGCCGAGGACGGCGAAAGCGGCCCCGGCTCCCGCGCCGATCAGGGCGTCGGGTGCGAAGAACGCGGCGCCGCGCAGCGCGGTGCCGGTGGCACCGATCGGCAGGCTCTGGCCGAGTACACCCCACACGTGCGGCAGGAATTCCGGCGGCGCGGCGATACCCGCGAGGGGCATTCCGACGAGCATGAAAAGCAGAGCGGCAGGGGCGATTCCCTTGGTTCCCAGCAGTTGCACCAGTCCCGCCACCGTTGCACCGATGGCCAGCATTCCGGCGCTCATCGCGAGCCACTGCGCCCCGAAACCGCCTGGCAGGACACCGATCCACATCGCTGCGCCCACCGCGGCGGCACCCACGACTGCGGCACCGATCGGCAACGCGGCGGCGACGATCTTCGGATGGCCTCCGATCATCACGGTGGACAGTGCCAGGACCATGCCGCTGAGGAACACCGGCATCACCATCGAACCGAAACCGGCTCCCCGCGGATCGTCGACCGAGGGTGGTGCGACATCGGTCACCTGCACGGTGCGGCC
Source organism: Tsukamurella paurometabola DSM 20162 (assembly GCF_000092225.1). NCBI lineage: Bacteria > Bacillati > Actinomycetota > Actinomycetes > Mycobacteriales > Tsukamurellaceae > Tsukamurella > Tsukamurella paurometabola. The sequence continues at coordinate 488,521 of NC_014158.1, forward strand.
CTGCGCGGCGGCGTTGGCGAGTTGGGTGATGAGCGGAGCCACCACGGGGGACGCTCCGGTGGCGGTGATCGCGCGGGGCTGCGCGCCGAGGACGATGCCGCCGTACACCTCACGGTTCTCGGCCGCGGCGATCAATTCGTCGGCCGAGGCGTAGGCCTTCACGTCGAATCCGCCCGGCTGCTGTTCGTCGAGCCGGTCGGAGACCTGCGTGACGGCGGCCTCCGGTCCGACGACGCCGATCGGCAGGTCGTGCGGTGCGCCCTTCGCGGCGGGTGCGGTGAACAGCAGCACGATCAGCGGGATAGCGATCGCCAGCCCGGCGAAGACCGCGGCCAGCGTGGCGTGGTTCTTGCTCATGGGAGCCCTCCAAAGAATTCAACGTTTGATGAATCAGAGGGTACGACCGCGCGCGAACAGAAGTCAACACATGTTGAAATACTGCTAGGATCGACGCATGGGTACAGGCAGGCGGGCGGGAGCCAGCACCGCGAAGGCGGACATCCTCGAGGCGGCGCGCGAGCTGTTCGCCGAAGTGGGATACGACCGAGCCACCATCCGCGCCATCGCGGCCCGTGCGGGCGTCGACGTGGCGCTCGTCTCGTACTACTACGGCAACAAGAAGGGCCTGTTCCGGGGTGTGATGAGCATGCCGGTCGATCCGGAGGCGATCTTCACCGCCGCGCTCGACGGTCCGCGCGACGGGGTGGGCGAGCGGCTACTGCGGGCCGCGCTCACCATCTGGGAAGGGCCGGAGACCTCGGAGGCCTTCCGGGCGCTGCTCCGTGCCGCCGCCGACGCGGACGAGGGCGCGGCGCGGACCTTCGGCGAATTCCTGTCGTCGGTGATGATCCCGACGCTCACCACGCACGCGGGCGTAGGTATCGAGACGGCCCGCGTGGTCGCCAGCAACCTGTTCGGGCTGGCCTTCCTGCGGTACCTGATCGCGGCACCGCTGTTCGTCGCGCCGTCGACCGAGGAATTGATCGCGACCTACGGTGCGGCGGTCCAGCGGATCATCGACGCTGACGCCGGCTGACGCGTCGTGGACCCGGCCGATTTCCGGCCTACGAGCGAGAGGCGCCTTCGTGCGCCGGAAGTCGCCCGGATTCGGGAGCCCGTCGCCGGGTTAGGCCGAGTCCGCCGCGTCCTCGTCGCCCAGATTGTGGAACGCGCGCCCCAACTCCTCGGAGACGTCGATGATCCGCGCCTTCTTGACCTCCGGCTTGTCGATCTCTTCGGCGACGTACTGCGCGATGAAGCGGCGGATCTCGGAGTCCACGCTCGCGACGACGCGCACGATCGACCCGCGGATCGAATGCGATTCCACGTCCACCCAGACGTCCTTGGGTTTGGGTGCGTCCACCTCGATGCGCAGTTCCAGCGGCGCGGCTGCGCGCACGGTGAGCGGCAGCGTGATCAGGCCCGCCACGTCGTAGCGGATGCGGTCCACCTTGAGGTCGATCAGCAGGCCGATCCGCAGCGGGATCTTCACGGTGAACGTGATCAGCTCGCCCACGTGACGGGTGAGCTGCGGTTCGTCGATCTGGACCTTCGCCCACACCTTGGCGACACCACCGGGGCCCGAGGGGATCGGGCCCACGGTGAAGTCGCCGCCGGCGATGTCGGCGAACGCGGAGCCCACACGCTCCTCGTTGACGGCGATCTCGAAGAACCGCCGGCCGAACTCCTCGTAGCTCACGTACTCAGGCACGCGTACATCCTGCCGTACGACCGATAGCGAATCGGGGAACTTCGATCACTTGCGTCCGCCGGGGCGCTTGGCGCCCGCGGCGATGCCGAAGCCCTTCGCCTTCGACTCACCCTTTTCCGCCAGGCTCCGGTCGTCGCCCGACGAGGCCTTCGGGGCCTCCGCGGGAGTTTCCGGTGCCTCAGGCTGCTCGGGCTCCGCGGCCGACGGTGCCTCGGGCTCGGTCTTGTGCTCGGTGTGCTCGCGCACCTCGGTACGTGCCTCGGCGACCTTCTCCTTGATCTCGCCGCCCAGCTTCTTCACTCCGGGGCGCTTGGCGCCCGCGGCGATGCCGAAGCCCGCGGCCTTGGACTCACCGGCGGTGGTCACCGTGCGGTCCTCGGCGGGAGCAGCGGGAGCCTCGGCGGCGGGAGCAGCCGGAGCTTCGGGTGCGGCTGCCTCAGGAGCTGCGGTCTCCGGTGCGGCCGGGGCCGCGGCCGCGGGCTTGGGCGCCCCCGGCTTCTTCGGTCCCGGACGCTTGGCGCCCGCGGCGATGCCGAAGCCCGCGGCCTTGGACTCACCGGCGGTGCTCAGCGTGCGGTCCTCGGCGGGAGCATCCGCTGCGGGGGCGGCGGACGGAGCCGCGGTGGGCTCGGCTGCGGGTGCCTCGGCCGGAGCCGCTGCTGCCGGGGACTTAGGAGCTCCCGGCTTCTTCGCTCCCGGACGCTTGGCGCCGCCGGCCAGCCCGAGGCCCACGGCCGGCTTAGCCGGTGCGGCGGGAGCCGCGGGGGTCTCAGCGGCCGTCTCGGCCGGTGTCTCCGCAGCGGGGGCCGCGGCCGCAGGCTTGGCGCCACCCGGCTTCGGGGCACCGGGGCGCTTGGCGCCACCGGCGAGGCCGAGCCCGACGGCCGGCTTGGCCGGTGCGGCGGGCGCTGCGGGTTCGGCCGCCTCCGCCGCGGGAGCCGCGCCGCCCGGCTTGGGGGCGCCGCCCGGCTTCTTCGGAGCTCCGGGGCGCTTGCCGCCCCCGGCCAGGCCCAGGCCCACCGTCGGCTTGGCGTCCTTCTTCTCCGCAGGCTCGGCCGTGGTTGCCGCCGCGGTCGCCGCCGGAGCCTCCTCGACCTCGGCCGGTGCCTCGGTGGGCACCTCCGCGGGGGCGGCACCGTCGGTCTTGCGGTTCGGGTTCCCCCGCACCAGTCCGTCCGGCAGACCGCGCTTGACCGACTCGAGCAGCATCTGCGCCACATCGACCACCTCGGGCGCCGGAGCGTCCGAATCCGCGGTCTGCGCGGTCACACCGTCGGAGAGCATCACGCGGCAGAAGGGGCAGCCGGTCGCGATCTTCTTCGGCGACGCCTCGGGCGTCGAGGACAGTGTCTCGAGCGCCTCGTCCACCCGGTCGATGTTGATGCGCTTGCCGAGCTGCTCCTCCATCCACATGCGCGCGCCGCCGGCGCCACAGCACATGGACCGTTCGAGGTGCCGCGGCATCTCCTTCAGCGTCGCGCCGGAGGCGCCGATCAGCTCGCGCGGAGCCTCGTAGACCTGGTTGTGGCGGCCCAGGTAGCACGGGTCGTGATAGGTCACGTCCTCGCTCGGGGGCGCCACCGGAACGAGGCGCTTCTCGCGGACCAGCTTGTTCAACAACTGGGTGTGGTGGACCACTTCGTACTGGCCGCCCACCTGTGGGTACTCGTTTCCGAGGGCGTTGAAGCAGTGCGCGCAGGTGACCACGATCTTGCGCTGGTTCACCGGCAGGCCGTCGAACACCTCGTTGAGCTGCTCGATGTTCTGCTGCGCCAGCATCTGGAACAGGAACTCATTGCCCGCGCGGCGGGCCGAGTCGCCGGTGCAGGTCTCGCCCTGGCCCAGGACCAGGAAGTTCACCGCGGCCACGTCGAGCAGCTCGGCCACGGCCTTGGTGGTCTTCTTGGCGCGGTCTTCGTAGGCACCGGCGCAGCCGACCCAGAACAGGTATTCGTATCCGTCGAAGGAATCGGTGTGCTCGCCGTAGACCGGGATGTCGATGTCCATCTCGTCGATCCACGCGGTGCGCTGGCTGGAGTTCTGGCCCCAGGGGTTGCCCTTGTTCTCGAGGTTCTTGAACAGGCCGGCCAGCTCGTGCGGGAACTCCGATTCGATGAGCACCTGGTAGCGGCGCATATCGACGATGTGGTCCACGTGCTCGATGTCCACGGGGCACTGCTCGACGCAGGCGCCGCAGGTGGTGCAGCTCCACAGCACCTCGGGGTCGATGACGCCGCCGAGGTCGTCGCCCTCACCGGCCGGTCCGACCAGCGGACGGGCCGCCTCGGCGCGCGCCTCCGCGGGGATCTTGCCCAGCTTGGTCTCGTCCGGGTTGCCGTCGGCGTCCACGAGGCCGGTCTCGTCGCCTCCCATATCGGTGCTGCCACCGGCCAGGAGGTAGGGAGCCTTGGCGAAGCCGTGGTCGCGCAGACCCATGATGAGCAGCTTCGGGCTCAGCGGCTTTCCGGTGTTCCAGGCGGGGCACTGACTCTGGCAGCGACCGCACTCGGTACAGGTCGTGAAGTCGAGCCAGCCCTTCCAGGAGAAGTCCTCGATCTTGCCGGCGCCGAAGGCATCGGTGTCGGGGTCGGCGGTCTCCATCTCGAGCACCTTGCCGTCCGACATCATCGGCTTCGCGGCACCGAGCGCGCGGCGGCTGCCCAGCTCGCGCTTGAAGTAGATGTTGAAGAACGCGGAGAACCGGTGCCATGCGACGCCCCAGGTGAGGTTGCTCCCCACCAGAAGCAGGAACATCACGCCGGACATCAGCTTGATGAAGGCGAAGACTGTGATCAGGTTCGGGCTGGCGGGCAGCAGCGTGGCCACCTGGCGGGTGAAGAAGTCGGTGATCGGGTCGGCATCGCCGTAGGTGGCGATCTTGCTCGACTTCACCAGGATCATGCCCAAGCCCTCGACGAAGACGATGGCCTCGATCGTGTACGCGGGCAGGAACTTGCTGCCGGCGAACCGGGAGAACAGCTCGGGGTTGCGGGGGTGCTTGATCTGGCGGATGACGATCAGCACGACGATGCCGACGACGGTGCCGATACCGAGCAGCTCGTCCATCAGGCGGTACACCGGCCACGAGCCGATGACGGGCCAGTGGAACGACGGGTCGAAGGTCTGCGGGAGGGCCTCGAACCACAGGATGGCGCCCGCGAGGAAGCCGATCATCACCAGCCAGTGGGCGATGCCCACGGTGCGGTTCTTGATCATCTTGGTGTGGGCGAGGAACTCGACCACCACCTCCGCGGCGCGCGGGATGAACGGCGTCCAGCGGTCGGGCGCGGGCTGCCCCTTGGCGATGATCCGCACCATGCGCAGTGCCCCGCGGAAGAACACCACCCACCCGAGAGCGAAAGCGATCGCGCCGATGGTGCCCAGAGTCAGGGTCAACGCGTTGGTCTCAGCCGCACCGGCGGCCAATGTGTCGGTGTCCACGTTCGTGCACCTTTCTGTCCTGCGGGTACTCGTCAGTACCGCCGGACCAAGCCAGCATCTGACTCAACGGTAGATTGCGATATACGGGGTGCCGCTAGAAGGTTCACCTAACTCGCCCCTCGGTAGGCTGGGGATATGGCATACGTCACCCGACTGCGTGGCGCGGTGGCGGGCCTGGCGGGCTCCGGCCCGCTGTATTCGCCCGACGATGCGCCGCCCGCCCCCGTCGCCATCGCGTTCGGCGCCTCCGTACGAGGCGGCCGTCCTGGGTCGTTCGTCGAGGGGCGATTGGAGGCCGCGCTGCGGCTGTACCGGATCGGGAAGGTTCAGCGGATCCTGGTCTCGGGGAACGCGAACGGTTTGTCCGGCGACGAGATCGAGGTCATGACTCGCTGGCTGCGCGAGCGCGGCGTGCCCGACGAGGCGCTCCTCACCGACGGTGCCGCCCTCGACACGTACCTTTCCTGCGTCCATGCGAGGGATCGATTCGGGATCGACCGGGTGCTGCTGGTCTCGCAGTTCTTCCATGCGCGGCGGGCTGTCGTGCTCGCCCGCCATCTCGGCCTCGATGCCGATGCCGTGCGCGCCGAGGCCGGCTGCAGTCGCCGGGCCTGGGTGCGCAATCTGGCCCGGGAGTACCTGCTGTCCCGCCCCAAAGCCGCCCTGGACATCGCCCGCAACCGTTGATCCGCGACAGTAAACTGCTGGTGTGAATCGACGGGTACTGGGTGAGGTCGGGCGTGCGATCGCGGTTCTGGCGGTCATCGTGGCGGGCGGCGTCGTGGGGTTCGGCTCCTGGGCTCTGATGTTCGTACAGGCCGACGCCCGCGGCATGGGGGTCGACCCGGGCGCCGGGCTCGCCCTCGGTTTCCTCGGCCTCATCTGGTCGGGGGTCTGCCTGGTGGCAGCGGGTGTCGCCGGGGATCTGCTCGTCTACGGCGAATCGCGGCGGGCGCGCCTGGTTGGGATCGGCGTGATGGCGTTGATCCTCGCGTGCACGGGGTTGCTGCTCTGGTGCGTCGCGAAACTGTCGCTGTGAGGCCTTTCGTGTGCACTATGTCCGCGTTCGCTCCCTGAGCGACAGTTTCGCGACGTGACCTTGCGCGGCTAACAGTGTTCGCCTACCGTATGGCTAACAACGTTAGCCAGGAGGCTGTCATGAAATGGATGATCGGGGTCGTCGCCACCGTCGCGCTGGTCGGCGTGCTGATGTACCGGGAGCGAGGGGACGAGCGCTCCATCGAGATCGCGGCTCCGCCCGAAGCGGTGTGGCGGGTGCTCATGGACTTCTCCGCCTATCCCGAGTGGAATCCGATGGTCCGCACCATCGCCGGCACGCCCCGGGTCGGCGAACGCCTCGACGTCGAGGTGAACAACAACGGCAGCGCCATTCGCTTCTCCCCGACGGTGCTCGGGGTCGACCCGGACCGCGAGTTCCGCTGGGTGGGCCGCGTCATGGTGCCGGGCCTGCTGGACGGCGAGCACTACTTCCGGCTCGAACCCACCGCGACGGGTACCCGCTTCACGCAGGGGGAGCGCTTCCGGTGGCGTGCTGGTCCCGGTGGCCGGCGCGTCGATCGATGTGGGCGAGGCCTTCGGCGCGTCCAACCGTGCGCTCCGCGACCGGGTGCTGGCTACGATCGCCGGGTGATCCCCGACGAGTTCGATCCACTGAGCGCGCTCACCCCGCGGGCGCGGCAGATCGCCGGGGCTGCCCGCGACCTCCTCGAACGCGAAGGCTGGGACGCCGTGACGATGCGGGTGCTCGCCGACGAGATCGGCATCCGAGCACCGTCGCTGTACAAGCACTTCGCCAACAAGGACGCGGTCAAGTCGGCGCTCGTCGCGGTTGCGCTGGCGGAATCCGGTGCGGCACTGCGGCCTACGACCGGCGTTGCGGAACTCCTCGGGCGCTACCGCGCCGTCGCCCGCGCCAATCCGAACCTGTACCGCCTCGCCACCGTCGGGCCGCTCGACCGGACGTCGCTTCCCGAGGGACTCGAGGATTGGTCGGGTGCTCCGTTCGTGGAGGTGACAGGTGATCCGCATGCCGCCCAGGCGCTGTGGGCGGCCGCGCACGGCCTGGCCATCTTGGAGATCGACGGCAGGTTTCCCACCGGCACCGCTCCCGACGCGACCTGGAACGACCTCGCCCGCCGATTCGGGTAGGCGTGCGATCCTGCTGAGCCCGACCGGTCGCCGCGCCGGAAAACATGTCGAAGCTCGAAGCGCTGCGCGGGTACAGTGGCCGACATGAACCGAGGAGGAGTGTCCGGCGCCCTGCGCCACGGCAGATGACCCCGCCCCGCAGCCGATCCACCGGACCGGCTGCGCAGTTCTGCCTACACTCTCCCGCCCCGAATCTGACCGGGGCTTTTAGAAACAAAGGTTCAATTATGCATGCACTGACTCAGCAGCAGATCCTCGACTCCTTCCGCGGCGCCACCAAGAGCGAGGTCAAGCGGGTCACGTTCCCGCAGGATGTCGACGAGATCCGCTTCGACCGCCTCGAATTCCTCGGCTGGCACGACCGCAAGATCGCGCGCCGGGCCTACGTCTGCGTCCCGATGGAGGAGGGACCGGTGACGCTGTTGTTCACGCAGGCGGAGGCGAAGCCCAAGGCCAAGGCCATGTGCACGTGGTGCCGCGATGTGAACATCACCAGCCAGGCGGTCCTCTTCTCGGTCCGCCGGGGCGGGCCGGCCGGGCGTAAGGGCGATACCATGGCCGTTCTCGTCTGCGAGGATTTCAGCTGCGCCGCGAACGCACGCAAGCTTCCGCCGGCCTTTCATAAGGCCACCGACCTCGATGCCATCCGCGAGCAGAACCTCGCCGAGTTGCGGCGCAGGGTTACCGGTTTCGTCGCCGAGGTGCTCAGCACCGAGGAGTGACCCGCAGCGGCCGGGTCGTCAGTCCTTGCTCTGGGGCAGTTTCGCACCGCGGGGAGCGACCCGGCCGGCCGACGGTGGCGGCACCATCGGCCCGATGTCACCGTCGGGCGCCGTGTCCAGATCGAGCATCACAGGGGCGTGGTCACTCGGGCCCTTACCCTTGCGGGCCTGCCGATCGATCCATGCCGCCGCGGTCCGGTCTGCGACCGGCCCACTCGCGAGGATCAGGTCGATCCGCATACCGAGGTTCTTGTTGAACATGCCGGCCCGGTAGTCCCAGTACGAGAAGACTTGGTCGGTGGGCCAGTGCTCGCGCACCACATCGCGCAGGCCGAGGTCTTCGAGCGCGCGCAGCGCGTCGCGCTCCGGTTCGGTGACGTGGGTGTGGCCGGCGAAGGCGGCCGGATCGAAGACGTCCTCATCGGTGGGCGCGATGTTCATATCGCCGCACACCAGTTGCGGCACCGAATCGGCGCTGACCTGATCCCGCAGTGCCGCCAACCATTCCAACTTGTACGCGTAATGGTCGGAGCCCACCTCACGACCGTTCGGTGTGTACAGCGAGTGCACGCGGATACCGGCGCAGACCGCCGAGATCGCCCGTCCCTCGACGGTGCCGTCGAACGCGGGTGCACCCGGGATGCCGACCACCACGTCGTCGAGCCCCACCCGCGACAACACCGCCGAGCCGTTCCACTGCGGCTGGCCCGCGGTGGCGAACTCGTACCCGCGCTCGGTCAGGTCGGGGCCGATCAGCGTGGCGAAGGCGTCATCGGTGAGCTTGAGTTCCTGCAGGCACACCACATCGGGCTGCCGCGAATCGAGCCATTCCAGCAGGCGGCCGTGCCGCTGTTTGACCGAGTTCACATTCCAGGTGGCGACGCGCATGACTCCACCGTATCGGGCGCCGCCGACAGGTCAGGGGCGGACGTCGATCCACTCGATGTAGGCGCTGCCGCGCACCGGCTTCGACTCGAACGTGCCCGCGTAGCTGTAGGCCGCCACGTAACCGGGGCCGTGCCCGTAGCGCCACGGCGAGTCGACCACGCAATCGATCTCCAGGACCCGGTCGCGGCCCTCGCAGACGGCCCAGGTGAACCGGTTCGGCACCCGCATCGAGCGGCCTTGCTCGTCGACGCGGGACTCCCACTCGGTCACGTGCAGTGCCACATCGTCGTACACCTGCGCCGGCTCGCCCAGGCGCCGCACGTGCAGCAGCCGGCACGCCACGTTCTCGCGGGCGCGCACGTCGGTGAGCAGCAGCTGCGTCGACGGGTCGACGTCGATGATCTGGTATGTGAAGAAGTCGATCGGCAGCTTCAGCGGTGCGGGCACGGGGCGCGGTGTGAGTGCCTGCGCCATACCGCGGATGCGGGCGTACTCGAAGGTGCCGAGACCGGAGACCTGCACCCCGTCGACGGTGCCGGTGTACGGCGCAGCGAGGCTGAAGTGATCGTACAGAGGGGTTTTCACGAAGTAGGAGACCTGATCGGTGACCTGCAGGGTGAGGTCGACGTCGAAGCCCGGGTAGCGTCCGCGCACCGTTACAGTCGGTAGGTCGACGGTGATCGTCAGCTCGTCGCCCCAGTGCAGCGACGAGCCGTCGGGCGCGAAGTCGCAGTCCGTGCTCGCGTCGTAGGCCCGGTAGAAGTGCTGGTCGTCCTTGGCGGTCGACGACAACACCGTGGTGGTGTTACGGGCATCCGGCGCTGCGAGATAGTCCTGATCGAAGACCTCCGCTCCCGGGGCGCCGATCAGCGTCATCGTGTTCACGTACCGATGCGGCGCAGGCAGATCCGGAACGAAAACGCCGAAATGCGTCGTGCCCCACAGCCGGGAATCGGTGTGCGGAACCATCACGTCGTGGTGAGCGAAAGGCGTTCGCGAGGCGGCGAGACGTCCGGAATCGGTGGCTGAGAACAGGGCGGTGCCGAGTGTGGCAGCGAGGGTGGAGAGCGTGTGCGGCACGTGCGAGTCCCCTGATCTGATAGATATCTCGCCAAATCTATCGTTGGCGTGGCGTGAACGTCAAGGACGCATCGGGGAGGATGGAGGCATGGATTCCACCGAGCGGTACACGGCCGCGGCCGTTGCGGCCTCCGCGGTCGTGATCCGCCAGTACTCGACATCGTTCTCGCTGGCCAGCCGGATGATGCCGCGCCGTGTACGCTCGCACATCACATCGATCTACGGGCTCGTGCGCGTCGCGGATGAGGTGGTCGACGGTGCCTGTCCGGTCGATCCGCGCGCACATCTCGATGCACTGGAGGTGGCCACGGAGCGCGCGATCGAGACTGGTTTCAGCACCGACCTGGTGGTGCACGCCTTCGCGAATACCGCGCGCGCAACCGGATTCGGCACCGAGCTCACGCGCCCGTTCTTCGCTTCGATGCGCGCCGACCTCACCCCCGCGCCGCATACGGCCGAATCGCTGGCGCAATACATCTACGGTTCCGCGGAAGTAGTCGGGTTGATGTGCCTGCGCGCCTACCTCCACGGGGCGGCGCCGTCGGACTACGAAGCGCTCGCATCCGACGCGAAACGCCTGGGCGCGGCGTTCCAGAAGATCAACTTCCTGCGTGACCTCACCGATGACGAACTGCGCCTGGGCCGCGCCTACCTCCCCGAGCTGACGCCCGACGCCTATGCGGCCGCGCTCGCGGACGCTCGCGAGGACCTGGAACAGGCCCGACGGGGCATCGCCCGACTCCCAGGTGATGTGCGGCGCGGCGTGCGCGCCGCCGCCGACCTGTATTCCGCTCTGCTGCACCGGCTGGAGGCCGCCGGGCTCGACGGTGCCCGCGCCGGTCGTGTCCGCGTCCCCGCGGCCTCGAAGCTGCTCGCGGTGGTCCGCGGCGTCCGCTGACCCGCGGTCCCCTCTTGTCCCGGAGGTTCGCGCCTGCTATATCTAGATACAAATCGTATCTAGATAGGGTGGTGGAATGGCGCTGGACGATTGGCCCGAGCGCGACCGGCGGTGGGCGGCGCGCTACATCCTGTGCCTCGCCGTGAAGCAGGACGTCTCGTACGAGGCGAGCGAGGCGCGGCAGGCCGAACTGATCGCCGCCGTCGAATCGGCCGGACTGCCCGCCGCCGAACTGTTCGGTGATCCGGATGAAGCGGCGGCCGCCGACGGCGCCGATATTCGCTCCTCGGAGCCACCGCCCGCGCCGCTGCTGGGCGGCGGCCGACAGGACGGCATCGACGCGATGGGGGTGGCCTATCTGACCGTGGGTGTCCCCGCGGCGATCCTGGTGCCGATGGTCGGTGGCGCGCGGGTCGACGTCACCGTGGGCACCGTGGCGCTGATGGCCGGGATCGTCATCGCCCTGTTCGCGGGCGGCGCCGCCTGGTCGGCGGCGGCCGAGGGCTATCCGCGCCGGGCTATGGCACTGGGGCTGACGGCGGTGGCGGCAGCCCTCTTCGCCGCATCGCAGGTCTCGTGGCCGAATCGGGCGGATGTGCTCGTCGCCGGCCTCCCATCGTGGATCGCGGTCCCGGCGATACTCGCACCGGGAATCGTCGCGCTGGTGGTTGCGCGATTCGTGTCGAACGAACCGCGGCAGGCGGAGGAGTACACCGATGATCAATGGTTCATGCGATTCCGAGATGTGTTGCGCAGCAGGTGGGTATCCGCCGACGTGATCGACGAGCACGTGCGGTCGCTACGTGCCGACCTTCCCGATGTGAGCACCGCGACCGAGGAGTACGGCGATCCCGTCGCGCTCGCCCGGCGGCTCGCGAACGACGACTCGGCAGCGGATCGCCGCCGGTGGACGTGGAAGGCGGCGGCGTTTGCGGTGTTCGCCTTCCTCGTCCTGTTCGGTGCGATCACTTCACTGATCGGCGACGGCCCGTCCTGGGGCGTGCTCGCGCCGATCGCGGTGGTGTTCCTGTACGCGCCGACGGCGCTGAAGTCCTGGCGATCGCGGCCGCGGAAGGCCGGGGCATGAGCGTCGCCGCCTGGCAGCGAGCGACCCTCCCGCTGTTGATCCTCGGCGTCCTCGAGTCGGCGCCGCGGCACGGCTACGGGATCTCCGCGGCGCTCGTCGACGTCGGCCTGCACCCGATCAAGGGCGCGCAGCTGTATCCCGCCCTGGTGAAACTCGAGAATGAGGGTGCGATCGTCGCGACCTGGGAGCAGAGCGAATCCGGCCCCGCCCGCAAGGTCTACGAGCTGACCGCGACCGGTCGCACGCAGCTCGCGACCCTCCGGGAGGACTGGCGCACGTTCACCACGGCGGCGGCGCAGCTCGGTGCGGCGGCCACCACCCCGTCTACCCGTAGGTAGCAAGCACTCGACGCAGGCGTCGGCCCAGGAAGCGATGTGGGCTAACGCTGTTAAGTCGGGAGGGGGCGTTACTGCGAGGCGGCGGGGTGGAGCTCGGGGGTCGCGTTCCGCTCGAGGAAATCAGTGAGCAGGGCGTCGAATTCGGGAGCGCACTCCAGCTGCGGCATGTGACCGACGCCGGGGATGAGGTGCCCCTCCGCGTGCGGGATCAAGGCGCGAGCGGCGCTCAGGTGCTTCGGCGGCAGGATCTTGTCCCGATCGCCCCAGAGCACCATCGTGGGCCGCGGTGTCTTCGCGATCGTGGCCTGGAGCTCGTCGCGCCACTCCTGCTGGACGCCCCCGAGCACGGAGCCGAGTGAATCGGCGGTGCGCCACGTGGTGAGGCCGGCATCGGTCTCCCGTGCGATCTTCATCGCATGATCGATGCGAGCACGGGTCGCGAAGGACTTGTCCGCGAAGATCAGTCGTTCCTGGATGATCGCGGACAGCCGACTCGGGGTGGTCGCCATCAACTTGCCGATCAGCGGCAGGCCCAGCAGGCGCAACAGCGGAGTGACCTCCTTGCCGAAGCCCGCGGAATCGACCAGGGTGATCGTCGCGACCTGCTCCGGGCGCTGCGTCAGCAGTGTCATGGTCACCGCCCCACCGAGCGAGTTACCCACCACGTGAACGGGTCCCGTCACTTTCAACGCGTCCAGCGTCTCACCCACGCCGCGCGCCAGCGCCGGCAATCCCGCACCGTCGGGGTGCGGTGCCGACCAGCCGTAGCCGGGGAGGTCGGTGGCGATGAGACGGAAATCCCCGGACAGGGACTCGAACTGGGGATCCCAGTCCTCCAGGCTGCGGGTGATGCCGTGCAGCAGGAGGACGGTCGGCTTGGACTCGTCGCCCTCGGCGCGTACCCGCGCCCAGCGTCCGTTGACGGCGATGGTGGAGATCATCGGTTCGCCTCGATCCACTCGAAGGTCACATCGGCGACGGGAGAAGGGTTCTGTGCCACCACCCAGTGTCCGCCGGGCACCGAGACATCGCGCGACTTCGGGGAGTGTGTGAGGCCGGCCAGCTGCACCGGGCGGGTGACGAAGAGATCGCCCTCGGGCGTGACCACCTGCACTGGCACGGTGGTGTCCGCGGCGGCGGGCTTGAGGAAAGGCCCGGGCATGTTGGCCCGGTACAGGTTCAACCCATTGGTGAAATCGCGGTCCGAGCGCTCGTAGCCCTCCGCGGTGCGCCCGCCGGTGCCGCGCTTCTCCAGCGTCTCGATCAATTTCTGGCCCCAGCCGCGGCGGTAGAGCGCATCTGCCAGTCCGGGGGCGAGGAAGAACGGGATGTAGGTGGAGCCCGCCGCCTGGCGCAGCCGCGCGGGCACGTCCGCGAATCGCCGTGCACCTTTGAGATATTCGCCCGCATGGTTCAGGTTGGGGCCGGAGATCGAGGTGTAGCTCGCCGTCTTATCGGCCACGGCGGGGTCGACCACCGCGTGCCAGCCCTGGATCGAGCCCCAGTCGTGGCCCAGCAGGTGCACCTTCGACCGGTCGCCGGATTGCTCGCGCACGGCGTCGATCACCTTGGAGACGTCGGAGATGAGCCGGTCGAAGCGGTAGCCCGCCTTGCCCGCGGGCGCCTCGGAGTCGCCCGCGCCGCGGACGTCGTAGGTGTACACGTTGGCGCGCCCGGCCAAGGCCGCCGCAACGCCGTCCCAGACGTGGTGATTGTCGGGGTAGCCGTGGATCGCCAGCACCGTGGGCAACGCGGGATCGTGCTCCCCGTAACGGAATCCGGCGAGCGTGAGCCCATCCGAGGTGGGCACGTCGAAGCGGGTCTGATCAGTCATGGGTGCCTTCTAGAGGTCGATGGTGAGGTGATCGCCGGCGGCGCGGGAGACGCAGGTGAGCATCTGCCCCTGTTCCCGCTCGTACGGTGTCAAGGTCTGGTCCCGGTGGTCGACGGTGCCTTCGGTCACCGTCACCCGGCAGGTTCCACAGAACCCCTGACGGCACGAGTACGGGGCATCGGGCCGGGCCTTGAGCACCGCTGCGAGCAGCGTCTCCTCGGCTCCCACATCGACGGTGGTGCCGGTCTCGGACAGTGTTGCGGTGAAAGGCTTCCCATCGACCACGGGCGGAGCCGAGAAGCGCTCGTAATGCAGCTCCACATCGGTGCGGCCGATCAGCCCGATGCGCAGCGCCTCGAGCATGGGGATCGGGCCGCACGAGTACAGCGCGGTGGGTCCAGGGGTGTCGCCGATCAGGACATCGGCGGTGGGGATCCCGTGCACATCGTCGGTGCGGATCTCCACCTTGTCGCCGAACTTCGCCACCTCGCTGATGAACGGGATGGTGTCGGTCGATCGGCCGGTGTACAGCATCGACCAGTCGAGACCGAGCCGCTCGGCGGCGATCATCATCGGAAGGATGGGCGTGATGCCGATGCCGCCGGCCACGAATCGCAGATGCTGCGCCGCGGAGCCGTGACCGGGCACGGCCATCGGCATGCCGTTGCGCGGCCCCTTGACGGTGACCGTGGAACCGAGGTGCAGCGTCTCGTGCACCTCCACCGAGCCGCCGCCACCGGTCGGTATGCGGCGCACCGCGATCCGGTACGTGTCGGCGTCCGCGGGATCGCCGCACAGCGAGTACTCGCGCATGCGGCCGGAAGGGAGCAGGAGGTCGAGGTGTGCTCCCGGCGTCCAGCGGGGCAGAGGCGTACCGTCGGCCGATTCCAGCGTGAGCGCGACGACGTCCTTATCGTGCGCGACGATCTCGCGGCCGATCACCCGCAACTGGCGCGAGGTGTCGGGCTCGGCGAGATCGCGCGGCTTCATCAGGTGCGCGAACGCGGGGATGGTGGTGCTGAAGAACGCATTGGCGAAGCGCAGGAGGGGATCCCGCTTCCATCGGCCGTAGAGATGGGGAGGAACTTCGGTGACGGGCTCACCCCAGGGTCGGAAGACCGACGGGGACTTGCGGCCCTTCGTCGGATCGATGCCGGCGCCGGTCATCCGTTCGCCGCCCGGGCCGCCGGCGACGTGGCGAGGTAGGCCACGGCCTGCGCCGTCGAGCCGATCGAGGCGGGGTCGAAGCTGGGCTTGAAGTAGATCAGCGTGAACTTGATGACGTCGCGGAGCTTGGGAAGGATGTTCTTGCGCGAGCCCCTGAGGTACTCCCACCACAGTCGCGGGTACGAGTAGCTGAAGTTCGGATCCTTGCGGAGCATGTAACCCGACGTGCGGTGCAGCGCGAGTACCAGGAACACCACGCCCACGATCATGGCGCGGCAGCGGTGGAAGTAGCTGGGGTCGAAGTAGTTCGCCACATCGTGCGCGACGCTGCGGTGCTCGACCTCCTCTGCGCCGTGCCAGCGACAGATGTCGGCCATCGTGGGATCGACGCCGTACTTGTCCCAGTCGTTGTTGAGCGCGAACACTCCGAGGATGGCGGTGTAGTGCTCGACGGCCGCGATCAGCCACAGGCGCTGCACCATGTCGTTGTACTGGGCGCGGTCCGAGCGGTAAGTGCGCGGCGCGAGGATCTTGCGGAAGATGTACTCGAACTGCCGGGCCACGGGCGTGGTGTCGATGCCGCAGCGCGCGAGGTATTCGCTGAGCGCGCGGTCGTGCGACTCGGCGTGCATGGCCTCCTGGCCGATGAAGCCGCGCATGGTGCGGGCGAGGTTCTCGTCCTTCACGTACGGGAGCGCCTCGTTGTAGACCTCGCAGAACCACCGCTCGCCCTCGGGGAGCACGGAGTGCAGGATGCTGCTGATGATGTCGCTGGCCACGGGCTCGCCGGGGATCCATTCGAGCGGGGTGTTCTCCCAGTCGAAGGTGACGTTCCGGGCGTGGATCTCGACCTCGGCGGGCTCGTGCTCGTGCGCCGTTGCTCGGGAGCTCATCGCTGCCTTCCTTCCGCGGGTGTCTTGACATTCAACACCCAACTGTCGAGAAAACGGTACCAGTTCGAGTGAGAGAGTCCAGCCGCGAATCTATCAATTCCGACATTGCCGGATGTTTCCTTGAACACACCCCTGCGCACCGCTAATCTACAACCTGATGGTTGTAGATGAACTGGCACCGGACGAGGTCGACCGCCTCTTCCACGCGCTCGCCGACCGCACGCGCCGCGACATCCTGGCGCAGGTGATCGACCGGGAGCGATCGGTCTCCGAGCTGGCTCGGGGATACGAGATGAGCTTCGCCGCCGTACAGAAGCATGTGGCCGCGCTGGAGAAGGCGGGTCTGGTCACGAAGCTGCGACGCGGCCGCGAAGCCCTGGTCCGCCCGGACATCACGGCCGTTCAGCGCGCGCAGCGCCTGCTGCGCGCCTATGAGGACCTGTGGCGCGGACGGGTCGCGCGCATGGACGCGTTGCTCGACGAGCCCTCGATGAAGGAGTGAGAGATGCCCGTTCTGTCCACCACGAGTGATCGTGAGGCGCTGACCTTCGACCTGGTCGCCGAGTTCGCCACCTCCCCGGAGCGGGTGTGGCAGCTGTGGGAGGACCCGCGCCTATTGGAGAAGTGGTGGGGCCCGCCCACCTGGCCGGCCACATTCGTCCGCCACGAACTCACACCGGGCGGCCAGTCTCGGTACTACATGACCGGCCCGGACGGCACGAAGGCCGGAGGCTGGTGGGAGACGGTCGCGACCGACGCCCCGTCGACCTTCGTATTCCGGGACGGCTTCGCGGGGGAGGACGGCGAGCCCGTCGATCCCGAGGACTACTCCACGAACACGGTCGTGCTCACCCGGACGGGCGATGTCACGCGGATGAACCTCACTGCGGCCCACCGGTCACTCGAACAGCTGGATCGCGTGTTGGAGATGGGGATGACCGAGGCGATGAACCAGATCGACGCCCTGCTCGCCGCTGTCTGACGTTCACCAGCCCCAGAACGAGCGCTGCGCGGCGATCGCCCAGGCATCGATCCGCGCGATGTCGGCGTGCTCGGGCAGTGGGCAGTCGCCGTCGAGCACGGCACGCACCGCGCCTTCCAGCTCGGCGATCTCGGCCGAGACCTCCTCGCGCGCAACCTCGCCGCGCTTCACGGCGAGCACCCGTTCACGCTGCTGCGGAACCAGCGGCAGCGTGAGCGTGCCCGCCGACGCGATCTCATGCCCCTGGTAGGCCAGGCGCAGCGCGTGGCTGCCGTACTTGACGTCCCAGCCGTATCGCGCCACCAGCTCCGGCCGGTTCGGCACGCCGCTGGCGCGGCCGAGCATCCGCTGGTGCTGTGAGTGCATGTACCCCAGGAACCGCTCCACCGACTGCCGTGAGAGGAACGCCGACCGCAACTCCCGCAGTGACCGGCCGAGCTCGGTGACCTTCACCAGCGACTCGTCCGGTGCGTACAGCGGCAACAGGACCGTCGGATTGCCCTTGACGGCCAGCCGCAGATACTTGCGCAGGCTGTACAGCACCAGGTCGGTGTCGCCCGGCCCGCTGCGCACGCCCTCGGGCCGGGTGCGCCAGATGTAGTCGGCGCGCGGCTGCCGCACACCGAGCAACGACGCCGGCGGCTCCAGGTACACGCCCAGCTCGTCGTGGTCGTCCGTGCCCGCGATCGCGATGCCGTGTACGCCGGAACCCACGACGGAGCGCAGGATCTCGTCCCGCAGCGCCACATCGCGGTCGCCGTATTCGACGTTCTTCCGATCAGACATGCCGAGGAAAGTACGACACCCCGTTGCGTTCGCTCCACTGAATTTCGATTGGAGTGTCGTCCGCTGTCGTGCAGACTGACCGGGTGTACCTGACCATCTCGACCACGTATGCGCCCGCGACCGAACTGGGGTATCTCCTGCACAAGCATCCCGACCGGGTGCAGGAGTTCCGCCAGCCCTTCGGCGTGGCCACCGTGTTCTACCCGGAGGCCGGCCCGGACCGGTGCACGGCCGCGCTGCTGCTCGAGGTCGATCCGATCCAGCTGGCCAAGCGGCGCCGCGCCAGTCCCGATTTCTCCCTCGGGCAGTACGTCAACGACCGGCCGTACGCCGCATCCTCACTGCTCGCCGCGGCTCTCGCCGATGTCTTCCGCAGCGCGCGACACGGGCGGGCCGGAAGCCGACAGGAGCTGGCGGACACAGCGATTCCGCTGCAGATCGAGATTCCGGTGCTGCCCTGCCGCGGTGGCGCCGAGGTCGCTGAGCGGGTATTCGCCCCGCTCGGCTGGGATGTCGACGCGACACCGATCGAGCTCGACGGGGGCTTCCCCGAGTGGGGCCAGTCGCGGTACGTGCGGTTGCGCCTCACCGGCAGGATGCGCCTGGCGGAGGCGATCAATCACCTGTACGTGCTGCTCCCGGTGCTCGATGAGTCCAAGCACTACTGGCAGGGACCCGACGAGGTCGACAAGTTGCTCCGCTCCGGCGAGGGCTGGCTGGCATCCCATCCGGACCGCGAGCTGATCACCCGCCGGTACCTCGGCCGAGGGCCCGGACTCGCCGCCGAGGCGCTCGACCGGCTCGCCGCGCTCGACGACGCCGGCCCCGCCGCGGCCGAGGTCGACGAGGCCGTTGACATCGCTCCGGCTAAGCCGCTCAACGCACTTCGGCACGATGCGGTGCACCGGGTGATCGTCGAGAGCGGGGCGAGCACGGTGATCGATCTCGGCTGCGGGCCCGGCCAGTTCGTCGAGCGGCTGCTCGCCACCCGCGGCATCGAACGGGTCGCGGGCTGCGATGTCTCCACCCGATCGTTGCAGCGCGCCGCCCAGCGCCTGCATCTCGACGACATGACGGAGCGGCAGCGCGAGCGCATCGACCTGTTCCAGGCCGCGCTCACGTACGAGGACGAGCGACTGTCGGGATACGACGCCGCCGTGCTGATGGAGGTCATCGAGCACGTCGACCCGTCGCGGCTCGGCGCGCTCGAACACGTGGTCTTCGGTGGTGCTCGCCCCGGCACCGTCATCGTCACCACGCCCAACAGTGAGTACAACGTGCTCTACCCGGATCTCGTGGGGATGCGGCACACCGATCATCGGTTCGAGTGGGACCGCACCGAGTTCATCCGATGGTCCACCGCAATAGCCGAACGGTACGGCTACGCCGTGCGGCACGAGGGGATCGGTGAAGCCGATCCCGACCGGGGAACCCCCACCCAGATGGCGATCTTCACGAGGAAGGAGTCCGCCGATGCCTGATACCACCGTCGCGGTGCCCGCGCGTGGCCTCATCCTGCTGGTCGGCGCCTCCGGCAGCGGCAAGTCCACGTTCGCGCGCGAGCACTTCCGCGCGACCGAGGTGGTCTCCAGTGATGTCTGCCGAGGCCTCGTGGCCGACGATGAGAACGACCAGTCGGCAACCCCGGACGCCTTCGACCTGCTGCACCACCTGGTCGGCATCCGGTTGCGCCGGGGATTGCTCACCGTCGTCGACGCCACGAATGTGCAGCGCCCCGCCCGGGCGTCGCTGGTCCAGTTGGCCCGTGACCATGATGTCCTCGTCGACGCGATCGTGTTCGACCTGCCCGACGAGATCGCAGTGGAGCGCAACCGGCAGCGCCCGGACCGGAACTTCGGCTCGCAGGTCGTGACCCGGCAGGGCCGCGAGATGCGCAAGTCGCTCAGGGGGATCAAGAAGGAGGGCTTCCGACGGGTGCACACGCTGCACACGCCCGACGAGGTCGCCGCCGTCGAGATCACCCGCGAGCGGCCGTGGAACGACCGTACCGAACTCACCGGACCGTTCGACGTGATCGGCGACGTCCACGGCTGCGCCGCGGAGCTGCGCACGCTGCTCACCGAGCTCGGATGGACGGTGCGGGCAGACGGCGCCGAGCACCCGGACGGCCGCACCGCCGTCTTCGTGGGGGATCTCGTGGACCGCGGACCGGACACCCCGGCGGTGCTGCGCCTGGTCATGGGCATGGTCGACGCGGGAACTGCCTTGTGCGTCAGTGGTAATCACGAGGCCAAGCTGGTGCGTGCGCTCAAGGGCAACCGGGTCACCGTGGCGCACGGCCTCCAGGAATCACTCGACCAGCTGGCCGCCGAGACCGAGGAGTTCCGCACCGCCGCCACCCGCTTCATGGACGGTCTGCTCAGCCACTACGTCCTCGACCGTGGGCGGCTCGTCGTGGCACACGCGGGTCTGAAGCAGGAGTACCAGGGCCGCGCCTCGCGGCGGGTCCGTGCGTTCGCGCTCTACGGCGACACCACCGGGGAAACGGACGAGTTCGGGCTGCCGGTCCGGTATCCGTGGGCGCGGGACTATCGCGGTTCCGCAGCGGTGGTGTACGGGCACACCCCGGTCACCGAGCCACAGTGGCTCAACAACACCCTGTGCATCGACACCGGTGCGGTATTCGGTGGTGCGCTGACCGGGCTCCGCTACCCCGAACGCGAGATCGTCTCGGTTCCGGCGCAATCCCAGTGGTACGAGCCGGCCCGCCCGGAGCAGGTGGAGCAGAGCGACGACCGTGCCGGCTCAGTACTCCGGTACGACGACGTCGCCGGAACCCGGTGGCTGTCGACCCGCACGGGCGGTCGCGTCAAGGTCGACGCGGAGGGTGCTGCGGCGGCGCTGGAGGTGATGAGCCGGTTCGCAGTCGACCCGCGCTGGCTGATCTATCTGCCGCCCACGATGTCTCCGGCGTCGGTATCGCGCCACGAGGACTATCTGGAGCACCCGGTGTGCGCGTTCGACGACTTCGCGGGCTGGGGTGTGGAGCGGGTGATCTGCGAGGAGAAGCACATGGGATCCCGCGCGATCGCCGTGATCGCTCGCGACGCCGACGTCGCGGCCTGGCGTTTCGGTGTGGCCGATGGGAGCAGTGGGGCGGTGTACACCCGCACCGGGCGGTCTTTCGTCGAAGACTCCGCGTCGCTCGTCGACCGCATCCGCGGCGCCGTGGCACCGCTCTTCGATCGGCTGGACACCGAATGGCTCGCACTGGACTGCGAGATCCTGCCCTGGTCCGCCAAAGCGGAGGGACTGATCGTGGATCAGTACGCGTCGGTGGGCGCGGCTGCGCGAGAAGCGTTGCCGGTTGCGCTCGCGGGGCTCGACGCCGCCGCGGCGCGTGGGCTCGACGTTGCGGGACTGCGCGCACGAACGGTCCGCCGGCAGGTGAACGCGGTGGCCTTCCGCGACGCCTACGCCGCGTACTGCCGTCCGATCGATGGCCTCGACGGTGTCACGGTGGCGCCCTTCCAGGTACTCGCCGCCGAAGGCCGGGTCCTGGCGACCGAATCACACGAATGGCACCTGGATCTCATGGGCGCACTGGAGGATCCGTTCCTCACTCATACCCGGCACCGCATCGTGGATCTCTCGTCGGAGGCCGACCGTGCCGCCGCGGAGCGGTGGTGGACAGGGCTCACCGACGCAGGCGGAGAGGGAATGGTGGTCAAGCCCCTCGGTGCGACCGGGCGAAAGGTGCAGCCGGGTTTGAAGGTCCGTGGTCGCGACTACCTGCGGATCATCTACGGTCCGGACTACGTCGACTCGCTCGATGTGCTGCGGGACCGGAACCTGGGCCGCAAGCGGAAGATGGCCCTTGCGGAGCACGCCCTCGGGATGGATGCGCTGGCGTCGTTCGTTGCGGGGGAGCCGTTGTGGCGGGTGCACCAGTCCGTGTTCGCGGTGCTCGCGCAGGACTCCGAGCCGGTCGATCCCCGGCTCTGATCCGCCGCTATCCGGTGACCGCCTCGGCGGCGAGCCGCCCGGAGATCAGTGCGGGCGGCACGCCGACGCCGGGATGTGTGAGTGATCCGGCGAGCACGGCGTTGCCGATCCCCGGGACCCGCTGCGGCCGCCGCAGCGGCCCGGTCTGGGTGAGCGTGTGCGCCGCCGCGAACGGCGTGCCCGCCGAAAGACCCTGCCGGGCCCAGTCGGCGGGGGTATCGATGCGCAGCACCTCGGCGCGGTCGATCCCGCGGTAGCCGCGCGCCGCGAGCGCGCCGAGGACACCGTGCACGTACTCGTCACCGATCGAATCCCAATCCAGCGGTGCTGATTCGAGATTCGGACACGGTGCGAGCACGGAGACGGGGCCGGACTCGCCGGTGGTGATCGCCGGACGGGTGATCAGGAACGACGGATCGCTCATCAATCGGCCTCGACCGCGCGTCGCCGTGATCTCCGCGAAGGTCCGCTCCCATGCCGCTCCGAAGTCCAGGGTGTGATGGGCTTGTGTCGGCCAGTGCTGCTGCAGATCCGGATCCACCACCAGATGTGCCACCACCGCCGAGGGTGACAGTCGCACCCGGCGGCGCGGGGGTCGGGCGCCCAGCGGGGCCAGTAACCGGTCCGCGACGGGCGCGTCGGCGGTGACGACCACGGCGTCGAAGGCAAGGCGCTCGGTTCGTTCCGGCCCGCCCGCTGAGCCCGAGCGGGCCCGCAAACCGGTGACCCGGCCCCGTCGGCCGTCCAGACCGAGCACCTCATGGCCGAGAAGTACCGTGCCGCCCGCCCGTCGCACCTGTTCCGCCATCACCTCCGTGATCCGGCCCATGCCGGCACGCGGGTACCAGACGCCCAGGCCCACATCCATGTGTGAGATCACCGCGTATACCGCGCGTGCGGCGGTGGGCGAGACTCCGGCGTACAGCGCCTGGAAAGTGAGCATGCGGCGCGCCCGTTCGTCTCCGACTCGCCGATCCACCTCGCGCTGCATCGAATTCAGTGCGCCGAGGCGAATGATCCGGCCTAGCGCCGCGAGATCGCGCGGATTGGCATAGGAGCGCAGCGCCGCATCGCCCGCGATGAACCGGGGATAGGCTGCGTCGAACATCGCTCGCTGCCAGGCGAAGTGCTCCGGTGTGTCGATGTCATCGGGTACGTGCAGCACGCTCGGTCTGTCGTGCCCGGGCAGTGCGGGGAAGCGGCCCGCGTAGGCGGGGCGCACGGGCAGCAGGTCGAGTTCCGACTCCGCGTCTGCCCGGGTCAGCCCGCCGGCGGTGAGGGCGTCGAAGACCAGCTCGGGCATCGTCAGCACACTGGCCCCGGGGTCGACGAGGTGGGCGCGACCGTCCGCGCTTCGCGCGGTCGTGGTCCCGGCCCGGCCGCCCGGCTGCTCGTCGCGCTCGACGACGGTGACCCGATGCCCGGCGCCGGTCAGATGCAGCGCCGCCGAGAGCCCCGCAAGTCCCGCCCCGATGATCCCGATGTGCACCAGGTGAGTCTAGGTAGTGCGCGCCGTTCGGACGGCGTGCGGTCGGGGACGAGGAACACGCTCCTCGCGGACCGGATCCAACGACATATTGCAATTCATGCATATGTAACATACGCTCATCCCCATGAGCGCAGAACACGACCACGACTCCGGCCATTCGGCGCGCTGGGAGATCGGCTTCGCCATCGCCTCGGGCGTCACCTATGTCAGCGGCATGATCGCCGAATACGCACTGGACCAGCCGTCCGTCGCCACCTTCTTCTTCCTCGCCACCTACTTCTTCGGCGGCTACTTCACCATCCGTTCCGCCATCCAGTCGACCCTCAACGGCAAGTTCGAGGTCGATTTCCTCATGCTGGTCGCGGCGATCGGCGCCGCTTCCATCGGCCGCTTCGCCGAGGGCGCGGTCCTGCTGTTCCTGTTCAGCCTCGGTCACGCGCTGGAGGAGTACGCCCTCGCGCGCGCCTCGAAGTCGATCGAAGCTCTCGCTGAGCTCGCGCCGCGCACCGCGCTCGTGCATACGGGCGGACCGTCGAACCTGTCCGGGGAGTTCGCCGAGAAGTCGGTCGACGATCTGGAGGTCGGCGATCTCGTGCTGATCCGGCCCAACGCGCGGGTCAGCGCCGACGGCTTCGTCGTCGACGGCCGTTCCGCCATCGACCAGAGCGCGGTGACCGGCGAATCGATGCCGGTCGAGAAGGAGCCCGTGGGCAGCCCCGCCGCCGCGGCCGCTCGCCCTACCAATGTGCCTGCCGAGCACCGCGTCTTCGCGGGCACCGTCAACGGCTCCGGCGCCCTGGTGGTGCAGGCCACCGCACTCGCCAAGGACTCCACGCTGAGCAAGGTGGTCGAGCTGGTCGCCTCCACCGACCAGGCGAAATCGCCCACGCAGCGCTTCCTCGACAAGTTCCAGCGCATCTACGTGCCGGCCGTGATCGCCTTCGTGATCGGCGTCTTCCTGGTGGGCTACTTCGCCCTGGGTAACCCGTTCACCGACGCCTTCTACCTCGCGATGGCCGTACTCGTCGCCGCGAGCCCGTGCGCCCTGGCGCTCGCCACCCCGTCGGCGGTGCTCGCCGGAGTGGCCCGCGCGGCCCGCGCCGGCGTGCTGATCAAGGGCGGTGCACCGCTCGAGACGCTGGGCCGGGTCTCGTCGATCGCCTTCGACAAGACCGGCACGCTCACCTGGGGCGAGCCGCAGGTCACCGACACCGTCGCGGCACCCGGCGTCGACCTCGACGATCTGCTCGCCACCACCCTGGCCGTCGAGAAGCTCTCCGACCACCCCCTCGCCGCCGCCGTCACCGATGGCATCGCGAACCGCACCTCGACCGTGCTCACCGCGACCGATCTGCAGTCCGTGACCGGACGCGGCGTGCGCGCCACCATCGATGGTGACGCGGTGGAGATCGGCAACGCGCGACTGTTCACCGACGCCGATATCGCCCTCGACGAGGTCGCCGCCGATATCGACCGCCTGCAGGCGGCGGGTCGCACACTGATGATCGTGCGCCGCGGCGGCCGCTTCCTCGGCGTCATCGGCGTGATGGACACTCCGCGCCGTGAGGCCGGCGAGGTGCTCGATCGGCTGCGCGAATCGGGCATGACCGACATCGTGATGATCTCCGGCGATCACCAGCAGGTGGCCGACGCCGTCGGCAAGGAGGTGGGCGTCGACCGTGCTCTTGGCGGACTGCTGCCCGAGGACAAGGTCACCCAGATCCGCGACATGTCGGGGAGCAAGGAGGAGCCCGCCGGTACCAGCGGTCGACGGTGCGCCATGGTGGGCGACGGCGTCAACGACGCGCCCGCGATGGCCCAGGCCGATGTCGGGATCGCCATGGGCGCAGCCGGTTCCGCCGTCGCTCTGGAGACCGCGGATGTCGCGCTGATGAGTGACGACCTGGGTCGGCTGCCCTTCGCGGTGCGGCTGAGCCGGCAGACCAGCCGGATCATCCGGCAGAACCTGATCGCCTCGCTGGGCATCGTGGTCTTCCTGATCATCGTGACCTTCCTCGGGATGCCGATGGGCCCGGTGGTGTTCATCCACGAGGGGTCGACCCTGATCGTTGTCGCCAACGCACTGCGGCTGCTCCGCTTCGACGTGGGCAAGGAGCATGACGGCGTCGAGCACGAGGCGCGTCCGGAGAAGGTGCCCGCAGCCGCCTGATCCGGTGAGGGAGCGTGATCCCCGGTGTCTGTGGGCATCGGGGATCACGTTCGTCCGGGCTCAGGTGAGCTGCGCGTGCAGGTACATCGCTCTGCCGACTTCTACACCCGTCCCCCGCGCCGCGCCCTTCCGCGGCCGCCGCGTTCCGTCCCCCATCGGGGGACGTGCGTGCCGTAAGGGAGGAAACGGCAAGTAGGGGAGACGGTGCGGCGCGGGGGACGACGGTGCACCTGACCGACGCCGTTCTCCCTGCCGGAACCTCCACCCGCTGCCGTTATCCGGCCGCGGATCGCATCATCGGCCGCGGCTGGCGTTTCCGGCCTCGGCTGCCAGTGGTGTCGGTCACGGCTGGCCTGGGGAAACGTCACCGACACAGACTTGCGCGAACTCGACTCAACTTTTTTCCCGAATCGGGAACAACATCCGGATGCCACTCGTTGGACATCACGTAGGACTTGAGCGGCCTGCGCTCAATGGGGTAGAACGGAAGAGTTCGCCCCTTGAGCCGGGGGCGCTGAAGTCTAACGAGCAGGCAATCGAAACCCATCGGCCGCGAACCGGCCGGAAATTAGGAGGCAAGAATGGGACGTGCAGTAGGCATCGACCTCGGCACCACCAACTCGTGCGTCGCAGTCCTCGAGGGCGGCGACCCGGTCGTGATCGCTAATGCCGAGGGCTCGCGGACCACCCCGTCGGTGGTCGCCTTCGCACGCAACGGCGAGGTCCTGGTGGGCCAGCCCGCCAAGAACCAGGCCGTCACCAACGTCGACCGCACCATCCGCTCGGTCAAGCGCCACATCGGCACCGACTGGTCGCAGAAGATCGACGACAAGGATTACACCAGCCAGGAGATCAGCGCTCGCACGCTGATGAAGCTCAAGCGCGACGCCGAGGCCTACCTCGGTGAGGACGTGACCGACGCCGTCGTCACCGTCCCCGCGTACTTCAACGACGCGCAGCGCCAGGCCACCAAGGAAGCCGGCCAGATCGCCGGCCTCAACGTGCTCCGCATCGTCAACGAGCCGACCGCCGCCGCTCTGGCGTACGGCCTCGACAAGGGCGAGAAGGAGCAGACCATCCTGGTCTTCGACCTCGGTGGCGGTACCTTCGACGTCTCGCTGCTGGAGATCGGCGACGGTGTCGTCGAGGTCCGCGCGACCTCGGGCGACAACAACCTCGGTGGTGACGACTGGGATCAGCGCATCGTCGACTGGCTCGTCGAGAAGTTCAAGGCGCAGCACGGCATCGACCTGACCAAGGACAAGATGGCCATGCAGCGTCTGCGTGAGGCCGCGGAGAAGGCGAAGATCGAGCTGAGCTCGGGTCAGAGCACGTCGATCAACCTGCCGTACATCACGGTGGACGCCGACAAGAACCCGCTGTTCCTCGACGAGAACCTCAGCCGCAGCGAGTTCCAGAAGATCACCAGTGATCTGCTGGAGCGCACCCGCAGCCCCTTCCAGGCCGTGATCAAGGACGCCGGGATCTCCGTGGGCGATATCGACCACGTGGTGCTCGTGGGTGGTTCCACCCGTATGCCCGCCGTGACCGACCTGGTCAAGGAGCTCACCGGTGGTCAGGAGCCCAACAAGGGCGTGAACCCCGACGAGGTCGTCGCCGTGGGCGCCGCCCTGCAGGCCGGCGTGCTGCGCGGCGAGGTCAAGGACGTGCTGCTGCTCGATGTGACCCCGCTGAGCCTGGGCATCGAGACCAAGGGCGGCGTGATGACCAAGCTCATCGAGCGCAACACCACCATCCCCACCAAGCGGTCCGAGACCTTCACCACGGCCGACGACAACCAGCCGTCGGTGCAGATCCAGGTCTTCCAGGGCGAGCGTGAGATCGCCGCGCACAACAAGCTGCTCGGCAGCTTCGAGCTGACCGGCATCGCGCCGGCCCCGCGCGGCGTGCCCCAGATCGAGGTCACCTTCGACATCGATGCCAACGGCATCGTGCACGTGACCGCGAAGGACAAGGGCACCGGCAAGGAGAACACGATCAAGATCTCCGACGGCAGTGGTCTGTCGCAGGAGGAGATCGACCGGATGATCAAGGACGCCGAGGCGCATGCCTCGGAGGACAAGGCTCGCCGCGAGGAGGCGGAGACCCGCAACCAGGCCGAGTCGCTGGTCAACCAGACCGAGAAGTTCCTGTCCGAGAACGCCGATAAGGTTCCGGCCGAGAACAAGGAGAAGGTCGAGGCCGCCATCAAGGAGGCGAACGAGGCCCTGCAGGGCACCGATATCGCCGCCGTGAAGGCCGCCGTCGAGAAGCTGTCGACCGAGTCGCAGGCTCTGGGCCAGGCGCTGTACGCGCAGGCCGGTGCCGAGGCTCAGGCGGAGGGCGCCGAACAGGCCGCGCAGGCGGATGACGGTGTCGTCGATGCCGAGGTCGTCGACGAGGATCCGAAGGACGCGAAGTAATGACGACCCCCGAGAATCCGGTGGATCCGGAAGAGGTGAACACGGAGGCTGAGGGGGTCGAGGCAGGGACTGTCACGGCCGCGGCGGAGGATTCCGCCGCGGCTGCGGCCGATGAGGCCGGCAGCACCGACGCACCGTCGGACGAGGTCGCCGAGCTGACCGCCGATCTGCAGCGCGTGACCGCCGAGTACGCCAACTACCGCAAGCGCACCGCGCGCGATGTGGTGGACGCCCGCGCTGCGGGTAAGGCGGCAGTGGTGGCCGAACTGCTGGTGGTGCTCGACGATCTCGACCGCGCACGCAGCCACGGCGATCTCGAGGCCGGACCGCTCAAGTCCGTGTCCGACAAGCTCGACGGTGTCCTCAGTGGTCTCGGTCTCGCGCCGTTCGGCGCCGAGGGCGACGAGTTCGATCCGTCGATCCACGAGGCCGTTCAGCACGAGGGCGACGGTGCCGACCCCGTTCTGGGGGCGGTACTGCGGCAGGGTTATCAGATCGATGGCAAGGTGATCCGCAACGCGATGGTCGCCGTGGTCGATCGCCCCGAGCCGGATGCATCCGGCCAGGGCGCGACCGACGCCGATCAGGACGAGTCCTAGAAGGAGGTGATGCCCGGTGACCCAGCGGGAATGGGTTGAACAGGACTTCTACCGCGAGCTGGGCGTCAGCTCCGACGCCAGCCAGGACGACATCAAGAAGGCCTACCGCAAGCTCGCGGCCGAGCTGCATCCGGACCGCAATCCGGGGGATGCGAAGGCGGAGGAGCGCTTCAAGCGCGTCTCCGAGGCCAACTCGGTGCTGTCCGATCCTGCCAAGCGCAAGGAGTACGACGAGACTCGCCGCTTGTTCGGCGGCGGTCGATTCGGCTCGAACGGTGGCGGTTTCGGCACCGGAGGCTTCGGTAACACGGGTGGCGGTACGGGCGGTTTCTCGTTCTCGGACATCTTCGACGGCGCCACCGGCGGCGGCGGGGGCGGTTTCGGGGACATCTTCGAGGGATTGTTCAACCGCGGCGGCGGTGCTCCGGGCGGTGCTTCGGGTTCCGGCCCGCAGCCCTCACGGCCGCGGCGCGGCAACGATCTGGAATCGGAGATCACGCTCGGTTTCCGCGATGCCACGCTCGGGGTCACCACCCCGATCACGCTGACCTCCCCGTCGCCGTGCACCACCTGCCACGGTTCCGGCGCCAAGCCGGGCACCAGTCCGCGGGTGTGCCAGTCCTGCAACGGGTCCGGTCTGGTGAGCCGGAATCAGGGTGCGTTCAGCTTCTCCGAACCGTGCCCGGACTGCCGTGGCACCGGATCGGTGATCGACGATCCCTGCACCGACTGCAGCGGCACCGGCGTCACCGTGCGCACCCGCACGGTGAACGTGAAGATCCCGCCCGGCGTCAAGGACGGCCAGCGCATCCGCTTGGCCGGCCAGGGGCAGGCGGGGATGCGCGGCGCACCGTCGGGCGACCTGTTCGTGGTCGTGCACGTGAAGGCGGACGACGTCTTCACCCGCTCGGGCGACGATCTGCTCGTCACCCTCCCGGTCAGCTTCTCCGAGCTGGCGCTGGGGTCCACGGTGACGGTGCCGACGCTCGGACAGCCCGTGGGCGTGAAGATCCCGGCCGGGACCACCGATGGGCGGACCCTCCGGGTACGTGGCCGCGGTGTGCCGAAGCGGTCCGGCGGACACGGTGACCTTCTGGTCAAGGTCCAGGTCTCAGTGCCCGGCTCGCTCGACGAGGCGGCACAGGCGGCGCTGCGCACCTACGCGGAAGCGGAGAAGGCCTCCGGGTTCGATCCGCGGAGCGGTTGGGCAGGTGCCTGATGACCCGCCCGCCGGAGATTCCTGACGATCCGGACGCCCACGTGTTCATGATCTCGGTGGCCGCACAGTTGGCCGGGATGCATGCGCAGACGCTCCGCACGTACGACCGCCTCGGGCTCGTCAAGCCCGAGCGGTCGGCGGGCGGGGGTCGGCGCTACTCCACCCGGGACGTGGACCTCCTGCGCGAGGTGCAGCGGCTCTCGCAGGACGAGGGCGTGAACCTTGCCGGCATCAAACGGATCATCGATCTGACCAACCAGGTCGACGCCCTGCAGCGCCGGGTCCAGGAGCTCACTGCGCAGGTGGACGCCGCGCACCGCTCCGGCGCAGAACTGGTGCACGTGCCCAAGTCCAGCGCCCTCGTGGTCTGGCAGCCGCGCACCCGGCGCCGCGACTGAATCGGTGGCAGCATCGCTCTCATGAGCGAGCGCATCGTCTTCCGTCGCACCGACGGCGGCCGGACCACAGTGCGGCATCACCCCACCGATGACGGCGCCGGATTCCGGCTCGCGATCATCGATGGGGAGGTACCCGATGAGGCGACCGTCGACCCGGCGGCGCTGTACTTCATCGACGACTACGACCCGCGTTCGCTGGTGAGCGACGCGGGTCTCGTCGTCTCCTGCGGCGAACCGCCGCACTTCGGCGCGTGGGAGCGCCTCGACGCCTGGCCCGTATGAGGATCTGATGACGCTCGGGTTGCGGTCACCCGCCGCTGCCCTGATAGTTAAGATATGAAACGAATCGCGTCGGTTCTGGCCACCGCCACCGCCCTGACGTTCGTCTCCATCGCCCCGGCCTCCGCATGGGGCGTCGAAGGTCACGGCATCGTCGGCGACGTCGCTGCCGCCAGGCTCAGTCCCACCGCATCCGCCGAGGTCGCGAAACTGCTGCAGGGCGAGCCTAATCCGACCCTCGCCGGCGTCGCTTCCTGGGCCGATGAGTATCGATCCACTCCCGACGGTGCCGCCACCGCGCCCTGGCATTTCGTCAATATCGCGGAGAACGACTGCGTCTACGCGCCCGAGATCAACGGCTCCGGTGGTGCCAATGTGATCGAGACGATCCGCAACCAGAGCGCGATCCTCGCCGATAAGGCCAAGCCCGCCGACCAGCGCCGCGACGCCCTGAAGTTCCTGGTGCACTTCGTCGGCGACATCGAGCAGCCCATGCACACCGGCTACGCCAAGGACCGCGGCGGCAACAGCGTCAAGCTCACCTACAACGGCAGGTCGACCAATCTGCACGCGGTGTGGGACTCGGGCCTGCTCGACGGCAGCAGCGCCGCGCGTGTCGCCGCGTTGCCCGCGCCACAGCCGGGGTCCACCGACCCGGCGCAGTGGGCGCAGGAGAGTTGCCGGATCGCCGTCGGTGCCTACCCCTCGTCGTCGGTGATCGGCGCGGACTACACCGCGAAGTACCGGCCGGTCGCCGAGGCGCAACTGCGACTCGCGGGGGAGCGGCTCGGCCGCCTGCTCACCGACACTCTGGGCTGAAACCGGTTCAGATCGGGTCGTGCAGAACCTGATCCGGTTCCGCGCCGGCGCTGAGCGCCGTGTTCCGCGCGGCATGCACCAGGCCGGCGGGGCCAGCGATCAGGACCCGGTGCCCGCGCAGATCGAGGGCGCGCATCGCCTCCACCACCGAGCCGTGCCGCAGCGGTAGCCCGCGGGCCGGCGGTGCGGGCGTCGTGAGCCACCACGGATCGCGGCGAGCATCGGTCACCTGGGTGATCCGCAGCCACGGATTGGTGGCCGCCAACATCGCCAGCGATTCGGCGTCGTACAGCTGGCCCGGCGACCGCGCGCCCATCACCAGGTGAGTCTCGGGATTGTGCGCGCTGGCAGCCATGGCCAGCAGGATCGACTTCATCGGCGCGAGCCCGGTACCGCCGGCGATCAGCGTGACCGGCCGCGCACCGTCGGCCCGCATCAGTCCGTGAACCTGTCCGAACTGCCACCGGTCACCGGGCCGGGTTTCGGAGTGAATGGTGCTCGACAGATCGCCACCCGGCACCGCGCGAACATGGAACTCCATCTGCCCCTGGGTGTTCGGCGGCATCGCCAGGGAGAACGGGCGCCACTGCCGAGGAACCTGAGGAATCTGCGTTTCCACGTACTGGCCGGGGCGGAACAGGAGCGGCTGCTCGGCGATCAGCCGGACGACGGTGAGCCCGGGGTGCGGCCGCAGCACTTCGACCACCTCGGCGCTGCGGCGGGCGGGCGTCGGGTCGGAGTGCGCTCCACCGCGCATCACACCCGTCATCATCTGCACGGCCTGGTCGAGTACGGCGGAGTCCTCGGCATCCAGACCACCGTGCGGCTGATACAGCGCTCGCACCTCGGCCGACAGGGCGGTGGCCATCGTGGTGTAGTGCGCTTCGGTGAGACCGTACTTGCGGTGGTCGCGGCCCAGTTGCGCGAGGAATTCGATCAGTTCGTCGTGCTCGTCGGCCTCGGGGATCGCGGAGAAGACGTGGTCGAGCACCCGGAAGAACACCTCGCGATGCGAGGACATGCTGGCCGGGAACAGCTCGCGCAGCGATGGATCGAGCGCGAACAGCCGCGCGAACAGGCGTTTGGTGAAATCGTCCGAGACCGGTCGCAAGTCGGCTGCGATCTGGGTCAGACCGTGCCGCGAATGCGATCCCACAAGCCCTACGCTCCTGCACCTCGATCGTTGTTCGGACCGGACCATCCTACCTGCGGATTCGGTGTCGGCGATCGACGTCGTGACGGTCCCGTGACATCTGTCGCAAGTTCGTCATCACCGTGGTGTGAATATGGCTGTCGACCGCGGTGATCGAGTACATTTGCGGAGTCTGCATAACGACCGCACCCGGTCGGTGGACGGCGAATCGCCGCGGGTTTCGCGGCGGGACTTCCCGCAATTGAGCACGATCGAGAGGGTCTACTCGTATGGCCGGACTGCCTGGTCGAAAGAACCTGCGACGCTGGGGCTACGGCCTGGCGCTCGGGGTGGGAATCGGCTTGGCGCCGTTCGCTGCTGCGAACGCCGCTGCCGAACCGGCGCCGGCGATCGCCGATGCTCCGGCGCCGAAGGCCCCCGCGGCAACGACTCTCGCGGCCACCAAGATCGCCGTACTGAAGGATGCTGCCCCGGCCGCCGCACACCAGGCCGCTGCACCCGCGGCCGCCGCAGCGGCGCCCTCCGCGCACCTGCCGGCCGCCCGCACGGTGGCGCAACGCGAGTACGTCCAGCGCCCGGCCGTCCAGCGCCCCGTCGAGGCTCGGTCGCAGGCCAAGCAGCAGCGGCCGGCGGACCGTCGTCCGATCGTGGTGATCGGTGCGTCGATCTCCACCGGTTACGGCGTGTCCAAGACCGCCGCGTACCCGAGCCGGGTGAGCGCGGAGACCGGTCGCCCGGTGTACGTCAGCGCCAAGACCGGCGCCGGCTACGCGGACGGCTCGATCGCGCGCCTGGCCACTGCCGCGAAGCTGCCCGCCCGCAACCCCGGCCTCGTCGTCCTGCAGGCCGGATCGAACGATGTGGGCGCGTCCGACGCCGCGATCGCCGGACAGGTGCGCCAGGTGGTCGGAACGGTCCGCGCACAGGCGCCGAATGCGCGGATCGCCGTGGTCACCGTGTTCCCCTCGGTGCACAGCGGTCCGGCCGCGAACCGGACCGATGCCACGATCATCGGCGCCGCGCGTTCGGTGGACCCGTCGGTCGCTGTGATCTCGCCGCTCGGCGAGGGCTGGGAGTATCCGGCGCAGAAGGACGGGCATCCGGCCGCGGCCGCCCATGCCCAGATCGCGGACCGTATCTCCGCCCTGGCCTGAACCCGGTCGCGAGTCGCGAAAAAACTCGGGCTTGAGTGGAACAGACTCAACTCTTGGTGCGTTGTTCTCTACATGAAGGCATACTTGAGCCGGTAGGGCTCAGGTTGCACGACGTGTTCGAGACGACCCAGGAGGGCACAGAAGAGTGGATTCGTTCAACCCCACTACCAAGACGCAGGCCGCGCTCACGTCGGCGCTGCAGGCGGCGTCCGCCGCGGGCAACCCGGAGATTTCTCCGGCGCACCTGCTGGTGGCGCTGCTGGACCAGACCGACGGTATCGCCGCGCCGCTGCTCAAGGCAGTGGGCGTCGATCCCGTCACGGTGCGCAACCGTGCACAGGAGCTCGTGGACCGCAAGCCCAAGGCCAGCGGTTCCACCACCCAGCCGCAGCTGAGCCGCGAATCACTCGCGTCGATCACGGCCGCACAGAAGCTCGCCACCGAGATGGGCGACCAGTACGTCTCCACCGAGCACGTGCTCTACGGTCTGTCCGAGGCCGCCCAGGTTCTCGGCAACGCCGGCGCCACCCCGCAGGCGATCCAGGAGGCCTTCACCGCCGTCCGCGGCAGCGCGAAGGTCACCTCGCAGGATCCCGAGGGTCAGTACCAGGCGCTGGAGAAGTACTCGACCGATCTCACCGCGCGGGCCCGCGAGGGCAAGCTCGACCCGGTGATCGGGCGCGACAATGAGATTCGGCGCGTGGTGCAGGTGCTCAGCCGGCGCACCAAGAACAATCCGGTGCTGATCGGCGAGCCCGGCGTCGGCAAGACCGCCATCGTCGAGGGCCTGGCCCAGCGCGTGGTCACGGGCGATGTGCCCGAGTCGTTGCGGGGTAAGACCGTGATCTCACTGGACCTCGGCTCGATGGTCGCGGGCGCCAAGTACCGCGGCGAGTTCGAGGAGCGGCTCAAGGCCGTGCTCGATGAGATCAAGGCCAGCTCCGGACAGATCATCACCTTCATCGATGAGCTGCACACCATCGTCGGCGCCGGTGCCACCGGCGATTCCGCGATGGACGCCGGCAACATGATCAAGCCGATGCTGGCCCGCGGTGAGCTGCGCCTCGTGGGCGCCACCACGCTCGATGAGTACCGGCAGTACATCGAGAAGGACGCCGCGCTCGAACGCCGCTTCCAGCAGGTGCTGGTGGGCGAGCCGAGCGTGGAGGACACCATCGGCATCCTGCGCGGGCTCAAGGAGCGCTACGAGGTGCACCACGGCGTACGCATCACCGACTCCGCGCTGGTCTCGGCCGCGTCGCTGTCGGACCGCTACATCACGTCACGGTTCCTGCCCGACAAGGCGATCGACCTCGTCGACGAGGCCGCCTCGCGCCTGCGCATGGAGATCGACTCCCGCCCGGAGGAGATCGATGCGGAGGAGCGCATCGTGCGCCGCCTCGAGATCGAGGAGATGGCGCTGTCCAAGGAAACCGATGCGGCCTCCGTCGATCGGCTGGAGAAGCTGCGCGGCGAGCTCGCCGATCACAAGGAGAAGCTGGCCCAGCTCACCTCCCGCTGGCAGAACGAGAAGGGCGCCATCGATTCGGTGCGCACCCTCAAGGAGCAGTTGGAGAACCTCAAGGGCGAATCCGATCGCGCCGAGCGCGACGGTGACCTCGGCCGCGCCGCGGAGCTGCGCTACGGCCAGATCCCCGCGCTGGAGAAGGAACTCGACGAGGCCGTGGCCGCATCGGGTGCCGCCTCCGACGGCGAGGTGATGCTCAAGGAGGAGGTCGGTCCCGACGATGTGGCCGATGTGGTCTCCTCCTGGACCGGTATTCCCGCGGGCCGCATGCTCGAAGGTGAGACCGCCAAGCTGTTGCGCATGGAATCCGAGATCGGTAAGCGCGTGATCGGCCAGGAGGCCGCTGTGGAGGCGGTCTCGGATGCGGTGCGCCGCACCCGCGCCGGTGTCGCCGACCCGAACCGGCCCACCGGGTCCTTCCTGTTCCTCGGTCCCACGGGTGTGGGTAAGACGGAGCTCGCGAAGGGCTTGGCGGAGTTCCTGTTCGACGACGAGCGGGCCATGGTGCGCATCGATATGTCCGAGTACGGCGAGAAGCACTCCGTCGCTCGGCTGGTCGGCGCGCCTCCCGGCTACGTCGGCTACGAGGCCGGCGGTCAGCTGACCGAGGCGGTGCGGCGCCGCCCCTACACGGTGGTGCTGTTCGACGAGGTCGAGAAGGCGCACCCGGATGTCTTCGACGTGCTGCTGCAGGTGCTCGACGAGGGTCGGCTCACCGATGGTCAGGGTCGCACCGTGGACTTCCGCAACACGATCCTGATCCTCACGTCGAACCTCGGTGCGGGCGGCGACAAGGACCACGTGATGAACGCGGTGCGGGCCAAGTTCAAGCCGGAGTTCATCAACCGGCTCGACGATGTGCTCATCTTCGACTCGCTCGACTCCGGACAGCTCACCGGCATCGTCGACATCCAGCTCGATCAGCTGCGCAAGCGGCTCTCGCAGCGCCGACTCGACCTCCAGGTCTCCGATGAGGCGAAGGGGTGGCTCGCGGAGCGCGGTTTCGACCCGCTCTACGGTGCCCGTCCACTGCGCCGCCTGGTGCAGCAGTCGATCGGCGACCAGCTCGCCAAAGCGCTGCTCGCGGGCGACGTCCGCGACGGTGACCCGGTGAAGGTCACCGTCAGCGAGGACGGCGACCGGTTGATCATCAACTGACACCCCACCGAAGCGGGCGCGGCCTTCCTGGTCGCGCCCGCTTTCGTGTGCCCGGGGTTCGTGTGCCCGGGGCGGCGATCGATGACAGGGTGTACCCATGACGATCACCCCGCACACCGTGCGCACGGAGCGGCACACCACCGGCTACCTGGCGTCCGGACCGGAGGACGGTCCGCTGCTCGTCTTCTGCCACGGCTGGCCCGAGCTGTCGTACAGCTGGCGGCATCAACTGACCGCGCTCGGTGGCCTCGGATTCCGCTGCATCGCACCGGACATGCGCGGCTACGGAGCCTCCAGTGTTCCCGCCGCCAAGGACGCCTACCGCCGCGAGGAGATCGTCGCCGACATGCTGGAGCTGCTCGCCGGCGTCGGTCGCGAGGCGGCGATCTGGATCGGTCACGACTGGGGTGCGCCGGTGGTCTGGAACATCGCCACCCATCACCCCGGTGTCGTCGACGCCGTCGCCTCGCTCAACGTCCCGCACTTCCCGTCCGGTGGCCCCGGCCCCGTCGACCTCATCGATCGCGAGAAGTACCCCGCCGACGAGTACCCGTACGGGCAGTGGGACTACCAGGTGCACTATCTCAAGCATTTCGACGAGGTGACCGCCCAGTTCGAGAGCGACATACCGCATTTCATCGCCGCCCTGTTCCGCGTCGGCGAGCCGTCCCACCTCGACCGGCCCGCCCCGACGGCGGTCGTGAGCCGCAACGGGGGCTGGTTCGGCGGCGGCGCCGTGCCCCGGGTTCCGATCGACCCCGCGGTGCTCACCACCGAGGACCACGCCGTGTACACGGCGGCCTTCGAGCGGAACGGTATGGCGGGCCCGAACTCCTGGTACGTCAACGGCGCAGCGGACGCCGAATACGCAGCACGCGAGCTGAACCACGGCCGGATCGACGTTCCGGTGCTGTTCCTGCACGGTCGATACGACGCCACTCTGGAGACGGTGCGCTCATCGCTCGCCGATCCGATGCGCGCCGCCTGTGCGAACCTCACCGAGGTGATCCTCGACTGCGGGCACTGGACGGCGGAGGAGAAACCCGCCGAGGTGAGCGCGTCACTCGCCCGGTGGATCGCCACCCGCGTGCCCGGCCGGTGGCCGGCGCCCGCGGAGAACCACCCCGCGGGCTGAGCACGTCTACGCTGGTCGCATGAGTGCAGCCACGGTCGGAAGTGTCGCCGACGCCAAGTACGTCATGCTCACCACCTACCGCAAGGACGGCAGCGCGGTGTCGACCCCGCTCTGGGCCGTGCGCGACGGCGCCGATCTGGTGATGTGGACCGTCACCGACTCGTGGAAGGTCAAGCGCATCCGCAAGAACCCCGCGGTCCTGGTGCAGGCCTGCGATGTCCGCGGCAAGAAGACCGAAGGGCCGCAGGTCGCGGGTGTGGCCGAGATCGTCGACGGCGCCGACGCCGGTCAGCGGATCCAGCGCAAGTACGGCATCCTCGGCTTCCTCACCGTGGCCGGCTCCAAGATCCGACGGGGTCAGGGCGGCACCGTCGGCATCCGCGTCCGCGACGCCTCCTGAGGTGATCTTTTGCAGGTAGCTGCGCCGACACGGCGGTGAATTCCGCAGCGACCTGCAAAAACGGGATATTTCGGATCCGAACGCCTCTCGTCGTGCGTCCAACGGATGTGGGGATACGCAGTGGGGATCTGGTCGCGACCGCAACCTCGCACGAGATTCGGACCCGCTACAGGCAGGTCTATCGAGGTGTGCGGCTGCCCGCCGGTGCAGTCGTCGGGCTGGTCGAGCGCATCGAGGCCGCCCTCCTGCTGTATCCGCACGCCGTGCTGTGCGGGTGGACCGCGGCCGCGCTACACGGAGCTGGGTACACCGCAGGCAGGCCCATCGAGATCTGGCTGCCAGCCCGACGGGTGCGCGCAGGCATCGTCGTCCGGTGCGGTGCAATGCCGGACGAGGATGTGGTTGTCCGTGAGGCCTTTCCGCTCACCACGGGCGTCCGGACCGCGATCGATGTGGTGCGGTACGCCGAGGGCGACGATGCCGTGGCCGCACTCGATCAGTGTTTCCGGCTCGATGGGTACGGGCGCTCGGTGACCTCGCGCGACGCGGTCGTCGATTATCTGGAGCGGCACCACAACCTGCACCGTTCGACACGGGTCGTCCGCGCACTTCGATGGGCCGACGGACGCGCGGAGTCGCCGCCCGAGACGTTCACGCGATTGCTCCTCCACCGCGCCGGCCTCAGCATGTTCGTGCCGCAGGTTCCCGTGGATGGCGGACGGTTCCGGCTCGATCTCGCAGCGGAGGAATTCCAGGTGGCGGTGGAGTACGACGGCCGTGATCACTCGGACCCTGCGCAACAGAGCCTGGACATCGCGCGCCGGAACACGCTCCGCCATGACTACGGCTGGGAGGTGTTGCCGATCACGGCGTCGATCCTCCGGAACGGCCGTGAGGCGTTTCTCCGCCAGACTCGTGCGGCACTTCGAGACCGCGGTTGGCGGGGCTGAGAACTTGTGCAGGTACCTGCGGTCGAATGAGCCTCATCGCCGCAGATACCTGTAAAACCTCAGTGCTTCGCGACGTACTTCACGGGCTCGGGGAGGCCGCGTTCGATCCGCACGCGGCGCGAGATGGTCTCGATCGCCTTGAGGGCATCGACCACCTGCGCCGGCGTGACCGGCGACGGCAGGTTGTGGATGGTCTCCGCTGCGGCGGTGGCGGCCTCGGCGATGGCCTGGAGCTCGGGGG
Source organism: Tsukamurella paurometabola DSM 20162 (assembly GCF_000092225.1). Lineage (NCBI taxonomy): Bacteria > Bacillati > Actinomycetota > Actinomycetes > Mycobacteriales > Tsukamurellaceae > Tsukamurella > Tsukamurella paurometabola. Next base: position 527,598 of record NC_014158.1, read on the forward strand.
TGTCGTCGGGCGTAAGGCCGATCTCGGTGAGCGAGTTCGGCAGGCCCACCGCCGTGGTGAATTCGACGAAGTCCTCGATCTCGACCGACGGTGCGCCCTCCAGAACCAGCTGCGTGATCGACCCGATGTTCACCTTCTGTCCGTGGGTCAGGCCGTGGGTCTGCGGCGCCGCGGTGAGCCCGTTGTGAATGGCGTGCGCGGCGGCCAGGCCGCCGGATTCGAAGCCCAGGCCCGAGAGCAGCGTGTTGGCCTCGACGACCGCCTCCAGCGCCGGCGTCACCACCTTGCTGCGAACGGCGTCGATGGCGAGTTCGGCGTTCTCCCACAGGATGTCCCACGACAGCTCGGCGAGTGCGGTGCCCGCGCGGGTGGGCCGGCCACCTGCCATGGTCGAACCCCGTCCGCGGCGGGTGGCGCGGGCCTCGATCCAGGTGGCCAGGGCGTCGCCGATCCCCGCAACCAGCAGTGAGACGGGAGCGTTCGCCACCAATTGGGTGTCGATCAGCACCAGATCGGGGTTGCGCGGGAAGAAGCGGTATTCGAGGAATTCGCCGGTCTCCGTGTAGATCACGGCCAGCGTCGAGGTCGGTGCGTCCGACGAGGCGGCCGTCGGGACGCTCACCCAGCGGATTCCGGCGAGGTGACCGGCGGCTTTCGCGGCGTCGATGGCCGAGCCGCCGCCGACGCCGAGGATCACGTCGTGGCCGCCGGAGCCGATGGTCGCGACCAGATCGTCGACGGCGGCCGGGGTGGCGAACTGTTTGAACGGTACCCGGGTCACCGGGAGCCCCGCGGCGTCGAAGCTGGCGGTCACACCGTCCTGCACGATGCCCCACACCGTGTCGTCGCTGACGATGAGCGGAGTGCCGCCCAGCTTCGCTACGTGCTCGCCCAGGGCGTCGAGCGCGCCCCGGCCCTGGACGTAGCGGGACGGGCTGGCGAAGATCGCGGTGCTGACGGTGTCGGACATGCGTGGCTCCTCGTTTCGTTGGCGTCACTTTCCAACGTGGCACGACTCGGCGCGAAAAGCACCCCTCAGAGCGCGCTGACCGCGGCGACCGTCGCCAACGTCACCACCGCACCGGAGAGGATCAGCGCACGACCGGCCCCGGCGGGTGCCCTGCCCAGCCGGAAGGCGAGCGTCACTACAACCACCACGACCGCGAGCACCGGCAGCGCGACCAGTGGCCGCGCGGTCATCGCCAGACGCCCGACCAGCGCCGCGACCAGGATGAGAGCGACCAGCGTGCGGATCCGGGCCAACTGCGTGCGCTCGGCCGCCAGGCTCGACGGTGCGGGCCCGGTCACGTGAACGCGATCGTCGCAGCGAGGATGAGGCCGGTCACGGCGATGACCGCCGCGAGCACCACCGTGGCAGGCGATCCGCGCAGCGGTCGGCCGGTGCGCATCGCCCCCTCCACCGACAGCCAGCGGCGGAAGGCGTATCCGGCGAGGCCGGCCGCCACCACCAGCAGGATCACCACCAGTGGCGTGCGTACCGCGGCGGGCACCACGTCGGGGGCGAAGGCTTCCAGCCCGACCGCGGCGGCGACCAGCCCCAGTGCCGTGCGGATCCACGCCAGGAAGGTGCGTTCATTCGCCAAAGTGAATCGCGCATCCGGTGATTCGCCCTCGGTGAGCTCGCGGGGCGGCCAGAGATTGCGCACGGCGACAACGCTAGCGGGGGTCACAACGATTCGCTCGCCCCTTTCACAGGTGCATCTCAGACACGGCGCCTACGTTCACGAGGGCTGCACGTGAAACCCGTGCCGCTCAGTGAGGAGGATCGACAGGTGCGAGGAGGTTGCGCGCATGGGCGGTGAAACGCGATCACGCGGCCCCTGGCTCGCCACGGTCCTCAGTCTCCTCGGTATCGGCGTGGTCGGTGCGGGCCTCGCATACAGCCTGCACATCGCATCCGAACTGGGTTCCGTGCGGCGCGACGCGGCGCCCGCGGTGTCCTCCGGCGTCCCCGTGAATCAGAAGGTCTCCGGTGTCGCCATCACCCCCGGGCGCGAAGTGATCGGGGCGATCCTCAGCATCGATGCGAGCGCCCTCACAGTGAGCTCCGCACCCGGAGGCAACACCGTTGACCTGCGCACCGACGAGAACACGCAGGTGACCACGACGCACGGGAGCAAACTCACCGACCTCAAGGTGGGCGATGTGGTGATCATCCAGGTGAGCGCCGACGGCGAGACCGCCCTGGCGATCTACGCCGGTCAGATCTCCGTCGCCGGCACGCCATCGGTCGGGTGAATCGGCCCGCCGACCGGCTACTGTAGGTGGCGATGTCGTACGTAGTGTTCCTGATCCTCGCGGTGGTATGCGCGGCGCTCGCTGCCGCGCTGGTCTGGTATGACCGCAACCACACGCCGAATGTCCATTCCGAGCGCGCGGCCTGGGCCACCAGCCGCGAATTCGTCTACCGCCCGTCGGACGAGTCCCTCAGGGACGAGTTCCACCGCGGCGGGATGGTGATGCCGGGTGATCCGCCCGTCGTGGACGTGGCGCACGGCACCTACTTCGGTGCCAACGCCTACGTCTTCGACCTGGCCGAGAGCGCCACCATCGCGGCGGTGCACCGCGGTTCCGCCTCCGGCGCGCTGATGGATCTGCGCCCCGAGAACGCGCACCCGCCGGTCGAGGCCGGTATGGAGCCGCTCGGCGCGCTGGGCACCCGCATCCTGTACACGAACAATGCCGACGTGGCTCGCCGTGTCGCGGACCGCCGGATGATCACGTTCGCCGAGCAGGTGCCCGCACACATCGAGTCGCTCTGGAACGAGGGGCCCTGGACGCTGGGCCAGATGCCGCTCACCGACGATCCCGACGATCTCGACGAGGCGCTCGAGGCGGTCCGCCGATTCGGCGACCTGCTGCGCGTGCTCCCGCCGGAGGGCCACGCCCGCGTGGTCACCTCGGGCGGACCCCGTGATCCGGGCCAGCCCGTCCCCGTGCGCGGCAAGGAGGCCCGACGGTGACCGGACCCGGTGCGGCCGCAACCGTCGATCAGGCCGCCAAAGCCCGCCTCGCCGAGTTGGTCCGCGAGCTCGCCGTGGTGCACGGCAAGGTCACGCTCTCCAGTGGCATCGAGGCCGACTACTACGTGGACCTGCGCCGCGCGACACTGCACCACGAGGCCTCGCCGCTCATCGGTGCGCTGCTGCGCGAGCTCACCGCCGACTGGGACTACGCCGCCGTCGGCGGCCTCACCCTGGGCGCCGATCCGGTGGCCACGGCCGTGATGCACGCGCCCGGCCGGTCGATCGATGCCTTCGTGGTCCGCAAGGCCGCCAAGGCCCACGGCATGCAGCGGCAGATCGAGGGGCCGGATGTGGTGGGCAAGCGCGTCCTGGTGGTCGAAGACACCACCACCACCGGCAATTCGCCGCTCACCGCCGTCCGTGCATTGCGCGATATCGGTGCCGACGTGGTGGGCGTGGCCACCGTTGTCGACCGCGAGACCGATGCCGCGAAGGTGATCGCCGCAGAGGGACTCGAGTACCGCTCGGTGCTCGGCCTCGCCGACCTGGGGCTGTGACCGACCCCGACGCAGCCGCCGGCGCGGAGGCCGGCCCCACCGAATGGATCACGGGCGTCGCGGGTCCGCATACCGTCGGGTTGGGGCCGTGGGAGCAGGAGCATCCCGGCGTGCCGCTGCCGGTCGATCCCCGATACGACCCGGACCTGCTCGCCCAGGGGGATCGCCGCAACGTGGTCGACGCCTATCGGTACTGGACGCGCGAGGCGATCGTCGCCGATCTGGACAGCCGCCGACACCCGTTCGAGGTGGCCATCGAGAACCTAGGCCACGATGCCAACATCGGCACGGTGGTGCGCACGGCCAATGCCTTCGGGGCGCGGACGGTGCATATCGTGGGACGTCGTCGGTGGAATCGTCGGGGCGCCATGGTGACCGACCGCTACCAGCACGTGCAGCATCACCCGGACGCCGAGTCCTTCGCGGCGTGGTGCGCCGAACACGACCTTCCGATCGTCGCGGTGGACAATCAGCCCGGATCGGTGCCGCTGGAACGTGGCTCGCTCCCGCGCCGCTGTGTCCTGCTGTTCGGCCAGGAGGGGCCCGGTGTTTCCGGTGATGCCCGCCGCGTGGCGGGAACGACGGTGTCGATCGCCCAGTTCGGCTCGACGCGCTCGATCAATGTGGGGGTCGCGGCCGGTATCGCCATGCACGCCTGGGTACGCGAACACGCCGACCTGGACGCCGCCTGGTAGCGCATCGTCGCCGTTCGGTCGCGAACTGCGACATAAATCTCGCCGCCAGCGGCGCCTTTCGTCGTTCGTACATGGTCTGATGTGGATATGACGACGGCGGTGGAATGGAACCAGCGGGCGGCCGCGGCGCAATCGGCGGTGGTCGATCGGCACGTGCGGCCGGTGTGGGGGATCCCCGGAACCCGGCTCGGTGTGCCGGCCTACCCGCCCACCCGTCGCGATGCGCTGCTGCTGAGTTGGAACTACTGGTGGCAGGCACACCTGCTCGACGTGTCCGTGGATGCCTACATCCGCGACGGCGCCCCCAGTACCCGCACGCTGGTGGTGCAGCTCGCGCGCGGTCACCGGTTGCGGAACCTGTTGCGGGTCACCAATTCCTACTACGACGATATGGCGTGGATGGGACTGGCGCTGGAGCGAGCGCAGCGGTACGCGGGTGTGGACGCCGCACGCCGCCTTCGTACTCTCACCGATACCTTCATGAAGGCGTGGGTGCCCGAGGCGGGCGGGGGCATCCCGTGGCGCACCACGGGCCTGTTCCTCAATACTCCGGCGAACGGACCCGCCGGGATCTACCTGGCGCGGATGGGGCAGACCGAACGTGCCGAGCAGACGGCGGACTGGATCTACCGGCGGCTGCTCGATCCCGAGACCGGTCTGATCAACGACGGTGTGGACGGTAGTTACGACGATCCCGAGAATGGGAAGTTGTATCCCGAGAAGTACACCTACTGCCAGGGGGTCACCCTGGGGCTGGACACCGAGCTCTCGGCCGACGGCGATCCGCGGCACGCCCAGCGGGTCGCCCGGCTCATCGACGCCGTGTCCCGGCGGATGACGCAGGGGCGCGTGATCGCGGGCGGCGACGGCGGCGACGGTGGTCTGTTCAACGGCATCCTGATCCGCTATCTCGCTCTCGCCGCGGTGCAGTTGCGTGGCGGTCCCGGCACTGATGATGTGCGCGATGCCGCAGCGGAGATCGTGCTGGCCTCCGCCGAGGCGGCCTGGCGCGGGGCGCGGGAAGTCGATGGCAAGGTGCTGTTCAGCGCCGACTGGACCCGCGATGCCCGGATCCCCGGATCCACTGGGCAGGCGGCGTATTTCACCGGAGGGACGGTGCGCTCCAGCGAGACCCCGGAGCGTGACCTGTCCGTGCAGATCGGCGGCTGGATGGCGATGGAGGCTGCGGCGGCGCTGGCCCGCGCCTGATTCCGGGTACTGGCCGCCGGCTTGTCCGCCGGGCTGACGAGAAACATCACAGGTTCACGCGTGATCGATTATGATCGATTTTGATTAACACGTGCGATTGCAATGCGCGGATCTGTTGTCTCGAAGCCGCGGCTCGCACGGCCCGGTCTCGGCCGTGCCTGAGGCGTGAGAGAACTCCGGGTCCGCGCGCGACTGTGGACTGAGGAGCAAGTAGCCGATGACGGTGCCTGTGGAGAGCCCGGACCTCGTGTGGCCCCTAGCGGGAGGGCGCGTACGCATCGACGGTGAGACGGGCAGTCCCGTCGATTTCGTTCATGACCAGTATCCCGAGGTGAAGTACCTGCTCGACGACTCGGTCGACACCTGGCACTCCTCCGAGCACCGGTGGGGAAGTGGATTCGTGATCACTCCGGAGCGGGGGTTTCGGTGGAACGTCCCCGATCGTCTCGTCATGCGGGAGGACTCCTCGGTCGCGACGTTCGACCTGGGCGGTGGTCTCGACCTCGTGGTGGAGCGCCGGGCGGGTGCCGGACTCAGCGAGCGGTACACGTTCCGCAATCGAACAGACGATGAGCTCATGCTGGGCAGCATCGGAATCACCGTCCCGTTCCGGGACGTCTACGAGGATGCCGAGATCTCGCTCGATCGCGGCGTCCACGCGCACGTATGGCCCGGTGGGGCGAATTCGTGGGTGATCGCCGAGCCGATGTCGGGATCTCGTGCGGCGCTGTCGTTATCGACGACCGAAGGCGAACTTCGGGCGTACTCCATCGACTCCAGGAACCAGTTCACGTCATCGAACGTGCGGGGGCACATCGTGGTGCATCCGACGGATGCCGCACGGAACCCGAGTGCATTCGGTGGTCAAGAGCAGGTGGTGATCTCGCCCGGCGGTGAGTGGACCATCGCGTGGACCGTCCGATGGCACGAGTCGCGCGAGGCCGCGTTCGATGCGGTCGCTCCCTCGTGGAGTCTGGATCGTTATGCGGCGCCGATCGGAGAGCCCATCACGGTGCGCGGGTCCGATTCGGTGCGCGCTTCGGCCGGAGTCGTCGTCGCTCGCGGCGCCGAGGGCGCCACGGTCACATCCGAGGCCTCGGGTGTGCAGTACATCGAGATCGGGCGATCGCAGGCGGCTGTTCTCTTTCACCGGCCGGTCCGGGACATCGTGACACGGCGAATCGGATTCATCATCGAACGTCAGCGCGCGGTGGAACGCGGAGGGATCGACGCTCACGCCTTCGTGCCCTACGACTGTCGGGCCGGGTTGACGCGAAGCACCTGCGGGTGGCCGGACTGGTCCGATGGAGCGGAACGTCTTGCGATGCCGACGCTGATACAACAGGCCAGGCGCAGGGGATGGGTAGGCGCGGAAGTCGATGACGTGCTTCATGATTGGGCGGACTTCGCCAGAGAGCGCTTGCTCGATCCCAGCGGAGCTCCGCTCTGGGGCAGCGTCACGCACCATTCCGAGACGAGGCTGTACAACGCCCCGTGGCTGGTGCAGTTCTTCGCCGATCAGTTCCAGATCTACGCGCGCCGTGAAGATCTGGACTCGGCGGTGCGCATCCTGGAACGCAGCATCGAGCTCGGCGCCGAATCGCACCTTTCGATCGGCCATCCCGAAGCGACGCTCTTCGTGTGCGAACTCTTGGATGCGGCGGACGAGCACGAGGACGCAGAAGGATTCCGGCAGCACCTCGTCGCCAGTGCACGGCATTTCGCCGAGCTCGGCACGCGGTTGCCGAACCACGAGGTCCGATACGAACAGTCGATGGTGGCACCGCTGGTGACGCTGTACGCGGCGGCATTGCGGATCGCGCCCGATCAGGTCGCGATCCGGCGGCGGCTCCCCGAAGCCGTTCGTTGGATGATGGCGTTCGGCGGCCGGCAACCTCACGTCAGGCTCCACGAGATATCCATTCGGCATTGGGACGGATACTGGTTCGGTAAGAATCGGCAGTGGGGCGATGTGTTTCCGCATCACTGGAGCGTTCTCACGGCGATCGCCCTGATGCAGCTGGCGAGCGCCGATCGTCCGAGAAACTCCGTCGATACCGCGACAGCCATCTTCGCCGCCAACCTCGCGTCGTTCTTCGACGACGGAAGTGCGACTGCGGCGTTCGTCCTGCCGAGCACGGTGGACGGTGTTCCGGCGTACCGCGCCGACCCACTCGCCAACGATCAGGACTGGGCGCTCACGCTGCTGTTGCGTACGGGATTGGTGGATGAGAAGGGGGTAGGCCTGCGCGCACCGGCCGAGTGAGTCGAAGCCTCGCCGTCGAGGGACAGGTCATCCCTCGTGCATGTGGCCGGCTTCCATCCGCCAGCGGCGGGTGGCGCGCACGGTGTCCAGCATGCGTCGGTCGTGGGTCACCAGGATGACTGTGCCGTCGAAGGATTCGACGGCCTGCTCCAACTGCTCGATGGCGGGCAGATCGAGGTGGTTGGTCGGTTCGTCGAGCACCAACAGGTTGACCCCGCGAGCCTGCAGCAGGGCGAGAGCGGCGCGGGTGCGCTCACCCGGTGAGAGTGACGCGGCCGGTCGCAGCACGTGATGTCCGCGCAGCCCGAACTTCGCCAGCAGAGTGCGGACATCGGCGGGTGACGTTTCGGGCACCTCAGCGCAGAAGGCGTCCAATAGCGCATCGTCGCCGAGGAAACGCCCACGGGCCTGGTCGATCTCACCGATCTCGACGCCGGAGCCCAGGGTCGCCGTCCCGGCCGACGGTGCGCGGCGCCCGAGCAGCAGCGCGAGCAGCGTCGATTTACCGGCGCCGTTCGGCCCGGTCAGCAGGATCCGGTCGCCGTACTCCACCGCCGCCGTGATCGGCCCGACGGTGAGCTGCGGGTACCGGACGGTGGCGCCGGACAGGGTGGCGACCACGGTGCCGCTGCGCGGCGCGGCGGCGATCTCCATCCGCAGCTCCCACTCCTTGCGAGGCTCCTCGACCACCTCGAGCCGCTCGATGGCGCGCTCGGTCTGCCGCGCCTTCGAGGCCTGCTTCTCGGTCGATTCCAGCCGCGCCTTCCGGCCCGCCTTGTCGGGGTCGCCGTTCTTCATCTTCCGGCGCGCGTTGCGCACACCGTGTTCCATCCAATTCCGCTGCATCTGCGCGCGGTCCTGCAGATCCGAGAGCTTGCCCGCGTACTGCTCGTACTCCTCGCGGGCGTGCCGCCGCGCGACGTCGCGCTCCACCAGGTAGGCCTCGTAGCCGCCGCCGTACACCCCGATCTGCTGCTGCGCGAGATCGAGCTCGACCACCGTGGTCACGGTGCGGGCCAAGAACTCCCGGTCGTGCGAGACCAGAACCAAGGCCGTCGCGGCTGAGCTGCTGACGACGAAGCGCTCCAGCAGCTCCAGGCCCGCGAGATCGAGGTCATTGGTCGGCTCGTCGAGCAGCAGTACGTCGTATCGGGATGCCAGCACCGCCGCGAGGCCCGCGCGGGCGGCCTGCCCGCCCGAGAGCCCCGTCATCTCCGCCTCCGGATCGGGCAGGCCGACCTCGGAGAGGATCGTCGTCAGTCGCTGGTCGAGGTCTGCGCCGCCGAGCGCGAGCCACCGGTCGAGGGCGGGGGTGTACCGGTCTTCGGCGGGGTCGACCGCCAGGGCTTCCGCCGCGGCGTTCATCTCGGCCTCCGCCGCGGCGACACCGGTACGCCGGGCCACGAACTGCGCGACCGTCTCGCCCGGCCGACGTTCGGGCTCCTGTGCCAGGTATCCCACCTGGGCATCGGCGGGGGACTTCTCGACGGTGCCCGTGACCTCCGGCCCGCCGTCGGCGTGCAACCCGGCGAGCAGCGCGAGCAGGGTCGATTTGCCGGCACCGTTGGCGCCGACCAGCCCGACGACGTCGCCGGGGGCGATCACCAGATCGAGGCCGGAGAACAGGCTGCGGTCGGCGTAGGCGACCGACAGATCGCGCGCCTGGAGGACGGTCACTAGTCCTCGAGATCGACGGAGACGTTCGGTTTGGCCATCTCACGCCGGTAGCCGATGATCCCCACGACGGTGCCCACGACGAGCATCACGATCATGCCGCGCAGCGCCCAGTCCAGGACCCACTTGTAGTCCTGGAGGGCCGACGAGGCGTAGTAGCCGACCAGCAGGAGAAAGGGAGCCCAGATCAGCGAGCCGAGGACCGAGGCGATGGTGAACTTCCGCTTGTCCATGCCCACCGCGCCGGCGACGAGCGGGCACAGGGTGCGCACCCATGGGATCCAGCGGGCGATGAGCACGGAGAAGAATCCGTGCTTGTCCATCAGCTCCTTGACCCGATGCAGATTGTGCGCGTTGAGGTAGCGGCCGTCCTGTTTGGCGAGCACGTGATCGCCCATCTTCTCGCCGATGCCGTAGCCCACGTGGTTACCGGCGATGGCGGCGAGGAAGGCGGCGAGCGCGAGCCCCCACACCGAGGCCGCGGAGTGCCCGGTGGTGGCCATCGCGAGACCCGCGGTGAGCAGCAGCGAGTCGCCCGGCAGGAACAGCCCGATGATGAACGCGCATTCGGCGAAGACGAATCCGGCCACGACGAGCCAGATCATCACCGGCCCGGCGTTCTGGACGAATTCGAGCACAGCGGGACCTACGCGCTGGCGGAGGAGTTCGCGCGGCGGTCCGACAGGTACTTCTTCGCGACGCCCCACACGATGGGCAGCACGGAGACCAGGACGATACCGATGAAGATCTTGTCGATGTTGTCGCGCACCCAGTCGATCTGGCCCAGCCAGACGCCGAGCAGCAGGATGCCGTCGCCCCAGATGATGGCGCCGATGGCGTTCCAGATGACGAACTTCACGTAGTTCATGTGCGCGGCGCCCGCGGCGACCGGCGCGAAGGTGCGGACGAAGGGCACGAAGCGGGCCAGCACCAGTGTGGCCGGGCCGTACTTCTCGAAGAACTCGTGCGATTCGTCGAGGTACTTGGTCTTGAGGAAGCGCGCGTCGGGCTTGAACAGTTTCTCGCCGCCGAAACGGCCGATGAAGTAGCCCACCTGCGAGCCGAGGATCGCGGCGATGGGCACGCCGATCAGCAGCACGGGGAGCGACATCGCCGAGCCGGTGTACGTGGCCTCACCGACCGCCGCGCCGGTGCCGGCGGCGGTGAGCAGGCCGGCGACGAACAGCAGCGAATCGCCGGGGAGCACGGGGAACAGCACGCCGGACTCGATGAACACGACCAGCAGCAGGCCCACCAGGGCGATCGGGCCGAAGGCGTTGAGGACGGCGACGGGGTCGGTGATGTCCGAGATCGAGAAGGCCTGAAGGGTGGTCGAGGTGGCCAGCGTCAGGTCAGTGAAATACACCTGGCAAGGATACCGGGTCTATTTGAGTAGCTCGTCGATGTAACACCAGCGCCAGGACTCCCCGGGCTGGAAACTGCGGATCACAGGGTGGTTGGTCAGCTCGTGGTGTGCGGTGGCGTGCTTCCCCTCGGAGCTATCGCAACAGCCCACATGTCCGCAGGTCAGGCACAGTCGCAGCGCCACCGGATTCTCGCCGGCCGCGACGCATTCCAGACAGTTCTCGCTCAGCGGAACCGGATCTCCGAACGAATCGGACACACGCAGGTGGTCGCACTCGTCGGAGCTCCACGGCGGGGTCAGCAGTTCGGCGACGGCGACGCGTTCGCTGCGGTTCGCGGAGACCGTCAGCATCGCCTCCTCCACGTCGAGCATCGACAGCACCTGCTCGAGGACCTCGTGATCGCCCTGCCCACTGTCGCGCAGGCGCAGCACCTCGGCGCGCTCGGCGTCGAGCATCTGCAGCCGGACCTCCCGTACCTGGGCAGCGGGGGTGTCGTGCGCGTCGGGCCCCAGCCGCTCCCAGAACGACCGCTCGCGGCTGATCGCGCGCTCCCGGATCCCGTCGATCACCGGACCCGGCACCGAGTTCTTCGGGCTGGCCTCGATCTGGTCGAGGCGTTCGAGCCCGGCGTTGATCGCCGACCGCATCACCACGGCCTGTTGCAACGCGTCCGAGCGGGCGTTCGGGCCGCGCACGTGCAGGGCACGCGCCAGGGCGGGCAGCGTCGAGCCCTGGATCAGGAGGCTGCCGGCCACCACGGTCATCGCGGCGAACAGCAGGACCTCCCGGTCGGGGAAGTCGAGCGGCAGGATGAACGCGGCTGCGAGCGTGACGACGCCCCGCATACCGGCCCACGACAGCACCGTCAGCTCGCCGACGTTGAGTCGCTCCGCGGTCTCGTCGACGCGGACCGCGATGAGCGCGGCAGGTGCGCAGAACACCATCCGTGCCAGGATCACGGTGATCATCACGGCGGCGCAGGTGGTCAGGATGAGCGGCCAGCCGATCGGGGAGGCGTCGGCGCCCTCGAAGATGGTGCGCATCTGCAACCCGATCAACAGGAAGACGGCGTTCTCCAGCAGGAACTGGACGGTGCTCCAATTGATCCGCGCCGACATCCGGCCGACGGCGGTCTGGTCGGTGGGTGCCTTGTAACCGACGATCAGCCCGGCGACCACCACGGCCACCACGCCCGACGCATGGATGTGCTCGGCGGGCAGGTACGCGATCCACGGACTGATCAGCGTGATACCGGTGGTGAGCACCGGATCGGTGAGCCGGCGCAGCGCGAACCGGATGAGCATCGCGGCGATCACACCCACCACGACGCCGCCCACGGCGCTCAGTGCGAACGAACCGAGCACCTGCCAGAACCCGATCGTGCCCGCGACCGCTGCGATGGCCGTCCGCAGCAACACGATCGATGTGGCGTCGTTGAACAGCGACTCGCCCTCCAGCAACGTGGTCACCTTGCGGGGCAGACCGATGCGGCGCCCCACGGCGGTCGCGGCCACGGCGTCGGGTGGTCCGACGATGGCGCCGAGCGCGAGTCCGGCGGCGAACGGGATATCGAGGAGCCAGGAGGTGACCACCCCCACAGCGGCCGCGGTGAACAGCACCAGCCCCACCGACAACATGCCGATCGGCTTGATGTTCGCCTTGAAGTCGACCAGTGAGGCTCGCGATGCCGCGGCGTACAGCAAGGGCGGAAGTAGGCCCAGCAGAACCACATCCGGGTGCAACGGCACATCGGGGATCGCCGGGACGAACGATGCGGCGATGCCGATCACGGTGAGGACCAAGGGGGCGGCCAGTCCCAGTCTGTCGCAGAACGCACTGACCACCAGAACGGTCGCTACCAGGGCGACCAGCCCAACTGCGAGCTCCATGGCGATAGTCTGACACTGAAGTAACGCAGACCGCTCAGGAGGACATGAACATGCCCATCGCAACCCCCGAGGCCTACCGGGAGATGCTGGACCGCGCTCGGAAGGGCGGTTACGCCTTCCCGGCCATCAACTGCACGTCGAGCGAGACGATCAACGCGGCGATCAAGGGCTTCGCCGACGCCGGCAGCGACGGCATCATCCAGTTCTCGACCGGTGGCGCGGAGTTCGGTTCGGGCCTGGGTGTGAAGGACATGGTCACCGGCGCCGTCGCGCTCGCCGAGTTCGCGCACGTCGTGGCGGCGAAGTACGACGTCACCGTCGCGCTGCACACCGACCATTGCCCGAAGGACAAGCTCGACGGCCTGGTCCGTCCCCTGCTGGAGATCTCGCAGGAGCGCGTGAACAACGGCCAGAACCCGCTGTTCCAGTCCCACATGTGGGACGGCTCCGCGGTGCCGCTGGAGGAGAACCTGGAGATCGCGCAGGAGCTGCTGGCCAAGTGCAAGGCGGCCAACATCATCCTGGAGATCGAGATCGGCGTGGTCGGCGGTGAGGAGGACGGCGTCGAGAACGAGATCAATGACAAGCTGTTCACCAGCAACGAGGACTTCGCGAAGACGGTCGACGCGCTCGGCACCGACGGCTACCTGCTGGCCGCCACCTTCGGCAACGTCCACGGCGTCTACAAGCCGGGCAACGTCAAGCTGCGCCCGTCCGTGCTGCGCGACGGCCAGGCCGTGGCCGCGCAGAAGCAGGGCCTGCCGGAGGGCAGCAAGCCCTTCTCGTTCGTCTTCCACGGCGGCTCGGGCTCGCTCAAGAGCGAGATCGAGGAGTCGCTGAGCTACGGCGTGGTGAAGATGAACGTGGACACCGACACCCAGTACGCCTTCACCCGCCCGGTGGCCGGTCACATGTTCAGCAACTACGACGGTGTGCTGAAGATCGACGGCGAGGTGGGCAACAAGAAGACCTACGATCCGCGGTCGTACCTGAAGAAGGCCGAGACCTCGATGGCCGAGCGCGTCGTCGAGGCCTGTAACGACCTGCACTCGGCGGGGAAGTCGATCAGCGCGAAGTAGTCGACCGCTAGGCCAGGGCCAATCCCAGGACCACGGCCAGCACCAGGATCACCATGACCGCGGCCGCCGCCCACTCCGGGCCGGTGAGCCGCGGTCGTGCGTTGCGGGGCGTCGCCGCGGGAGCCGGGGTGGCCGGTTCGGGAGCGGGAGCGGGAGCGGGCGCGGGTGCCGGTGCGGGATGCCGCGGTGCCGGTGCCTGCGGTTGCGCCGGTCGCATCATGGTCTCCGCGTTGGGCGCGATCGGCCGGTGTGGTCCGGGCTGTCCCGGCCTGGCCGGGCTGCGTGGAGTGCGCGGCGGTGGAACGATCCGCGACGAGCCGCGCTTGATCTGCTCGGTGTGCGACGGCGCCTGCGGCTGGAGCGGTGTGGGCGGCAGCTCGGAGTAGGCGAGCTTCGGCGCGGAGGGCGCCGCGGGTGGTTTGCGGGCGGGTGCGCCTCGGGTCTGCGGTGCGGTACCCGGCTCGGGCTGGGGCGCCGGATTCGGGGCGTCGCCCGGGCGCCCGGTGCGGCGGGTGGGGTGCTCCGACGGTGAATTCACTGGTCGCCCATCTTCGTGCACACCTTCCAGGCGCCCGCCTCGTCCTTGGCCAGCGTGAGCGTGTTCTTGACCTTGGCGTCGGGCTGACCCGTGTAGTGCACCTCGACCTGGACCTCGGCGCGGTCGCCGTTGACGTCGATCGCCTGCAGGCCGTCGAGCTCGGGGAGCAGGCCGTCGGCCTTGGCGTTGTCGTGGACGCGCTGGTACTCGTCGGTGCTGATCCGGTCGTAGTACTGCTTGGCAGCGCCGCAGGTCTGCGCGCGCAGTGCGTTCAGATCGCCGCTGTTGATGGCGCCGACGAAGTCGGTCGTGCTGGTGGCGGCCTGCACCCTCGGGTCCGTCTGGTCCGCCCCGCCGGCCCCGCCGCTCACCAGCAGCACGATGCCGACGATCGCGGCGATCACCACGACGACCCCGGCCGCGATCCACTTCCACCGGTTTCCGCCGGACTGTTCGGGTAGCGGGCGTTGGGTGGTGGGGGCGTAGTACTCGGGTACCGACCGCTCGGTCGGGTTATCGGCGGGCAGCGCCGGTGCCTGGTGGGTGGGCGCCGCCGCGGCAGCGGCCGCCGCGGCGCCGGTGAGCGGGATGGTCTCGGTCGCGGGTGTGGCGTCGGGCAGTTCGTTCTGTTCGGTGTCGATCGCCGCCTGATCCGGGTTCGACGGTGCCGCGACCGGGATCGCCTCGGTGGCCGCGTCGGCGTCGGTGTCGGCGTCGTCCTGCGACACGGTGTCGGCGACCGCGATCACCTCGGTGGCGGGCTCGTCGTCGGAGTCCTCGCCCTCGTCGGCGGCACCTACCTCGTCGGCCTCGTCAGCATCATCGGATGCGGGTGTGTCGGCCGCGGGCGGTGCGGTCGCGGTCGGTCCTACGGTGCGCAGCGGCGACGGTGCAGCTGGTTCCGGCGTGGTCTCGTCGTCCGGTGCGGCGTCGTCGTCACCGGATTCTTCCGTCGTGGCGGCTTCGTCGTCGACGGCCGTGTCCTCGTCCGGCTCGGTATCGGCCTCGTCGGCGGGTGCCTCGTCGTCCGGGGCGTCGCCGGCGTCAGCATCGGCCTCGCCGGAGTCGGCATCGGTGCCCTCCTCCACGGGAGGCGTGGTGGCGACGGGGCCGACGGTGCGCAGCGGTGACGGTGACGCATCTGCGGCCGTCTCCTCGTCGGAGGCGGCCTCGTCGGGAGTGTCGGTGGCATCGTCGGTGGCATCGTCCGAGGGTGACTCCACCGCGTCGCGCTGCACCACGGCGAAGGCACGGGTCTCGGCCTCGCTCGGCGCCGCCGGACCGGACTCGGTGCGATCCTCGTCGGCGTCGGCGGGGGTCTCGGCATCGTCCGCCGGAGCCTCGTCGGCGTCGGCTCCGCCCCGCTGCGCCACCGGGATCACCCGGGTCTCCGCATCGGAGGCACCCACGGTCTTCGAGGTGGCGGTGTCGTCCTTCGGAGTGGCCGCGAACGCGGTGGTCTCCGCCTCGCTGGGTGCGGCTGGCGGCGCCGCCTGCTCGACCAGCTCGGCCAGCGAATCCGAGTGCGACGGCGTCACCGCGTCGCCCGGGGCGCTGCCCAGGGAGCCCGCGGTGGACGCGGCTCGCACATCGGGGCGGTTCGCCTCCCGAGACTGTCGATAATTGCGGTACGCGGTGTACGCATTCTTGGCGCCCTCGGAAACCCGCGGTGCCACCTGATCCCGCACTCGCGAGAACGCCCGCCGGTATGAATCCCGAGCCATTGATCCGCCATCCCCTCGTCACCATCGAACCTCATCCGCGGGCGGCACGCCGCATGCGGAACACCTGACAGACTAGCCGCCCGCCGGCGTGCAAGACTGGGCCCATGACGTCGTTCGGTGATCTCCTCGGCCCGCCCCCGGTGCTCCTCGACCTCGACGAGGAGCCCGAATTGCAGCTGACCAAGGGCCGCCCGGCGGCCGAGGTGGCGGCCGATTTCCCGACCTCGTCTCTGGCCTGGGCCACGCTGGCCGAGGCCGCCCTCGCCGACGACCAGCCCGTCGCGGCCTACGCCTAC
The DNA here is from genome assembly GCF_000092225.1 of Tsukamurella paurometabola DSM 20162. Lineage (NCBI taxonomy): Bacteria > Bacillati > Actinomycetota > Actinomycetes > Mycobacteriales > Tsukamurellaceae > Tsukamurella > Tsukamurella paurometabola. Next base: position 543,879 of record NC_014158.1, read on the forward strand.
GCCCGCACGGGCTACCACCGCGGACTCGACCAACTCCGTCGCCAGGGCTGGCGCGGCTTCGGTCCCGTGCCCTACAGCCACGAGAACAACCGCGGATTCCTGCGTGCGGTCGCAGCGCTCGCCCGCGCGGCCACGACGATCGGTGAAGAGGACGAGTACCTCCGCTGCCTCGACCTGCTGAACGACAGTGACCCCGAAGCCGCCGGCCAGCTCGGCCTCGGCGACTAGTCGCCTTCGGCGCCGGCACAACGCGCTGCCGGAGGTCATCCAGAGCCGCACTCGGCGGTTGTGGAGTTCCAAGCTGCCGATCCTGCAGTGCGCGCTCGCGGCGGGCCTAGCGTGGTACATCGCGAAGGACGTGGTCGGCCACGTCTCACCGTTCTTCGCGCCGATCGCCGCGGTCATCTCCCTCGGCCTCTCGCTCAATCAGCGATTGCGTCGTTCCCTGGAGCTGGTCGGCGGTGTCACCGTGGGCATCGGCGTCGGCGATCTGCTGGTCAGCCAGATCGGCACCGGCCCGTGGCAGCTCGCTCTGGTGGTGGCGATCGCGATGTCGGTCGCGGTGCTCGCCGACCGCGGGCCGTTGGTACCGATGCAGGCGGCCTCGTCCGCGGTGCTCATCGCCACCCTGCTGCCTCCGGGGTCGGCGGCCAGCTGGAACCGCATGCTCGATGCCCTCATCGGCGGTCTCGTCGGCGTGATCATCGCCGCGCTGATCCCGAACAATCCGGCGCGGCGGCCCCGCAAAGACGCCGCGAAGGTGCTCGACACCATGCGCCGGGTCGTCGCGTCCATCGCAGCCGGTCTCACCGACGGTGACCGGGCTTCGCTCGACTGGGCCCTGGAGACGGCGCGCTCCACCCAGCCCGATCTCGACCAGCTCACCGCAGATCTGGCGGGCGGCATCGAGATCGCCAAGGTCTCGCCGGTGTTCTGGAGCTCGCGCGGCCGGATGGATCGGCTGCAGGCGATCGCCGATCCGCTCGACAACGCCGTGCGGAACGTGCGCGTCATGGCCCGCCGCGCGATCGCCTCGAACCAGGAGGCCGAGAAGATCGACCCTGCGCTGGTCACTGAGATCGGCCGGCTCGCGGAATCGTTCAAGACGCTGCGCGATGTGGTGCTCGCCGACCCCGGGGCCAAACCCGACCAGGCCGACGCCGCGCGGGTCCTGCGCTCTGCGGCGCGGCGCGCCAACGAACTGGACATCGGCGATGGTGCGCCGCTCAACGAGGTGGTGATCTACGCCCAGCTGCGCTCGACGATCGTCGACCTGCTGCAGGTGGCCGGGCTCAAACGCACCTCGGCGATCGCTGTGCTGCGGGCCCGGCCCACGCCGGAACAACCCCGTTGACGGTTCAGCTGATCAGCAGCCAGTCGTCGGTATGCCGGTAGAAGGTCGAGCGGGTCACCACCGAGGGGTCGGTGCGACCGTCGCGGGTGACGACCAGTTCCAGTCCGCCGGTCTGCGCCGCGCGACCGCTGAGCCACTTGCGGCGCATGCCCTTGGCCAGCCGGGCGCGTACCCCCGCACCGGAGCCGGTGGGCTCGACGATGATCGCCTTGGCCTGACCGGTGAACAGCTTCTCCGAGTCGACGAAGGTCTCGCCGGTGAGCGGGCCACCGTCGGGTCCCGTGATCCGGGCCTGGCCCACCAGCACGAAACCGCGGTCATCGCGGATCAACGGCACTGAGCGCGGTACGCCGGTGAGCGGGTCGCCCGGCGGGTAGATCGCCGAGGCGCGGGAGTTCTCGGTGGGGGCGAAGGCGACCTCCACGTCGAGTCGTTCGGCCGCCAACAGGCGGGCGATCACCGCCGCCAGCAGTTCGTCCGGGCCGGCGACGATCAGCCGCCGGGGGTACGGCATCTTCCGCTTGAGTTCGGCCTTGACCGAATCCAGGTCGACGGTGACGGTCTCGAGGTCGCGCAGTCCGGCGGGGATACGGACGTCTGGCGCACGCAGCACGACGGTGCTCTGGGTCACGGAGCTCACCGCACCTACTGTAAGGTCGCAGTACGGCTCACAAGAATTCGAGGTGAATCCAGTGCTGGATTGTGAGCCGGAAGGAGATCGTTCATGCCCGCGATCGTGCTGATCGGTGCCCAGTGGGGCGACGAGGGTAAGGGAAAGGCCACCGACCTCCTGGGGGAGAAACTCCAGTGGGTGGTGCGGTATCAGGGCGGCAACAACGCCGGCCATACCGTGGTCCTGCCCAACGGCGACAAGTTCGCCCTCCATCTGATTCCATCGGGCATTCTCACCCCGGGCGTGAAGAACGTCATCGGCAACGGCGTCGTGGTCGATCCGTCGGTCCTGTTGCAGGAGCTCGACGGTCTTGAGGCTCGCGGCGTGGACACCTCGAATCTGCTGCTCTCGGCCGACGCACACCTTCTGATGCCGTACCACGTGGCCATCGACAAGGTCACCGAGCGCTTCCTCGGTAACAAGAAGATCGGCACCACGGGCCGCGGGATCGGACCCTGCTACCAGGACAAGATCGCCCGCGTCGGCGTGCGCGCCCAGGACGTGCTGGACGAGTCGATCCTCACCCAGAAGGTCGAGGCGGCCCTGGAGTTCAAGAACCAGGTGCTCACCAAGATCTACAACCGCCGCGCCCTCGACCCGCGCCAGGTGGTCGATGAGACGCTGGAGCTGGCGGAGAGCTTCAAGCACCGCATCGCCGACACCCGCCTCGAGCTGAACAAGGCGCTCGAGCGCGGCGAGACCGTGCTGCTGGAGGGCTCGCAGGGCACTCTGCTCGATGTGGACCACGGCACCTATCCGTTCGTCACCTCGTCGAACCCCACCTCCGGCGGTGCGTCGGTGGGCTCGGGTATCGGGCCCACGCGCATCACCACGGTGCTGGGCATCCTCAAGGCGTACACCACCCGCGTCGGCTCGGGCCCGTTCCCGACGGAGCTGTTCGACGAGTGGGGCGAGTACCTCGCCAAGCACGGCGGCGAGGTGGGCGTCACCACGGGCCGCGCCCGCCGCTGCGGCTGGTTCGACGCCGTGATCGCCCGCTATGCCACCCGCGTCAACGGCATCACCGATTACTTCCTCACCAAGCTCGACGTGCTCAGCTCCATCGAGAACGTGCCGATCTGCGTGGCCTACGAGATCGACGGTGTCCGCTACGACGAAATGCCCACGACACAGTCGCAGGTGCACCACGCCACGCCGATCTTCGAGACGATGCCCGGCTGGTGGGAGGACATCTCGGAATGCCGCACCTTCGAGGAGCTGCCGAAGAACGCGCAGAACTACGTGCTGCGGCTCGAGGAACTCTCCGGTGCGCACATCTCGTGCATCGGTGTGGGGCCCGGCCGTGACGAGACGATCGTTCGCCGCCCCATCGTCTGACGCCGTCCCACCCTTCGACTGAGACGGTCCTCACAGGGCCGTCGGGTAGCGGCGTTCCCCCTCCGGGCTTAGGGTTACCAACGTCGGCCGAACAACAACCCTGGTTGTTGATATTGCACAGCGAAATGGTGTGCCGGCCTTCCGAATTCCGGCCTCGCGACGTCGTCACGGGGCCGACCTCCCGTGCCGGTCCTCGATAACCCTGGGGCGCTCATGAAGCTGAAGTCGATTCGTAGTGGTGCGCTGACGTCGGTACTCGCCGTCGCCACCGTCGTGGGCGTCGTCGGTGCCCAACTCGCAGTACCGCCGACCGCGGAGCGGTCGTCGCCGGGTGTCGAGTACGTGCTCACGGCCGGCGATCCGTCGGACGGTTCGGCCTCGTCCGGATCTGATTCGTCCGGATCCGGCTCTGCCGCAGGGGAGTCGAACGACGCGCCCACCGCTGCGGGTTCAGCGAGCGGCACCGAGACCGGATCGCCCACGGCGACGGATACCGCGGCGGAGAAGTCCGGCACCGCCGGGACCGCGACCGGTGCGCAGACCACCGGGACCGCGTCGGCCGGGACTGCGAACGGCGCTGCCGCGACCGGAACCCAGACCACCGGGACCGCGACCGGGTCCGCCCCGGAGCAGCCCACTGCGACGACCACGCCGACCGGCACCACCGAGGCCGCGCCGACGACCGCTGTAGCGCCCGCCACGACGCAGGCGGGAACCGCCGCGCCCAGCGCGGCGGTCGTACCGTCCGCCACCGCGCCGTCGGCCACGGCGTCGTCCGAACCCTCACCGTCGGGCGCCAGCACGTCGGCGACCGCGACCCCGAAGACCGCGACAGGACAGTCGGATGCGCAGCAGCCGACGGTCGCACCGTCCGCCTCGCCGCGCACCGATACCGCCTCGCCGGGCGGCGACACGACCGTGCCCGCCGCACCGTCGAGCCCGTTCGTGCAGCTCGCCCGGGACATCGGCGGCGCCCTCGGCGGCCTCATCGGCACCGGCACCGGTGGCCTCGTCGGCGTGGTCGGCGGCGCTGATTTCGCCACGCCCGCGCGAACCCTGGGCTCGTCGATCGGCTCCGCGATCGCCGCGGTCGCCGCTGGTGCCGCCGAGGGGGCCGCGAGCGAGCTGCTGGGCTGGAACCACGGACTGGATCTGATCGGTGGTGGCCTCGGGATCGCCGGTGCCACGGTCAAGGGAGCCGCGACCGAGCTCGGGCGTAGCCTTCCCGGCCTCGGCGGTGCCGTCCTCACCTCGGCGGAGCAAGTCGTGGTCCCGCTGTCCAAGACAGTCGCCGGTGCCACGGGCACGGCGGTCGGAGGGGCGATCGGCACGTCCCTCGCGGCCGTGGCTTCCGCGGCGGCCACCGCCACCGGTGTCGGAGTGGTCCTCGTCCCCTTCCTCGCTGCGGGTCTGCCGTACGCCGGCGCTCGGATCGGCGGCTCGATCGGCGGCGTCGTCGGCGATGTGGTCGGAGACGCGCTCACCGGCGGTTTCCGGGGTGCCGCGGCAGGCGGAGGCATCGGCGGGATCATCGGCGGAGCTTACGATTCCGCGACCACGGGCACTCCGCTGCTCGCCGCGCTGCGAGCCAGTGCCGAGGCCGGGCTCCAGGGCGCCGCGAGCGCCGGTCCGGCGGGCGCCGTGGTCGGTGCCGCGACCGGATTCCCCAGTCTCGGCGCGGCGATCGGTGAGCTGATCGGCAAGGTGGGAGCCTCCCCGTTCGACGTGCCGGGCCTGCCCCGGATCGTCGGACCGACCGCCGAACTCCTCGGGCGCACGATCGGCGGTGGCATCGGCGGCGCGGCGAACCTCGCGATCGGCACCATCGGCGGACTCATCGGAGTCACGCTCGGCAAGGACAAGTAGTGCGGCGCACGCTCTTCGCACTGCTCACCACGGCTGCGGTGCTCGTCGCCGCCGGATGTTCGGGGTCGAGCGACGAGGCCCCGGCTACGACCACCACGGCCGCTACCGATATGACGCTCGATGAATACCTCAAGTCGCACGGCGTCGCCGTCGTCGCGCAGACGGCGGCAGACCTCAAAGGCGTCCGCATCGCTGTGCAGCAGCCACCGAACTGGTTCGTCGACAGCGCGTTCCAGCTGCCCAACACGTTCGCGGTGATCGCCGATACCCGTGCCACCAGCGAAGGATTCACGCCGAACGCAACGGTCCTCGTGCACCGGCTCACGGGTGATATCGACCCCGCCGAAGCCGTCCGCCGGGGACCGGTCGATACCACCCGCTATCCCGGATTCCGCCAGGACTCCGTGCAGATCGGTACCCGCGACGGCGATCCGTCGTCGACGATCCGGGGCAGTTACGACGACGGCAAAGGTCGCCGACTCGCGGTCTCCTCGACCTACGTGATCCACTCCGGTGCGCAGCAGCGCCTCGCTGTTCAGCTCCTGGTGACCACGACGGAGAAGCAGGCGCAGACGCTGCGTGGCGACGTCCAGACCCTCGTGGAGGGCCTGAAGATCACCGACGTGTAATCGATTTCCATACACCCGCGATACACCGCGGCTCGTAGCATGGCCGCATGCGTGTGCTGGTCGTCGAAGACGAGTTGTTCCTGGCGGAGGCGGTGCGTGATGGCCTACGGCTGGAAGCCATCGCGGCCGACATCGCCGGCGACGGCGATACCGCGCTCGAAATGCTCAGTGTGAACAGCTACGACATCGCGGTGCTCGACCGCGATATCCCGGGGCCGTCGGGCGACGAGATCGCCGCCAACATCGTCGCCTCGGGCACGGGCATGCCGATCCTCATGTTGACCGCCGCCGACCGCCTCGACGACAAGGAGTCCGGGTTCGAGCTGGGTGCCGACGACTACCTCACCAAACCGTTCGAGCTGAGGGAACTGGTGCTGCGATTGCGCGCCCTGGACCGCCGACGCGCCCACAGTCGGCCTCCGGTGCGGGAGATCGCCGGACTGCGCCTGGATCCGTTCCGGCGCGAGGTGTTCCGCAACGGCAAGTACGTGGCCCTGACCCGCAAGCAGTTCGCGGTGCTGGAGGTGCTGGTGGCCGCGGAGGGCGGCGTGGTCAGCGCCGAGGAACTGCTCGAACGGGCCTGGGACGAGAACGCCGATCCGTTCACCAATGCCGTCCGGATCACCGTGTCGGCGCTCCGCAAGCGCCTCGGGGAGCCGGGAATCGTGGCGACGGTGCCGGGGGTCGGCTATCGGATCGACGCAGGGGCCTGTGATGACTAGGCCGCCGGGACTGAGTGCCCGGCTCAAACTCACCCTCAGCTACGCCGGATTCCTGATGGTGGCGGGTGGCCTGCTGCTCGCCGTCGTGTGGGTGTTCCTCCTGCGGTACGTGCCCGAAGTCATCGCCGTACCCGATCTCGGCCCGCGGGAACCCGGCTCCGGTGCGGGACCGCAGCTCATGGGTATCCCCAACCGCGCAGACCTGCAGGCCGCCTTCGCGCCCAAGGCGACGTTGGTGCTGGGTCTGCTCCTGATCTTCGGACTGGTCGGCGGCTGGTTGCTGGCCGGCCGGATGTTGGCTCCGCTCAACCGGATCACCCATGCCACCCGACTCGCTGCGGAGGGCTCGCTCGCTCATCGCATTCATCTAGAGGGCCGGGCCGACGAGTTCCGCGAGCTCGCCGACGCCTTCGACGCCATGCTCGCCCGGCTGGAGGCGCACGTGGCCGAACAACAACGCTTCGCCGCCAACGCATCTCACGAACTACGAACCCCGTTGGCGATCACCCAGACCTTGCTCGACGTGGCGCGCAGCGATCCCGAGCGCGACGACGACGAGCTGGTCAGCCGACTGCAATTCGTGAACGCGAGGGCCATCGATCTCACCGAGGCTCTGCTCCTGCTCAGCCGCGCCGATCGTCGCTCGTTCACCCGTGAATCCGTCGATTTGTCGCTGATCGCGGAGGAGGCCGTCGAGACCCTGCTCCCGCTCGCCGAAGGGCGGGGTGTCGTGCTCGAGGCCGTCGGTGGACTCACCCCCACCACCGGCTCCCCGGCCCTCATCCAGCAGGTTGCCACGAACCTGGTGCACAACGCGATCGTGCACAATCTGCCGGGCGGCGGTACCGTGCGCGTGCGTACCGAGACCGTCGCCGACGGTGCGCAGCTCACCGTCGAGAACACGGGCGCTCCGCTGAGCCCGCAGGTGGTGGCCACGCTCACCGAGCCCTTCCAGCGCGGCACCGGACGGATCAGCGGCGGCCACGCCGGGGTCGGTCTCGGTCTGGCGATCGTGGACCGGATCGTCCGCGCGCACGACGGTGCGCTCACCCTCACGCCCCGGCCCGACGGGGGCCTGCGCGTCACGGTGCGGTTGCCCGCCGCGACCGGATCACCGTGAGCACCCGCCGCCGTCAGCACGTCGTCGACCAGGAGGCCGCCGCCGGCGGAGCGGCGCTCACGCGGCGCGGCTGCCCGCCGCAAGAGTGATCGGGAAGTCGAAGTAGGTGGTGGGGAAGGGTTCGTCGTGCAGCGTGTAGTGCCACCATTCACTGTCGTAGCGGAGAAATCCAGCGTCCTCCATGATCGTGGCCAGCCGGGCGCGGTTGCGGGCCGCGGGCTCGCCGATGCCGGGCGCACCGTGGTGCGAGACCGGATCCATCAGGTCGTGGTCACCGCCCATATCGGCGAGGTCGCCGGAATCCAGGTGGTACAGGGTGAGATCGACGGTGCTGCCCCGGCTGTGTCCGGAACGGGTGGCCACATAGCCGAGCTCGAACATGTCGGCGCGGGCGATGTTCGGGTAGTGCCGCTGCTTGGTCCTGCCGTTCTCCGGCTGTCGGGACCAGGCCACGAACCGGTCGACGGCGCGCTGCGGCCGGTACCCGTCCCACAGCAGCAATCCGTATCCCAGGGTGGCTGCGTGCCGCTGCGCCAGGCGGAGGCCGGCGCACAGAACGCGGGTGCCCACGATCCGGTTGGCCAGGTAGCCGTCCACGGGCTTGCCGGTGAAGTTGTCCCAGGTGGCGTATTTCGCGTCCCAGCGAACTCCCGGGACGTGCTCGTCGACGTAGACGAAGTCGGTGTTCATCACGATCCTCCTGTGCGAGTGAGGCAGACGAGGCGGTCGAGCACCTCGGCGAGGGATATCCCGGCGGCGGACATCATCCGGGGGTAGCGGCTGTATGAGGTGAGACCCGGCAGCGTGTTGACCTCATTGAGGACGACCTCGCCGCCGGGGGTGAGGAACATGTCCACCCGGGCCAGGCCGGAGCAGCCGAGGGCCCGGTAGATGGCGCGCGCGGTCTGCTGCACGCGGGCACGGGATTCCGCCGGGATGTCGGCGGGCACGATCGGTGTCGAGTTCTCCGATCCGGTCTCGGGGGAGTCCTCCTGGTGGATCCGGAAGAAGCCGTGCGACAGTGCGATGTGGTCGACCTCGCCGACCGTGAGCCCGCGACCATCGCCGAGTACCGCGCAGCCCACCTCGCTGCCCGCGACGGCCCGTTCGATGAGCACCTTCGAGTCGTACTCCCGAGCCGCCTCGATGGCAGCGGGCAGATCGTCCGGGGCCGTCACCTTGCTCACCCCGAAGGACGAGCCGGAGCGGGCCGGTTTGACGAACACCGGGTAGGCGAGCTCGGCGGGGTCGGGTGCTTCGTGCCCCGCCACGATCCGGAACTCCGGGGTCGCGATACCGGCCGCGGAGCTGATCACATAGGCGAGCGACTTGTCCATACAGATGGCGGAGCTCGGCACATCGCAGCCGATGTAATCGACACCGGAGAGCTCGCACAGCCCTTGCACCGCACCGTCTTCGCCGAACCGGCCGTGCAGCACCGGGAGGATCACATCGAGCTCGACCACCCGGTACCTGCCGGCCTCGCGCACCAGCAGCCCGTGATCGCCGCGGTCCGGGGAGAGCATCGCAGGGACGGAGCCGGACTCCCAGTCGTTCTCAGGCCCTGCGCACAGGCGCCATGCACCGTCTCGGGTGATGCCGATCCAGTGCGCCTCGTACCGGTCCGGATCGAGGTTGCGCGCGACCTCCCGGGCCGACTTCACGGAGACGGGATGCTCCTCGGAGGCGCCACCGAAGAGGACGCCGATCCTGATCCTGCTCATGAGTTCTCGTTCTCCTCGAAAGTCAGGCAGTTCAGCAGGCTGTTGTGCACGGTGTCGCGGAGCGCGTGATCGGTGAAGTAGGCGGCGTGCGGGCTGATGATCGCGTTCGGCAAGTGCTGCAACCGCAGCAGCGCCGAGTTCTGCACGGGCCGGTCGCGACGATCGGTGTAGAAGATGCCGTGCTCGCCCTCCAGCACGTCGAGGGCTGCGCCGCCGAGATGTCCGGCCTCCAGGGCGTCGACGAGAGCATCGGTGTCGATGAGGGCGCCGCGGCCGGTGTTGACCACGATGGCTCCCGGCCTCATTCGGTGGATCCGCGCCGCATCGAGCAGGTGATGAGTGTCCGCGGTGAGTGGGGTGTGCAGTGTGATGATGTCGCTGCTCGCCAGGAGGTGGTCGAGGCTCACATGGTCATCGCCAGGGCGGGTGTCCGCGGTCAGGACACGGCAGCCGAATCCGGTGAGACGCTCGACGACCGCCGATCCGATGCGACCGGCGCCGATCACGCCGACGGTGAGGTCGCGCAGCTCACGGCCGCGGTGTCGGCTGAGCCGGTAGTCGTGGGAGTCGGTGCGCCGCATCACCGCTTTGGCGTCGCGGATCGCCATGAGCATCAGCATCAGGGTGTAATCGGCCACGCTGTCCGGCGAGTAGTCGACGTTGCCCACGGTGATCCCCAACTGGGCCGCGTACTCGACGTCGATGTGGTCGAACCCTGCGCTTCGGGTGGATACGTAGCGAACCCCGATCCGGCTCAGTGCCAGCAGAACGGGATGGGTTACGGGCGTGCGGTGGCCGACGCTGATGGTCCTGCGGCCGAACGCCAGCATGACGTTCTCCTCGGACAGGGGTAGCTCGGTGATGATGAGAGGGATTCCCCACCGGGGCGCCGCCTTCCGGAACAACGCGGCTTCGTCGTCCGCGCAGCCGTAGACGGTGATGCCGGTCGGGCGCGGCGCACGAGCCGCGAGCGGGGCGATCGTTGTCTGGGTCATGCACCCAGTCAACGAGAGACGACGTTGCCGGGGCGTATCCGGATTTGGATATGCGGACGATAGGTGTCAGCGCAGGGTGGTGTCCCGCGCGCGTACCGTCTCGACCTCGGTCATCGAGGGGCCGTAGGCGCCCGCCCGGCTCACCGTGAGCGCCGAGGTGATCACGGCCCGGTGCAGCGCGGGTTGTACATCGCTCCATCGTGCGCCGCGTAGCCGCCGAGCGGCGTACCGCGAGCCCAGGTAGCCGGCGTCGAGCAGTCCGGAGATCAGTCCCGCCATGAAGGAGTCACCGGCGCCCACCGTATCGGCGACCTCGACGGTCAACTGGTCCACATGCAGCATGTCCCGGTTTCCGGCGAGCAGCGCGTACGCGCCCCATGGCCCGCGGGTGACCACCACGAGCGCCGGGCCCGCCGCGACCCACCGGCGCATGACGTCTTCGACCGGTTCCCCCGGATGCAGCCAGGAGATGTCCTCGTCGCTGGCCTTGACCACATCGGCGAGCCCGATCAGCTCGGTGATGCGCGGCAGTACCTCAGCCGGGGTTCCCATGAGGGCGGGCCGGATGTTCGGGTCGTAGGACACGGTGGCGTGATCGCGGATCCGGGCGGCCACATCGCGCACACCGTCGGCGCCGGGCCCGAGCGTGGCCGCGAAACTGCCGGTGTGCAGGTGCCCGTACCGCTCCAGGTCGCCGGTCTCGGGCACTCGCCACTGCAGGTCGAATTCATAGCTCGCGCGGCCCTCGGCGTCGAGGTGCGCATACGCCAGGGGAGTGGCGGGGGCATCCTCGGTCCCGGCGACGATCTCGACGCCCGCTCCGGCTGCCGCGCCGGTGATGCGAGCGCCCCGTTCGTCCCGGCCCCACCACGACAGGATCGACGCCGGATCCCCCAGTGCTGCCAGCCCGCACGCCACGTTGAACAGGCTGCCGCCGACGTGCTCGACGGGCTCGGCACCGTCGCGCAGAACCACGTCGACGAGTGCCTCGCCGAGACACAGGGTCCGGTCGGTCATATCAGTGTCCCTTCGCGGCGGCTGCATCGTCGATATCCAACGCGGCCTCCATCTCTTCGAGCGGAACGCCCTTGGTCTCGGGCATCACGCGGATCACCCAGACCAGTTGCAGGATCATCACCACGAAGAATATGGAGAAGGCGACGCCGCCGCCGAGCGCCCCCACGATCGGAGGGAAGGCGAAGGTGACGATGGCCGCCCACATCCAGTGCGTGAAGCTGCCGAGCGCCTGCCCGCGGCCGCGGATCCGGTTTGGGAAGATCTCGGAGATGAATACCCAGATCACCGCGCCTTGCCCGAAGGCGTGCGAGGCGATGAAGACCGCCAACCCCACCAGGATCAGGATTGCGGATGTCCCGTCGTAGGCACCGTCGTAGAGGAACATGACGGCTGCCAGGAAGCCCAGGGAGAACAGATAGCCCACCGAGCCGATCAACATCAGCCGGCGCCGCCCCAGCTTGTCGATCACGGTGAGTGCGGCCATCGTGGCGACCAGGTTCACGACGCCCACGGCGATGCTCATCAGGTATGCGGCGTTGCTACTGGCGCCGGCATCCTCCATGACGCGCGGTGCGTAGTAGAGGATCGCGTTGATGCCCGACATCTGATTGAAGAAGGCGATTGCCACGGCCAGCATGATCACCTTGCGGTGGCCGCGGGTGAAGAACTTCACGCCCCGCGTGCCCGCCTCCGCGGCGAGCGATTCCTCGATCTCGGCCATCTGCACGTCGGCCTCCTCCGGTGTCGTACACAGCCGCTCGGAGGTGGACCGGGCCTCATCAATGCGGCCGTGCGCGGCGAGCCAGCGCGGCGTCTCCGGCACCGTCGCCAGGAGCACGAGGAATAGTGCCGCGGGGACCGCCATCACACCGAGCATCCAGCGCCAGGCGTCCGGGCCATCGTCGATGGCGCGGATGATCGCGTTGGCGGCGTAAGCCGCCAGGATGCCGAGCACGATGTTGAACTGCACCAGCCCCACCAGCCGGCCCCGGTGTGCGGGCGGCGACACCTCGGCGGTGTAGATCGGAGCGCACACGCTGGAGGCGCCCACGCCGAGGCCGCCGATGAACCGGAACAGCATGAGCGCCTCGACCGACCCGGCGAGCGCGGAGCCGAGCGCCCCCACCACGTACAGCAGACCGATCAGGTACAGCACCTTCTTGCGGCCGAAGCGATCTGCGGGTCTTCCGGTGACCAGCGCTCCGATGATGGTGCCGATGAGCGCGGTGGTCACGGTGAAGCCGAGCATCGCATCGCTGAGCTGGAACAGCTCCTGGATCTGCTTCTCGGCCCCCGAGATCACCGCGGTGTCGAAGCCGAAGATGAGGCCGCCGAGCGACGCCACCACGGCACTGCGGATCACCAGTGCTTTCATCTCCTGAACATAGGCACCGGCCGCAGCCGCGCGTGGCACAACAGGATGAACACGACCGAACGTGCGCCGCCCGGGTCTGCGGCGTGCTTCGGGCCGGGTGGGTTTGCCATGATGGACCCCATGACGAACCTCACCGAGACCGGCGGAAACCCCAGGATCGGCACCGCCCTGACGCCCGGAGCGACGAAGGTACTGCTGCTCGGGTCCGGTGAGCTGGGCAAGGAGGTGCTGATCGCGTTCCAGCGCCTCGGCGTCGAGACGATCGCCGTCGATCGGTACGCGAACGCCCCCGCGATGCAGGTCGCGCATCGCAGTCACGTGGTCGATATGACCGATGCCGACGCCGTGCGCCGGGTGATCGAACAGGAGAAACCGCGGTACGTGGTCCCCGAGATCGAGGCCCTCGCCACGGAGGCGCTGATCGCCGTCGAGGAGGAGGGCGTCGCCGAAGTCATTCCGACCGCCCGCGCCGTCTCCTTGACGATGGACCGCGAGGGCATCCGCAAGCTGGCCGCCGAGGACCTGGGCCTGCCGTGTTCGCCGTACGCCTTCGCATCGTCGGTCGAGGAACTGCGCACCGGAGCCCGGGAGGTGGGCTTCCCGTGCGTGGTCAAGCCCGTCATGTCCAGTTCGGGCAAGGGCCAGACGGTGGTGCGCACCCCGGACGAGATCGATGGCGCCTGGGAGGCCGCAGTGACCGGGGGCCGGGTGCGTAACGAGCGCGTGATCGTCGAGGGTTTCGTCGATTTCGATTACGAGATCACACTGCTCACCGTGCGTGTCTTCGATTCGGAGCGGGGCAAGGTGATCACCCGGTTCTGCGAGCCCATCGGGCACCGGCAGCAGGGCGGCGACTACGTCGAGTCTTGGCAGCCGCAGCCGATGAGCCAGACCGCGTACGACTCCGCGACGTCGGTCGCCGGGCGGATCACCACCGCCCTCGGCGATGGTGGCACGGGTGGACGAGGCGTGTTCGGCGTCGAGCTGTTCGTCAAGGGCGACGATGTGTACTTCTCCGAGGTCTCGCCGCGCCCGCACGACACGGGCCTGGTGACGCTCGGTTCACAGCGGCTCTCGGAGTTCGAATTGCACGCCCGCGCGATCCTGGGGATGCCGGTCGACTCGTCGCTCATGTCGCCCGCCGCGTCGGCGGTGATCTACGGAACGAAGGACAGCAGCTCGGTGGCCTTCGACAACGTGGCCCGTGCCCTGGACATCCCCGAGACCGACATCCGGCTGTTCGGCAAGCCGGAGGGGTACGCGAAGCGGCGCCTGGGCGTCGTGGTCGCGACGGCCGACACCGTCGAGGTGGCGCGCGCGAACGCGCAGGAGGCCGCGAACCGCGTCCAGGTGGTCGACAGTTCGGATCCGGTGGATCCGGGTGCGCCCGCCACCGTCGCCGTCCCGATCCAGCGCCCACAGGTCCAGGAGGACATGTCGACGCGGGCGATTCCGACGCAGCGCCCCGCGCCGCAGGCGCCGCCCAGCCCACCGGCGCATCCAGGTCCGGCTGCGCCGCCGCCGGCCTCTGCGCCGCCGACGTCCGCGTCGCCGGTGGTCCGGCCGAAACAGGCGCCGCCTGCGGCACCGCCGACCGCCGCGTCGCCGGTGGTTCGTCCGGGAGCCGGCCGGGTCGCCCCTCCCGCTCCACAGGCGCCCCGAAGCGGCGACGGTGCGGCCGACGTCCCGTCCGGACCGACCGCGATGCATCCCGTCGCCACGCGACGGCCCGCGCAGCCGCGGCCTATCCAGCCTCAGCGGCGGCCCGCGGTGAGTAGTCCGACGGCGCCCGAGGCCGACAGTCAGCAGGTCGCGGAGGAGTACGACCACAATCCGCCTACCTCGATGGGTATGGCGCCGCAGCGTCCGCACCAGGACTGATGGTCAGCCGAATCGCGTGAATGCGTCGACCCACTGGGCGGCGTCGAGGTCGCGAGGCAAGGGGGCGCCCCGCCATCCCTGCGCCGCGACCCAGCGCTCGACGGTGGCACGGTCCCGGCGCGTGATGCCCGCGAGGATCGCGGCGAGTCCGCGCCCGCGGCCGGTGAACACGGCGTGGGCGAACGCGGCATAGGCGCGCCGCGCGCTCCACGGCATCAACGGATCGGGACGGCGGGTGACGGTCAGTAGGCCGGCATCGACACCCGGCCGTGGAGTGAACGCGGTAGCCGGTAGCCGACGGATCAGACGGAACTCGTACCAGGGCAACCACTGTGCGGTCATCAGGGTGGAGCCGCCCACGCCGGCGCGACGGCGGGCCACCTCCCATTGCGTGATCAGGACGGCGTCGGTCCAGTGCGGGGCGTGCAGGAGTTTACGGAGTATCGCGGTAGTGAGGTGGAAGGGCAGGTTCCCGACCACGGTGGCGGGCTCGTCGGGCAGACGGTGGCGCAGGAAGTCGCCGTGGACGATGGTGGCGTCGAGCCTCGTGCGGCGCAACGCGTGAACGTATTTCTCGTCGATCTCGACGACGGTGAGCGGTCGCCCGAGGTTCGCGAGGGGAACGGTGAGTGCGCCTGCGCCCGGGCCGATTTCGAGGATCGGACCGTCGCTCTCGGCGATGATGTTCAGGATCGACGCGATGATGCGCCGGTCGGTGAGGAAGTTCTGGCCGTGCTCGTGCCGGCCGCCACGGTAGGTGGGCAAGGGGATTCTCCGGGTTCGATCTGACCCGGGCAGCGCTGACCGCCGCCCAGCGGAATGCTGAGGCGGTGAAGCGGGTTCGGGGTGGAGGGCTTCACCGCGCTAGGCGCGGCCGCGCTCCACCACTGCTACTGCGGCTCCCATGAGCGGAACCTTATGCGGAGATACCGGTGAGGTTCCACCGGATTTCGGTCAGCCTCGTTGCAACCAGTAGGCCTGGGACTTGATTCGGTCTTTCGTGAGACCGAAGTCCTTCTTCGCGGCTTTGGTGATCTCGCGCGTCGCCTTCGTCTCCGCGGCGACGAACAGGAAGGCGTCGTGTGGAATCGCGGCCTTGGTCACGGCGGAGACCAGCGTGGCGCCGCGGCCCTCACGGGGAACCCAGGTGACGTTCTCACTGCGCACCGGCAGGTCGCGCTCGGCGGCGTGCTGGTACTCCAGGAACACCCGGCATGGGGCCGTCGCCGTGGTGAGAAGCGAGTTGATCGCCGGGATCGACGCGGCGTCGCCGACCAGGATGTACTCCGACGGTGCCGGGTTGTCGGGCACTGCGAGATCGGCGCCCATCATGGTGGCGGCGATGCGGTCGCCGGGTTCGGCGTCGCGGGCCCAGCGGGGCGCGGGGCCGTCGTGGATGGCGAACTCGATGGTGAACTCGCTGCCTTCGGGGTCGATGATGGTGTACCCGCGCTGGGCCAGGGTGCCGTCGTCCTCGTCGGTGGTGGCTTCGCCGTTCTTCGGCACCCACAGTCGCACCCACATCGTCGGGAACCAGGGGTTCTGGGTCAAGAAGGTGCCACCGTCGAATCGGATGCGGTGATAGTGCTCGCCGACAGCCTCCGTGGAGAGCACGGTGAACACGTAGTCGTCGGCCCGCATCGCTTTGAGGATCAGGCCCGTCACTCCTCTACCCATAAAGCTGAGCCTACCCTAATTAACTGGAGGTCGGCGAGCGGATCTTCGCAGCGCGCGGCGTTGCGGTCGTGAAAGCGTCTGGCAGTGGCCCGGCGGTGGCGCTATGTCTGCGGCCACTCCGCGGGAGATTCGCGATCGGTGCCACGGCGTACTCGGTGCGGCGGCCGTGTGGCCGGTGTGGGACTGGGCTAACGCTGACGCGCGGTGAGGGACGAGCCGTTCACGCCCGTGAGGGACACGATCAGGATGACCACCGGTACGCGGAGGGTGATCAGGTAGAGCGCTTCGCCCCAGTTCGTGCTGTCGATGCCCGGTACGAGTGGGCTGAGAAAGGCTCCGATTACCGCGATCGCTCCGAAGGCGCTCCAGTACCGGCCGACGGTGTTGCGTGGCACGACGACGAACAGGAGGGCGTAGATCACGCCCGCCACGATGGTCAGTCCGATCGCGAACCAGTAGGCCGAGGACGTGAGATTGTGCGTCCACCAATTGCTGGAGACGGCATTGCCTACGACGTTGGCCAACAGGTTCATCACCCACAGCACGCCCACGGCGAGCAGGCCGAGCACGAACATGCCGCCGGCGTATCGGGCCCAGACCTCGGGCGGCGGACCGTCGGGTGTGGGCGCCTGCTGGTAGCCCGGCTGCTGCTGGGTCGGGTACGACTGCTGCTGGTAGCGACGAGTGGGGTCATCAGGATTCGTCATGCCGGCGTCCTTCCGCGAGGGGGAAACGGGGACCGCGCCCCGTCTGCGCACCGGCCGAGGTCTACACCCTGTCCGCAGCTATCAGGCCCGAATGGTAATGCAAGCAATGCCGACGAGCGCCACACTGTTGCGCCAGGACTTGGCGGGGAGGGGTGCCACCCCATAGGTTTGTTGCTGGCAATTACGAATTTGGAGGATGGAGTCGGAATGGTTCGGGTTGGACGTGTCGTCGCCGCGTCGATGGCAGCTGCTGCACTGGTGGGCGGTGTGGGGGTGCCGTCCGTATCGGCTGCTCCCGCTCCCGCTCCGGCGCGAGTCGCAGCACCGGTCGTTGCACCGGGTTCGGAGATCGGGGTCGTACAGGAGCGGCGTGCGGATGGTCGTGTGCTGGCGTCGACCTGCACCGTCGCGTTCGTCGCCGAGCGTCCGGATGGACGCCGCGTCGCACTGACCGCCGGACACTGCGGTAAGCGGGGGCAGGCCGTGGGCGCCCCGGTTCCCGGTAAGCCCGACGCGCTGGTGCGGGTGGGGACCTTCGCGCAGTCGTCGAATCCGCCGGCCCGGACGACCCCCGAGGGCTACGTGCTCCCCGAGGATCTGACGGCTCCTGACTGGGGTGTCATCGATCTGCGTCCCACCACGAAGAGCGCCGCCGAGCGTGGTCCGGTGCGGCCGACTCGTGTGGGTGAGGCCCGCGTGGGCGACCGCGTGTGCCAGCAGGGGGTCACCTCGGGATGGCGCTGCGGCGTGGTGCGGGTCGTGAGCCCCACCCAGATCAGCACCGACATCACCAGCCGCCCCGGCGACAGTGGTGGCCCGCTGATTCGCCTGTCCGACGGCGCCGCGCTGGGCATCGTCTCGGGCGGCACCGCCGCTGAGGCCCCGCGCGACGTGCCCCGGATGACCTTCTACTGGAGCCTGCGCGACGCGCTCGCCCAGGGCGGGGGACTGCGCCTGGTGACCGCGGGTACGCCGGCGGCCCAGCGGGTTTCGTCTCCTGAGGTGCGCGAGGTCATCACCGTCGACGGAACGGTTCCCGTCGGCGTCTTCTGACCCACAATTCTCACCGCCACCGGCGCAGTCCACGACTTCCGTGGGCTGCGCCGGTGGTCTTTCCTCGGGTTCGCGGTGAGACGGCTCGCATCAGCTGGGAGTTCCCTTATTGTTGTGCTATTCGAAACAACAAGGGGGAGGAATGCGATGCATGCGCTGCGTTGGGTCGCGATGATGGGGGCCGCGGTCGCGGTATCGATGAGCCCGCTCGCCGCGTCGGCGAGTCCGGTGGGTAGCCCGTTCGGCGACGACGAGTGCCGGATGTTCGAGGAGAAGCCCGGATACGAGTGTCGAGCAGGCACATGGCAACACGACTACGCGCCGCCGCGCGAGGGTAAGGCCTGCTCGATCGGCGACACTGCGCCCGGGCTCCGGTGTCGGGGCGGCCGCTGGCAGGATCGCAGCACCGGAATCCCGGAGACGGGCGAGAAATGCACCGCGGTCGGTGCGCAACGGGTCGGCATCGGGGGCATGCTCACGTGTACGCACGGACCGTTCGGCTTCACGTGGCAGTGAGTGGCACGCACTCCGAATTAGAATCAGCGTGAGCGAAAAGTGCCGCCGCCCCGAAGAATCGGGACGGCGGCACCGTCGTACTGGGGTCCGGAACTAGCTCGGCTGGACCTTACTCGGCTCGGATGCTGCGAGCATATCGTCGCGCTCGACGACCTTCACGCGCTCGCGGCCCTCGGCCTCGCCCAGGCTGCGCTCGTGCTCGTCGAGGCGGTACCAGCCGTCCCACGTGGTGTAGGGGGTCTCGTGATCGTCGAGCCAATTCGTCACGCCTTCGAGCGACGGGTCGGCCGGCTGGTTCAGCTTGCCCGCGTGGAAGTCCTCCAGCAGGCAGGCGATGGTCTCGTTGGCGTCGCCCTTGGTGTGGCCGATGAGGCCGACGGGGCCGCGCTTGATCCAGCCGGTCGTGTAGACGCCGGGAATGTGCTCACCAGCGTCGATGACGCGGCCGGCCTCGTTCGGGATCACGCCGGCCTGATCGTCGAAGGGGATCTCGGGCAGGTCGTTCGAGAGGTAGCCGACGGCGCGGTACACGGCGCCCAGCTCCCAGTCGGTGAACTTGCCGGTGCCCTTAACGTTGCCCGTCCCGTCCAGCTCGGTGCGTTCGGTGCGCAGGCCAACGACCTTGCCGTCCTCGCCGAGGATCTCGACAGGCGACTCGAAGAGATGGATGAACAGCTTGTGCGGACGGTTGTTCGGCTCGCGGATCGCGTAGTTCTCCAGGATCACGGCCACCTGGTCGGTGATCTTCGATTCACGCCGGGCCTTCGCCGAGCCCTCGTCGTACTCGATGTCCTCGGGGCTCACGACCACCTCGATGGTCTGCGAGTGGTCCAGCTCCTTGAGCTCGAGCGGGGTGAACTTCACCTGCGCCGGGCCCCGGCGACCGAAGACGTGCACCTCCGTGGCCTTGTTCTGCTTGAGGCCCTCGTAGACGTTCGGCGGGATCTCGGTGGGGAGCAGCTCGTCGGCCGTCTTGGCCAGCACGCGAGCCACATCGAGGCCGACGTTGCCCACCCCCAGAACCGCGACCTTCTCGGCTTCCAGCGGCCACTCGCGCGAGAAGTCCGGGTGCCCGTCGTACCAGGCCACGAATTCGGCGGCACCGTAACTGCCGTCCAGGTCGATGCCGGGGATGTCGAGATTGCGGTCCGCGACGGCACCGGTCGAGAAGATCACCGCGTCGTAGTGCTTACGCACCTCGGCCAGCGAGAAGTCCTTGCCGAAGTCGAGGTTGCCGAGCAGCCGGACCTGCGGCTTGTCGAGCACCTTGTGCAGGGCGGTGATGATGCCCTTGATGCGCGGGTGGTCCGGGGCGACGCCGTAGCGGATCAGGCCGAACGGGGCGGGCATCTTCTCGAAGAGATCGATGCTGACGCCGGGGTCCTTGGCCTCGTCGGACTTCATGAGTGCGTCGGCCGCGTAGATGCCTGCGGGGCCCGCACCCACGATCGCTACCCGCAACGGGCGGTTCTGTTCGGTCATTGAGTGTCGGCTACCTTTGTGTGCAAACCAGCAGTTGATGTCCACACCAGGTTAGTGCGGACTAATGGACCGTTCCTAGTGCGGGTGGTCCATCCCACCCGCACCACCTCTGGAACGTGTTCTAGTAGCAAGAGGGTAGAGGCTTGACGTGACCGCAGACAAGGACACGCCGGACCAGGGCGACGCACGGGGTACCACCGCGACTCCTTTCCTGATCGCGCTGGTCATCGCGGTGATCGCCATCGGCGGCATTCTCACCTGGAACTTCATCCGCCCGTCCGAACAGCGGGTTCCCGATTCCGGACAGATCAGTCAGACCGTGGGCCAGTACTACGGCGCGCTCAACCACGGCCGGTACGCCGATCTGGTCGCCAATACCTGCGCCAAGGATCGCTCCGCCCCGGACTTCCCGCAGGAAGCCGGCTTCGCCGACGCCCGCAAGGCCGCCGTCGAGCGCGAGGGTGATGCCACGCTGGACGAGAACGGCATTAAGAACGTGCAGGTCAACGGCGACAGCGCCACCGCAGACCTGGTCATCAAGTACAGCAAGGCGCCCGAGAAGACCGAACAGGCCAAGTTCGTCCGCGAGGACGGCAAGTGGAAGAAGTGCTCGTGACCTACGCAGGTGACATCACGCCGGCTCAAGCCTGGCAGCTGCTGCACGACGATCCGAACGCCGTCCTCGTCGACTGCCGCACCGAGGCCGAGTGGAACTACGTCGGCATCCCGGACCTCACGGTGCTACGCCGCGCCGTGGTGCTCGTCGAATGGCAGACCTATCCCGACGGTGCGCTGAACGCGACTTTCGTCGACGAGCTCCGCCGCAAGGGCGTCACCGACGATGCGCCCGTGGCCTTCCTGTGCCGCTCCGGGCACCGGTCGATCGGCGCCGCAGAGGCGGCCACGGCGGCGGGCATACAGCGTGCCTTCAATGTGCTCGACGGTTTCGAGGGCGGCCTCGACGCCGAAGGGCACCGCGGGGCCGTGGGCTGGCGGGCCGAAGGGCTCCCCTGGCGGCAGTTCTAGACTCGCACCATGACGGAGTTCAACGCCCTTCCCGACGGAGTCCACCCGGAGACGATCGGTGTTCGCGGCGGGTTGCTGCGCAGCAACCACGAGGAGACCTCCGAGGCGCTGTATCTCAACTCCGGGTACACCTACGACAGCGCCGAGGCCGCCGAGGCGGCGTTCAACGGCGACATCGACCGGTTCGTTTACTCCCGTTACGGCAATCCGACGGTGGCAATGTTCCAGGAGCGGCTGCGGCTGCTCGAAGGTGCAGAGGCCTGTTTCGCGACCGCGTCGGGAATGTCGGCGGTGTTCACTGCGCTCGGCGCGCTGCTGCAGGCCGGCGACCGGCTGGTGGCGGCACGCTCGCTGTTCGGCTCCTGTTACGTGGTGTGCAACGAGATCCTGCCGCGCTGGGGAATCGAGACGGTGTTCGTGGATGGCGAGGACCTTGCCCAGTGGGAGGAGGCGCTCAGCGTTCCGGCCCAGGCCGTGTTCTTCGAGACGCCGGCGAACCCGATGCAGGGTTTGGTGGATGTTCGCGCCGTCGCCGATCTCGCCCATGCGGCGGGCGCCCAGGTGGTGCTCGATGCCGGCTTCACGCCCGTCGGGTATCAGGACTGTTTCGGACTCGGTGCCGATGTGATCGTGCACTCGTCCACCAAGTCGATGGACGGACAGGGCCGCGTGATGGGCGGTGCGATCCTCGGTGCGTTCGATTACATCGATGGTCCGGTCAAGCAGCTCATGCGGCATACCGGCCCGGCGATGGCACCGTTCAACGCCTGGGTTCTGGTGAAGGCGCTGGAGACGCTGGACCTGCGCGCCGAGCGGATCAGTGCGAATGCGCAGAAGGTGGCGGAATTTCTCGACGCCGATCCGCGCGTATCGAAGGTGCTCTACCCGTTCCTGCCCTCGCACCCGCAGCACGAGCTGGCCACGCGGCAGATGAAGGCCGGCGGTACGGTGATCACCCTGGAACTCGCGGATTCCGATGTGCGCGGTAAGGATCGGGCCTTCCAGTTCCTCAACCGGCTCCAGGTGATCGACATCTCCAACAACTTCGGCGATGCCAAGTCGCTGATCACCCACCCCGCCACCACCACGCACCGGGCAACCGGACCGGAGGGGCGGGCGAAGATCGGCCTCACCGATTCCATGCTGCGCCTGTCGGTGGGGCTGGAGAACGTGGACGATCTGATCGCCGATCTGGACCGCGCACTGGGCTGATTCTGGGGCGGGTGGTAGCTGCGCGTCAGTCGTCGATCGCGTTCCGCCACAGTCGTACCGCCGGCGCCGACACGGGGGAGCACCAGCCGTTCGGGCGTGCTCCGCTGCCGACGTGAAAGCCGTCGATGCCTGCGGCCCGCAGGCGCGGGAGATGATCGATCCGCAGACCGCCGCCGACCAGGATCCGCTGCGGCCCTGGTTCTTCGGTGAGG
This sequence comes from Tsukamurella paurometabola DSM 20162, assembly GCF_000092225.1. Lineage (NCBI taxonomy): Bacteria > Bacillati > Actinomycetota > Actinomycetes > Mycobacteriales > Tsukamurellaceae > Tsukamurella > Tsukamurella paurometabola. The sequence goes on from NC_014158.1 coordinate 566,458, forward strand.
AGAACGTCGATCCCCGCATCCACTCCGTCGGCGGCGCCCGCGGTGAGAATCGCGTCCAACCCGGTGAGTCCGGAGATGCTTGCCCGCAGGTCGTCTCGGTTCGAGCAGTGATCGATGGCGCGGTGGAAAGTCCAGGGGGCGCCGTGGAGCTCGTGCACGATCCGTTCGATCGTCGCAAGGTCTGGGGAACCGTCGGGGGCGAGGAAGCCGAGTACGAACTCGTCGGCGCCCGCGTCGTGCAGCATGTTCGCACGGCGGAGCAGTTCATCGACATCGCCCACCGCGAAGCCCGCGCTCAGTCGCAGCATCACGCGCACCGGGATATCCACGGCCCCAAGGACCGCGGTCACGGTGGGTGCTTCGGGAGTGAGTCCGTCCGCCGCCATATCGGCGACCAGCTCCACCTGATCGGCCCCGCCCTCCTGCGCCGCGACAGCGTCGGCCGCGGTGAGGGCGATGACTTCGAGGAGTCCGGTCACGACGTCAGAGTACTCACGCCGCATGCGGCGGTGCGGTGGATCGGTGGAGATGTCCTGTCGGGGTGCGGGTTTCGACGGTGTGCCGCCCGCTCGGATCGTCGACGGTGCGGCTGGACCAACCCGCGGCTTCTTTGGCGTAGTTGCACGCGGCGCACAGTCCCTGCCCGTTGTGCAGGCTGGTGGCGCCACCGTGGGCGTGTGCGGTGATGTGGTCGGTGTGCGCGATCGGGGCGTCGCAGTACGGGGTGCGGCAGTACCGATCCCGCGCTGCGATCAGCTCCGCCAGCCCGGCTGGGAACAGCCGGGAGCGGGAATCGAGCCCGACGACCGCACCCGAGTCCGGTTGCACGTAGAGGCGTTTGACCCATCCGATCGCCTTCTCCGACGCTCTGCCGACGAGGTGCCGGGCGATCTCTGCCGGCAGTGTGCCGCCGCCGGTCAGGTGCGCGATCCCCGACTCCTCACCCAGGAGAACGGTGGCGGGCATGGTCAGATTCACCGTGACCGGCACACCGTCCGCGGCGTCGCGGCCGGTGATCCGCGCGAACGCGGTGTCGGCCATGATCTGCCCGCGACTGCGTGATTCGCCGGGTGTGCCGAAGACGCTGTCGGCGGCCGTCTTCACCGCTGCGTACAGGCCCACGGCTTGGGCGACCGGCAGCAGGATCGATACCCGCGCCATGCAGTCCGGTGCCGGACGGATCGTGACCCGACGATCTTTCGCCGCCAGCGCCGCACGGTCGACCGTGGCCTGCGCGTCGAGTTGATAGGAGACTTCCTTCACCCGATCCTGCAACCGTTTCAGCCCGAGCCCCGACGCCGCGAAACCTTCCCCGCACAGCACGGTATCGGCCTCGCCTTTCAAGCGTGGTTCCAGATGCGAAACACCGGCGACGATCACCTCCACCGCCTCCGGAGAGATATCTCCATCACGCAATCGGGACAAGGTGGCCGGCAGGTCGCGTTCGAGGGTCTTCGCCCGCGACAGCATCGCCGTCGCCCGGTGCGGCGAGACCCGCAGCGCGAGCGCCACCTCGGACGCGACACCGGCCTCCCACCGCTCCTGTGCCACCCCGGCGGCGATCCGCTCACACACCCGAGTGCGCAACAGCTCGACGATCAACCGGTACTGATTGAACACCACCCGCGCCCGCAACCGCTCCAGTTCACCGAGTCCTGCGATCACCTCGCCACCCGCCGCGCTGGAACTGACGTCTTCTACTTCCATGCTCACACACTACGACCACCGACTGACAAGTTTCCCACTTGAAACATCAACCTATTCAGCAGTTTTCAGTTCGACCGATCACCCCCGTGGCATGGAGAGGCTTGATCGCTTAGCGTTCATGCCATGCGCTCACAGAAGGCTGAGAACGTGCGATCCCACACGGAGCGGGCATCGTCGAAGCGCGACCTGGCCGGGATCCAGCGGCCGACAGCGGCGGACATCGCGGAGTTCGACGCCGCGTGGACGAGGATCCTCGGTGACACTCCCTTGCGTGCGATCGACCTTCGCGGCGTACACAACAGCAGGTGGGTACGGCTGCACAGTCTCCCGGGGAGCAAGCGCTATGCGGATACTGAGGAGGAGTATGCCGAGCTGCTGCGGCGCTACTTCGCCGTTCTCGACGAGCTACGCGGGGACGAGGAGATCCTGACTGTGGTGACATGTTCGTTCTCGTTCGCGATGTCGCCGCGCCCCGTCCGCCGCTCGTCGCTGCTGACCGGTTTGCTTCCACGTCCACGCTATTGGCGCAGCGTCTCGGAGGGCGAGGACGAGGGAGAGGAACAGGCCTGGGCTCACCTGTACGTGCACCGTGTCCACCGACACGCACCGGCCTTGCGGGAACTGTTTCGCGCCGTCGCCGACGAACGCGCCTTCGACGTCATGGTGACGGACTCGGCCGTCTCTTGGGTCCACCACCCTTACGACGGCGGCTCAGACCTCATCCTGGCGACACCAGCTGAACGAGATCGAGTGTCCGAGCTGTTCGCGCAGTGGCGCTCGCCCTGGGACCATGGGCTCTAGGAGGAAGTTGTGGACGACCTGAACCTGTGCCGCCCCACCGAGGCCGATGTAGCGGACCTGCATGTCATCGTCTCCGACCCGAGGGTGTGGACCCACTATCCGAGTTTGCGCCCCTCATCGATCGACCAGACCCGGTCGCTGGTGAACAGGTGGATGATGCAGTGGGAGGTCGACGGCCTCGGCCCCTCGATCGTGCGAAATCGCGATTCGATCATCGGCTACGGCGGATGTGATCGTCGCCGTGGCGCATTCTGGAACCTCGGATATCGCCTCGCTGCGGACGTGCAGGGGCGAGGTTTGGCCACGATGATTGCGCAAGCGGCGGTCGATGCCGCGCGACGGCATGACGATTCACTCCCGGTGGTCGCCTACCTCGTCGAACACAATCGTGCCTCCGCGCGGGTGGCGGAGAAGGTCGGCCTGTCGCTCGTCCACCGCGCACCGGATGCGGGCAATCCGGACCCGACGGTGATCAGGCTGGTTTTCGCAGACCGTCCTCTGACAGCGGAGGAACTCTCCGCTGTCGTCGAGTGACAATAGAGGATGCTCGGAATGCAAGGCCACGAGCGCCGACTGACAACTGTTTCACTTGAAACATGGACCAATTCAGTGGCTTTTGCGTAGACGTCAGCGGAATACACGGTCGAGGTGATAGCTCGCGATCGCGACGGCCCGGTCGGCGGTGTGATGGCCGAGTAGCACTGCGGTGCTGAGGCCGTTGCACAGGGAGATCAGCGCGTCGGTCTCTGCCTCCGGGTCGGCATCGGGCGGGAGGTCGGCGGCGCGAAAGGTGTCGAGAACCGTCGACCTCAGTCGCGTGAGCCCGCCAGCGAGGGGTTCGGCGGCGAGTTCCGTATCCGTCCGCGCCAGTTCGCCGAATGCGGCGCTGACCCGATAGAAGTCTGTGCTCTCCGGATCGGTTGGTAGGGCTTCGGATATGAAGGCGTGCAACATCGCTCGCGGATCGGCGGTATTCGACAGCCGTGCACGCCAGCGGGCGTTCGACTGCTCCTCCAGTCGCCGCATGGCGCCGATCAGCAACCCGTGCTTGTTCTCAAAGTAGTACTGCACGAGCCGCAGCGACACTCCCGCCTCCGCCGCGACCGCTCGCATCGTCACGGCCTGCAGGCCGTCGCGTGCAGCGATGCGAGCCACGGCGTCGGTCAGCTCCGAGCGTCGTTCGCCATGGTCGACGGTGCGCGGCACGAACCCTCCTTTGTTGATATATTTGTATCACATGCGTAATGATACATCTGACGTATGAAGGAGGGGCGTGCGCGGAAGTGTTCTCGTCGCCGTGTGTCTCGCGCAGCTGGTGATCACGCTCGACGTGTCCGTCGTTAACGTCGCGCTACCGTCCGTGCGCGAGGACCTCGGGCTCACCACGATCACGCAGCAGTGGGTCGTGACCGCGTCCCTACGCCGGCTTTCTGCTGGTCGGCGGCCGACTCTCCGATGTCCTCGGCGTCCGGGCTGCCTTCGTGACCGGATCCGCGGCGTTCGCAGCGGCGAGCCTGCTCGCAGGCGCTGCGCCGACCGCTGAGGTGCTGCTCGTCGGGCGCTGCGCCCAGGGCGCCGCCGCGGCGGTCCTCGCTCCCGCGACGCTCGCCACAATCACGTCGGTCTTCGTCGACGATCGGACGCGCACATCGGCCATGGCCTGGTGGAGCGCCATGAGCATTGCTGGTGGCGCCGCCGGGAACGTGCTCGGTGGCTTGCTCACCGAGCACGCCGGATGGCGCGCGACGCTGCTGATCAACGTGCCGTTGGGTGTCGTCGCCCTCGTGCTCGCCGTGCGGGCCGTACCGGGCCGGGTGAGCGGCCCGCGCCCCGGTATCGACGGAGTGCCTGCCGCGGCGGTCACCGCCGGGCTTTTCGCCCTCGCCTACGCGGTGAGCGCAGCGGGGCAGCGGGAATTCGCCGACGCCGGGGTGGCTGCGAGCCTCGGCGCGATACTGGTCGGCGCGTTCGTCGTGCGCGACCGGCGCTCTGCGTATCCGCTCGTACCGCGTGAGGTCTTCCTGTCGCGGCCGATCCGCTGGGGCAACGCCGGGGTGTTCCTGGCCGGCGCCGCGTTGGTGCCGATGTGGATGTTTCTCAGCCTGCAGATGCAGGAGGTTCTCGGATACACGCCCTCGCAGGCGGGGCTGGGGTTCCTGCCGCACACACTGATTCAGCTCGCGGTCGGTCTCCGCGTGGCGCCCGCGCTGATGCGTCGGGTCAGCGCACCCGTGTTGATCGCGACCGGTGCCGCGTCGACGGCGGCCGGGTTCCTGGTCCAGAGTCGCCTCGAATCCGGCGACACCTACCTCGGTGCGGTGTTCGTTCCCGCCGTCTTCATCGCGGTCGGCGCCGGACTGTTCACGCTCCCGCTGACGAAGGCCGCGGTGGCTTGCGCACCGGCAGGTGCCGTTGGATTGGTGTCGGGAATCATGAACTGCACCAAACAAGTCGGTGCCGGATTGGGCCTATCCGCGCTCGTCGCGGCGACCGGGTCCATCCCTGGGGATGTGGCTGCCTACCGCCTCGCCTTCCACATCATGGCCGCGCTCATCGGCACTGTGGCGATCGGTGCTCTCGCTGCGCGGCGTCGGTCGGTGTTCGCAGGTACCGATTGAAAAGTCCATGGACGGGTGCCATTCGGTTGGCTACTGTGCACCGCATGGTTATGCGCGAACTCCCCGAACTGCGGCAGTGCTACTTCTGCCGCCGGTTCGGTATGTCCGCATAACCTGCGGCACCCCGGGCCGTCGCTCCACCGCCGACCCGGTTCTCACGCGTGACGCGCACGATCGCTCGGGTCGGTGATCATCACACCGAGACGAGAAAGACATGGAGAAGATCAGTAAGTCCTTGGTCTCGTGGGCGTCCATCCTGGACGAGAAGACCCGCGAGCAGGCGATCACCACGGCGAAGCTGCCGTTCATCTACCCGCACATCGCGTTGATGCCCGACGCCCACCTGGGCAAGGGCGCCACCGTCGGCTCGGTCATCCCGAGCCTCGGCGCCGTCATCCCCGCGGCGGTCGGCGTCGACATCGGATGCGGCATGATCGCGGTCCGCACCCAGTTCACGAAGTCCGACCTTCCAGACGACCGCGCGACGGTGCGTGAGGCCATCGAGCGGGCGGTCCCGCTGTCTCCGGGCCGTTACAACACGAAGGTGGTGGCCACGGCGGAGCCGCGGATCGCGGAGCTGATCGCACTCGCCGAACGCGCGGAGTTCGATCCCGCGCAGTACGCCGGGAACTGGGCGCTGCAGCTGGGCACCCTCGGCGGCGGAAACCACTTCATCGAGATCAGCCTCGACGAGGACGACACCGTGTGGGCCTTCCTGCACTCCGGATCCCGTGGCGTGGGCAACAAGATCGCCCAGCAGCACATTGCCGTCGCGACCCGCCTCTGCAGGCAGTGGTGGATCGATCTGCCGGACCCGGACCTGGCCTACCTGGTCGAAGGCACGCCCGAGTTCCGCAGGTACATCGCCGAGCTGAAGTGGGCGCAGCACTTCGCGCTGCTCAACCGCGAGGAGATGATGGACCGGGTGATCCGGCAACTCGGGGAGTGGGTGGGCACGCCCGTCTCCGAGGCCGAGAGGATCAACTGCCACCACAACTTCACCAAGCGGGAGAAGCACTTCGGCAAGGAGGTGTGGGTATCGAGGAAGGGGGCGATCGAGGCCGCCGAGGGCAAGCTCGGCCTGATCCCGGGCTCGATGGGTACCGCGTCCTACATCGTCGAGGGCAGGGGCTTCCCGCCGTCGCTGAACAGCTCACCGCACGGCGCGGGCAGGGAGTACTCCCGGTCCGCGGCGCGCAGGACGTTCACGCACGAGCAACTGCGGGAGGCCATGGCCGGGATCGAGTTCCGTGATAGCGCGGACTTCGTCGACGAGATCCCGCAGGCGTACAAGCCGATCGACAGGGTGATGACCGATGCGGCCGAGCTGGTGACGGTGCGCGCCGTGCTGCGGCAGATCGTCAACGTCAAGGGGCAGTGACAACGGCGCTCACGACATCGGGTCGTTCGGGTACCAGCGGTGGTACCCGAACGACCCGAACGTCCTTGACTACGCGGGGAACGGAGTGTCCGTGCCGCCCACCAGATCCGCCACGGAGTCGATGATCCGGGTGGGCCGGTACGGATACAGCGTCACCGACTCGCGCGACGAGATGCCTGTGAGTACCAGGACGGTTTGGAGGCCCGCCTCCAGACCGCAGACGATGTCGGTGTCCATCCGGTCACCGATCATCAACGTGTCCTCCGAATGCGCACCGAGCGCCCGCAGAGCCGAGCGCATCATCAGCGAATTCGGCTTGCCCACGTAATAGGGCGACCGGCCGGTGGCCTCGCGAATCAGCGCGGCCACCGCGCCGGTGGCGGGGAGCGAGCCCTCCTTCGACGGCCCCGTTGGGTCCGGATTCGTGGCGATGAACCGTGATCCGCGCTCGATCAGCCGGATCGCCGTGGTGATCGCCTCGAAGGAGTAGTTCCGCGTCTCACCGAGGACGACGTAGTCGGGATCGTTCTCGGTGAGCACGTACCCCACCTCGTGCAGCGCCGTGGTGAGACCTGATTCGCCGACCACGTAGGCCGTTCCGCCCGGCCGCTGCTCCTGCAGGAATTTGGCGGTCGCCAACGCCGACGTCCAGATCCTTCGCTCGGGGATGTCCAATCCCGTCGCCAGCAGCCGGGCGCGCAGGTCCCGCGGCGTGCGAATCGAGTTGTTGGTCAGCACCATGTAGGGCGTGTCGTTCGCGGTGAGTTCCGCGAGGAAGGCGTCCGCTCCCGGGATCAGGTGATCCTCGTGGATCAGGACTCCGTCCATGTCCATCAGATAGTGCCACTGCTCCATGGTGCTGAATCTACGCCGTTAGGCCTGCTGGGCCTGCCACATCCAGTGCAGCTGCTCCAGGCGTGCGGTGATCGAGATGAGCAGGTCCTGGGTGACCGGATCGGCGGACTCGGTGGCCTCGATCCGTGAGCGCAGCGCGGCGACCACGGCGGCCAGGTTCTTCACGATCGCACCGACCACGGCGTCGTCCTGCTGCCAGCCGGCCTCGAAGCCGACGGTGGCGGCGGTCTTCGCGACGGTCTCCGCGCGGCCGTCCGGGCTCACGCCGATGGCGGCGGCGCGCTCGGCCACCTCGTCGACGAAGGTGCGGGAATCGGTGACCAGCTCGTCCAGCTGCAAGTGCACCGAGCGGAACTGCGATCCGACCACGTTCCAGTGGGCCTGCTTGGCGATCAGTCCGAGGTCGATCAGGTCGACGAGGGAGCCCTGCAGGGCATCGCCGGCGACCTTCTGCGCCTCGTCGGACAGGGTGCTGGTGATGGGGTTCGACATCGTTACCTCCTTGGTGGGGAATGGATCTCGACGGGCTGTTCACCCGGTACGCACGACATTACCGAGTTAATTGGAACGATTCCAGAAAAGGTGAGAAGGCTCACCCCGAGTTTCGCGCGCCGTGATTTCAGCCTTGACGGGCGCTGCCCACCCAGTGCATTCTTGCGTCAGGTCATGAGTGCCAGCGCGAAGCCCCGGCTCGCTGGTCGGCAACCCTCCACCGCGGTGGGGTGCTCCGGGTGACGACCTGGCCGCGCCGAACGGGCGCGGCAAGCGCGGATTCGTCGTTGTCCGGCACTGCCGGTCCTCATCGGGCGACGAGTCCTTGACACGAAGGATGTTTCACGATGACCACGATTCTCGATCGCACCTGCCCGGCTCCGACCCTCGCCAGCCCCGAGCGGTCTGCGGGCCCACTCGCCTTCGGCCCCATCGCCCGCGTCACGGGCGCCGACGAATTCGTTCCCCTCGCCGACGGGGCGACGGTCCGTTACGCCAACTTCGACTACGCCGCCAGTGCTCCCGCCCTGGTCGCGGTCCAGGAAGCGGTGGCGACCGCGCTCACGGAGTACGCCAGTGTGCACCGCGGCGCCGGGTACCTCTCGCAGCGTTCGACGGCGCGGTACGAGGCCGCCCGCGACATCGTTGCCGACTTCATCGGTGCCCGCGGCGACGATCACGTGATCTTCACGGGGAACACCACCGATTCACTGAACCTGCTGGCCGCGTGCGTGCCCGGCGAGGTGGTCGTCCTCGACTGCGAGCATCACGCGAACCTATTGCCTTGGAAGCGGATCGGCGCCCGTGTGGTGTCGGCGCCGCTGTCGATCGAGGGCACCCTGAAGGCCGTCGAGGCCGAGCTCGCGCGCCGCCCGGCCGCCCTCCTCAGCGTGACCGGCGCGTCGAACGTCACCGGCGAGGTGCTCCCGATCCGCCGGCTCGCCGCGCTGGCCCACCGGCACGGCGCCAGGATCGCGGTGGACGGCGCACAGCTGGTGCCGCATCGTCGAATCTCGCTGCGTGACAGCGGTGTCGACTACCTGGCCTTCTCCGGGCACAAGCTGTACGCCCCCTTCGGCTCCGGTGTCCTCGTGGGGCGCGCCGACTGGTTCGACGAGGCCGAGCCGTACCGCTGCGGCGGCGGCGCCAGCTACGAGGTGATCGGCACCCCGGTCGCCAAGTCGGTGGAGGTGGCCTGGCACACCGGCCCCGCGCGGCACGAGGCCGGTTCCCCGAACGTGCTGGGCGCCGTCGCGATCGGCGCAGCCTGCGAGGCCATCGCCGCCCTCGGCGAGTCCGAGATAGCCCGTCACGAGCACTATTTGACCGATCTCCTACTGGGTTCGCTGACCCGCCTCGACGGCGTGCGGCCGCTGCGGATCTGGGCCGACTCCACTGATCGCGTGGGCATCGTCGCCTTCACTGTGGACGGGTACACCCCGCGCGAGGTCGCCGAGTTCCTGTCGTCGCGATACGGGATCGGCGTGCGCGACGGGAAGTTCTGCGCCCATCCCGTGGTTAACCGATTGGGCTGCTACGACGGTGCCGTCCGAGCCAGTCTCGGCCTCGGTACCGCGGAGAACGATGTGCATCGTCTGGTGCGCGCCCTGGAAGACCTGACCGCTCTGCCGAAGTAGAACCCACGAGAACACGGAGTATGCGATGACCGCGACCGCCTCCCGCCCCGCCCTGGTGATCGTCGTCGACGGCGAACCCGCCGCGACGGAGCTCACCCGGGTACGCGCCGCCGATTTGCGGCTGGCCCAGAAGCAGCGCGACTACCTGCGCGCGGAGGCGGCGCGGGCCGGGCGGGAACCGGATGCGGTGGCGCTCGAGGTGGACGTGGTGATCGACGAACACGCCGCCCAGGCCCGTGCTAGCTACGCCGGCCTCGGCGCTACCGCGGACGGTGTGACGTACGTGGGCACCCCGTCGGGCCTGAAATCGCTGATCGAGGACGTGTACGCCGCCGAGGTGGCCGACGCGGTGGTGCTCCGACCCGTGGGCGGAGATCGGACGCAGCAGCTCATCGCCTCCCTGTTGGCCGCGTAACCCCAGGTCGGGGGCATACTGGTCGGCATGACGGACGCCGACCAGAGCTCGTTCTCCCGACGCACCGAGGCGGTCCGCGCTGCTCTCGTCGCGGCGGGCCACCCGGATACTGTGCGCGTCGTGCCCGGCGGCGCCGCGACCGCCGCCGAGGCTGCCGCGGCACTGGGGTGCGAGGTGGGAGCGATCGCGAACAGCCTGATCTTCCTCGCCGACGGTGCGCCTCTGCTGGTCCTGTCGAGCGGTCGGCACCGGGTGGACACCGCCGGACTCGCGGAGCGGCTCGGCCACTGCCGGATCTCTCGCGCCACGCCCGACGACGTGGTCGCGGCCACCGGTCAGGTGATCGGCGGCGTCTCACCGGTCGGGCATCCGTCGGCGTTGCGCACCGTGATCGACGAATCGCTGCGGGACTATCCGGACTTGTACGCGGCGGCGGGTACCCACGACACTCTCTTCCGCACCGATTTCGATGCGCTTGTGGCCTTGACCGGGGCCGCAATAGTGCGGACATCGGCGTGATCGGCCGCTTCGCCCGAATCGACTACGCGCCTTAGTAGTTGTAGGCTGCACGTAGTTTGGTCCCGTGATCGCAGTACGCGCGATCCAGGAGGATGCTGCGGAGGCGAGATGACCGACGACGAACGGGCGGAGCGGATCGAGGACCTGGTCCGCGTGATCGCCGACCTCACCCGGTTGAAGGAGCGACACGCCGCGATGACCCGGCATGCCGTCGCGCCCGACGGTGTGGAGCTGGCCGCGTACTCGGCACTGTTCGCCCTGGTGAAGGACGGGCCCATGCGCTCCTCGGTGCTCGCGGAGCAGATCCACACCGACCCGTCCACGGCGAGCCGGTACGTGACCACCCTGACCAACCAGGGCTACGCCGAACGCACCCCCGATCCGTCCGACCGCCGCGCGGCTCTCGTCGCCGCGACCCAGGCCGGCCGCGACAAGGTGGCGTTCATCCGCGAACAGCGCAACATCCGGCTGCGCCCGCTCCTGCAGGAGTGGAGCGACGAGGAGATCGAGCAGTTCGTGAAACTGGGCAGCCGTGCCCTCGACCAGTTCGAGCAGGCCCTGCGGCTGCTCCGGGAGGATTAGATGACGGCGACGACGCTGGAGAACCAATCACCCGAGCAGGCCGCCGGCGTGCCGAGCGGACCACTGACGCATAAGCAGATCCTCTACATCCTCGCCGGACTCATGACCGGCATGTTCCTGGCAGCACTGGACCAGACCATCGTCTCGACGGCGATCCGGACCATCGCCGACGATCTCAGCGGCTACCAGTTGCAGGTCTGGGTGACCACGGCGTACCTGATCACGTCGACCATCGTGACGCCGCTCTACGGCAAGCTCTCCGACATCTACGGACGCAAGCCGTTCTTCATGTTCGCGATCACGGTCTTCGTGCTCGGGTCACTGCTGTGCAGCTTCTCCACATCGATGTACGAGCTGGCCGCGTTCCGCGCCGTCCAGGGACTCGGCGCCGGCGGCTTGATGTCGTTGGCGCTCACCATCGTCGGCGATATCGTGCCGCCGCGCGAACGCGCCCGCTACCAGGGCTACTTCCTCGCGGTGTTCGGCACCAGCTCGGTGCTCGGCCCCGTTCTGGGCGGCGTCTTCTCCGGCGCCGACAGCATCCTGGGTATCACCGGCTGGCGCTGGGTGTTCCTGGTGAACGTGCCGATCGGCGTGATTGCGCTGCTCGTGGTGTATCGCGTCCTTCAGCTGCCGCACACCCGCCGCGAGGGGGTGCGGATCGACTGGGTGGGCGCCTTCATGCTCGCCGTCGGCATCGTGCCGTTGCTGATCGTGGCCGAGCAGGGCCGCGAATGGGGTTGGGGCTCGACCAAGTCCATCACCTGCTACGCCGTCGGGGCAGGTGGCGTGCTCGCGTTCATCATCATCGAGAAGATGATGGGCGAGGACGCGATCATCCCGCTGCGCATCTTCAGGAACCGGATCTTCGCGCAGGGCGTGCTGATCTCGGTGGTGGTGGGCGCTGCGATGTTCGGCGGGATCTCGCTACTGCCGCAGTACTTCCAGGTGGTGCGCGGTGCCAGCCCGACGGTGGCCGGTTTCATGATGCTGCCCATGGTGCTGGGACTGATGATGGGCTCGATCCTGGCCGGCCAGATGATCTCCCGCACGGGGCGCTACCGGATCTACCCGATCATCGGAGCCGTGCTGCTCACCGTGGGCATGTGGGCGCTGCACTACGTGACCGCCGATGTGCGCCTCGCGGCCGTGATGGCGGGCGCCGCACTCATCGGCTTCGGTCTCGGCAATCTGATGCAGCCGTTGACCCTGGCGATGCAGAACATCCTTCCGCCCCAGGACATGGGCGTCTCCACCGCCGCCGCCACCTTCTTCCGCCAGATCGGCGGCACACTCGGCGTCGCCGTCTTCCTCTCCGTGCTCTTCTCGGAGATGCCGAAGAACATGCAGTCGCGACTGACCGATGCCGCGGCTGATCCCGACTACACGGCAGCACTCCAGCGCGCCGCCGCGGGCCACGACGGCCAGGCCGCGCAGGAGTTCGCGAACAAGCTCGCCGCGCGCGATTCGAGTGCCGTGAGCGGGATCATGTCCGATACCTCGGCCCTGCAGAAGCTCCCGTCGACCCTGGTTCACCCGTTCAAGGCCGGCTTCGCCGACTCGATGGACACCGTCTTCCTGGCGGTCACGGTGCTCTCCGCGATCGGTCTGCTCCTGGTGCTGTTCTGGAAGTCGGTGCCGCTGCGTACCGCACCCGCCATGGAGACGATTGAGGAGGAGGTCGTCGGCGCCGTGCTCGCCGGTGGCCCCGTTGCCGAGCCCGAACCCGCCGCCGCGGCGGATACGGCGCCCGTCTCCCCGGCTCCCGTCGGCGCCCACCCACCCGGGACGACCGGTGTCGGCACCGCATCGCGCGCGGTCGCGAGGCAGACACGGGCGCCCGGGCCGCGTACCGTCGAACCCGTGCCGCCCGACGACGACCGCACCGCACCCGTCCGTGTCGATCCGGCGCTCGCCGAGATCGCCGAACTGCGCAGCCAGAACGCGGAGCTCGCCGCGGAGCTCGCCGAACTGCGCACCGGATACCGCGCGATCGCCGGCCACACCCGGCTGCGTGCCGTCGGCGCCTCCGATCCCACCGGATTCCGGATCGAGGTGCAGGGCCCGGGCGCCGCGCGCACCGGCACGTTGAGCACCCCGCACGGCGAGATCGCCACGCCCGCCTACCTGCCCGTCGCCGCTCGTGGCGCCGTTGCCGGCATCACCCCCGAGATGCTCGCCGCGCTCGGTGTGCAGGCCGTCACCGTCGATCTGCACGAGCTGTACCTGCAACCCGGCACCGCGATGATCGAGGGTGCCGGCGGGATCGGTCGGGCCATGGCGTGGGCCGGTCCGGTCCTCGGCGACACCGGCATCACCGCCGTCGCCGCCGCGAAGAAGACCCGGGTCACCGACGAGGGCATCGCCTTCCGTAGCCGCCTCGACGGCGGTGCGCATCGCTGGGACCCCGAGGAAGCGGTGCGCGTCGCGCACCGGATCGGCGTCGATATCGCGTTCGCCATGGCCGATCCGGTTGCCGCCACCGCACCCCGTGCCCAGCTGGAGGCCGGCGTCAACCGCAGCCAGCAGTGGGCGGCCCGTGCGCTGGTCGAACACTCGTGGCAGACCGCCGACCGCGGTGACCGGCAGTCCCTGTGGGCCGTCGTCACCGGTGGCGCCGATGCCGGGCTGCGCCGCGCCGCGGCGCGAGGCCTGCGTCGCCTGTCCGAACAGGATGTGCAGTCGGGCGGGCTCGGGTTCGGCGGCTACCGCATCGATGGAGTGCGGTCGGCGGCGGCGGAAGCTCTGCAATTGCGTGCTGCCACCGAGGAACTCGACCGGGAACGGCCACGACACCTCGCCACCGTCGCCACCCCCGCGGACCTGTTCGCAGCCATCGAGGCCGGTATCGACCTGTTCGACGGAACCGCTGCGGCGGAGGCGGGCCGGGAAGGTCGCGTCTTCACCCGTGACGGTGTCCTGGACCTCACGGACCCCCAGCTGCGTGCCGACTTCCGGCCGATCGACCCCGGCGCAGATCGTCGCGGCCCCGCCAACCCGGCCGACGAGTTCACTCGGGCGTACGTCAATCATCTGTTCGCCGCGAACGAGGGCCTGGCAGTCACGCTGTGCACCCTGCACAACGAGCACTTCTTCGCGACCCTCGCGGCGGACGCCCGGCGTGCACTGACGGACGGCCGGTACCCGGCCTTCACCGAATCCTTCCTGCGGCGCTTCGCTAAGGTCTAACCGATTTCGGTCCTTCCACCGTCTGAGGAGACTCCCGTGCGCCGCTTCGATCCGGTCCGTTTCAGTTCCGTCCTCGCCGGCGCCGCCGTCGGCGGCCTCGTCCTGGCGGCGTGCGGCAACGGCGGGGGAGGAGACGCCGCGCCGTCGTCCACGGCCGATGGTCCGTCGCCGGCCGCGTCGAAGGCGCTGGTACAGGCCGATCTGCCCGAGGGCTTCACCGTGACCACGGTGCCCGCTGACACCGCCCTGATGAGCTCGTTGCAGGCCGTTCAGCAGATGAAGGACGTGGAGATCACGCCAGCGGGATGCAAGGACAAGAACGTCGCGGCGCAGCAGGAGGTGGCCGACACCGTGAAGTTCGGGACCCAGCAGAACGTCGCCCGAGCTCAGCAGGTGGCCTATGGCGTGAACTTCCTGCCCGCCGAAGCCAAGCTCTCCGTCTTCGAGGCGGCCGGTACCGGTGAATGCGCCGCGGTGCGGCTCGGGGCGGTCGAGCAGACGACGACACGCAAAGACCTCCCGACGGGGACGGGTGCGCAGGGCTTCGTGCTGGAGTTCGCCCGATCGGTGGGCGATCAGAAGGCCGAGTCCGCGAACGCCTACTTCAGCAAGGGCGGCGTCACCGCGATGGTCTTCGCCAATCCCGGCGCCGATGGCACCCTCGACCGGACAGGTTTCGAGGACATGGTCAAGCGGGTCGCGGCCAAGCTCTAACCGCCCACCACACGGCGAACGCGGCGGCGAGGTGATCCTCGCCGCCGCGTTCGTCGCGTCCGGGTGAAGCTAGCTGTCGATGCCCTCGGCGGCCGCCTCGGCGCGGGCGATCGACGCGGCGATCTCCTTCTCCGCCTCGGCCTTTCCGACCCAGGTCGAACCCTTCACGAACTTGCCGGGCTCGAGATCCTTGTAGTGCACGAAGAAGTGCTCGATCGCATCCAGCTCGAACTTGTCGATGTGCTCCAGATCCTGGATGGCGTCCCAGCGCGGATCGCCGGCGGGCACCACGAGCACCTTGTCGTCGCCGCCCTTCTCGTCCTCCATCTTGAACATGCCGATGGCCCGGCAGTCCACGAGCGACCCGGGGATCACCGATTCCGGCAGCAGGACCAGCGCATCGAGCGGATCGCCGTCCTCGCCCAGGGTGTCCTCGATGTAGCCGTAGTCGGTGGGGTAGCCGAACGACGTGTACAGGTAGCGGTCCAGCTTGAGACGACCCGACTTGTGATCGACCTCGTACTTGTTCCGCGAGCCCTTAGCGATCTCGACGGTGACCTCGAATTCCACGCTGTAGTTCCCTTCGCTCAGCGACAACCATGCACGCTGAGGATACCCGTTGTGCACTCGATGCGACCCGCTCACTCCGCACCCCGCCGCCACGGTGCCGTTAGGGTGGTGCGGTGCCACGCTCGCGGATCCGACGAACCCTCGTGCGCCTCGCGGTCACCGTGATCGTGCTGGCGCTGGTCGTCGTCGGCGTTCTCGCCGCGGCCCTCGGGTACGCCGCGTACCGCGACAGCCGTGACCTCGACGCGCAGGTACCGCCCCGCCCGGCCGAGCAGGCCTACACTCCGGCGATCGCGCCCGTGGCCGCCACCTCCGCTCCCACCGCGGCGGGAGTGCGCGCACAGATCGCGGCGGCATTGCAGAACCCCGACCTCGGCGACTTCACCGGCGTGATCGCCGACGCCGCATCGGGCGGCGTGCTCTGGGAACGCGACGCAGCCCGGCCCCGCACTCCGGCGTCCACCACCAAGGTGCTCACAGCGGCCGCCGCGCTGCTCACTCTGCCGGCCGACAAGCGGATCACCACCACCGTGGTCGCCGGCGCACAGCCGGGCGAAGTGGTGTTCGTGGGCGCGGGCGATCCGACGTTGCGCGCGGGATCCGATTCGATGTTCACCGATGCTCCCAAGATCTCCGATCTGGCCGCACAGCTGCGGCGCGGCGGTACCAAGATCACCCGTGTGGTGGTGGACACCGCATTGTTCACCGGCCCCGACTTGGCTCGTGGTTGGGAGCGGGCCGATATCGCCGGCGGGGATGTGACGCCGATGCAAGCGCTCACCGCAGACGCGGGTCGCATTCGCCCCGGCGAGGACTACTCGCCGCGCGTCCCCGATCCCGCCGTATCGGCGGGGCGCGCGCTCGCCACCGCGCTGGGTCTGCCGCCCACCGCCGTCTCGACCGGGACCGCTCCGTCGGGTGCGGCGCAACTCGCCTCCGTGCGCAGCGCACCGCTCGATGTGCGGCTGCGCGACGCCATGATCCACTCGGACAACGTGCTCGCCGAGTCCATCGGGCGCGAGGTCGCCGCTGCGGGCGGCCAGCCGCTGTCCTTCGACGGCAGCGCCCGCGCCGTGACGGCGGCCCTGCGCAATGCCGGATTCGACCTCACGGGCGTCGAGCTCTCCGATGTCGACGGCCTCTCCACGCTGAACCGCATCTCCGCGAAGGTGCTCGACGAGATCCTCACCGCCGCAGCCGGGAACGGCAAGCCGCAGCTGCGTCCGCTGCTCGATATGCTGCCCGTCGGCGGCTCCAGCGGAACGCTCGCCGACCGGTACGTCACTGCGAACCGGCCCGGTGCCGGATACGTCCGCGCCAAGACCGGCAGCCTCTCCGGCGTCAGTACCCTGTCCGGGTTCGTCGCCGACCGGGAGGGCTCGATCATCACCTTCACGCTCATGTCCTCCGGAACCCCCGTCGACGTCGCGCGCCCCGCGATGGACGCGGTGACGGCCGCGCTGCGCGGCTGCGGCTGCCGCTGAATCGCCATGGCCACCCGCCGTCACCGCAGCCCGCAGGTCGACTGGTCGCTCGCGGCCGCCGCCGCGCGACGGCTCGCCGGTGGTGGACCGGCGACCACCGCGTACACCCGCGACCGCGCCGCAGCCCAGCTCATCGGCTTCGCAGCCGAAGCCGAACGGCACGTGCGTGACGTCACCGGCCTGGCCACCGGTGCGCGGATACCGGCGGCGCGCACCGTCGACCGCCGGGAGTGGGTCGATGCGGCGGCGCGGTCCATGGCCGCTCTGCTCGACGGCGATCACAGCGGCCGCCCCGGTATCGGAGCCCGGATCGCCGGACTGCAGGCCGGCGGCATGCTCGGGTTCGTTTCCGGATCGATTCTCGGACAATACGATCCGTTCGGCACCTCCGACGGTGAGCTGCTTCTCGTCGTGCCCAACGTGCTGCGTGTCGAACGCGCCCTGGGTCTCGACCCCGATGACTTCCGGATGTGGGTGTGTCTGCACGAGGTGACCCATCGGGTGCAGTTCGCCGCCAACCCGTGGCTGCGGGATCACATGCGGGACAACGTTGCCGCTCTGACCGGCGACGGAGACAGCGGCACAGTCGCCGATCTGCTGCACCGGGTGAACGCCGCACTGCGCGGTGGCAAACGGCACGACGGGGTGATCGGGCTACTCCAGATCGCCGCTCCCGCAGAGCAGTTCGCCGCCATCGAGAACCTCCTGATCCTGGGAACCCTGTTGGAAGGGCACGCCGACCACGTGATGGATGCCGCCGGACCGACGGTGGTGCCCACTGTCGCCACCATCCGTGCGGCCTTCGACCGGCGCCGCGCCTCGCCCGCGAATCCGCTGCAGCGGGTGCTGCGTGCCCTCCTCGGCGTGGATGCGAAGATCGCGCAGTACGTGCGCGGTAAGAAGTTCGTCGATGCCGTGGTGGCCGACGTGGGCATGGACCGGTTCAACACCGTATGGTCCGGTCCCGACACCCTGCCCCGTGATGAGGAGTTCGACGAACCCGCCCGGTGGATGGCCCGCGTCCTCGGCGCACCGGCCCCGTGAGCCGGCCCGGCCCCGCGGCCCTGCAGATCCGCCGCGCCGTGCAGCACTGGGCGGCACGGTACGGCGCACCGTCGACGGTGGCGGTCGCCGTGTCCGGCGGTCCGGACTCCCTGGCCCTGCTCGCCGGAGCCGTCGCCGCGGGGCTGGAGCCGGTCGCGCTGGTCGTCGACCACGGTCTGCAGCCGGACTCGGCGGCCACCGCCGCTCGCGCCGCCGGCCAGGCCCGCAGCGCAGGGGCTCGCCGCGCCGACGTCCTGACCGTGATCGTCGACGCCGCCGGAGGACCGGAGGCCGCGGCCCGGACCGCCCGCTACCGCGCACTCGACGCCCACCGTGACGGCCTGCCCGTGCTGCTCGGGCACACCCTCGACGATCAGGCCGAAACCGTGCTGCTCGGTCTCGGTCGGGGCTCTGGCGCCCGCTCGCTCGCCGGCATGGCGGCCTGGGCCGAGCCCTACGGGCGGCCCCTGCTCGGCGTGCGTCGCGCCGTCACCCGCCAGGCGTGCGCCGAACTCGGCCTCGACCCCTGGGACGACCCCCACAACACCGATGCGCGTTACACCCGGGTCCGGCTGCGCCACGAGGTGCTTCCGCTCCTGGAAGAGGTTCTCGGCGGGGGAGTGGCGCAGGCCCTGGCCCGCACTGCCGCGTCGCTGCGTGACGACAACGACGCACTCGACGCTCTCACTCCCGCGCCGTCGGGCGATGAGCTTCCGGTCGCCGACATCGAACATCTGCCGCCCGCGCTCCGGCGAAGGGCGTTGCGCGCCTGGCTCGCCGGCCGCGGCGCCCGCGCTCTCACCGCCGCACACCTCGCCGCGGTCGATGCCCTGGTCAGCGACTGGCACGGCCAGGGACCGGCCGCGGTGCCGGGCGGAAGTGCGGGGCGGCGGCTGCAGGTGCACCGCACAGGTGGCATTCTGAGTGCGTGGTGAACGGCACGGGTGAGTTGTACGCGGGAGACATCGCCTCGGTGGTGCTCTCCGAGGAGCAGATCAAGCAGCGGATTGCGGAACTCGCGGCGCAGATCGCGGAGGAATACGGAGACCGGGAGACCGACCTCCTGCTGATCACCGTGCTCAAGGGCGCGGTCATGTTCGTGACCGACCTGGCCCGGGCGCTACCGGTGCCCACGCAGCTCGAGTTCATGGCCGTCTCGAGCTACGGTTCGTCGACGTCGAGCTCGGGCGTGGTGCGCATCCTCAAGGACCTCGACCGCGATATCGCCGGCCGTGATGTGCTCATCGTCGAGGACATCATCGATTCCGGTCTCACGCTGAGCTGGCTGCTGCGCAACCTCGCGACACGGCAGCCGAACTCGCTCGAAGTGGTCACGCTCCTGCGTAAGCCCGACGCCGTGCGGGTGGACGTCGACGTGAAGTGGGTCGGCTTCGACATCCCCAACGAATTCGTCGTCGGCTACGGGCTCGACTACGCCGAGCGGTACCGCGATATGCCTTACATCGGCATCCTGGAGCCCAAGGTCTACAGCGAATGACCCTGCTCACCGCTGCGGCGACGGCCGACGGGGTACGCGAGGGCCGGCACACCGCCGTCGAGACGACCCGCGAGGCACTGGCCCGCATCGGTGACGACGAGGTGAACGGCTGGCGGGTGCTCCGTCCCGCGGAAGCGCTCGCCGAAGCCGCAGCGGTGGACGCGCGCCCCGACCGGTACGCACTGCCGCTGGCGGGTGTGCCGATCGCGATCAAGGACAACGTGGCGGTGTCCGGGCACCGGATCCTCGATGGAGTGTCCGCCGAATGCGGCGCCGGACTGCCGGTCGAACGGAGCGATCACCCCGTGGTGAAGCGCCTGCGCGCGGCGGGTGCCGTGGTGGTCGGCCTCACCCGGGTACCCGAGCTGTGCCTGTGGGCGATGACCGACGATGCGGAGGCCGTGGTCGCCAACCCGCATCGTCCCGGCCGTACCCCGGGTGGCAGCTCCGGCGGAAGTGCCGCGGTGGTGGCCGCCGGACACGTCGCGCTGGCCCACGGCAACGACGGCCTGGGCTCGCTGCGCGGACCCGCTGCGGCCGCCGGGATCGTGACGATCAAGCCCGGCCGAGGCGTGGTCCCCGCCGAGCTCGGCCCCACGAATTGGTTCGGCATGGCCGAGAACGGGCCCATGACCCGGACCGTGGGGGACGCTGCCCTCGGCCTGTCGGTGATGGCCGGACGGCCCGAGCTCGCGCAGATCGGCGAGGGTGCCGGGCTGCGTATCGGCCTCGGACTCAACCGTCCGACCCCGGCCACCGTCACCTCGCGCACCATCGCAGCGGCGGTGCGCGATGCCACCGCTGTCCTCACGGCTCGGGAGCATTCGGTGCATGAGGTGCGCGTGCCCTATCCGGCGTCGCCGCTGCCGCTGCTGGCCCGGTGGGTGGCCGCGGCCGCCACCGATGCCGACGATATCGTCGCCCGCGGCGCCACTGCCGCACTGCTCCAGGCCCGAACCCGCAGGCACGCCGCGCTCGGACGGGTCGTGACGGCACGAGGCCTGGTGCGGCCCGCCGATGCCGCGGCCATCGAATCCGAGCTGGAGCGGTTCTTCGCGAATGAGCGGATCGACGTCCTGGTGACCCCGACGTTGGCCCGCCGGCCTGCGCAGGCACGCCGGTACAGCGCGTTGCCGTGGGTGGCCAGCGCAGCCGCGAGCCTGAACTATGCGCCCTATCCGAGCCTGTGGAACCTACTGGGCTGGCCCGCGATGTCGGTGCCCTTCCGCGGTGAGGGTGTGCAGCTCATCGCACGCCCGGGCGGCGAGGCCGATCTGCTGGCCGTGGCCGCGAAGCTCGAGGCCTGAGCCCTACTTCCGGGCCCGCAGCAGCGGAACACCCTCGAACGGATTCCAGCTGGTGCTGCCGTAGGCCACGTGCTGGTAGTACGCCCAGTTCGCGGCCGTGGAATAGAGCACGCCAATAGCGGCGCCGAACCCGGCAGCGGGGAACGAGATGTCGAAGGCCAGCTCGATCACGCCGATCAGGGCGCTGATCGCGACGGCGACGCCGAACAGGCTCAGACCCTTGCGCCACGGTCCCTTGATCGCGAAGTAGATCGGGCCGAAGAAGAACGCCGGACCGTTCGCCGTGAGCCGGAACCGCTCCCCGAAGGACAACTGCTTGAACGCGGCCGCCCCGTGCGCCGATGCGGAGGGATGGCCATAGGTGTTGTAGAAGTCGAAGCGGCTGTTCCACGTGGGCGACGGTGCGGCCACCGGGGCCTGGGGATACTGGGGATCGGTCACGCGGCGAACCCTATCCGGGCCGAATCGGACATGTTCGCCCAGGGCGCACGGCCGCGCCCGGCGACACGTGCGGGGCGCACGGTAACCTGGGAAGTCGACCTGCGCGGCTACCCGCGCCCGCCGCTGGAAAAGGACTACGAGCCGCGAGGCGAAGCGATATGAAACGCAAATCACTCATCCGGACGCTGGCGATCATCGCCGGCTTCGTGCTCCTGATCTGGGCTTTCACCATGGTCAACAGCAAGGACCGCGACTACACCCCGGTGTCCACCGGGCTGGTCCTCAGTCAATTGCAGGCGAACAACGTCACGGACGTGCAGATCGACGACCGCGAGCAGACGCTGCGCGTGACGATCGACAAGCCGATCGACGGGGTCGAGGGCAAGAAAATCTTCGCGAAGTACCCGGCGGGCACCTCGCGCGACATCCTCGCCGATGTCCAGGACGCGAAGACGCCCGACGGCAAGCCGCTGCAGGACTACACGACCAACGTGACCGCGGAGTCGATCTGGCAGTCGGTGCTGTTCATGCTGCTCCCGATCCTGCTGCTGGTGGGCCTGTTCTTCTTCTTGATGAACCGGATGCAGGGCGGCGGCCGTGGCGGCGTCATGGGCTTCGGCAAGAGTAAGGCCAAGCAGCTCACCAAGGACATGCCGAAGACCACGTTCGCCGATGTCGCGGGCGCCGACGAGGCGGTCGAGGAGCTCTACGAGATCAAGGACTTCCTGCAGAACCCGGCCCGCTATCAGGCACTGGGCGCGAAGATCCCCAAGGGCGTGCTGCTCTACGGCCCGCCCGGCACCGGTAAGACGCTGCTCGCGCGCGCCGTCGCCGGTGAGGCCGGCGTGCCCTTCTTCACCATCTCCGGTTCGGACTTCGTCGAGATGTTCGTCGGTGTCGGTGCCTCCCGCGTGCGCGACTTGTTCGAGCAGGCCAAGGAGAACAGCCCCTGCATCATCTTCGTCGACGAGATCGACGCCGTCGGCCGCCAGCGCGGCGCCGGTATGGGCGGCGGCCATGACGAGCGCGAGCAGACCCTCAACCAGCTGCTCGTCGAGATGGACGGTTTCGGCGATCGCCAAGGCATCATCCTGATCGCGGCCACCAACCGCCCCGACATCCTCGACCCGGCGCTGTTGCGCCCCGGCCGCTTCGACCGCCAGATCCCGGTGTCGAATCCGGATATGGCGGGCCGCAAGGCGATCCTCGAGGTGCACGCCAAGGGCAAGCCGCTCGCCGACGACGTGGATCTGTCCGGGCTGGCCAAGCGCACCCCCGGTATGTCGGGTGCGGATCTGGCCAATGTGATCAACGAGGCCGCGCTGCTCACCGCCCGCGAGAACGGCTCGCAGATCACGGCGCCGATCCTCGAGGAGTCCGTGGACCGTGTGGTCGGTGGACCGCGCCGCAAGAACCGGATCATCTCCGAGCACGAGAAGAAGGTCACGGCCTACCACGAGGGCGGGCACACCCTGGCCGCGTGGGCCACCGAGGGACTCGACCCGGTGTACAAGGTCACGGTGCTCGCCCGCGGCCGCACCGGCGGTCACGCACTGGCCGTGCCCGAGAACGACAAGGGCATGTACACCCGCAACGAGATGATCGGACGACTGATCTTCGCGATGGGCGGTCGCGCCGCGGAGGAACTGGTCTTCGCCGAGCCCACCACGGGCGCGTCGAGTGATATCGACCAGGCCACCAAGATCGCCCGCGGCATGGTCACCGAGTACGGCATGAGCGCGCGGCTCGGCGCCGTCCGCTACGGCCAGGACGACGGTGACCCGTTCGTCGGCCGCGGCATCGGCAGTGGGGCGCAGTACTCCGAGGCCGTCGCGAGCCAGATCGACGAGGAGGTGCGCTCGCTGGTCGAGGCCGCGCACACCGAGGCCTGGGCCATCCTCAACGAGTACCGCGATGTGCTCGACGTGCTCGCAGGGGAGTTGCTGGAGAAGGAGACACTCGTCCGCAAGGATCTCGAGCGGATCTTCGCCTCGGTCGAGAAGCGCCCGCGGATCACGCAGTTCGACGATTTCGGTACCCGCACGCCGTCGACCAAGCCGCCGATCAAGACGCCCAAGGAGATCGCCATCGAGA
Organism: Tsukamurella paurometabola DSM 20162; assembly: GCF_000092225.1. Classification (NCBI taxonomy): domain Bacteria; kingdom Bacillati; phylum Actinomycetota; class Actinomycetes; order Mycobacteriales; family Tsukamurellaceae; genus Tsukamurella; species Tsukamurella paurometabola. The sequence goes on from NC_014158.1 coordinate 589,806, forward strand.
ACGGCGATCCGTGGCCCCCGGTCGATGAGGAGGCCGAGCGGAAGAAGGCCGAGCAGGCCGCGCTCGCCGCGGCGGCGGCACCGTCGGGCCAGAACGGCCAGGTCAACGGGCAGGGGCCGCAGGCGCAGCCGTGGCCCGTGCCGGGCGGTCAGCCGGGTTACGGACAGGGCTACGGCCAGCCGGGCTATCAGTGGGGCGGGCAGTCGCAGGGGTATCCGGGGCCGCAGTATCCGAACCAGCCCTACCCGGGCCAGTCGGGCGGCTACCCGCCGGCCCCGAATCCGTACCCGCAGCCGGGCCAGTACGGTCAGCCGCCGGCCGGCGGCAGCCGCCCGGACTACGGCGCACCCGCCGGCTGGTCGGCACCCGGGTGGCCCCCGCAGGGGCAGCCCGGACAGCAGCCGGGCCAAGCGCCGCAGGGGCAGGACCCGGAGCAGAAGTCGGGTCCGGACCGCTCGAGCGAGAGCTGACGTGGCGGCGGGCGACGGGGCGGCGATCGCGCCCTTCGACCACGAGCGTGCCGTGGCCGCCGTGCGGGAGCTGCTCATCGCGGTCGGCGAGGATCCCGAACGGGAGGGACTGAAGAAGACTCCCGAACGCGTGGCCCGCGCCTTCCAGGAGGTCTTCGGCGGCCTGCATACCGACCCTGATTCGGTGCTGGACACCACCTTCGGGGAGGATCACGACGAGCTGGTGCTGGTCAAGGACATCCCGATGTACTCGACCTGCGAGCATCATCTGGTGTCCTTCCACGGCGTCGCCCACGTGGGCTACCTTCCCGGCCCCAGCGGGCGCGTCACCGGCCTGAGCAAACTGGCCCGCGTCGTCGATCTGTACGCCAAGCGGCCGCAGGTGCAGGAGCGGCTCACCGCCCAGATCGCCGATGCTGTTGTGCGCAAACTCGATCCGCGGGGCGTGATCGTGGTGATCGAGGCCGAGCACCTGTGCATGGCCATGCGCGGCATCCGCAAGCCCGGGGCCAGCACCACCACATCGGCCGTGCGCGGGGCGTTCAAGGACAGCGCCACCTCGCGGGCTGAGGCGCTCGAACTCATCCTGCGCCGGTGAACGCCGCCAGCCGTGCCGCGGCACCGCCGGCCCGGCCCGGCGGGGCCACCCTCATCATGGGCGTGGTCAACGTGACCACCGATTCGTTCTCCGACGGCGGCCGCTACCTCGACCTGGACGCCGCGCTCGCGCACGCCCGTGAGCTGGTCGCCGAGGGTGCAGCGGTGGTCGACGTGGGGGGCGAATCGACCCGCCCCGGCGCACATCGTGTGCCCGCAGAGGTCGAGCGCGACCGGGTGGTTCCCGTCATCACCGCGCTCGCCGCCGAGGGGATCGCCGTCTCCGTGGACACCATGCGGGCCTCCGTGGCCGCCGCCGCCCTGGACGCGGGCGCCGCCATCGTCAACGACGTCTCCGGTGGCCGTGCCGATCCCGCGATGGCGGGTGTGGTCGCCGGCTCGAGCGCCCCGTGGATCCTCATGCACTGGAGGCCGTCGCCCGGGGCGCCGGGGGCCGACACCTGGAGCGGAATCCACCACGGCGTCACCGACTACACCGATGTGGTCACCGAAGTGCGCGATGAGCTGCTGCACCAGGCCGATGCCGCGATCGCTGCCGGTATCGCCCCCGAGCGGATCGTGCTCGACCCCGGGCTCGGCTTCGCCAAGAACGGCGATCACAACTGGGCACTGCTGCGGGGATTGAACACCTTGCAAGACACCGGGTTCCGAGTGCTCGTGGGTGCCTCGCGCAAGCGTTTCCTGGGCGAGCTGCTCGGCGGTCGTGCTCCGGCCGGTCGCGAGGTGGCGACCGCCGCGATCTCCGCCCTCGCCGCCCGGGAGGGAGTCTGGGGTGTACGGGTACACGACGTCCGGGCCACCGCCGACGCCATTGCGGTCGCGCGGGCCTGGAAGAAGGGCGGAATCTGATGGCCGACCGCATCGAGCTCACCGGACTGCGGGTGCGCGGGAACCACGGTGTCTTCGACCACGAGCGCCGCGACGGCCAGGAATTCATCGTCGACCTGGTGCTGTGGCTCGACTCCAGGCCCGCGGCGACCTCCGACGACCTGGCCGACACCGTCGACTACGGGGCACTGGCTCAGCTCGCGCACGACATCGTGGCGGGGGAGCCGCGCAACCTCATCGAGACCGTCGCCGCTGAGATCGCCGACGGTATCGCCGCCGACCCGCGGGTCTACGCCACCGAGGTCACGGTGCATAAGCCGTCGGCTCCGATCCCGCTGACCTTCGCGGACGTGGCGGTCGTCGCCCGTCGCTCCCGCGCCGGCGCTCGCGGGGTGCCGCAGTGACCCGCGCGGTTCTCTCGATCGGGGCCAACCTCGGTGATGCCGAGACCGCGGTCCGTGGCGCGATCACGGCGCTCGGCCCGGCGCTGGTGGCGGCGTCGCCGTTGTATCGCACCCCGCCGTGGGGCGGGGTGGAGCAGGACGACTTCATCAACGCCACCGTGCTCGCCGACGATCCGTCGCGGACCGCCGCCGGCTGGTTGGACTTCGCTCGCGATCAAGAGGCTGCCGCCGACCGGATCCGCGACGTGCGCTGGGGCCCACGCACGCTGGATGTGGACGTCATCGCGGTCTGGGACGCAGAGGTACCGATCCGCTCCGACGATCCCGAGCTCACCCTGCCGCACCCACGGGCCCATCAGCGGGCGTTCGTGCTGGTGCCGTGGCGCGCGGTCGACCCCGCGGCCGAGCTACCCGGCCATGGCACCGTCGACGACCTGCTCGCCGCACTGCCCGCCGGCGAGGTCGCAGAGGTGACGCCGCTGTGAGCGCACCGTCGCCCGATCCCCGGGGCCGGTCCGGCGATCCGCAGGGCCCCGGCATGCGCAGCACCGGGTGGATCGAACTGGTGGTGATCGTGCTGGGCGTCGGTCTCGGTACGTACATCCTGGTCAAGGACCTGGTGCCGCCGATCCCGATCTGGGCGGGCGCCATGCTCTACGGCATCGCCGCCGCAGATCTGTGGATCGCGCAGCTCATCCGTTCTCGGTTGGCCAAGGGGCAGGTGGGGATGGGGCCCGGACGCCTGCATCCGATCGCCGTGGCCCGCGCCGTGGCGCTGGCGAAGGCCTCGGCGTACCTCGGGGCCGTCTCGCTGGGCTTCTTCGGTGGCGCGCTCGCGTTCCTGCTCACCAAGGGCAGTGAGCTGACCGCGACTCATGCCGACCGGCCCGGCGCGTGGATCGGCCTGGTGGGCGCGGGGCTGCTGCTGGCCTCGGCGCTGTGGCTCGAACAGTGCTGCCGCACACCGGACGACCCCGACGAGCAACCCGCCGACACCTCGCCCGCCTGAGCCTGCCGTTGCTTTTGTGAATGATGGGACGGAAGTCGGCGTATGCGACATTCCGTGATGCATGTGTCGGATCGTGGCCGGTAAACGGTAGTGTCACGATCATGATGGATCCCGGCAATCGGAAGCGAGCCCCGCGTAGGTCCAACGCCGGTGCCGGGCAGTGGATGCTGGGTGCGGTGATCGTGCTGGCCGTGGCCGGTACCGGGATGTGGATCTTCTCCGACGACAAGCGCTGGGGTCTTCTCGCCCTGATACTGCTGGTCTGGGGTCTGGTGATCGCCGCATTCCTGATCGCTCGCAACGCCCGCGACATCCGCTCGGCGGAGTCGAAGGAGAGCGGTCTCAAGGCGGTCTACGAGCTCCAGCTCGAGCGCGAGATCTCCGCCCGGCGCGAATACGAACTGCAGCTCGAGCACGACCTGCGCTCCGAGCTGCGGCACGAGTCCAATGAAGAGCTCACAGCACTCAAGGCAGAGGTGCTCGCGTTGCGCGCCAACCTCGAAGAGCTGTTGGGTCGCGACCTGGGCCCGTCGTACACCGAGCTGTACGCCGCCGCCGAGCAGCGCGCGATCGACGCCCAGCGCGCCAAGTCCGTGTTCGAAGACGACGACCGATTCCGCGCGCAGCAGGATTTCGCCGGCGTGCCGCCCCCGGTGCCCGACGTCGACAGCTACTACGGCGCCGCTTCCGCGGTGAACGACGTCCCGGACTTCCCGGCGGCCGCGGAGCAGCCCGTCGACGCGCCCTCCGCGCCGAACCGGCCTCAGGAGGACACGCCCACCGCGGTCTTCGAGGCCGTCGTCGACCCGCAGTCGCCGGCCGCTGCGCCGCCGGTCGATGCCGAGCCGGTCGACGTCGAGCACATCGACCACATCGACGGCGACGAGCCCTTCGTCCCGCTGGCCCCGCAGTCCGGCTACCGCCCGCCCTTCCCTCCGCGCCGGTTCACCCCGGATGCCGCGCAGCAGCAGCCGCCGCAGTTCGCTCAGTACGCCCCGCCGGAGCGCGCTCCGCAGCAGCCCGCGCCCGCGGACCAGGTGCACAGCATCCCCACCGTGCCGCCCTTCCCCGCCGCCGAACCCACGCCCGCGGCGCCGCTGCAGGAGACGCGGCCGGAGGACGACGACGTGCACGAGCAGGACAGCACGCGCGGCCAGCACTCCTCGGGCAGCACCGTGGCCGAGCTGATCGCCCGGATGAACGCCGACACCGAGCGCAGCGGCGGCCGCCGGCGCAAGCCGGAGTGATGAACTAGCTCACACGGCATTGCCCGCGCCGCGCCGCGGGCATAACCTTCCACTGACCGTCTGGTACCCGCGCTGCGGGACTGGAACGACCCCTTTGGAGGCTCATCTCCCATGCCCGAGTTTCAGGACTCGCCTGATCTGTTGGCGGGCATCCCCAATCCCCCCGCGCCGGCCAGGCTCTCCGTCGGCGTGGTGTCCGCGGGCCGGGTCGGAACCGCGCTGGGAGCCGCATTCGAGCGTGCCGGGCACATCGTCACCGCAACGGCCGCACGGACGCACCGCTCCCGCACCCGTGCCGGACTACGGCTGCCGGAGGCCCGGATCGAGACGCCCGCGGTGATCGCCGAGAAGGCCGAGCTGCTCATCCTGGCCGTACCCGACACCGACCTTCCCGCCCTGGTCGACGACCTGGCCGTCGCGATCAATCCCTCGGCGATCGTGCTGCACACCTCCGGCGCCCTCGGCGTGGGCGTGCTCGCCCCGCTCGCCCGCCTCGGCTGCACCACGATCGCCTTCCACCCCGCGATGACCTTCGTCGACGATCCCGAGGACACCGCGCGGCTGGCCTCCAGCTGCATCGGGATCACCGCCGCCGACGAAGTGGGTCACGCCGTCGGTCAGGCCCTCGCACTCGAGATCGGTGCCGAGCCCGTGCGGGTCCCCGAGATCTCGCGTCCGCTGTACCACGCCGCCCTCGCACACGGTGCGAATCACCTGGTGGCGCTGGTCGACGATGCCGTGCTCGCACTCCGCGCCGCACTCGCCGGCGGGGTGGGTCTCGATACCGTCGGGGGCCCGGAGGCCGGACTCGCCGAACGCGTCCTCGCTCCGCTGGCACGCGCCGCCCTGGACAACGCCCTCCGCACCGGACCGGCTGCTCTCACGGGTCCCGCCGCTCGCGGTGACGCCGAGGCGGTCGCCCGCCACCTCGCCGCGCTCGACACCGTCGATCCCCTGATCACCGACGCGTACCGCGGCCAATCCCGGAGGGCAGCAGCCCAGTCCGGTACCTCAGCCATGATCGATCCCGTCCTCGAGAAAGAAGACCGATGAGCGCTCCCACCCGCCCGTACACGCCGGGTCAGCTGACCGTGCACCATGATCCGGCGCAGCTGACCCGGGTGACCTCGGCGCTGAAGTCGACCGGCCGGCAGATCGCCTTCGTCCCCACCATGGGTGCGCTGCACAACGGCCACCTGGAGCTGGTGCACGCCGCGAAGCTGACCGGAGCCGTGGTCGTGGTCTCGATCTTCGTGAACCCGTTGCAGTTCGGGGCCGGCGAGGATCTGGACGCCTACCCGCGCACGCTCGATGCCGATGTCGAGAAGCTGCGCGCCGCGGGCGTCGAGCTGGTCTTCGCGCCGTCCGCCGCCGCGATGTACCCGAACGGGCCGCGCACCACCATTCATCCCGGTCCGGCCGGTCAGGGACTCGAGGCCGACAGCCGACCGACGCATTTCGCCGGCATGCTGACCGTGGTGAACAAGCTGCTCAACATCGTCCGCCCGCACACCGCCTACTTCGGCGAGAAGGACTACCAGCAGTTGGTCCTGGTGCGACAGATGGTGACCGACCTCGACATGGACGTCAAGATCGTCGGCGTCCCGACGGTGCGCGAACCCGATGGCCTGGCCATGAGCTCGCGCAACGTCTACCTCGACGAAGCGCAGCGCGACGCCGCCACGGCACTGTCCGCGGCCCTCCTCGCGGGGGCCTACTCCGCCCAGGGCGGGGAGACCGCGATCCTGGCCGCCGCCGGCGAGGTGCTCGCCTCCCGCCCCGACGTCCAGGTCGAGTATCTGGAGCTGCGCGCCCCCGACCTCGGCCCCGCACCCGCGCACGGCGACGGCCGACTGCTGGTGGCCGCACGGCTCGGTACCACCCGGCTGCTCGACAACGTGGGCGTCGCGATCGGCACCGGATTCCTCTCGGAGCCCGAGCCCGAGCCGGCGGGAGCGATCGGCGGGGAGGCGTAGAGATGCTGCGCACCATGATGACCAGCAAGATCCACCGCGCCACCGTGACCGAAGCGAACCTGCACTACGTGGGCTCGGTGACGGTGGACGCCGATCTCCTCGACGCCGCGAACCTGCTGGAGGGAGAGCAGGTCGCGATCGTCGACGTGACCAACGGCGCCCGGCTGGAGACCTACACCATCGCCGGTGAGCGAGGCAGCGGAGTGATCGGGATCAACGGTGCCGCAGCGCATCTGGTGAGCCCCGGCGATATCGTGATCCTCATCGCCTACGGCCAGCTCGACGAGCGGGAGCTGAAGACCTACGCACCGAGTGTGGTGTTCGTCGATGCCGAGAACAAGCCGGTCGAACTGTCCACCGACGCCGCCCGTGTCCCCGACGGCTACGGCCTCGTGACCGGGCGGATCTAGTGCTGCTGGCGATCGATGCCGGGAACACGTCCGTCACCGTCGGACTGTTCGCGGCCGGAACCGACGGGGGCGCGGGCGAACTGCTCGGTACCTGGCGGCTGCGCAGCGATCCCCGGATGACCTCCGACGAGCTCGCCCTGGTGATCCGCGGCTTCCTCACCGGCCCCGGCACCGAGCCCGGCTTCGATCCCGCCGCCGTCACCGGGGTGACCGCGCTGTCCACGGTGCCCGAGCTGCTGCGTTCGCTGCGCGCCATGGCGCCGCGGTACTACCCGGGCGCCCAGCACGTGATCTTGGAACCCGGTGTGAAGACCGGGGTCCCGCTCCACGTGGACAATCCGCGTGAGGTGGGCACCGACCGGGTGGCGAACGCGGCCGGTGCCTTCGAGGTCTGCGGCCGATCCGCCGGAACACCGTGCATCGTGGTCGATTTCGGTACCTCCACGCGGGTCGACGTGGTCAGCGCCAAGGGGGAGTTCCTCGGCGGCGCCATCGCCCCCGGCGTGGGCAGCGCCCTCGACGCGCTCGCCGAACGGACCGTCGCGCTGCGCCGGGTCGAGCTGGTCCCACCTCGCTCGGTGGTCGGAAAGAACACCGTCGAGGCGCTGCAGTCGGGGATCATCTACGGATTCGCCGGCCTGGTCGACGCGCTGGTCCGCCGTGCCCTCGAGACCGTGCCCGATGCTCGCGTGATCGCCACCGGCGGGTACGACGATGGCGTCGCCGCCGAATGCGCGACCATCACGGACCGCCGCGCGGACCTCACCCTGCAGGGCTTGCGGGCCGTCTACCTGCGTGAGATCGCCAGCCGGGCCACCCGCGCCGAGCGCAAGGCCCACCCGCGGGATTCGGTGTAGTGGTGAGCGCAATTGTTGCCGCGCCGCACGCCGGATGCTAATTTCGCTGTCATGAGCCAGGTGCGCAGCTGCATGGAGTGTTGTCGGGTCCGCTAGGAACCCGACCCCCTTCCGCTGCCGAACGCCGGTCCGAGCGTTCGCCTCCCGCCTGGAGAATCCCGATGCACCCCGTGCACTTCACCCCCGCAGACGACGCCATCCTCGTGGATCTGCGTGACCAGTCCGAACGCAGCCGCGACGGCATCCTGCCCGGCGCCGTCGCCCTCGATGCCGCCGCCGTGATCGCCCGCCTCGTGCCGGGCCTGTCGACCAGTCTCGCCGCCGCCGGCCCCGATACCCGATGGTTGCTGGTCAGCGGCAACGGCGCCACCGCCGCCGCGATCGCCACCCGCCTGCGCGATCGTGGAGTGCAGGCGTCCTCCGTGGACGGCGGCTTCCGCGCATTGTCGCTCGGCGTCACCGGTGGTACGGGCACCGGCACCGGTTCCGAGTCCTACCGCCGCGCCGTCGCGCAGTTCGCCGCGCACGAGGCGTGAGGTCGCGCATTCTGCGACGGTAGTATTGCGGTCCGTGACCGTAGCCCCTGTGAATGCGCCCCTGGACGACTGGGTGACCCGCCTCGCCGATGAGGCGGTCGCCTTCGCGGAGCAGAACGACGCCCCGGTGAAGGTGGCATCGGGTATCTCCCCGTCGGGGCCGATCCATCTCGGCAACCTGCGCGAGGTGATGGTGCCGCACCTGGTGGCGGACGAACTGCGCCGCCGCGGCCGCACCGTCGAGCACATCATCTCGTGGGACGACTTCGACCGCTTCCGCAAGGTCCCCACGATCGACGGTGTCGATGAGACCTGGGAGCAGCACATCGGTAAGCCGCTGACCCGGGTGCCCGCACCGTACGGATCCGACGCCGCCAACTGGGCGGAGCACTTCCGCCGGGAGTTGGAGACGGCGCTGGTCGAGCTGGGTGTGACCTACCGCGGGATCAGCCAGACGCAGATGTACTCCTCGGGTGCCTACATCGACCAGGTGCTCCACGCCATGGCCGAGCGTCAGCGGATCGACGCGATTCTGGAGCGCTACCGAACCCTGGACAAGGCGAAGAAGGGCGGCGTCACGGTCGATCAGCCTGAGGCCGACGCGGAAGCCGCCGACGCCGCATCGGGTTCCGCGGACGAGGCCGACGGGTCCGGCGATTCCGGTTACTACCCGTATAAGCCGTATTGCTCCGTTTGTGGCACCGATTTCACGACCGTCATCGGATATGACGACGAGTCGACCGCTTTGAAATATCAGTGTCGCTGCGGTCACACCGAGACCGTGATCCTCCGCGAACACACTGATGGCAAGCTGGTGTGGAAGGTCGATTGGCCCATGCGCTGGGCATTCGAGAAGATCACATTCGAGCCTTCGGGTGTGGATCATCAGTCGCCCGGTTCTTCGTTCGCCGTAGGTAAGGATGTGGCGCCGATCTTCGGATGGCGGCGCCCCCTCGGGCCGATGTATGCATTCGTCGGAATCCGTGGAATGGCGAAGATGTCGTCCTCGAAGGGCGGAGTGCCGACCGCCGCGATTGCGCTGCGATACCTCGAGCCGCCGCTGTTACGTTGGCTGTACGGACGCAAGAAGCCCAATCAGTCCTTCGACGTGGCGCTCGATGGAGAACTGCCGCGCACCTATGACGAATGGGACGCCCTGACCCGCAAGGTGGCCGGCGACAAGGCACAGCCCGGTGACATCGCCGCCTACGCCCGCGCCGCCTCGGTCGCCGATCCGGTCGAGGGACAGGTGCGCGCGCTCGCGCTCACACCGCGCACGATGCCCTATCGCACCCTGGCGTCCGTTGTCGACATCACCACCGGCGACGATGAGCAAACCCTGCGCATCCTCGGTGCCCTGGAACCGGATGAGCCTCTGACCGGCCTGGATGTGCTGCGCCCGCGGCTGGACAAGGCAACCACCTGGGTCGCCGAGCAGATGCCGGCGCAGGAACGGACCGTGGTGCGGACCGCGCCCGACACCGATCTGCTGCGCGGATTGACCGACGATGAACGTGCCGCCCTGCGACTACTGCTCGACGGTTCCGGCACCCCGGCCCCGGAGGGGCTCGGCCGCCTCGAGGACGATTGGACGCTCGCCGGAATCACGCATCAGGTGTACGGCGTCGCCAAGGTGCAGCGCGGCCTGGGGGCGGATCAGATCGTCAAGGGGGATAAGGAACTCGGCGCAGCGCAACGCGCATTTTTCGTGCTTCTCTATCGGCTGTTGGTGGGCGGAGACACCGGTCCCCGTCTTCCTACCCTGCTGCTTGCGATCGGTGCGAAACGCGTACGAGAACTGGTCGCGAGCGACCGGATTCAACCGAATTAGTCCGCGAACCAAATGTAAAATCGTTACAGAATCGCGACAGAAATACCGCTGGGGAATCGCGGTAAACGCGGATCCGTGTATAGACTCGTGTTTCGGGGAGCAATTCCAGCATTGATACGAGACTAGAAGAGGACTACTCATGGCGCGCAAGGTCACCGTTACGCTTGTCGACGACGTTGACGATACGCAGACCGCCGACGAGACCGTGGAATTCGGTCTGGACGGCGTCACGTATGAAATCGATCTTTCGGCGAAGAACGCGGCGCAGCTGCGAGAGTCGCTCGATACCTGGATCGCGAGTGCGCGCCGCAGTGGTGGCCGCAAGCGCGGCGCCCGTGCCGCGTCCGCCCCGCGCGGCCGCACCCCGATCGACCGTTCGCAGAGCGCCGCGATCCGGGACTGGGCTCGCGGCGCCGGCCTGAAGGTGAACGACCGTGGCCGGATCAGCCAGGACGTGATCGACGCCTACAACGAGGCCAACTAGAACTTCCCCGCTTCGCCCCGGTGCGCCGCCGCGCACCGGGGCGACGTGCGTTTCACGCGAGTCCGACGCCGATCACGCCCGTTTTCGCTCACGGCGGAACGGGGATCAAATCCCGCCGGGGGTGCGTTTGACCTGGTGTATCCGGAGCTGACGGCGAAGGAGAACGGGCTCCAGCCCGCTCAGGGGGCACGCGCCCCAACCCCGCCGATCAGTGAAGAACTACAGTGAGAAGACGTCAAGTGCAGACGGCTAGCTACGGGACACGCCGCCAGCTTGTCCCCGTCGTAACCGGGATGTGAGGAAAATGGCCATGTTCGAGAGGTTCACCGACCGCGCTCGTCGCGTCGTCGTCCTGGCGCAAGAAGAAGCCAGGATGCTCAATCACAACTACATCGGCACCGAGCACATCCTGCTGGGCCTCATCCACGAGGGTGAGGGCGTGGCCGCGAAGGCTCTCGAGTCGCTGGGCATCTCCCTGGAGGGTGTGCGCAGCCAGGTCGAGGAGATCGTCGGGCAGGGGCAGCAGGCCCCGTCCGGCCACATCCCCTTCACGCCGCGTGCCAAGAAGGTCCTTGAGCTCTCGCTCCGCGAGGCGCTGCAGCTGGGCCACAACTACATCGGTACCGAGCACATCCTGCTCGGCCTGATCCGCGAGGGCGAGGGCGTGGCCGCCCAGGTCCTGGTGAAGCTGGGCGCCGATCTCAACCGCGTGCGCCAGCAGGTCATCCAGCTGCTGTCGGGCTATCAGGGCAAGGAGGGCGGCGAGCCCGCCGGCGCCGGTGCCCGCGCCTCCAGCGGTGGCGAGGCCGGCACCCCGTCGACCTCTCTGGTCCTCGACCAGTTCGGCCGGAACCTGACCGCCGCGGCGGCCCAGGGCAAGCTGGACCCGGTGATCGGCCGGTCCAAAGAGATCGAGCGCATCATGCAGGTGCTCTCCCGGCGCACCAAGAACAACCCGGTGCTGATCGGTGAGCCCGGCGTCGGTAAGACCGCCGTGGTCGAGGGCCTCGCGCAGGCCATCGTCAACGGCAACGTTCCGGAGACGCTCAAGGACAAGCAGCTCTACACCCTGGACCTCGGGTCCCTGGTGGCAGGCTCGCGCTACCGCGGTGACTTCGAGGAGCGCCTGCGCAAGGTGCTCAAGGAGATCGACACGCGCGGCGACATCATCCTGTTCATCGACGAGCTGCACACGCTCGTGGGAGCCGGAGCCGCGGAAGGCGCCATTGACGCCGCGTCGATCCTCAAGCCCAAGCTCGCCCGTGGTGAACTGCAGACCATCGGCGCCACCACGCTCGACGAGTACCGCAAGTACATCGAGAAGGATGCCGCCCTGGAGCGTCGGTTCCAGCCCGTCCAGGTGGGCGAGCCGAGCGTCGAGCACGCCATCGAGATCCTCAAGGGCCTGCGCGACCGGTACGAGGCGCACCACCGCATCTCGATCACCGACAGCGCGCTGGTGGCCGCCGCCACCCTGGCGGACCGGTACATCAACGACCGGTTCCTGCCGGACAAGGCGATCGACCTCATCGACGAGGCGGGCGCGCGCATGCGCATCCGCCGGATGACCGCTCCGCCGGACCTGCGGCAGTTCGACGACAAGATCGCCGACGCCCGCCGCGAGAAGGAATCGGCGATCGACGAGCAGGACTTCGAGAAGGCCGCGTCGCTGCGCGATAAGGAGAAGCAGCTCATCGGTGAGCGCGCCGAGCGCGAGAAGCAGTGGCGCGCCGGTGATCTCGACGTGGTTGCCGAGGTCGACGAGGAACAGATCGCGGAGGTCCTGGGCAACTGGACCGGTATCCCGGTGTTCAAGCTCACCGAGGAGGAGACCACCCGTCTGCTCCGCATGGAGGACGAGCTGCACAAGCGGATCATCGGCCAGGAGGACGCCGTCAAGGCGGTGTCCAAGGCGATCCGTCGCACTCGCGCCGGCCTGAAGGATCCGAAGCGCCCGTCGGGCTCGTTCATCTTCGCCGGCCCGTCCGGTGTGGGTAAGACGGAGCTGTCGAAGGCGCTGGCGAACTTCCTGTTCGGCGAGGACGATGCGCTCATCCAGATCGACATGGGCGAGTTCCACGACCGGTTCACCGCCTCGCGCCTGTTCGGCGCCCCTCCCGGGTACGTGGGCTACGAGGAGGGCGGCCAGCTCACCGAGAAGGTGCGCCGCAAGCCGTTCTCCGTGGTGTTGTTCGACGAGATCGAGAAGGCGCACAGCGAGATCTACAACACGCTGCTGCAGGTGCTGGAGGACGGTCGTCTCACCGACGGCCAGGGCCGCACCGTGGACTTCAAGAACACGGTCCTGATCTTCACGTCGAACCTCGGTACGGGCGATATCTCGAAGGCCGTCGGCCTGGGCTTCACCCAGGGCGATTCCGACGGGGCGAACTACGACCGGATGAAGCAGAAGGTCAACGACGAGCTGAAGAAGCACTTCCGCCCGGAGTTCCTCAACCGCATCGACGACATCGTCGTCTTCCACCAGCTGACCCAGCCGCAGATCATCGAGATGGTCGATCTGATGCTCAGCCGTGTGGCCGTGGCCCTGAAGAACAAGGACATGGAGATCGAGGTCACCGATCAGGCCAAGTCGCTGCTCGCCAAGCGCGGCTTCGACCCGGTGCTCGGTGCCCGTCCGCTGCGTCGCACCATCCAGCGGGAGATCGAGGACAACCTGTCCGAGAAGATCCTGTTCGGCGAGCTCGGCCCCGGCCAGATCGTCGTGGTCGACGTCGAGGGCTGGGACGGCGAGGGCAAGGGGGAGGACGCCAAGTTCGTCTTCTCCGGTAAGCCCAAGCCGGCGCCGGTCGAGTCCGAATCCTCCGACGATGCCGTGCCCGCGCTGGCCGGCGAGTCGCCGAGCGAGTCGGCGTAAGCATCACCGCGTAAGCACCGCCGAGGGGCCCGCCATCCGCAACCGGATGGCGGGCTCTTTCGTATCGCCGCACCACGGCGTGCGTGATCGCAAAGACGGGCGTACCCTCGGGGTGTCACATTCTCCTCGGGCTGGGTGGAGGTCGAGATGAGCAACCGCACGTTCCGTCAGTCACTGCTGTACTACCTTCGGGTCTTCGTGTCGCTGTGTGCGCTCACGGTGCCGGGCAGCACCGTGGGCTTCGTCCTCGCGGACTGATCGTCCCGGCCGAAAATCGGTCGCGCAGTCGCGGAGGTCGCTGGCACAGTCGGGTGTTCACCGACTGAGAGGACTCCAGTGCTCACCGACGCGCAGGTCGAGGATTTCATCCGCAACGGATTCGTGCGGCTCGACGGCGCCTTCAGCGCCGCCACTGCGGCGGCCGCCCGCGCGATCCTGTGGGACGAGCTCACCGCGACTGCGGGCTGCAGGCCCGACGCCCCGTCCACCTGGGTACAGCCCGTGGTGCGGCTCGGCGACCACGGCGAGGAACCGTTCCGCGTCGCGGCCACCGCACCGGCCATCAGCGAGGCCGCCAACCGATTGGTGGGCAGCGGCCGCTGGCTGCCGCGGGTCTCGCTCGGCACGTTCCCTGTTCGGTTCCCCTCGGACGAGGATCCGGTGGATACGGGCTGGCACATCGATGCGAGCTTTCCCGGCGAGGATCCCGGCAACTTCCTGCGCTGGCGCGTCAATCACCGCAGCGACGGTCGCGCTCTGTTGATGCTGTTCCTGTTCTCGGATACCGGGCCCGACGATGCGCCCACCCGCATCCGCGTCGGATCGCACCTGCGGATGGCGGCGGCGCTGCAGCGCTACGGCGATACCGGGGTCGAGGTCTTCGGCATGCGCGACGAGTACGAGGCGACAGAGGATCTGCCGGAGGCTCACGCGACTGGTTCCGCCGGCGATGTCTACCTCTGCCACCCGTTCCTGGTGCACGCGGCGCAACCGCTTCGTCCCGGCCGCGGCCGGGGTCCGCGCTTCCTCGCGCAGCCTCCACTCCTACCGCGGTACCGGACCGACCTCGACCGGCGCCGCACCGCGCACACTCCGGTCGAGCGGGCGATCCTGCTCGGCACCTGACCTCGTCGCGCCGGTGGTGAACATCACGATTCCGCCTGCGGGCGAGAATCGGTGCCGGAGTAGGTTCGTCGTATGACTGTTGCGGGGCCGGACGAGCCGGAATTCGATGCACGCACCTTCCGTCACGTCATGGGGCAGTTCTGTACCGGCGTCACCATCATCGGCACCACCTCGGCCGACGCGAAGCCGGTGGGATTCGCGTGCCAGTCGTTCGCGGCGCTGTCACTGGACCCGCCGCTGGTGTTGTTCTGTCCGATGAAGACCTCCCGCACGTGGAAGCACATCGAGGCGTCGAAGACCTTCTCGGTGTCGGTGCTCGGCCAGGCGCAGGAGTCGGTGAGCGCGGCGTTCGGTCGGCCCGTCGACGACAAGTTCGAGGGCCTCGATTGGAGCCCGTCGCCGCTCGGCAATCCCACCATCGACGGCTCGCTCACCTGGATGGATTGCACGCTGGAAAGCGTGCTGGACGGTGGCGATCACCACATCGCGATCGGCCGCGTGCATGCGCTCGGCGATGTCAGCGAGGAGAAGCCGCTGCTGTTCTATCGCGGCGCCTACCTCTCCACCGAACACCCGCGACTGCACCCCGCCTCCAGCCTGGAGTCGTTCCTCACGTGGGACGCCGGCGCCTGGCTCTGAGCGACCCGCTTCTCTGCGATCGTCTGCATGATTTCGTATCGTTAAACATCAGTGCGCCGTGACCTCATCGCGGTGCCCAGGTGACAGCGAGGTGCGCGATGGAGGGCAAGGGCGACGGTGCATTGTCGATCCGGCAGCGCACCCTCGGGGAGATCGCGGCGGCTGCCGATCTCACTGCTGCCGATGTGGTCGCGCTCTCCGGCATTTCCCGCTCGACCATCTGGCGGCTGTGGTCCGATGCCGGGTGGCTCGGCAAGATCTCGGGCGCTAACGCGAACCTGCTTGCGGCAGTCGTGCCGGGAGTCCGGCCTTACGCCGCCCGTGCTGCCGATTCCGTTGCGGTGCAGCGCAGCGCCGAGGTGTGCGAACAAGCCGGGCTCGAGGTCGATTGGGTGCGGGTCGGCGAAATGGTCGACAACGGTGCCGCGGCACGCGACCTCGTACCGGCCATGACGGCCGCAGTCGCGATGGCGGGAGGGACTCGAGACGCGGCGCAGGCACTCGCGCGGTGCTGGGGGAAGTCTGCGGACGGTGTTTGTGACGCGATCTTCCGGCCTGCCGATGATGGAGGTGTGTTCGTCGATCCCACGGCAGTGCTCCAGGGAGCCGAGCGCATCGTGGACGGGCCGGCAAACGACGAGCCTCGTGCGGTGATCGGGCGCGGGATGGCGTTGCACAGGCTCACTCGCAACTGCGGATACGAACACGCTCCGACGGAGCAGCGGAACGGCTTTCCGCTCTCCTCGGCGTTCAAGCACCGCGGCGCGGTAACGGGCGGTTGCTGATCGGCGATGCGGACGTGCTGTCGCACTATCGTGCACTGCTCGTCCGGGAGCCGTCTTTGCAGTGGGCGGAGATCTGGTCGCTCGCCAGCTATTCCAAAGACCTGTCCCCGGCAGCCGCCGCGCCCGTGCGGCTGCCGCCCGGACGGCTGCGGGGGACGGCCGAGCAAGTACTCGCCGACCTCGACGCGACACATGCGGCGTATCAGGAGTACCTGCTGGCGTGTGCCGTACCGCTACTCATCCAGGCCGACCCGCGGTTCGGCAATCGGGAGTCGCAACTCGTGACGGCGGTGTCCGAGCGTGTCGATTCGATACCGGCGGCGCGTGCGGCGCTGGCTGCGATCCGGCGCTACGGGTACCGATCGAAGAGGTGATCGCGACACGACGCGACGTTCTGTCGTTCTTACTCGGCGGTGGGCTGATCGCCTTCGGTGCCGCGGACGCGATGGTTCCGCAGATCCGGCCGGAAGGCGTGGATCAGCTCGGAGTCGATGGTCGACGGTGCCGTCCACGTGCCGGACTTCAGGCAGGGGTCCGGGGTTCACCACATTTGCGGTGAGCTCGCTCGACGGGAAGAACTGCAGGAACCGACTGTCCAGCTGGGAGCGATCGACCAGCGTCTTCTCGATCACCACCGAGTTGTACTGCTCGTAGGTGGTCTCGACGGTCGTGCGATGCGCAGCCTGGCCCCGAATCCGCCGCCGGCCGAGTGCATGCGGTCGAACTGATCGACGCGGGTGAATCCGGTGGCGGAATCGGACCGCGGGATGGTGCGGACTTCGGTCGGTATGAAGTCGGCGATGGCCACCTCGAACTCCTGAGATCGCGTGGACGGATGGGTGCGGCTACCGCGGAATCGACATCTGCTTGCCGGCGGCCACAGTGATGCGCGAGAGCGACTGGGCGAGCGTGCGGATACCGGGTCGCCGCTGCGGTGTATTACCGGCCGCGATCCTATGCAGCTGGTTGTTGTGCCAGGCGAGTTCGAGGTATCCATCCGCGGGTCGGTATCCCACCCGCGGAGCACTCTTGGGGAGGGCAGGCGCCCGGCCGTTGAGTAGCTGCCGCGGATAGTCGGGCAGGAAGGTCAGGGGGCGACCCACTCCGATCACGTCGACTACGCCCCCGGCGAGGATCTCTTCCATGGCGACGGGATTGCGCAGGCCGCCGGTCAGCATGATCGGGACCGTCGATGCGGCGCGGATCCGCTGCGCGAACTCGAAGAAGTAGCCGCGTCCGTCGGCCCCCGTCTCCTGGCCGGCTGCGACCCCCGTCATGGCGGGCTGCTCGTAGCCGCCGCCGCTGATCTCCAGCAGATCGATCCCGGCCTCCCCCAGCGCGAGTGCCACGGTGAGCGCCTGATCGGAGTCGAATCCGCCGCGCAGGAAGTCGGTCGAGTTCAGCTTCACCGAGACGGGGATGCCGGTGCCGACGGCGGCGCGCACCGCGGCGACGGTCTCCAGGAGTGCCCGCATGCGTCGGGTCTCGTCTCCGCCCCACTCGTCGTTGCGCTGGTTCGATAGCGGCGAAAGGAACTGGGAGAGCAGATAGCCGTGGGCGGCGTGCACCTGCACGCCGTCGAAGCCGCCCGCGACGGCCAGTTCGGCGGTCCGGGCGTACTTGGCGATCATGCGGCCGATCTCGCTCGAGGAGAGCTCGCGGGGCTTGCGGATGTTGTATCCGGGCACCGTACTGCGTCGCGCCGACGGTGCGATGGGCCGCCGGTTGAAAGGCGAGACCGCGACCTTCCCGGGGTGGTTGATCTGGGCCCAGATCTTGGCCTCGGTGCCGTTGGTGGCCCCCGTCCAGGCACGGATCTGGTCCAGGCCGCGGGCGTCGTCGAGGATCACGTTGCCGGGCTCGGTGAGCGCATCCCGGTCGATCATGATGTTCCCCGAGAGCAGCAGGCCGGCGCCGCCGCTGGCCCAGACCGCGTACAGGCGGCGGAGTTCGTCGCTCGCGGTGCCATCGCGCTTGGCCAGCTGTTCGCTCATGGCGGCCTTGGCGATGCGATTGGAGAGGGCCTGCCCGCAGGGCAGCACCAGGGATTCGGACAGGAGGGATTCGGTCATGATGCTCACAGCACTCTCGGTCGCAGGCGGGTCAGGGAGAACAGGGGAGTCAAGGGGCGCAGCGGAACCGGTGGGATGCCGGCCGACAGATTCACCCGGTGCAGGCGGGCCTCGACGACGGGGCCCAACCCCATCCGGTCGATGGGATCGCGGTCGGTGCCGCCGATCCGGAAGTCGTCGAGCTGGACCTCCCGGGCCTCGATCGGGTGCTCGCCAGGGGTGAATCCGACGATCCGGGGAAGCGCGGCACCGAGGGTTCCGGTGACGTTGCGGTGCGGGCGCCCCAGGATCGGGGGAGCGGTCTCGATCACCGCGCCGAGTCGGCCGCTCATGGTGATCAGGTCGGTGCCGCGGCGCGACGCCGTAGCGGAGATGAAGGGATCGTCGAGGTTCCACTCGATCTCGCCGAGCTTCTTCGGATAGCCCAACAGCTCGCGACCCAGAATCAGGGCCACATCGTCGTCGAGGATCATCCACGGGCAGTGGATACCGGTGCGCCCGCCGATCGTCTTGATATGTACGAAGATTCCGGCCTCGTGTTAGACCGAACCGTAGGTGCAATCGGGGAACCAGGCGGTGAAGACATCGGCACGGCCCGGCGTGACCGCCCGCACGCCCGACGGGAGCCAGGACTGCATCGTCGGCACGTCGACCTCGACCGTCGCCGTGAAGTAGTGGGCGTCGCGATACAGCATGCCGCGCGGGGGAGCCAGCTTGAGCGCCTGCCGCAGACTGCCGCGCAGGCCGTACTCGGATCCGCGGCGGTTCATCGGAAGTCTCCGTACGCCTTGCGGAGGATCGGGTTGAGAATGGTGCGCGGTGTGTACTTGCCACCGAAGTCCTGCAGCTTCGCGGTCGCGCCCGGAACCACCCGGCGGCGTCCCGCGGTGGCGCCGCGCACGGCGGCCTCTGCCGCGGCTGCGGCGCTGACCCAGGCGAATCCGGGCAGGTGCTGTTCGATGGCGCCGAGATTCGAGACCTCCGCGAACTCGGTGCGCACCGGGCCGGGGGCGAGCAGCGTGCAGGTGACGCCGCTCCCCGCGAGCTCGCCGTGCAGCGACTCGGAGAGGGTGTTCGCGAACGCCTTGCTGGCCGCATACGTGGCGTTGTTCGGGCTGGGCTGATTGCCGGCGGTCGAGCCGGTGATCAGGACCACGCCCGAGCCGCGCGCGACCAGGGCGGGCAGTAGGCCGACGAGGATGTCGTGCACCGCGACCACGTTCACTTCGACTTGCTCACGCTCCCGGTCGGCGTCCAACTCGAGGATACTGCCGTAGGTGGCGAAGCCGGCGTTGAGGCAGAGCCCGCTGATGTCGACCTTGCCCAGGCGGCGGATCAGCTCGGTGCGCTGTGCCGCGTCCGCCAGGTCGCAGGGCTCGACGTCGGCCTGCACCACGTAGCGGGCGGCTAGACGCTCGGCGAGAGTGCGCAGTCGGTCCTCGCGCCGGGCGACGAGGATCAGCGAATGTCCGCGGCGGGCGAAGGATTCGGCGAGTGCCTCGCCGATTCCGCTCGAGGCGCCGGTGACGACGATCCGGGAATCCGGTGTGGGGTTGGGAAGGCTCATGACGGGATGCTCTCCTTGGGGGTGGAATCGACCGGAGCGGTGGCCGGGGGTGCGGAGGTGCGAAGGCCGGGGGTCCGCGGGCGGAGCACTGATGCGGCTACCAGCAGCCGAAGCGCCTGGCGTAGTAGTCGGATGCGGCCGAGGATCTCCGCGGAGCCGGCGAGCATCGATGAGTGCGCCGGAATCCAGCGGGCGACGACATCGGAGAGCGGCTCGGCGAAGTGCGCCTGCGCCGGGATCGCCTCGGCGAGAAACGCCGAGCCGTGCGAGATGATCCGGCCCGCCCCGGAACGCGGGGCGACAAGTCCCATGAGGTAGATGTTGGCGAACCGGGGCGCGAGCACGTGCTCGATCAGGAGGGGGTCGCCGTTCTCCCAGACGAACATCGACTCGTCGAGCATGGGGAACCGGGTGTGGAATCCGGTGGCCCACACCACGGTGTCGTAGTCCGCTGAGGTGCCGTCGGTGAAATGCACGGTGGCACCGTCGAACCGCTCGATTTCGGGTCGCGGCCTGACCTTGCCGTGCTGGAGCGCGTACATCAGTGAGGTGTTGACGGTGACGTCGCGGGTGAACAGCTTGTGGTCGGGCCGTTTGAGGCCGTACCGCTTGTAGTCGCCGTAGCTCAGGCGCAGCATGACCTTGAATCCCGCCCGCTGCAGGGGCATCGGCCACCACACGCGGTCGAGTTCGGAGACCGGGATGCCGAACATGGCCTTGGGGATGAACCAGTAACCGCGGCGCATGGAGATATCGGCCGAGCCGAAGGTCGCCGAGGCCTCCACGGCGATGTCACTGGCCGAGTTGCCCGCGCCCACCACGAGCACTCGGCCGCCCTCGGCGAAGTCGGCGGGCTGCTTGTAGTCCTTCGAGTGCAGCTGTGTGCCGGTGAACTCGCCGGGGTACTGCGGCAGGTTGCGCTCCCAGTAGTGGCCGTTGGCCACCACCACGGCGCGGTAGCGCCGCTCCTCGCCGGAGGCGAGGCGGACGAACCAGCCCGCCATGCCGTTCGCGTCGACCGGCCGGACATCGACGACCTCGGTGTCGAATTCGATGTGCTCTGTGAGTCCGTAGTGGTCGACGTAGGACTGCAGGTAGGCCAGCATCTGGGCCCGGCTGGGGAAGGTCGGGTAGTCGGCGGGCATGGGGAACTCGACGTACTGGGTCGACGACTTCGAGCTGATCAGGTGCGTCGAGTCGTAGACGCCGTGCGACCAGTTCCCGCCGATCCGGTCAGTGGCCTCGATCTGGTCGTAGGGCACCCCGGCCCGCTTCAGGGCACCCGCGACACCGTTGCCGACGTAGCCGGCTCCGATCACGCAGACGCGATCACGTCGATTGTCCACTGCAACAAGCTCCTCATCCGATGAACCGAACGGCGTTCGGTCGGATCCGGCGGATCCGGGAGTGGAGTCGCGATGTGAGCTAGGCTCCAAAGTTACATCCACTGTAGCTACACAAACTGTAGCTTCGTTCGGTGTAGCTACGCAAGACGTAGGATTGCTGCGGACTCGACGGTCGACGGATGGAGGGCCGGTGTGATGACGGACGCCGTGAAATCAGAGGCCAGGCGCCCGTACGCGCCCCGGATGACGCCCGCGGACCGCCGGGAACAGCTCCTCGATGCGGTACTGCGGGTGGTGGTCGAACGCGGTGTGCACAAGGTCTCGATCGAGTCGGTGGCCGAGGCGGCCGGTGTAACTCGGCCGGTGGTGTACAAACACTTCGACGATTCTGCGGCGTTGTTGCGGGCGTCGTTGGCGCGTGAGGAGGGGCGGGCACTCGCGCAGTGCTATGCAGCGGGAGCGCGGGCGAAGGAACAGGTGGTTGAGCCGGATTTCGTCGTGGCGCTGTACGCAAATCTGTTGGAGATGTTCGAGGCCTCGCCTGATCTGTGGAGTGCGATTCTG
Organism: Tsukamurella paurometabola DSM 20162; assembly: GCF_000092225.1. NCBI lineage: Bacteria > Bacillati > Actinomycetota > Actinomycetes > Mycobacteriales > Tsukamurellaceae > Tsukamurella > Tsukamurella paurometabola. The sequence continues at coordinate 611,452 of NC_014158.1, forward strand.
CAGTTGGTCGATAGCGCCACGCCGGAGTTTCGCAGGACTGTGGAGCGTGGGCGTGACCAGGCCGCTGCAATGGTCGCCGATGTGGTGACGGCGAACACCGACACCGGTGTGGGCGGTGGCGATCCCGAGTTGTACGCCCGGATGATCGTCGCGCTGGTGATCGAGTCGGGCAGGCTGTTGCTGGCCCGGCCGGACGTGTTCCCCCGCGAACGCCTCGTTCTGGGTGCACGCGAGATGCTCGCCCGGCTCCGGTAGCGACCTAGGGCAGCCAAGCGTATCGACACGACACGGCCCCCGCCCTGACGAAGGACGGGGGCCGCGTTCTGTCGTTCTTACTCGGCGGTGGGCTGGTCGCCTTCGGTGCCGCGGACCCGGTCCTTCGCGTCCTGGACGCGGCCGGTGACCGCATCGACCTTCTGCGAAACCGCGCCGGTCACATCGTCGACTCCCTGTCCGACCTGCTTGGCCGTGCTGCGCAGGCGGAACGCGCCGATGATCTCGACGATGCCGATGGCGATTGCGAAGATGCCGGTGACCACCATGAGGATGATCATGCTGTCCCACGGGCTGGCGATCAGAACGAATCCGCCGATCAGGGTCAGGATGCCGGCGATGACGGTCCAGGTGCGGTTGGGCAGGTGCTTGCCCGCGATCCCGGCGGTGATCTGCCAGACCCCGCCGAAGATCCAGCCGATGCCGATGAAGATGCCGAGTACGGCGACCGAGTTGGCGATGTCGTCGCGGAAGCAGAACGCGCCGAGCACGAGCGACAACGCGCCGCTGATCACGGACAGCCAGCGGTTCTCGGTGTCGCCGATGATGCCGGCGACCACCTGGACGATGCCGCCGACGATCAAGAAGATGCCGAACATGATCCCGGCGACCAGAGTGGTCGGGCCGGGCCACACCAGGACGACCACGCCGAACAAGATCGACAGTGCGCCGAGGGCGAGAAGCGACCACCAGGCTTGTTTGGTCTTGGTTTCAATATCTTCGCGAAGCAACGATTTGGTAGTCATAACCGGATCCTATGCGATCCCAACAATCGCGACAAACCGCATCGCCCACGGTGGCGGCCGGACTTCGCTACGGTGCGGACTTACGGTGCGGACTTGGCGGGGAAGTCCAGCACCACGTCGAACTCCAGCAGATCGGCTCCGGTGGAGACCGGTTTGCGCTCTTCGCCGCCGTTCGGGTCGTGCCGGCCGGCATGCGCCTCGCGCGCGGGGCCCTCGCGCCATGCGGTGAAGGCGTCCTCGGACTCCCAGTGCGTCACGACGAAGTAGCGATCGTCGCCCTTGACCGGGCGCAACAGCTGGAAGCCGAGGAATCCCGGCGAGTTCTCGACCGCGTGCGCGCGGGCCGCGAATCGCTTCTCGAGCTCGGGTCCCGCGGCCTCGGGCACGTGGATGGCGTTGATCTTCACTACCGACATGCCTCCAACATAGCCCGGTAAGTTGGTGTTCGTGGATGAGTGTGTGGGCCTGCGGGATTGGGGCGGTCATGGAGACGGTCGGCCGATCGTGCTCCTGCATGGCCTGATGGGCCGGGGGCGTACCTGGCGCAGGCAGATCCCGTGGCTGCGCCGGTACGGCCGGGTGTTCACCTTCGATGCGGAGTTCCACCGCGGCACGGGACTCCCGGTGCCCGGCGGTGACGTCTCCACCGAGCGCTTCGTCGCCGATGTGGCGGAGATCCTTACGGTGCTGGACCAGGGCCCGGCTGTTCTGGTCGGCCACTCGATGGGCGGGTTGCACGCCTGGTGCACCGCCGCCGAGTATCCCGAACTCGTCGATGCGCTGGTCGTCGAGGACATGTCGCCCGAGTTCACCGGGCAGTCCACGGACACCTGGGCCCCGTGGTTCGCCAGCTGGCCGGATCGCTTCGCGACGCAGGGGCAGTGCGAGGAGCTCTTCGGCGCGGTCGCAGGGCGCTACTTCTACGAGGCCTTCGATGACGGAGTGCTGCACGGCGACCTCGAGACCTTCCGCGCCATCGCCGATCACTGGGGGCTGCGCGATCACTGGGACCAATGGCGCGCGGTAGCGGTGCCGACCCTGTTGATCGAGGCGGAGTTCTCCGTCGTTCCCTCCGGAGTGGGGGACCGGATGGTGCGCGACTACGCCGGGCCCGACCTGCGGTACGTGCGGTTCGACGGTGCCGGTCACCTCGCCCACGACGATGCCCCGGACCGCTACCGCGGCGCCGTCGAGGCCTTCCTCTCCGGCCTGGACTAGCGGTGCCCGAAGGCGACACCCTGCACAACCTGGCCGCGCGCCTGCGGCCGGTGCTCGCGGGGCGCGTGCTCACGGGCTGCGACCTGCGGGTGCCTCGGTACGCCACCGTCGATCTGACCGGCCGCACCGTCGACGATGTCAGCGCCCGCGGCAAGCACCTGCTGATCGCCGCCGGCGATCTGACGCTGCACAGTCATCTGAAGATGGAGGGGCAGTGGCATGTGTACCGGCCCGGGGAGCGGTGGCGCAGGCCCGGGCACACCGCCCGTGCGGTGCTCGCCGTGGACGGCGCGCAGGTGGTCGGTTTCTCGCTCGGCTTTCTGGAGGTCCTCCGCACCGCGGCGGTCGACGATGCTCTCGCGCACCTCGGGCCCGATCCGCTTGGACCGCAATGGGATCCGGAGCGTGCCGCGGAGAACCTCGCGGCCACACCGGCGCGCCCCGTCGGCCTTGCGCTGCTGGACCAGCGGAACCTGGCCGGGATCGGCAACGTGTACCGCAACGAACTGTGCTTCGTGCGTGGAGTGCATCCCGCGATGGAGGTCGCGGCGTGCGGTGACCTCCGGGGCTGGGTCGACGATGCCGCGCGTCTGCTGCGAGCGAATGCCGGACGGTCGGTGCGGGTGACCACGGGCGTCGACCGGAACGGTCTGCGGGCCTTCGTCTACGACCGCGCCCGGCGCCCCTGCCTGCGGTGCGGGACCGCCATCAGCGCAGGTTCGCTGGGTGCGGACGGGGAGGCCGAGCGGACCATCTGGTGGTGTCCACGCTGCCAGGACGCCAACTAACTAACCGTTTGGTTGACAAGGGTGCCTGGCCGGCCTATTCTTCCAACTAACCAGTTAGTTGCATCAAGGGAGAATGAGATGTACCAGGTCAGCGACCAGTCGGGGAAGACTTTCGTGATCACCGGATCGAACAGCGGAACCGGAAAGGAGGCCGCGAAGCGACTCGCCGCAGCGGGTGCGAAGGTCGTCATGGCGGTCCGCACCCCGGCGAAGGGTGAGGCCGCACGCGCGGAGATCCGCGCAGCGGTGCCCGGAGCCGACATCGAGGTGCGGCGCCTCGATCTCGCGGACCTGACGTCCGTCCAGGCGTTCGCGGACGGCATCCTCGCGGACCGCGTCGCGATCGATGTGCTCGTCAATAACGCGGGTGTGATGACGCCGCCGGAGCGGTTCGAGACGGCAGACGGATTCGAGTTGCAATTCGGCTCGAACTTTCTGGGCCCGTTCGCCCTGACCAACCTGCTGCTGCCGGTACTCCTCGAGTCGGCGGCGCCGCGAGTGACCACGATGAGTTCGGGGGTGGCCAACTTCGGCCGCATCGACTTCGCGGATCCGCAGTCCGTGCGGCGCTATTCGCCCGCCCGGGCATACGCGCAGTCCAAGCTGGCCGACCTCTTGTTCGCGAACCACCTCGCCGCCGTGAGTGATCGACGGCGCTGGGGCCTGCTCAGTGACGCCGCGCACCCCGGCTATACCCAGACCAATCTGCAGACCGCGGGCGCCAGCCTCGGCAAGGATCGCGAGCGCGAGTCCATCATCACGCGATTCGGCAGCCGGATCCTGCCGTCGCAGCAGCCCGAACAGGGCGCCGAGCCGCTGCTGTTCGCCGCGAGCGACCCGCAGGCACGCAACGGCGAGTATTACGGCCCGCAGCGGCGATTCGGCCTCGTCGGCCCCACCGGGGTGACGAAGAAGAACTCCCGGATGCGGGACGCCGAGGTCGCCGCGAAGCTGTGGAAGTACGCTGCGGAGGTGACCGGAACCGACTTGCCGAGCGATGCCGCCCGCGCCTAGGCAGCAGCGTGATGCCGCTGCCACCAAGGCCCGCCTGCTCGACGCTGCGACCGCCGAGTTCGCCGAATACGGACTCGCGGGCGCCCGCGTCGACCGGATCGCCACTGCGGCCGAGGCGAACAAGCAGTTGATCTACGCCTACTTCGGCAATAAGCGCCAGCTCTTCGACGCAGTGATCGAGTTCCGCGTGGCCGATCTGTTGGAGACCGTGCCGTTCACCGCCGATGACCTCTCGGGCTACGCCGTGCGGTTACGTGCCTTCAATCGAGCACACCCGGAACTGATGCGCCTGGTGCTGTGGCACACGCTCGAGTGTCCCGGTGAGCTCGCGGAACTGGAGCTGGCGTCCGGGTCGAACGCGAAGAAGATCGCGGCGCTGCAGGCGGCGCAGGACGCCGGAACCGTCACCGCGGGCACCCCGGCGCCCACGCTGCTCATCGAGATCCTGGCGCTGATCCACGGCGATATCCTCACCGCCGGAGGCGATGTGGCCGCCCTCGCGCTCGACGACGCGGCCCTTGCCGCGGCCGTCGAGAAGCTCACGGCACCCTGATCAGCCGCGCGGGGGCAGCTCGCAGCCGTCGGGACCGCAGGCCGCATCGTCACCGCCGATCACGGTGAGCGGTTCGGGCCGATCGGCCCACGCCCGGTCGAGGGCCTCGGTGAATACGGAGGGCAGCTGCGCACCGGACACGGCGTATTTGCCGTCGAAGACGAAGAACGGGACTCCGCCTACGCCGATCCGCGATGCGGTCGCCTCGTCGGCGCGCACCGCGTCGGCGTAGGCGGTCTCATCGTCGAGCACCGCGCGGGCGGCGGCACCGTCGAACCCGGCGGATTCAGCGATCGCCACGAGCCGGTTCCGGTCTCCGAAAGCGGGTTCCGGAGAGGCGAAGTTGGCGGCGTACAACGCGTCCAGCAACTCCTCCTGCCGCCCCAGCTCCAGCGCCCAGTGCAGCAGGCGATGCATATCGAAACTGTTGCCCGCATCGCGGCCGGCCACCTGGTACTGCAGCCCCAGCTCCTGCGCCTGTGCGCCGAGTCCGCGCTCGTTCGCGGCGGCCTCGGCCTCGGAGATGCCGTACTTCTTCGCGATCATCGGCACCACCGGCTCCGAGGAGCCCTCGGCCGCCGACGGATCGAGCTCGAACGATCGGTGGATCACCTGAACGTCACTCGCATGCTCGAAGGTCGCGAGCGCCTTGTCGAACCGGGCCTTCCCGATGTAGCAGAAGGGGCAGTTGATATCGGTCCAGACGTCCACTCGCATACCAGCGTCAACGCCGGGCCACCGCGCGCCATTCCGCCGGATGCGTCACCAGAGATTCAGCGACGAGGCCAGATAGAGGATCACCAGCAGGGCGCCGACGAGAATCGCCGTGAGCGCCGTGATCGCCGTGACCATCGGGTCCGGCCACGGGTCCAGGTCGTCCTCCGGATCCGCATTCACACGATCGCCGCTCGTCTTCAGTGGGGACACCCCTCGTCGCCTCGTCTCGCTGGTACCAGTGTCGGTGAGGCAGCCTAGCAATCCGCTCACACGCGGCCCGCGACCGCGAGCCGCCGGACTACACCGGGTAGGTGAAGCCCGTCAGCCGCTCCGAGACGTCCCACAGCTCGGCCCACTTGGTCTTATCCTTCGACTCCGCGGTGGTCGAGCACTTGCCCACCTTGCCGCGGGTCTGGAACAGCTGGCTCGGGCCCCACCACGGGTGCGGATCGAGATCGCGGTCGGTCGCGGCCAGGACGAGGGCCTCCGCAGCCTGCTCGGGTGGGTTCGACAGCAGTGCGACCGCTTGCCGGGCGACCCGGTCGAGCGGAGTCTCGGTGCGGGTGAACAGACCGGTCGGCGACACACCAGGGTGCACGTAGTAGGCCCGCTTGTCCGAACCCGCCGCCTCGAACCGGCGTTGCAGCTCGCGCGCGAACATCATGTTCGCGAGCTTGCTCTGGCCGTAGGCCTCGCTGCGAAGGTACTTGCGGTGCTCGTAGTTCGGGTCGTCCATCCGCCACCGGAAGTTCTGTCGGTGCGCCACCGACGAGACCGCCACGACCCGATCGGTGAGTCGGTCCAGCAGGAGCCCGGTGAGTAGGAAGTGCCCCAGATGATTCACCCCGAACTGCATCTCGAAGCCCTGCTTCGTCCGCTTGAGCGGGATGTTCATCAGTCCGGCGTTGTTCACCAGCACGTCGACATCGCCAACGGAATCGGCGAAGGCACGCACGGAGTCGAGATCGCCCAGGTCCAGTTTCCCGACGGTGATATCGCCGTCGATGCCGTCGGCGATGCGCCGCGCGCCGTCGATGTCCCGGCAGGCCATCACAACGCGGCCGCCCGTGGCGGCGAGGCGGCGCGTGACGACCTGGCCGAGGCCGCCGTTCGCGCCGGTCACAACATAGGTAGGTGTGGTCATGCCGCTATCTTACTTCGGAGTAAGGAACGGTGCTTCGCTGCTCGCCACCGAGTGGGTCGCATCAGCGTTGTCGGACGCCGTGCGGCCGTACCGTTCGCGGGCCTGGGCCGGCGTCACGACGCCCGCGGCGGGTTCTGCTCGCTGTGCGAAGTGCCGCCGGAGGATGGCGCCCGTCATCGGCGCGACCAGGGTGCCCAGTGCGACGGTGCCGGCGGCGTGGCGAGCGGAGGCTGCTCGCACCGCGAGCCGCACGACCCGCGGATAGGCGGCGTCGGCCATCCGTGGCTGGTCGAAGCCGCCCATCTCGCGCATCCAGCGGGGCAGCGTGGCGATGGTGGCAGGGGCGATGAGAGAGCCACCGATCCGCAACCGCGCGCCGCGGTCGCGCGGGCGCAACAGGTAGTGCATGCCACGTCGAGCGCGTTCGGTCAGCGCCAGGCCCGGCCGGACCCGGTCGAAGTAGGCACGCACCTCATCGCGTGAGGTGGGCACCTCGGCGGGATCGCAGGTCTGCAACTCGGCAGCGAGCACGCAGTCGCGCCAGTACTGCGCCTCTTCCGTGGGAGTCAGTGGACCGGGGCCGTACGTCTCGTAGCAGGTGAGCACCGAGTGCCAGCCGGTCACGTGGATCCACAGCTGCGATGCGGGATTATTGGCGCTGTAGCGCTTTCCGGTGATCGGTTCGATTCCGGTGGCCTTGCGGTGCACATCCATCAGGTGTTCGGACGCCTCGATCGCGGTCTTCGAATCCGCGGTGGCCACGAGCAGGAAGTAGGCGAGTGTCCGGTCGAGTCGGCCGAACGGGTCGGTGTAGATGCCGGCGGAGTCTGCGACAGCGGCCGTGAGATTGGGATCGAAATGCTCCAGTACCACGGAGCGCTGGAAACCGATCAGTGCGGTGGGAGACGCCCACACCTTCCAGGTGGGAGATTCTGGGCCGAAGAATCCCTGGTCGGTAACGCGAAGAGGGCCGTCTGAGAGCTTCATGCGGCGAATCTATCACCAATTCCTACATCAGTGAATAAAAATGTGTCAGGCCTCGCCGGACAGCGCGAACCGGCCGTCATCGGTCTGCTCGATGAGACCGTCGAGTAGGAGTGAATCCAGCGCCCGGTCACGTTGCGCGGTGTCACGTTCCCAGGCCAGGTCGAGTGCCGCGCGCGGCACGGCACCGTCGGCCGCGCGCAGCACATCGAGCAGTCGTCCGCGCGCCTGCCGGTCCGTTCCCTCGTACTTCTGGACCTTCCGCGGGGCCACGGTGCCCTCCGGTGCCCCGGCGGCGAGCCACGCGCACCCCGCGTGCACCGGACACTCGCCGCACCGTGGCGACCGGGCGGTACATACCAGGGCTCCGAGTTCCATCAGCGCTGCGGACAGTCGCGGCCGGCGCTGCGCCGGAACCGTTTCCAGAACCTCGGTGGCCGCCGCCAGGTCGCGCCGGGCGGACGGCGCCGCTGCGTCGGAGTCGCCCGCAACGGCGCGGGCCAGGACCCGCCGCACGTTGATGTCGACCACCGGGACGTCCTGTCCGAAGGCGAAACACGCCACCGCCCGTGCGGTGTAGTCGCCGATTCCCGGCAGCGCAAGAAGCTCCTCGACGGTCTCGGGCACCACCCCGGCGTGCTCTGCCACGATCGCCTGCGCGCATGCGTGTAGCCGCATGGCGCGCCGCGGATAGCCGAGCTTGCCCCACGCCCGCACGGCGTCTGCGCCGGTCGCGGCAGCGAGATCGGCGGGTGTCGGCCAGCGACGAACCCACTCCCGCCACATCGCTTCCACTCGGACCACCGGCGTCTGCTGCAGCATCACCTCGCTCATCAGGATCTGCCACGGCGTCACGCCGTCGGCCCGCCACGGGAGGTCTCGTTCAGTTCTGTCGAACCAATGAAGGACCGATGTGAAATCCGAATCGATCTTCGGGCCCGGGTCGTGAGAGCGCTGCACACCAGGCAGTATGGACCCATGCCTACTTCGACACCTCCGGGCGCCTGGCGCGCCCTCCGCGACGGCAACCGGCGATTCGTGGACGGTAAGTCCATCCACCCGAACCAGGGGCACGCCCGCATCGCCGAGCTGGCCGCCGGCCAGTCGCCCACCGCGGTGCTGTTCGGCTGCGGCGACTCCCGCGTGGCGGCCGAGGTGATCTTCGATCAGGGGCTCGGCGATATGTTCGTCGTGCGCACCGCCGGCCACATCATCGACTCGGCCGTGCTCGGCTCCATCGAGTACGCGATCGAGGTGCTGAACGTGCCGCTCATCGCGATCCTCGGGCACGACAGCTGTGGCGCCGTCGCCGCGACCGTGAACTCGATCGACACCGGCACTGTTCCGCCGGGATTCATCCGTGACATCGTCGAGCGGCTCACCCCGTCGATCCTGGCGGGCCGCCGCGAAGGCCTCACCGAGGTCAACGAATTCACCGCACAGCACGTGCAGGAAACCGCGCAGCTGCTCCAGGAGCGCTCCCGCATCATCGCCGACCACGTGGCCGACGGCCGTGTCGCGATCGTGGGCCTGACCTACGAGCTGGCCGAGGGCAAGGTGCACCTGCGCAGCGTGGTCGGCGATATCGGCGAGGCGCCGACGACTCCCTTCCAGGCCGTCGACGCGTCCTGAGTTCTCGACACGCCGCCGCAGGTCAGCGGCCCAAGGCCGGACAAACGATACCGTTGAACCGTGCTTGAACCCAACGGACCCCTGCCGCCCGAGATCTACTGGCGCCGCCGCGTACTGGCGGCGGCCCTCGCGGCGCTGGCGGTCCTCGTAGTGGTGCTGCTGATCGTCTTCGTCGGCGGAGGCAAGGACTCATCCGAGCCCGCTGCGGCCGATTCGTCGTCGGCCACGCAGACGGACCTGCCGTCCTCGCAGCCGCCGTCGAGCGGCGAATCAGGCGCACCCGGAGGCGGATCCGCCGCGGGGCAGAGCGGTGCCCCGCAGTCCGGCGCGTCCCCATCCGGTGCCCCGCAGTCGGGCGCCCAGTCCTCCGGTGCGCCGCAGTCCGGTGGCGGCGTGCCCACGCCGGGCGCCGTGGTCGCCGGTGGGCCGTGTCCGGATACCAACATCTCCGTGGTCGTCGCTGCCGATAAGCCCTCGTACGCGGTGGGTGAGCAGCCGACCTTCGAAGCCACGGTCACCAATGCCGGGTCGGTGCCCTGCTCCCGCGATATCGGGACCGGGCAGCAGCAGTTGGCCGTGCTCACCCTGGACGGTTCGAAGCAGCTGTGGTCGAACTTCGATTGCACCTTCCAGCCCGAGATCAAGAACGAGGTGCTGCAGCCGGGCCAGCAGATCCGGTACAAGCTGCAGTGGGCCGGCACCACCTCGGCGCCCGGCTGCCAGGCGCAGCGCGTGCCCGTCGCCCCCGGCGCCTACCAGGTGGTCGCCCAGTTCGGCGCCAAGCGCAGCGCACCCGTCACCTTCAACGTGACCAAACCGGCTCCGCCGGCGCCCGTTCCCGCCCCCGGGGGTTAGTACCGTTCCACCGAGAGCTCGGACAGTCGCGAGAGCCCCTCGCGCACTTGGCGCGCCCACACCGCTCCGATGCCGGGTACGCCCTGCAGATCGGCGGCCGACGCTGCCAGGAGGGTCTGTAGCGAGCCGAAAGCGGCGACCAGCGCTTCGATCTGGTGGCGCTGTAGCCGTGGAATCGAGCCCAGCAGGCGATAGCCTCGTGGCGACACCGGCTGATCCTGCGCCTCCACGGTGTCCGAAAAGCCGAGGGCAGCAGCCACTGTCGACGCGGTGAGGAGGTCCGCATCGCTGAGCCCATCGATGCGGGCGACCACCTCGCCTACATCGGCGTCGCCGGGCAGGTAATCCCGCAGTACCGGGTCGCGCAGCGAGACCGCTTCGCCCAGAAGATCTTCGAGTTGCAACGCGATCTGCCGGCCCGATGTGCCCAACTCCAGGACCGATTGCTCGATCTCGATGGCCAGCCGCCGCACCAATTCCAATCGCTGCACCACGTGCGCCACTTCGCGCACCGCGACCACGTCCTCGATCTCCGCTCGCGAGAGCTCACCGAGCACCTCGTCCAGCCGGTGCCGATACCGCTCCAGCGTGGCGATCGCCAGGTTCGCCCGCGACAGGATCGGCGCAGCGTCCTCGACCACGTGTCGCACCCCGGCCACATAGGCGTGCACGATCGACATCGACGCGCTCACCGAGATCACGGGGAAGCCGGTCTCGATGGCGGTGCGCTCCGCGGAGCGGTGCCGGGTACCGGACTCCTGCGTGGGGATCGCCGGATCCGGTACGAGCTGCACGTTCGCCCGCACGATGCGGCTGCCATCGGTGGACAGCACCACCGCACCGTCCATCTTGGACAGCTCCCGTAGCCGGGTGGGCGCGAACTCGACGTCCAGGTGGAATCCGCCGTCGCAGATCCGCTCCACCGTGTCGTCGTAGCCCAGCACGATCAGCGCACCGGTACGCCCGCGCAGGATCCGCTCGATGCCATCGCGCAGCCCGGTGCCGGGCGCTACCCGGGTCACGGTCTCGCGGAGTGCGGCGTTGCCCGCGAAGGCGCGGTCCGCGACGTCGAGATCCATGCGGGTCAGGTTAACCCTTGCGTTGCCTTGAGAGGCGGACGGCCTCGGCGACCGTGGCGGCTTCGGCGATCCGCATATCGCCCACCCGCAGCCTCTCCTGCGCGGGCGGCACGATCGCATGGGTGAATCCCATCCGGTGGGCCTCGGCGAGGCGGCGTTCGACGCCGGTCACGCGGCGCACCTCTCCGGCCAGGCCCACTTCGCCCAGCACCACCGTATTCGGCCGCAACGCGGTATCGGCGGCACCGGATGCGATGGCCAGCGCCAGCGCGAGGTCGGCGGCCGGCTCGGTGATCTTCATGCCCCCGACGGTCGCCGCGTAGACGTCCTTCTGTGCCAGGTTCTCGATGCCGCCGTGTTTGGTCAGCACGGCCAGGATCATCGCCACCCGGGCCGAGTCCAGGCCGGACACCGCGCGCCGCGGCTGCGGCAGCGGGGTGGGCGTCACGAGGGCCTGGAGCTCGCCCAGCATGGGACGCTTACCGTCGAGACCGACGGTGACCGCGGTACCGGCCGCGGCCTGGTCGCGGTGGTGCAGGAACAACCCCGACGGGTCGGTGACCTGAGCGATGCCGGACTCGCGCTGTTCGAAGCAGCCCACTTCGTCGGACGCGCCGAAGCGGTTCTTGATGCCGCGCACCATACGCAGCGTGGAGTGCTTGTCACCCTCGAAGCTGAGTACGACGTCGACCAGATGCTCCAGCGACCGGGGCCCGGCGACGGCGCCGTCCTTGGTGACGTGGCCGACGAGGATCACCGCGATCCCGGAGGCCTTCGCCAGCGAGGTGAGGGTGGCAGTGATCGCGCGGACCTGCGTGACGCCGCCGTGCACCCCGTCGACGCCGGAGGCCGACAGGGTCTGCACCGAGTCGACCACCATGAGAGTGGGGGAGATCTGCTCGACGTGGCCGAGAACCGTTCCGAGATCGGATTCGGCTGCGAGATAGAGCTCGTCGGAGAGGGCGCCGGTGCGCTCGGCGCGCAACCGGACCTGCCCCGCAGACTCCTCACCGGTCACGTAAAGGGATTTCCCGCGACCCGTCGAGGCCCAGCGGTGCACCACGTCGAGTAGCAGCGTCGACTTCCCGACGCCGGGTTCGCCGGCCAGCAGGATCACGGAGCCGGGGACGATGCCGCCGCCCAGCACGCGATCGAGTTCGCCGATCCCCACGGGTAGGGCCCGCGTGGAGTTCGGGTCGATCCGGGTGATCGGCACTGCGGGGGTGGACGGGAGCGTCAGCCCCACGTGCGCGGTGGGGCCGGAGCCTCCTCCGACACGGGCGGGCGCACCCTCCTCCATCGTGGACCAGGCGCCGCACGACGGGCAGCGGCCGACCCACTTGGCCACGGTGTGACCGCATTCGGAGCAGGTGTACTGCACCTTGGGCTTGGCGATGGTGACCTACCTCGCGGTTGTCAGGCCGCCGGGGGCGTGGCTCAGTGGCCGCCCTTCTTCTCGCCCTCGGCGCCGCCGGTCACGGTGACTCCCGCGGCGGAGGCGGGGAGGGCGCCGGCGTCGAGCGGCACGGCGATCTTCAGTGCGCCCGACTTCTGCAGATGGAAGGTGAGCTCGTTGGTGAGGCCGGGACGCCACGAGCCGTCGACCGGGAGGGTCACCTTCAGACGGGTGAGGTCCGCGTTGTCGTCGCTGCCCTGGGGCGCGGCGCCGTACAGCGAACCGCCGGCGGGCAGCGAGGTGTCACCGCTGATGGTGGCGTTGCGACCGTTCTGGTCGGTGATCGCGACGAGGCGGTCGCCGCCGTTCTTGTTGTCCGGGTCGATGTTGCTGAGCACGAACGCGAGCTTGCCCTGGCCGGCCGTGACCGGATACAGCACGTGCACGTCGCTCAGGACCTTCTTCTGATCGACGAAGTTGTGGTTGGCGCCGTTGATGGCAGCCACCTGGTTCGCGGTCTGCGAGATCTGGCCCGCACCGCAGGCGGACACCGACAGCAGGGCGCCGGTTGCGAGCAGGGCACCCGCGGCGGCGGTGAGGGTGCGTCGGGTCGAGACGGTGCGTGCGGACACGGTTCCTCCAGTGTTCCCTCCGCGCGGCGGCACCCGCGTGCGGACGAGCTGAGTATGTCACCACGCAGCGTAGTAGAAGGCCGGTTGCGGCGCGCCGCCGGGCACCGGCGGCCGTGTCGGCCGCGCCCGTCGCGCGGCTTCCGGCACGGCCGTCCCGACCGGCGTCGTCCCCGGAAGGGATGCGTTTCGGTGCTCGGTGATCGCGCCGGAGAACAACCAGGTCTGGGTTTGTCAAGCCGCTCATGACGCCTGACCTGCGGTGTTGCCTGGAGTTGCCGAGCAGCCCGATATCGCCCCGTGTTATCCTGGTCATATCGAAAGGGGCAAGGATCAGATGATTTTCAAGGTCGGAGACACCGTTGTCTACCCCCATCACGGTGCCGCACTGATCGAAGCTATCGAGATCAAGACCATCGGCGGTCGTGAGCGCGAGTACCTCGTGCTCAAGGTCGCGCAGGGTGATCTGACGGTCAAGGTTCCCGCGGAGAACGCCGAGGTCGTCGGCGTTCGCGACGTGGTCGGCCAGGAGGGCCTGGATAAGGTTTTCCAGGTTCTGCGTGCGCCGCACACCGAGGAGCCGACGAACTGGTCGCGCCGGTACAAGGCGAATCTCGAGAAGCTCGCTTCAGGCGATGTGAACAAGGTTGCCGAGGTCGTCCGCGACCTGTGGCGTCGTGAGCAGGATCGTGGCCTCTCGGCGGGTGAGAAGCGGATGCTGACCAAGGCCCGCCAGATCCTCGTGGGCGAGCTCGCACTCGCCGAGGCCACCGACGACGGTAAGGCCGAGTCCCTTCTGGACGAGGCGCTGGCGGCGGCCTCCTGACCGTCGTCGCGCTGGTCCCCGCCGCTGGGCAGGGGACGCGCTTGGGCCTCAATCGGCCCAAGGCCTTCGTGACTCTGCAGGGCCGTTCACTGCTCGAAAGGGCGGTGGACGGCCTGTTCGCGTCCGGGGCGGTCGACGAGGTGGTCGTCATGGTGCCCGCCGACCTGGTCGATGATGCCCGCGCCCTCGTCCCGCGTGCCCGCGTCGTCGTGGGTGGGGCTGAACGCACGGACTCCGTGCGGGCCGGCCTCGCCGCCGCGGGCGACGCCGATCTGGTGCTGGTGCATGACGCCGCCCGACCGTTGACGCCGGGACCGATGATCCACCGAGTGGTCGCAGCCCTGCGGGAGGGGGCGAGCGCGGTCATTCCCGTGCTGCCCGTCGCCGACACCATCAA